>CAVVGS010000006.1:505000-745844 GCA_963747795.1 uncultured Verrucomicrobiae bacterium
CCCGACGGCCACCCGGCCCACCTGGACCTGTATACCGAGATAGGCGCCGCCCTGGGTGGCACGACCCGGGTGGGCGCCACCCTCAGGCGGCTCGGCTGGTCCGCCCTGCGAACGGCAGTCATTCCCCTCGAGGATGCCCGGTTCTACCACCTTGGATCGAGCCGCCAGCTCTTCGAGTCATTCGAGCACATCCAGCGCGGGAGATTCTCCCCCCAACGGGCCTTGTGCGCGGCCACTCCGCCGTCCGCATTCACAAGCGCCTCCTCCCTTTCCATCTGGCTCGACGCCGTCCAGTCCCGCAAGGCAATCCGCCTCGAAGGGCACAACGTCGTCTGCGGCCTCCCCGCAAAGGCGCGGATCGGGCGGCTCGGGCAGGGCTGGTGCGTCGAAGCCGCCCCGGTTGGCTCCGGCAAATGGGTTTTCAGGCCCTATGACCTCGATGACACCCTGCGCGGGGCGCCCGGAAGCGGCGGGAGGATTTGCGGATGCGACGCCCTCGATTGGCTCGCGGCGCGGGGCCTGCCCCCTGCCAAGGGCGATGTCTTCAGGCTGCCGATATACCCGGTGCTCCGCGGCCCGGAAATCACCCAGGAGGTTTTGGACTGGTATTTCGACCCCCGTCCCGATCCGGCCGTCGGCGCGCGGCTGGCCCGATGCCGGCGGCTTTCGGCGGCGGAGATCCCCGAAGCCGTCGACTTCGCGCGCGCCATGGCGGAGCGCCGCGCGGCCCACGCCTCATGCCTGCGGGCCGAATTCGAGGCCTGCATTGCGAATGCCGACATGCGGGTCTTCCTGCAAGACTTCGCGGCCGTGGCCGCCTTCGCGCGGCGCCAGGCGCCCTCGCTCGGCCGCTGGCTGAGGGAGCACGCAGCGCGGATTCAATCCGCCCTGAACAACGCCGGGCACCTCTCCCGTTTCCTGCTGCTATTGGCCGAACTGGAGACCGGCCGAAGGCGCGCCGCCTTCGCTGCGTCGGGCTACGCGACGCTGCAGGACTCCGTTGTCGCGTCGACCCGCCTGGACAAGCCGCGGCCGCGCCTGGCCCTGAAGGACGACCAGATCGTCTGGGCGCGCAGTCCCGTCCGGCTCGACCTCGCCGGCGGCTGGACGGACACCCCGCCCTGCTGCTTTGAATTTGGCGGCTGCGTCCTGAATGTCGCCGTGCTCCTCAACGGCCAGCCCCCCATTCAGGTATTCGTACGATCAATACCAACTCCGGTGTTCAGGCTGCGTTCGATCGACCTCGGGTCGACCGAGGACATCGGGTCCTTCGCCGGCCTGGCGTCGTTTCGCGACGCGCATTCGGGCTTCAGCCTGCCGAAGGCCGCGCTGGCCCTCGCCGGCTTTCTTCCCGGGTTCATCCCGGGCAAGCCGCCGCGCACGCTGCGCGAGCTGCTCGGCCGCTTCGGCGGGGGCCTGGAGATATCGCTGTTGAGCGCCGTGCCGAAGGGATCGGGGCTGGGCACCTCCTCGATACTCGGGGCGACCCTCCTCGGCGCCCTCAACCGCGCCTGCAGCCTCGGATGGGACCAGGTCGACCTTTACCGGCGCGTGCTGGCGATCGAGCAATTGCTGACGACGGGCGGCGGATGGCAGGACCAGGCGGGGGCGCTCTTTGCCGGGGTCAAGCTGATCGAGACCGGGCCGGGCCTGGCCCAGACGCCGGGAGTGCGGTACCTGCCGGAGCAACTGCTCGGCGAAGCCCATGCAAACCAGACACTCCTGCTCTATTACACGGGGGTCACGCGGCTGGCCAAGGGCATCCTGAAGGAGATCGTTCACGACATGTTCCTCGGCCGATCGTCCACCGTCCAGACCCTGGACCTCATCCGCTCCAATGCCCTGCATTTGCACCGCGCCCTCCAGGAGGGGGACCAGGCCGCCCTGCACCGCTGCATCGCCCGGTCTTGGAGCCTCAACAAGCGGCTCGATCCAGGGACAACCACCCCACAGATCGAGCGCATCATCCGGCTCGCAGGCGACGACCTGGCCGCTTGCAAGCTGCTGGGCGCCGGTGGAGGAGGCTACATGCTCATGTGTGCCGCCTCGCCCGAGGCAGGCCGAAGGATCCGATCGAGGCTTGAAATGCGCCCCCCGAATGCCCGCGCCCGGTTCATCGACTTTCGCGTGTCCGGACGGGCCGTCGAGGTCACCGTCAGCTAACCCGAAGGTGGCGCTTCAGCACCCTCCGCAGCGCCGGGCGGATCGCGCGCGCAAGCGCGGGGTTGGCATAGCCGACCCATGCAACCGGCGAAGTTGTGTCGAGCGGCGCCCGTACCGGGCCGCCGAAGGGCGTTTCGACCACGCCGCCGATCTCTTCGAGGATCAGCGACGTGCAGATGTCGTACGGATGGCAGACCAAAGCCGTCTTGAGTCCGAGCTTCGCAAAGACCAGCGGCCGGATGTCGCCGAGCATCCGGTCGTGCCCGCTCAGCAGTTCGTAAATCTGCCCGCCGGTCGCCAGATACTGGTCGTCGAAGACGACCGGGGAGCCGCTCGCAGCCGAACCGTAAAGCGTTCGCCAAAGCGATTCCTCGATTTCCGCCGTCAGGGCCTTGCCCTCGGGAAAGAACCTGACGAGCGAGGCAAATCCGTGGCGGCAGTCCCTTGCGCTTGACGGGCGGAGGACCAGGCGCCGCCGCGTCCGGTGAAACGACCGGCAATCCACCGCCTCCGCGACGATACCACGCGGTCCCCGGCCCCGAATGGCGCTGATCTGGTCGGAGCGCCACTGCTTGCTCGTTGGCAGTTCCGTCATTGCGGCCACGACGATGTCCCCGAGGTGGTTTCGCGCGCCGCGTTGCGGAGCCAGCCCTGCCAGGATCCAGGCGGCCCGCTTGTCGTACATGAGGCTTCTTGTCCCGTCGATCGGATCCAGGATGCACTTCCACGCCGTTCGTTCCACGGGCACGCCCTTCGGAAAAGTCACCGGGGCATCCTCGCCCAGCCCTTCCGCCACCAGTTCCACCGGCCAATCGGCAGGCCACCGCCTCCCGAACCAGTCCAGGATCGCCGCCTCGCTGACCCTGTCGATCCGGTAGATCGTGTCGGCCGCGGTGACCGCCGAGATCCTGGCAAAATCCCCGGCCCCGCGCTCGCGCGCCTTGGTCAGCGAGTCGCGGATGAAGTCCTCAAGCGAGCAAAGGAGCCGGCGCGCTTTTTCGAGCGTTCGGGCGGAGTGGGCCGGCGCGGTCACCTCGCAGGTCTGCAGGGACAGGCCTCTTTAGGCAGCAAAAAAAATCGAGCGCCCCTCTGTGGCATTGATCCGCCTCGGCGCGTTGCGCGGAGCCTGCCGCGCCGTAGCCTCCGCCGTCGCCAAGGCTTTGGCGGACAAGTTGGCGAAGGCGGGGCTGATTGCCTTCCGATTTGGAAAGCAAAAACCCGCCGCGGATGACGGCGGGTTGTGCGCTTTGCGGCTTAAATTCTCTCCAGCAGCAACCGTTGCCGGGTGGTGAGCCGCGTCCCGAAGTGCGTCGGCTCGACCATCTCGTCGAAGCCGACGTCGTTTATTTCTGCCACGTACGCTTTTTGTGACGGTTGGCCTTCAAGCGCTTCCGGCGCTTGTGCTTGTTCATCTTCAGACGGCGTTTCTTTTTCAGGTTGCCCATGTTGTGAGGCGTAAGACCGTGTGGCGCAGGGTTTCTCCTGTAAAGCCCGAAATAGGGCCCGGATCTACTGCGGTGGCAGGGCCATTCATCGGCCCCCTCAAGCCGACGCCCCTCGACGGGCTCGGGGCATGCCTCAGCGGTTCCTATCAAGTACTCAAATCATTGCCAATAACCGTTCAAGGCGGGACAACAACCGCCCGCCTCAGGCGAGTGAACACGATTTCACAGCTTACCGATTCGGCGGGCAGGCCGGTCAGGGCCGCGACCGCGCGGCGGTACAGGTTCAGCTGCCCGGCATGGCGCGCCGACTCCGCTGCCAGATCGGCCCCCGGAACGGCGGCATCGGTCTTGAAGTCGTACACCGTCGCCGAAACCGCCTGCCCCGACGCATCCCGGCACACGACCGTCCGGTCCAGAATTCCGCTGACCCAAGTACCGTCGAGCACCACTTCAAAGGCGCGTTCGCGCCAGACCTCGCTCTGCGGCGCGCTCGGCCTTGCCCAAACAGCAGCAAGTTCCGGAGCTCCGAGGCAAGCCAACGCCTCCTCGCCCGCCGGTCCGCGCGCGGGCCAAGCCGCTCCGATTTGCGCCGTCCCGGCCGAATCGGCCCATTCCGCGCGGGCCAGCAGTTCGTGGACTTCGGAGCCGAAATCGTCCGCTCCGCTGGCGACGAACAACTGAGCCGCGGAAATCGGCCCGCTCATCTCCTCAGAGGGCCGCCGGGCCGGCCGTCGCTCCACTCGCGCCGTGCGGCTGGAATCGAGCCAAGCGGTTTCCGGGGCGCCCTCCTGGGCTCCAGCCCTCACCTTGAGGTTTGAATGCCAGTCGGGATCTCCACCCGCCCAAACACCCTCCGCGGAGAGGCCTCCGATTCGCACCGGGTGCCTGTCCCCGCCGAGTGTTTCCTCGAGCAGTCGCGGGAAATTCACCGAAGTCGAACTGCCTGGCGGCTCGATGATCGCATAGAGCGCCCGCTTTGCCCGAGTCATTGCGACGTAGAGAAGCGAAAGCTTCTCGTAACAGCCTTCCGATTCCGCCGTCCGAACGTGGGCCTGGAGCACCGGATCGCTTTCCCAGAAAAGCCTGGTCGGCATTTCGAGAATCCACTGCACGGCGCGGTCCGGCCCCTTGTGCACCGCCAGGCCTTCGCGCCGGCGGACCAGGGTCTGTCCCTCCAGATCGGGCAGCAGCACGGCGTCGAATCCCAGGCCCTTGGACTTGTGAATCGTCATCACCCGGATGACGGCCTCGCCCTCGGCGTCCCGCACCGTGTGCCGCTCCATGAAGTCCACGAATTCAGTCACGTTTCGGCTGTCCGTCCTGTCGAAACCGGCGGCGGCCACGGCAAACTGCCGCGCTCGCTCGCGGCTGAACCCATCGTCCGCGCGGAGGTGCGGCTCCAGCAGGCGCAGCCAGTGCTCGACCGTGCGCTCGAATCCGTCGCCGTGCACCTGGCCGAGGACCCTCTCCGACAGCAGCGAGGGATTGGCGAGGCCCTCCCCGCGGCAGACGGCGCCCAGCGGAGTCATGGCCAGGTGTCCCCATGCCAGGGAGTCGCCCGGGTGCGCCGCGGCGTGGAAGAGGGCCAGCAGGGCCGCCCCGAGCGGATTGTCGCTGCAGACATGAAGGTCGGATTCCGCGACGGCAGGCAGGCCGCCCTCCCGGCGCAGGTAGTCGGCCAGGTCGGTCGCCGTCCTGTTCTGCTGCACGAGAATCGCGCAGGTGAGGCCCCTGGCCAGCGGGTCGATCTCCTGGAGCAGTCTGAGGCAAAGCGCCCACCTTGCCTCCTCATCCTGCGCCTCCAGGAGGGCCGCCTGGCCTCCCCGGTCCGGCACGGCGCTTACATGATCCATCCAGGCCGACGCCCAGGCGTCCGCGGCGGGCTTGGGAAAGAGCCTCCCCAACGCAGCGCCGTTTCCGAAGACGCGATTGACCATGTCGATCAGCGGCGGACCCGAGCGCCATGACCTGAACAAATGCTCCTCGACGACGGTCCCCGGGGCCGCCGCGTTGTAGTGCCTGAAGATCTCGCCGAACAGCCTCGGATCGCCCTCCCGCCACACGAAGATCGCCTGCTTGACATCGCCGACGCAGAAGAAAGTGCGGCCCCCGCCGGGATCCTGCACCACCTCGTCGATCAGGTTGCGCAGTATGGACCATTGGCCAAAGCTCGTATCCTGGAATTCGTCGAGGAGCCAGTGGTCCACGCCACCGTCAAGGCGGAATTCGAGCGCCAGACTGTCCGGCAACGACCCCTCGGCTGACCCCACCTGGGGCTCGAGCAGGCGCTGGACATCGGCGAACGTGAGCCTGCCGCGCCGTCTCACGGCCCCATTGTAAGCGACCTCGTACTCGCGCACGATCGCGTGGATGCCCCGTGTCGTCTGGAGCCTTCGGTTGAATTCCCCCGCCATGACATAGCGGACCAGGCCCGAAAGCGCCGCGCAGGCGCCTTTGTTCAATTCCTGGCTCCGCCGGTCGAATTCCAGTACGGCGTGGCCGGAACGGAGATCCTCCCATGCGGAAAGCGCCTTCTTGAGGACGTACTCTATCGGGCCGGCGGGCGCGGCGCCCGGCGTCCAGGCTCCCGCCTCGTCGAGAAAGTTCTCCCAGCGCGCGCGCTGCCTTGCCTCGGGCGCCGCCACGTCGAGCCAGGCCCTCAGCGGGCGGATGGATTCCGCCCGATCCGCAGAGCGGCCCAGCCACGGGCTCCCGTCCGGCCAGATGCGGAGTGCGTTGCCCCATAATTCCACGTCCGGCGCGTCCAAATACGTCTGCTGATGGGCGTCGAGGAAGGCGTCGAGGCGCGCGCTCAACCGTTTCTCCTCCGTGCCAAAGGTGGCCCGCTTGAATTCCTCGATGAAATCCTTCTGGGACTGCGCCAGTCCGGATGCCGGCCGGGCAAACAAGCCCTGCAGCACGCGGTGCCGCTCCATTCGGGCGCCGTATTCCTGGAGAATTTCAAAATCACCCGTGAGGCCGAGCTCGAACGGGAAGGCCCTCACAATGCGGCCGAAATACCCGTCCATCGTGCCAAGCCTGAGGCGGTGCATCGAGTCGACGACCTTGCGAAGCATCGGAAGAAAGTCGGCGGGGCCGAGGGAGCCGAGGCCGATCTCGTCCGCGAGGCGGGCCGCCTTTGCGGCGTCCCGCGCAGCGCCGGCCAGTTTCGCTAGGATCTCATCAAAGAACTCGCTGGCCGCCTTCCGTGTGAAGGTAAGGGCCACTATCCGCTCGGGCGCCGCGCCGCGGGCGAGCAGCGCGACAAACCGGCTTGTCAGGGCGTGCGTCTTGCCCGAACCCGCCGAGGCGAGGATCATCGTGTGGCGGAGTTCGCTCATGGCGCGGCCGCCCATTCGATGCTTTCGGCCGCCCCGTGGTGGAACAGGGCCGCAAACTCGTCCCGGTCCGATTCGGCGGTTTCATTCGGGGGCCAGAAATCGCCCGTTCGGACCGCCATGCACACGCCTTCGGCGCAGCGCAGCGCCGAGGCGTGCAACTCCGCTGAATACGACTCCCACAGCTGAACGCCCGTGTCGCCAACCGCCTTCGGGAGGTTGAAGTACCCGCAATCCGCCGCGGGAAACTCGCCGGCGAGCGCCTCCATATAGAGCGGGAGCTGAAGGTCCTTCCAGACGCGCATTTTACGCCCAGTCCCGAACCGCGCGAAGTCCCTCGCCAGAACCTGGCCCCGCCCGGCCCGCTTCAGGTGCGCCTCCTCGGGCGACTGCGGTGTGTCGGAGGTCTTGTAGTCGAGGATCCGGACGCGGCCCGTTTCCATGTTGCGGTCGATCCGGTCGATCGATCCGGCGACAGTCACTCCGTCGATCGAAATTTCGAATCGCCGTTCCACCTCCACGGTGCGCCAGCCCTGCGCCCTTTCGCGCGCTTCGATTTCCGCCGCCTTTGCGAGGCGCTGCCTCGCGGACTCAACCTGCACGACAAGCGGCAGGATGAGCCGGCTGCCAAACCTCGCCTTGGCCTCGCTTTCGAGCGCCCCGGCAAGAAAGTCACGCAACGCCGGTCCATCCGTGCAGTCGCGCATCCGTTCGTCCCGCGCCATCGCCTCCAGCGCCCGGTGGCAGAGCGTCCCAAAATCGGTGTCGCTCATCTCGCCCTTTTCCGGGTCCACGGCCTCCATCTTTAGGACGTCGCGCAAATAGAAGCGGAACGGACAGGACAGCCACCTCCTGAGGCCGGTGACCGGCACCCGTAACAGCGGCCGGACCGGCGGTGGCTTAACGCGCCAGGCCCGGTCCCAGGCCATGTTCCTGCCCGACAGCTCGGGCTCGCGGAAAAGCAGAGCGATCCGCCCTGGCAGTGCGGCGTCGTCGCACTGAAGGAGCAGGCGCGAGGGTTTCAGCGGATCGCCCGCCTCCGAGGTCCTTCCAAGGAAGACATCCAACCGGCCGCCACCTTCGCGACTGGCGGAAATGGCCCGCAGGATGTAGGCGTCGCGCGCAAACCGGGACTCATTGGAGCGGAGCCCGATGCGCTCCCGCAGGGTTTCGGGCAGAAACGGATCGCCGGTGATGGCCGCAGGCACGCAGCCGTCATTCAGCCCGACGACCGCCAGATGGGGAGCATCCTCCCAGAGCAGCTCGAGCCATCCCTGGAATTCGACCGCGCCCGCCGGCTTCTCATCGGTGCGGACGGTCGAACCGAAAAGGCGCAGCGCCAGCTCCCATCCCTCCGCGGGAGAAAGTTCCGAAGCCACCGGCGCGCACTGCTGAACGACCTCGGCCCATGCGCGGGCCGCGTCCGCAAGCCGCGCGTCGCCCTCGCGGCCGAGGTCGAACCGGCGCCCGCCGAAGATCCGGCCAAGTGCCGCGGCCGCCCCTTTGGAAAATGGCCCGGCGGACAATTGCCCGCCCAATTCGTCGATCTCGGCAAGGCCGAGGGCGACCGCAGATGCCGGCTCGCGCGGTTCGGTCCGGGCCCTTGCCGCGGCGAGGTCCTGCGGCAGGTGCCGGTCCCTCAGCCGATCGAGCCCTGAAAGCCAGGCTTCGGTTGAGAAGGCGGCGCCCAGCCGTCCCTGCAGGAAGGCGATGAAGTCCGGACACCTCGCCAGGGCCTCGACCGCGGAGAAATGGGTTTCCCGTGAGACAGCGGACAGGGCCGAGAGCAGGTGGTACAGGCCTCCTCCGCGGCGGGTCCGTCCCTCCGGATTGAAGGCCGCGATGCGCGCATGGCCGAAAACGCTCTCCAGCGCCGGCAGCACGTCGGGATCCGCGACCCCGATTCCGAGCAGCCCGTCGGGCGCTTCGTACCGCGCGGCGATGACCGCCACGCGCTCCGCCTGGGCGGCGGCGTCGGCGCAAAGTCCCGCGTGGCAGACCGATTGGGAGTTGGACTCGGGTTCCCCGTCCGAGGCTTCCCGCGGCGATGCTGCCAGGGCGAAGGGCCGCCGGTTCCACGCCTCTGGGATGGGGCGGCCCCATTCATCAAATGCGTCCGCCTCGCTCTCAGGGGCATAAATCAGAATCTCCACGGGTATCGACCTTGCGATGCCTGCGAGGACGGACAGGGCGACGGGGAGGGGGTCGGGCGTCGCGATGACAACGGCGCGCTCGATTCCGGCGGGCGTGCCGCCATTGCGCGCGGCAGACGCTCGGGCAGCCTGGATGTCGATGCGGTTCCGCCTCCCCAGGGCCGCATCGTACAGGCCTTCCAGCTCCGCAAGCTTTCGCCATCGGGACTCCTCGGGCAGTCTTCCGTCCGCGCCGGCGGAGGACAAAGGCACGTCGGCGATGCGCCAGCCGATTTCGCCCAGGGTCACCTGCAATCCGAGGAAGGTTTCCGCCAGCCTGAGCGCCCAGGAAAAACCTCGCACCGCCGGATCGATGGGAAAGACGTCCCGAAACTCACCTGCATCCATGTCCCGGAATACTTCGGACCACGCCATGAGCATTTCCGGCCGGGAGGCGACCGTTTCGTCCCTGTCGGAAATCAGGAGCCCCTCGGGGGTGAGGACGCGCGGCGGGAAGGCGGCCCTGCCAAGCCCGGCGGCGCGCACGGCGATCGCCTCCCGCAGCCTCCGGCCCGATTGGCTTGTCGGAACGACCACCAAAAGCCGGGACAGATCGAGAGGACCCCCGCCGCTCCACTCTCCCGCGAGCCACTCCGCGGCCTGCGGGGCAAGCGGCCTGTCCCATGCGAGGAAGTGCCGGCGGACGTTTGGAGGCGCGGATTCCACCGGGAAAGCCAAACGCGGATGTGCGCCTGTACACAATGCACAAAAAAGGGATCCGCCTTCGCCAAGCCTTCGGCGGACAAGCTTGGCCTTCGCCCGCTGACTCGCCGCCCTTGCTTTCCTAAGATATCGATCCCCTACTTCGCGAAGATGTACTTCGCGGCGCGGGCTTTCGCGCGGTCGGCGGCGTTCCGATGCACGGCGCCGGATTTCGCGGCCCTGTTCATGGCACTGACGTAGGCGATGCCGGCGGATTTCGCCGCGGCGGCGTCCTTCGCCTTCGCTGCGGCATCGAGCTTCTTGTGCAGGGTCTTGAGCTCGGTCTTGACGCCGCGGTTGCGAACTGTGAGACGGACGGCTTTGCGGGCGGCTTTGATCGCAGATTTTGTATTGGCCATGATCTTATGAAGGACGGGAGCTGGCCAAAGACTCAAACGCCAGCGCAAGAGTCAAGCTTGCAGATTACCTGACCCCGACCGTGAACGCCCCGTCTCCCTCGTCGAGATAGCGGACGCCGTTGACCTCGCTCACCTGCAGATACTGGCTCCATTCGCCTCCCGCGGTCCGGCGGCTGGCGGAAATGCGCCTGGTCGCGTTGGTTCGAATGGCTGGCGCATCGACGGCGAGCGCCTCCCCGAGGACCCTTCCGTCCATCCGCCCCGCCTCCTCCTTCAAGCCGAGCAGCCACAGTATCGTCGGGGCCACGTCGGTGTTGCCGCTCGGCACCGTGTCGGTCATCCCCTTGCGGAAGTCCGGCCCCGCAGCGACAAGGGTGTTGTGCATGTCGAATGGGCTGAGGCTACCGTGGCCCCCGACATTCTTTCCGGGTGAGTCCGCAGTCAGAAGGCCCGGTATTCCCAACTCGCTCTTGCCGCCGCTCCAGCGAAGCGAAACCACGATGTCCGGCGCCTGCGGCGAAGCGATGTTGGCCTCCTCCAAGGCGAAGGTGCCTGGAAGGGCGTTTCGGGAGAATACGACGCCGCACCAATCCTGAACCTGGATATAGGAGGCCACGCGGCGGATTGTCCTGGGATCGTGGTCCCCGACGTAGATAAGCGAACTGCCGCCCTCCCCGATGACAAGGACGTCGCCGTTCTTCAGCCCGCCGAGGGCGGCGCGCTCGGCGCGAAATCCCGCCGCGGAGAGCTCGACGGCGACATCCAGCTTCCGCCCGATGGTGGAAAACCCGTGGTCTGAGACGACGATGACATCGGTCGATTGCCTCAGGGTCCTCCTGTCGAGTTCCGCCAGGACGAGGCCAAGGTTCTCGTCGCAGCTCCTGACGGCCCTGAGCGATTGCGCCGATCCCGGGGCCGTCCCGTGCTGGGAAAAATCGGGCTCGGCAAACCAGAGCAGTGAAAACGGGGGAACGGAACGGCCCCACAGCGAGCGGGTCAAGGCGCGGGTGGTCCAGGCATCGCGGGCAATCTTGTCCTTGTCATCGGCGATCGGCGGAAATTCCCCGAGCATGTCCACCAGGCCCCTCTCGAGAAAAGGCGGCAGGGTCGATCCTTCGAACAGAACAGGCGAGGCGTCAGGCAAGTTCGGACGCCGGCTTCGATCGTGCAGCATGGCGATCGGTTTCGAACCGGCGATGGCCGTCCGCCAGCCGTGTTGATGGAGAATCTCGGCGACCGTGGGCCGCCCTAGGTAATGGCCGCCGCTCACCTCGTCCCCGCGGCGGATCACCTCGGCAGCCTCGATGGCGATGGCATTCTGCGGGTTGATCGCCGGACGGTAATCGACGTTCGCGATGACAAAACTGTGCGCGGGCTGGGCACCCGTCGCGATGGCGGTCCCGTTGACCTCTGTCGCGCTGACGTAAACCGGATGATGGCGGGTAAAAAAGACGCCCTCCGCGGCCAGTTTCCACAAGTTTGGGGTCGTTTCCGCTGAAATGAAGTCGGGCCTCATCCCGTCCCACACGACGACCACCACCCGGTGCGGAGGCACGGCCTCTTCGGCAAAACCGGAGACAATAGAAAGGAAGGCGAACAGGAATAAGACGGAAAGACTCGACCTCAAGAGGAAGAGCCTCACCCAGGCCGCTTATCCGTGAAAAGCGAAATCGGGAGCAAGCCCGTTACGACTTGGTGAAAACTGCACTATCCGGCCATTAACCCGAAGATTTCACGAAATTCGTCCAAATCTCATCCAAACCGCTCTCGAAAAAGGGCGTTAAACTCCCTGCGATGTGCTTACAAGCACACCTCGGTCGTCTTCGGCCCTTTTCCCGCGGCGGTTTGGCGATCTTTGGCCGTTTTCATGAAATCTTCGGGTTAACGAGCCAAGTCTGCCGCGGCAAAGCGGCTCGCAGGAGTCGGCCTTTGCAGCCCCGACAAAAACAGTCAGCCAAGTCTGCCGCCGCGCAGCGGTCGGCAGGAGTTGGCATCCGATGCCTTCGACGAATGTTTCGAAGGCATCGACAGAAGGATAGCTTTGGGGCCGATAAGCCGGATTCTGTTCCCCCCGGTTTGGCCGGGGTTCAGTCGTCATTTCTCTTCCACTTTCGCCTGGCTTGCGCCCGGCTCCGGCAGACCCGCCGTTGCGCGATTTGCACCGCGTACCGGCGGATGCGACATACCCGAGGTTATAGGACGGGCCGCCCAGCCTCTTATTTTGTCTTGCACCGGAAGGGGTTTTTCGTGCCGCCCGCCTCGCGGCGAGGCGCGGTGGGCTCTTGCCCCACCTTTTCACCCTTACCCTGGGCAAACCGCTCCGGCTTGCCCAGGGTAAACCCCGAGCTTGTCGAAGGGAGCGTCCAAGGCGGTCTGTTTTCTGTGACACTGTCCGTCGCCGCAGCTTGACCCGCGGCGCCTGCACTTGCCTTGCGGCTCGTGCAGCATCCTGCCCTGTGGTGTCCGGACTTTCCTCTCCAAGTTACTGCGGACGCGGCGGCTAACCGCGTCTTGGGATCAAAGAACTCGGAGCGACGACTTGGCCCCAAAGCTAAGGGGACAGCCTACGCGGCGGCGCTCCCATGGCAAGAGCTCACTGTCTCTGTGCATCACCCGCCCGAAATGTCAGCTTTCGAAATAGATGATCCGGCCGCACTGGTCGCAGGTGGCCAAGTCGCCGTCCGGTCCCTTGCCGCGGGAGGCGGAATCCGCCTCGCTTGAAATCTTCAGGTGGCAGCCGCCGCACTTGCCTGCGCGGATCGGCACGATGACGGGCATTCCCCGGGTGGCCATCCGGTCATACGCCCTCAGGGCGGCGGGAGAGACCGGTGCGCGCGCAGCAGCAAGCTCGACCTGGAGCACCTTCAGCTCGGCGGTCAGATTGGCTTCGCGCTCGTGCAAAGCGCGGATGCGCGCCTCATGGCCGGCGACATTGCGTTTCGAAAGCGACTCCGCCGCCGCAAACTTGTTTTTCGCCTCGTCGATGGCGTACATGATTTCCAGCTCCCGGCCCTCCAGTTCTCCAATTTGCTTCTGCATAGTCTCAATCTCGTGGCCAAGAGCCTGGTATTCATCGTTCTTCCTGACGGAGAGCTGCTGGGTCCGGTACTTGCCCATCCGCTCCGCAGCCACGCCGATCTCGGTCTCGAGATCCTTCTTCCTCGTTTCGAGATCCCTCTGTTCGGCCCTCGCCGTCTCGATCGCCGCCTGCTCCTCAGCGATTGTCCGCTCGACGGCCTGCACCTCCGCCGGCAGGTTCCTCTGCTGGGCTTCCAGCCCAAGTCGCTTGGTGTCGCGATCTTGCAGAATCAGAAGTGCCTCCAAAACAGGGCTTGGCATGGTTGCCTGACACTGGGGCGTCCTCCCGGAAGGGTCAAATGAAACCGGCCTTCCGGATCGGAAGGCCGCCGCGCCGTAGCCATCGGCGAAGGCGGGCCGTAACATGGTCAAACCCCTAAACATTGCCTTCCGGATCGGAAGGCCGCCGCGCCGTAGCCATCGGCGAAGGCGGGCCGTAACATGGTCAAACCCCTAAACATTGCCTTCCGGATCGGAAGGCCGCCGCGCCGTAGCCATCGGCGAAGGCGGACTGCAACATCTGCAAAGCCATTGAGCACTTGCTTCGCAATGCGAAGGCCACCGCGCACAGTTTTTGCGTGACTTCTCCCCATCTCAAGGACCAATTTAAGCAAACCTAATACAGGCTATGAGCAAAGAATGGCAGATTCCACGCAGGGCGTTTCTTCGCGGCCTGGGCACCGCCATCGCGCTGCCGGTCTTTGAGGCAATGCTGCCGTCGGTGCGCGCGCTGGCCGACCTGGCCGGCCCGGGAAACACCACGGCGGACGGATTCCCGAAGCGCCTGGCATTCGTTTACACGCCCAACGGCGCAAACATGGCGAAATGGGCGCCCAACGGCGTGGGCGCGGATTACCAGCTGTCCCCCAGTTTGGAACCTCTCGCCGCCCACAAGGCGGATATGACGATCATCAGCGGCCTCGCCGCGCGGAAGGCCTTTGGCAACGGCGATGGCGGCGGTGATCACGCCCGCGCTTCGGCGACCTACCTCACCGGCTGCCAGGCCAGAAAATCCGCCTCCGACATCCACGTCGGCATTTCGGTCGACCAGGTGGCGGCCAACGCAATAGGCGACAAGACCCGCTTCCCCTCGCTCGAACTCAGCTGCGACCTCGGCCAGGAGGCGGGTTCCTGCGACTCCGGTTACAGCTGCGCGTACCAGTTCAACATTTCCTGGCGCTCCGAAACCCAGCCGATGAACCCGGAGATTGAGCCAAAGGCAGTGTTCGACCGGCTCTTCGGCGGCGGCGGCGACGACGAAAGCCGCGAAGCCCGGCTGCTCCGCGAGCATCAGGACAAGAGCGTTCTCGACTTCGTCCTAGACCAGACCAAGAGGCTGGAATCCGGCCTGGGCGCCAACGACCGCCGCAAGCTCGATGAATATCTCACCGCGATCCGCGAGGTGGAAAAGCAGATCGCCCGAAACGGGAGGATGCCTCCGCCCGTCCCCGCGGGAGCGGTGGGCAGCCTCGATGCCGAGTACACGTTCGAGCGGCATATGCGCCTGATGTTCGACATAATGACCCTGTCCTTCCAGACCGACAGCACGCGGGTCGCCACCTTTCTCGTGTCGCACGACGGCGGCAACCGCCCGTACCCCTTCGCCGGAGTGCCGGCCGGCCACCACTCCACTTCCCACCACGGCGGAAATCCGGAAAAGCTTGCGGCCCTGGCCAAGATCGACCGGTGGCACGCCACCCAGTTCGCCTATTTCCTCGACAAGCTCAAGTCGGTCAAGGAGGGCGGCGGCACCCTGCTCGACAATTGCATGATCGTCTACGGCAAGGGCATCAGCGACCCCCAGGAGCACGATCACGTCAATCTGCCGACGATCGTGGCCGGAAGCGCCGGCGGCACGATCACGCCTGGGCGGCACATCAAGGTCGGGGAGACCCCGATCACGAACCTCTACGTGGCGATGCTGGACCGGATGGGTGTCCACACACCCCATTTTGGCGACAGCACCGGGGCGCTCGAGGTTATCGCCTAACAGGCTGGACCAGCTTGGCATCCTTCCAAATGCCGGACTGCTTGGTTGACCCGTCGGCGGCATAAAGGGTGCCCTGCCCGTTTGGCTCCCCGTCCTTGAATTCGCCGGTGTATTCCCCGCCGTCGGGATATTTGAGCGTGCCCTTTCCGTTCGGCAGCGCGTCCTCGAATTCGCCGGAGTAAACCTTGCCGTCGGCGTATTTCATCACCCCTTTTCCGGTCGGCTGCTCGTCGTTGAAATTGAATGCACCGATGTACTTGTCGCCGTTGGCAAACGTCAGGGTGCCTTTTCCCGTCGGCTGCGCGTCCTTGAAGTCACCGATGTATTTGGCGCCGTCGGGAAAGGTGAGCGTTCCACGTCCGTTCGGGAACCCGACCTTGAATTCACCGACGTATTCGGCGCTATTGGCGAAGGTCAGCTTGCCCCTTTCGGTCGGCTGCCCGCGGTCGAATTCACCGACGTATTGGGCCCCGTCCGCATACGAGAGCGTGCCCTTTCCGCTGAAATCGCCATCCTTGAAGCCGCCGACATAGATGTTCCCATTGTGAACGGACAGCGTGCCCTGGCCATTTTCTTTGCCATCCTTGAATTCGCCGGTGTACTCGTTGCCATTCTTGAACGTCAGCGTGCCTTGGCCGTCCGCCACGGTGTCCTTGAACTCACCGGCATATCGGTCGCCGTTCGCAAAGTTGAGCGTTCCCGGGCCGTTCAGTTGCCCGGCCTTGAATTTGCCGGAGCAGACGTCGCCATTGGCGTTTGTGTAGGCGCCCTGCCCATCCGGCGCCCCATTCTTGAATTCACCCGTGTACCTTTCGCCGCTTGCAAAAACCATCGTTCCCTGGCCGTCAAAAAAGCCGTTCTTGAACCCGCCGACATACTTGTCGCCGTTGGGGTACGTCAGCGTCCCCGGTCCGTCCGGCATGGCCGCGGGCGCCGGCGCATCGTCGCCCGCTGCCGCATGGGCGAAGCAGGCCTGGAGAAGCAGCGCCAGCAGTCCGATCTGAAAGCGGGTTTTCCCTTGCATGAAATCGTGCCCGGATTCCTCAGCGCCCAGCGAGCGTGGCGGTGCCGGCCCGCTGCTTTTCGAAGGGCACGCTCCTTACCACGGCGCCAACCAGGCTTGAAAAACGATATCCGCCGGCCGCCGTCTCCCTCATGATCTGGTCGATGGCCGGCCGGTCGTAGGCCTCGATCCCGCGGCCCAGGGCATAGGTGAGCATCTTCTCGGAGAGGTTGCGAATGACGTGATCGCGCTTCTTGTCGGCCAGAATCGCGATCAGCTCGATCGCGCTGTTGAATGACTCGCCGGAGATCAGCTTGCCGGCCGGATCGACAGGCGCGCTGCCGTCCTTGGTGCGCCAACGGCCGATGGCGTCAAAATTCTCCAGCCCCAGGCCGATCGGATCCATCCGCGCGTGACAGGATGCGCAAACCGGGTCTGCCCTGTGCTGCTCCATCTGCTCGCGCATCGTGCCGGTCACCGGGTGGCTGTCGATCGGCAGCGCCGGAACCGAAGGCGGCGCCGGCGGCGGCGGTGTGCCAAGCAGGTCCTCCAGCACCCATTTTCCGCGCTTCACCGGCGAAGTCCGCGTCGGCGTCGAGGTGACCGTCAGGACGCTCGCCTGCGTGAGGACGCCGCGCCTGGGGGTGCCGACCAGGGAAACGCGCCTGAATTCCTCGCCGGTGACGCCGGGGATCCCGTAGTACCGGGCCAGGCGTTCATTGATGAACGTGTAGTCGGCGTTGATGAATTCCAGCACGCTCCGGTCCTGGCGCATGATGTAATCGAAGAAAGTCTCCGTCTCCTTCTGCATGTCGTCGCGCAGCTCGTCGTCAAACTGGGGGAACATCTTCTTGTCCGCCTCGACGAATTTCAGGTTTCGGATCTCCAGCCACTGGCCCGCAAAGTTGGTCTCCAGGGCCCGCGACTTCGGCGAGGCGAGCATCCTTCGTAACTGCGCATCCAGGTTCTTGCGCAGCACGCCCTGCTCGGCCAGCCCGAGCAGTTCGTCATCCGGCGCGCTGCTCCATAGGAAAAAGGAAAGGCGGGAGGCGAGGGCGATCTCGTCGACTGGCCGGGCCAGAACCGCCGCGGAGACCAGGCGGGCGGACGCGCCGGAGGGCGCCTCGCCCCGAAACAGAAAATAAGGGGAGACGAGGGTCGCCTCGAGTGCGAATTTGACCCCGGAATCAAAGGAGGCGCCGCCGGCGACAGCCGAGTCGTACAGGCCCATCAGGGCATCCACCTCGTCAGGGACCACCGGGCGCCGCCAGGCTCGGCGCGCAAAGGCTCTGATGATATACCGGGCCTGATCCGCGGGCGCGGGCGGACCGGCGGGCCGGCTAGTCAGGCGCGCAAAGAACCCGGCCGTCGGTGGAGGAGGTGCCGCCGCCGCGGCGAACAGCCGCTGGATCGGCTCCGGTCTTGGTGGCAGGGTCGCCGGTTCAGTCAGGCCGGCGAGTCCGATGTAATCGACGAGAATATCCCGTTTGCGCAGGTTGGGATTCGGGTTATCCGGGTCGGCAAACTCGTTGAGAAACGCCACGGACAGCTTGTGGTCTCCCGCCGGCAGCTTCGCCCGGTATTCGTAGACCTGCGGAACGGCGTTGAGCAGCACCAGGGAGAACACCCGCTGGCCGGGCGGCGGCTTGAGGGTTGCCGGGGCGAGCACGTCGAAGACCTGGACGGGCTTCCCGTCGATGCGGAACTCCATCCGCGCCGGCTCCGGACCGGCCTGGTCGGCGCAGACCTCGGCTCTCATCAGGTACTCGGCCTCCGCAGCCACATGGCAAGAAGCGCCAAGCTCCCCGTTGTGGGCGAGCAGCCGCCTTCCCCCGACCAAAGGCGCGCCGGGCCCGGACGCCTCCAGCTCTTCGGCGGGAACCCGCCGTGTGGCGGTGGGCAGCGGACCTTCGATGTCCACCGCCTTGACCCAGATCGTGCCGCCCTGAAGCGGCCCGGGGCGGCCGTTGCGCAGCACCAGTTCATTCTTGCCGCCGCGCAAGTGGTGATTGACGAAAGCGATGCGGTGCCGGCCTGCGGGGACTCCGACGCGCATGTCAAACATCCGAGCCCTGTCCTCCGGGACATCGATCTTCCACGCGCCGACGATCGAATCGTCGAGCGTGCAGGTAAGGATGATCGGCTCCTCGGAGAGCGGCCTGTGCGAGGAGGCGTACTTGCCCTTGGGCGTCGCGAAGGCCAGGACGCGCACGTTGTAGTCCCCGGGTGAAAACTCCATCGTCGTGGAGACGGCGTCCTCCTCAAGGGAGCCGAGCGGCATCCAGCCGTCACCGCGATCCCCGTCCGCGTTGAACCCAACCGCCATGAGGTTGGCCCGCAGGTGAGTGGTCCGGCAATGCACTATTTCGGTCGGGATCGCCTGATCGAGCACGCGGCGCGCCGCCGCGACGTACTTCTCGAGCAGCATCGGCGAAAGCGAAAGCACGTCGCTCACGTTGTCGAACCCGTATCCGGAGTTGTCGGCTGGAAAATCATCGGCCGGATGGAAATCAACCCCCACCAAATCGCGGATCGTGTTGTCGTATTCCGCCCTGTTGAGGCGGTGGATCGTCACCCGGCCGGGGTCCGGATTCGCGGGATCGAGATGGTAAAGCTCGTGCTCGATCCAGCCGCTGATGGCGTCCCGTTCCTCCTGGGACGGCTGGAGGTCGGCATCATCCGGCGGCATTTCCTCTGTGTGCACCCGGTCCATCACAGTTGCCCAGATCTTTTCATCGTCGTGGACCGCCGCCAGGTCATGGTACCGATCGAGTGCGACATCGCCTTTGTGTTTCCCATTCCCATGGCATTCAAAACAATACGTCTTAAGGAGGGGTTGCACGATCTTCTCAAAGGGAGCCGGTGGCCGCTGCGTCGCAAGTTCGGCCCGGGCGTTGCCGACAGCGATCCCGCAAGATCCCGCTGCGATCAGCAGGAGTAGGAGCGGGGTTGAAACTGCCGGATGGGGGCCGGTGCGCATCACGATGCGATTTAACGAATTACGAGTAAAGTGTCAAGGGCTCGACGCAAACTCCACGCCCGGAATCGAGTTAACACACGGTAAACGGCGGACTTGCAAACCGTTAAATCGCACCTCGAAGCCCTTTCCTCGATATTGCGGAGGAAGCTGGCATAGACGCCCCAGGACGCGCCGGGCGCCTTTCCGCCTATGGGGATAGCCCCACCCACTCTCCAGGCCCATAACGGCCAAAATAGCGACCTTTCCGCCCCAAATATTTTGCAAAAAAACCCTCGCCTGCCCGCGCGTTCTCCGAAAGAATTTTCCCTTTAATTTCCACCCGATTCACCTCCTTCATGGCAGAACCAAGCGACCCTACACAAAATTCCAAATCTCGGTCTGGTGCGGAGAGTTACGACGCATCAAAAATCCAGAAACTGGAGGGCCTAGAAGGGGTGCGCAGACGCCCCGACATGTACATCGGGGACACGAACGAACGGGGCCTTCACCACTGCGTCTTTGAAGTCGTCGACAACTCGGTGGACGAAGCGCTCGCCGGGTTTGCGACAGCGATCAAGGTCAGCATCCATCTCGACGGGTCATGCTCGGTCGAGGACGATGGCCGCGGAATCCCTGTCGACATCCATCCGGTCTACAAGATTCCGGCCCTTGAGCTCGTCCTGACCAACCTCCATGCCGGCGGCAAGTTCGGCAAGGGAGCCTACCAGGTCTCCGGCGGATTGCACGGCGTCGGCGCCAAATGCGTCAACGCAGTTTCTGAATGGCTGGAGGCGGAGGTGCGCCGCAACGGCAAGGTCTACCAGATGCGCTTCGCCCAGGGAAAGACGACGCAGAAGATGGCCATCATCGGGGACACGAAGAAGACGGGCACGAAGATCACGTTCAGGCCGGATCCGGAGATCTTCCTTACCACGCGCGAGTTTCAATACGAAATCCTGGCCCGGCGCCTGCGCGAACTCGCCTTCCTCAACCCGGGCATCCGGATCGAGCTCGACGACGAACGCTCGCAGAAAAGCGACGTCTTCTTCTTCAAGGACGGCATCACGGAGTTCGTCCGCTTCCTCAACCAGAACAAGAACGTCCTCCACGACAAGCCGATCACGTTCAGCGACGCCGTCGGCGACGAGGCCGACCCGGCGAAGGCGGCGACGGTCGTCGATGTGTCGCTCCAGTACAACGACTCCTACAACGACCAGGTTTTCGCCTACGCGAACTCGATCTACAACCTGGAGGGCGGAACCCACCTGTCCGGGTTCCGCACGGCGCTGACCCGCGTCATCAACAATTACGCCAAGGCCAACAACCTCATCAAGGAGAAGGACCCGTCCATCACCGGCGACGACATCCGCGAAGGCTTGGTCGCGGTCATCTCGGTGAAGGTGCCCGAGCCCCGCTTCGAAGGCCAGACCAAGACCAAGCTCTCGAACTCAGAGGTGGACGGGATCGTCCAGAAGGTGGTCGGCGAGAAGCTGAAGTTCTATCTCGAGGCACACACGGCCGTCGCGAAGCGCATCATCGACAAGACCCTGCTTTCCGCGCGGGCCCGCGAGGCCGCAAGGAAGGCTAGAGAGACCATCCGAAAGGGGGCCCTCTCGGGCGGCGGGCTTCCGGGCAAGCTCGCCGACTGTTCCGAGCGCGATCCGGCCCTGACGGAGCTTTACATCGTCGAGGGCGATTCCGCCGGCGGTTCGGCCAAGCAGGGCCGGGACCGCCGCTACCAGGCCATCCTCCCCCTCAGGGGAAAACTGATCAACAGCGAGAAGGCGCAAATCGACAAGGTTCTCAACAACGAGGAGATCCGGACCCTCATCACAGCGATCGGCACGGGCATCGGAACGACGGACAACGCGGAGGACGACTCGGCCTTCAACCTCGAGCGGGCGCGCTACCACAAGATCATCATCATGACCGATGCCGACGTGGACGGCTCGCACATCCGGACCCTCCTGCTCACCTTCCTCTACCGGAAGATGCGGGGCCTCTTCGACAGGGGATTCGTGTACATCGCCCAGCCGCCGCTTTACAAGATCAAGCGCAAGAAGCGCGAGCAGTACATCGACAACGACGAGCAGATGAACCGCATCCTCCTGGAGCTCGGCTCCGAGGACGTCGTCCTGACCCGCATCGAGGACCGGCACGTGTTCGCCCCGCAGCAGATCGACCGCATCGTCGAGGCGCTCGCCGTCCTGGAGAAGCTCGGCGCCGGCGTGACCCGCTACGGCGCATCGCTTAGCGCCTACCTCGACCGGCACGACCGCGCGACCCACGAGCTTCCCCGCTACGTGGCGCGGGTCCGCGAGGGCAACCGCGAGTCGACCGAATTCCTCACAGATGAGACGGCCCGAGCGGCGTTCGTCCAGGCCCACGGACTCGACGCAGACCTCTTCGACCAGCCCGAGGACGCCAAGGCCGAGGCCCGGCCCGATCCGGCGGCAAAGCGCATAACGATTCACGAGATATTCGAGAGCACGGAGATGTCGAAGCTCCTGAAGGTGATCGCCAGGACCGAGCTGCAGATCAACCGCTTCAGCCGGACCGAAACGCCCCGCTACGTCATCACCGAGAACGCCGGCCAGAAGAGCGAGCAAAAGACCGAGCTTTACGCCCCGCTGGAGATTGTCTCGCAGATCCGGGCGATTGGCCGCAAGGGGCTCACCATCCAGCGCTACAAGGGCCTGGGGGAGATGAACCCGAAGCAGCTTTTCGAGACTACGATGGACCCGGAGAAGCGCCGGCTCTTGCGCGTGTCGATCAACGACGCGGCGAAGGCGGACGCCCTTTTCACCCTCCTCATGGGCGACGATGTCCCGCCCCGCCGCCAGTTCATCGAGGACAACGCCCTGAACGTGCAGTACCTCGACGTCTGAGCGCCCCGGCCCGCCGATCCCAAGGAAGAAACTACAGATGTACACCGGTTCCGAAAAACTCTCCTCGGCCAACATCACCGACATCATGCAGACGGCCTACATCGATTACTCGATGTCGGTCATCATCTCCCGGGCGCTTCCCGACGCGCGCGACGGCCTGAAGCCCGTGCAGCGGCGCATCCTTTACGCGATGCTCCGCCTGGGACTCCTGCACAACCGCCCCTTCAACAAGTGCGCGAAGGTGGTCGGCGAGGTCCTCGGAAACTACCACCCCCATGGCGACGCGTCTGTGTACGACACCCTTGTCCGCCTGGCCCAGCCCTGGGTCGTGCGCTACCCGCTGATCGACCCCCAGGGCAACTTCGGCTCCGTCGACGGCGACCCGCCTGCCGCCTACCGGTACACCGAATGCCGCCTTGACGAGATCTCCGAGGAGCTGCTTCGCGACATCAACGAGGACACGGTCGATTTCGCCCCGAACTACAACGAGGAGACGACCGAGCCCACGGTGCTGCCCTCCGCTCTGCCGAGCCTTCTCATGAACGGCTCGACGGGCATAGCGGTCGGCATGGCGACCAACATTCCCCCGCACAACCTGGACGAGATCATCGATGCGACCTGCGCCATCATCGACAGGCCGGGCATATCGATCGACGAGATCTGCGACATCGTCAAAGGCCCCGATTTTCCGACGGGCGGGGTGATAGCAGGGCGCGAGGGGATCCTAAGCTACCTGAAGACCGGCCGCGGCATCGTCCGCATACGAGGCAAGGCGCACACGGAGGAGATGAAGGGCGGCTCCGAGCAGATCGTCATCACGGAGATCCCCTACAACGTGAACCGCTCGACCCTGGTCACGCGCATTGCGGAACTGGTCTCCGAAAAGCATATCGACGGGATTCGCGACCTGCGCGACGAGTCCGACGAGAAGACCCGGATCGTCGTCGAGCTCAAGCGCGGCGAGCAGGCCAAGGTCGTCATCAACCAGCTCTTCCAGAAGACGGCCCTCGAGTCGTCCTTCGGCGTCATCCTCCTTGCGATCGACCACAAGCGGCCGAAGCAGATGAACGTCAAGGAGCTGATCGAGTGCTACATCGCGCACCGGCGCGAGGTGATCACCCGCCGCACGCGCTTCCGCCTCCGCGAGGCCGAGGAGCGCGCCCACATCCTCGAGGGATACAAGATCGCCCTCGACAACCTCGACGACTTCGTCCGGGTTATCCGCGCCTCCTCGAGCCGGGACGAGGCCAAGACAAGGCTGATGGCCCGCTATCCGCTGAGCGAGCGCCAGGCCGACGCCATTCTCGAATTGCGCCTCTACCAGCTCACCGGGCTCGAGCGCGACAAGATCGAGGCGGAGTACCTGGAGCTGCTGAAGCTCGTCGAGGAGCTGCGCGGCATCCTCGAGTCTGAGGCCAAGCTGCTCGCCCTCATCAAGAAGGAGCTCCTGGAGATAAAGGTGAAGTACGCCTCGCCCCGCCACACCGAAATCGCCGCGGCCGCCGGTGAATTCCGGATGGAGGACGTGATACCCAACGAGGGCTGCGTCATCACCGCCTCCCACCTGGGCTTCATCAAGCGCACCCGCGTCTCGGACTACCGATCGCAGAAGCGCGGAGGCAAGGGCATCATAGGGACCGAGACCTACGAGGAGGACTTCGTCGAGCACCTCTTCACGGCGAGCACGCACGACCACATCCTGTTCTTCACGAACAACGGCCAGTGCCACGCCAAGAAGGTTTACGACGTCCCCGAGGGCACCCGCGCCTCCAAGGGAAAGTCCGTCTCAAGCTTCCTGCGCCTGTCCGAGGGCGAGACGATCGCCGCCATGATCTGCGTGAACGATTTCGCCGACTCGCTGCACCTGGTGATGGCGACCAAGAACGGAATCACGAAGAAGACGAACATCGCCGATTACGCCAATGCGACCCGCGAGGGCGGCCTGCGCGGTATCAAGCTCGAGGACCAGGACAGCCTCATCGGCTGCGTCCTGACGACCGGCGCGAATGAAATCGTCCTCGTCAGCCACAAGGGCCAGGCTGTGCGCTTCAAGGAGGAGGACCTGCGCGACCAGGGCCGGGACACGGTCGGGGTGACGGGCATGCGGTTCAAGTTCGACGGGGATTTCGTGAAGGCGGTCGAGGTCTGCGATCCCCTCGCCCAGCTGCTCATCGCCCGCGAGGACGGCATCGGCAAGCGCACGCCGTTTGCGGACTACCGCCTGATTTCGCGCGGCGGATCGGGCGTAATCGCGATCGACCTGCCCGAGGACGGATCGGTCAACGTCGCCGGGGCGCTCAGCGTCGGCGAGGACGACGAGGTGATGCTCCTGACCGCCAAGGGCCAGAGCGTTCGCACGCGCGTCAGTGAAATCCGGGAGACCGGCCGCGGCGCGCGGGGCGTGAAGCTCCTGACCCTCGCAGAGGGGGACAAGCTTCTCAACATCGCCCGCATCGTCGAGACCGAGGAAGAGGAGGCGGCCGCGACGCCTTAGCGGAAGCCGGCTGCCGCCCGTTTTTCGAGGTCGGCCAGATTCGTCTCGGCGAGCGAAACCAGGCGCAGGTGCGCCTGCGGGAAGTCCATCTGCGCGGTCGACGGATTGGCCGCCGCGACGACCCACAAGCCGGCGCGCCGGGCGGCGCGGGTTCCGACGACCGAGTCCTCGAAGGCGACCGCCTCCCTTCCCTTGATTCCGAGCTGGTTCAGGACCAGCCGGTACACGTCCGGTTCCGGCTTCGGCGATGCGAAGTCCTCCCGGCAGGCTATGATGGAGAACCGGTCGAGAAGACCCAGCCGGCCCAAATGCCCCTCGACATGCGGGTGGCCGGAATTGGAGGCAAGGCCCAGGCGCAGTCCTGCGGCGCGCGCCTCGTCCATGAGCGGGACGACCCCGGGCAGGACGGCAAGGCTGCGGTCGCGCTCCCGGTTCCGCTCGCGCCGCTCGACTTCCAGCGCCGCCCGATCGGCACGCTTTTCAAACGCATGCCACGGATCGAAGGAGAAGTCGGGATGCCCGACGCTGCGAATGAACAGGCTCCGCTCAAAGGGGACGCCGTGGGCCGCGTGGACTTCCGCGTAGGCGTCTATCATGGACGACTCGGTGTCGAGGATCAGTCCGTCGAAGTCAAAAACCAGGGCGCGCAGGGTCTGCAAGCCGTCCAAAATGGCATTGCCGAGGCCGGACGCCAGCGCGATTCTGGCCCAATGAACCGGAGCCTAGCACTCGCAATCATCGGAATGGCCATGGTCAGCTGCGCCTTTGCCGATCCGGATCAGTTCTCCCAGGTGGTGAAGCCGGCGGATTTCGCCGCAGCGGGGCTTTCGAAACTGTCTCCCGAGGAACTTGCCCGGCTCGACCAGCTGGTCGACGCCTACAAGAGCGGGGCCCTCGAAGCCGCGCGCCAGCAGGCAGCCGCCGCCTCCGCGGCGCAGGCTGCCGCCGAGGCGCGCGCCTCCCAGGCCGAGGCTGCGGCCAAGACCGCGCAGGCAGCCGCCACGAAGGCAAAGGAGGACGCCGCAGCCCAGGCGGCATCCGAGAAAAAGGCGTCCAACGGAGGGCTGCTCTCCCGGGCGATCGTGATGATAACTCCCGGCACCAAAGTGGTCTATCAACCGGTCGAAAGCCGGATCATCGGCGGAGTCAGCGGGTGGAACGCGCACACCATTTTCACGCTCGAGAACGGCCAGGAGTGGCAGGTGTCCGATTACAGCCATTATTTCAACGGACCTCCGATCGACAACCCGAAGGTCAAGCTCACCCCGGCGGGAGTGCTGGGCGGCTTCAGGATGGAAATCGAGGGCATCGGCGAAATGCGCGTCCGGTTGATCAGCGAACCAAAGACCGCGGTGAGCACTCCCGCGGACTCGAAGTAGGCCCCCGGACCTACCAGAGTTCGCCCTGGCTCATCCGGTCGCGTTTCTCCCCGTCCAGGGTGCTCAGGGCAAGCAGCTGGCCAAGGCTCAGCCGGGCGCACTGCGGCATCCGCGCCAGCATCGCCAGAAGCAGGGCGCCCGCAATCGCATCATAAAGCGCCGCATGGTAGCGCCTGCGCCGGGCCGGACAGTGGAGCGCCGCGTGGGCATCGAGCTCCGCCTGCAGGCCCGCGGCAGACACCAGGTCCTCGAGCCGGCCGGACTCGAACTTCGGGTAGAGCTGGCCAAAGAGGCGCGCCGAGTCGATCCACGGCCCCCAATCGACGACCCACTCGCCCGGCCACACAAAATCCGGCGAGCGGCGCGGGTAGGGCCAGACCGCCTTGAGCAGCGAGTTCTCGGCGCCCGCGTAGTGGGCCGCGAGGGACCCCCGCTCCCTCAGGCCCGCGAAGTACTCCCAATCCGCCGAGAGCGGCGGCTCGCCCTTGAGCATTTCCGCCCCCAGCCCGTGGATCTCCGTGTCCTGCGGGTTCACCGGCCCGGTCGCCCCGCACATCCGGGTCTTCGTTTCCACAACCTTGCCTCCGAGGAGCGTGGCCACCCCATACTCGAGCACACCCGAGGCGCGGCTCCCCTCGAAATCGACGAAATAGATCGGGTTCTCGGTCCAAACCATCTCCCTACCGGTTACAGCCGACGCCCCCGCTTAACCAGCCTGAATATGAGGCCTCACCTCGCCGCCATTGCCCGCCCCGCGTGCCAGCCGGTAGTCCACGCCGCCTGAAAGTTGAAGCCGCCCGTGACCCCGTCGATATCGAGCACCTCCCCCGCGAAATACAGCCCGGGACAGACCCGGCTCTCCATGGTTGCAAAATCGACCTGGTTGAGCCGG
Source organism: uncultured Verrucomicrobiae bacterium (assembly GCA_963747795.1). Taxonomy (GTDB): domain Bacteria; phylum Verrucomicrobiota; class Verrucomicrobiia; order Opitutales; family Opitutaceae; genus Palsa-1447. The sequence continues at coordinate 531,883 of CAVVGS010000006.1, forward strand.
ACCCCGCCGCAGGTTACGAACTCCTCCTTGTTCATGCTCTTGCCGGTCACGGGAAAATCGCCGGCGGTCGTTTGAACAGCCAATGAACGCAGCGCGGCCTTTGAGACCCCGGCCCAGACGGCGGCGGCCGGTACGCCCGCCGCCTCGCAAAGCCTTTCCCAAAGCCTTGAAGGCAGCCCAAACGGATTGACGGCCGCCACCCTGCGGCGCGGATAAACCGACCTTTCGGCCGCAAAGGCCGCCTCGGCCTGATCGGTCGTTCGCGGCGCGGCCCAGTTCACCCCGAGGGTGAAGCGATACCCGGCGGCGTGCAGTTCACGGGCGCCCCAGGCCGAAAGACGCAGAACCGCCGGTCCGCTCAGGCCCCAGTGCGTGACAAGGATCGGGCCGGAGGCCGCCAAACCCGTTCCCCTCACCCTCGTCTCCGCGCTGGGGGAAGAGAGCCCTTCGAGCCCCTTGAGACGGGGATCGTCGACATGAAAAGTGAAAAGCGACGGAACGGGCGGCAGAATCGCATGCCCCGTGGCAGCGGCAATCGCGAGGCCCGCCGAACCCTTGTTTCCGCCCGTGGCGACCAGGACGCGATCCGCGGCGGCGGTTTCGCCCGTCGCAAGCCTGAGCTCGAAGGCCCCCTGCCGGCCGGCCAGCGACAGGACGCCGCACCGGGTCCTAAGCCGCCCGTCCGCGCGGCGCAGCGCCTCCCGCAGGCAGTCGACAATCGTGGCGGAATTGTCCGTCACAGGAAAGACCCTCCCGTCCTCCTCCGTCTTCAATTCGACGCCGCGCCCCGCGAACCAGGCGAAGGTTTCCCGGGGCCCGAACCGATGGAACGGCCCCAGAAGCTCCCGCGAGCCGCGGGGATAGCCGCGCACCAGCTCGGCCGGTTCAAAGCAGGCGTGGGTGACGTTGCAGCGCCCACCCCCCGATACCCGCACCTTCGCGAGCGGGTGCTCGGTGGCCTCATACACCACGACTTCCGCCGAGGGACAGGCCTCGCCGCAGGCAATGGCTGCAAATATTCCGGCGGCTCCGCCGCCGACGACCGCGATTCGCATGGAGACCTTTTACAATGGCGCATGCCGCCGGGCTTTCGCGAAGCAAAAAGACGTGAGTTCCGCGCCGCGCTTCGCTTCAATCGCGCAAGTGGACCTGAAACCCTACCGCGCCCTGATGATCGAGATGGCCGTGCGAAGCGGCGACTTCATACGCCCGTACTTCGCCAATCCCTCGCTGGAGGTGAAGATCAAGGAGGACGACACCCCGGTCACGATCGCGGACCGCGGAGCCGAGGAACTCATGCGGCGCATGATAGAGGCCCGGTTTCCCGGGCACGGAATCATCGGGGAGGAGCTGGGGTCAAACGATCCGTCGGCCGAATTCGTCTGGGTGCTCGATCCCATAGATGGAACGAAGTCATTCGCCTCGGCCTGCCCCCTTTTCGGGACCCTGATCGCCCTCATGCACGAGGGCCGGCCCGTCCTGGGCGCCATCCACCAGCCCATCCTGAGGCAGCTGCTCATAGGGGACGGCAAGACGGCCGAACTCGACGGCCGCGCGGTCAGGCTGCGGCCCTGTGACTCTATCGAGTCGGCGACCCTCCTGACGAGCGATCCCTTGAACCCGGCGAAGCACCGGAACGGCCCCGCCTTTGACGCCCTCGCCCGCCGGGCGCGGCTCGTTCGCACATGGGGCGATTGCTACGGCTACCTCCTGGTCGCCACGGGCTGGGCGGACATCATGTGCGACCCGGTCATGAGCCCCTGGGACATCCAGGCGCTGGTGCCCGTGATCCGCGGTGCCGGCGGGGTGATCACCGACTGGCACGGGAGCGATCCGGTCAAGGCCGATTCGATCGTGGCCGCCGGCCCAGGCCTTCACGCTCAGGTCATCGCCGCTTTGAATCCCACTCCGAGGTGATCACGGATGTGATGCCGCCCCTGCCCTTCCACTCGCTGATGACGGTCAGCCGGCGGGGCGCGAGCCGGGCTCCCAGATCGTCGCAGATCTTGTTCGTCACAGCCTCGAAGAATATGCCCTCGTTGCGGAATGCGTGGAGGTAGAGCTTGAGCGACTTGAGCTCGACGCACTTCCTGTCGGCCACGTAGCGCACCGTGATCGTGCCGAAATCCGGATGCCCGGTGACCGGGCACACCGAGGTGAACTCATGGTGCGTGTGCTCGATGACGTAATCGCGCCGCGGTTCCGGATTCGGAAATGTCTCGAGAAGCTTTGGATCGGCCATGGGTGGAATCGCGCCGCGGTTCTTCAAGTCGCCGTCTCCGTGAAGCGGTTCTCCCTGATCACGGTGATCTTGATCGTGCTCGGGTACTGCAATTCGCTTTCGATCCGCCGGCGCAGGTCCTTCGCCAGCTCCCGCGCGCGGTCGTCCGTCACGTGCTGCGGGGAAACGACGACCCGGATCTCACGGCCCGCCTGGATGGCGAAGGCCTGCTGGACGCCGTCGAGCGACATCGCCAGCTTCTCGAGGCGCCCAAGCCGCTGGATGTAGCTGTCCATCGACTCGGCGCGGGCGCCGGGCCGGGTGGCCGATATCGTGTCCGCCAGGATGACAAGGCCCGCATAGATCGTCTCCGGCTTCACCTCCTCGTGGTGGGCGGCCACCGCATTCGCGACAATCGGCGTCTCGCCGTGCCGCTTGATGAAATCCGAGCCGATGCTCGCGTGGCTGCCCTCCAGCTCGCCCGGCACGGCCTTGCCGATGTCGTGGAGCAGCCCGGCGCGCTTGGCGATGTTCGAGTCGAGCCCCACCTCGCTCGCCATGATCGAGGCGAGAAAAGCCGTCTCGACCGAGTGGTCCAGCACGTTTTGGTTGTAGGAAAACCGGTATTTGAGGCGGCCCAGCAGCTTGATGATCTCCGGGTGCAGCCCGTTGATGTTGAGCTTGGAGACCGCCTCCTCGCCCGCCTGGGTCGTCACCAGTTCCAGGTCATCCTGGGCCCGCTTCACGAACTCCTCTATGCTCGCCGGATGAATGCGGCCGTCGTTGATCAGGGCCTCGAGGGCGCTGCGGGCGATCTCCCGACGGACCGGATCGAACGACGATAGAAGCACGAGCTGCGGCGACTCGTCGATCAGGAGGGTCACGCCGGTCGCCGCCTCGAATGCCTTTATGTTCCGGCCCTCCCGGCCGATGATCCGCCCCTTCATGTCCTCGCTCGGAAGGTGGACCAGGGTCGCCGTCAGGTCGTTGTTCGGCTTGCTCGCGATCCGCTGCATCGAGGCGATGATGATCCGGCGGGCCGTGCTCTGGAGCTCCTGCTCAGATTTCTCGAGGGTTTCGCGACGCAGGGCGCGCAGCTCGTCCTGGCACTCGAGCATGCACCTCCTCGCGCAACTGCCGCTTGATCTCCTCGGCGTCCATCTGCGAGACGCCCTCGAGCCGCTTGCGCAGGCTCTTGGACAGCGCCCTGATCGCGTCGCGCGCCTGCCTGACGGCAGCGCCCTCGCGGTCCAGCCGCTCCTTGCGCTGGTCGAGCTGGTAGTCAAGCAGCGCGAGCGACTCCTCGTGCGCCCTGATTTCGCGCAGCTGCACGTCGGTCTCGATCTCGCGCCGGTCGAATTCGCGGTTCAGCTCGGCGCGCTTCTCATGGATCTCCGCCTCCGCCTTCTGCCTCACCTCCTCCGCGGCGACCGCGGCCTCGCGCCGCGCCACCTCGACCAGCTCGGTGGCCTGCTCATGGGCCACTCGGCGGGTATGCCGCGCGAGGAGCCACGCCACGAGGAAACCGAGGGCCAGGCCCAGAAATGGCATCAGGGCCAGCGACCAATCATTGGTATCGCTCTCGGCGGCCACGAAAATGGCTGGAATGACGGCGCTGACGGGTGTCAAAGGTGCGGGAGACTTACCCCGGCGCCCCGAAAGCTCAAGCCGTAAGCAAGTCGTTGCCACCCCACCCGGGTTCTGCTTGAATCACCCCCTTCTGGTGAAATCGTCGCGGACGCCCGATATCTTCAGCCTGTTTCGCACAACCACGCGCGAGCGTTGGGATTGGGCGACGCCGCTGGCCATGACTCTTTTGTCGGCGATCGGACTTTTCTTCATCTACAGCGCCCAGTTCTCCAGTTCGGCGAATCCTGCGGCGCACGAGACGGCGCTCGAATGGATAAACCGTTCGTTCTGGATGAAGCAGGGCGTGTTCCTCGGCGTCGGCGCCGTGTGCTACATTGCCGTCTCCCTAGTCGACTACCGCCAATGGGTGAGCATAGCGCATTGGATTTACGTTATTTGCATCATTCCGCTGGTTTTGGTCCTGTTCGTCGGGACGCGCACGTACGGGTCCCAGCGTTGGATCGACCTGGGCGTCTTTCATTTCCAGCCGTCGGAAACGGTCAATGTCGCCGTGCTCCTTATCACAGCCAGCATCCTCATACGCAGCAAGATAGGCACAGTGAGCCAGTCGCTCGGTGTGCTGGGGAAATTGACCCTTGCTGTGGGTGGGCCCATCCTGTTGATTTTGCTCCAACCCGATCTCAAGTCGGCGATTGTCCTGCCCCCGATGGTCTTTTCGATGCTTTACGTTTCCAGGTTGTCCTCCCGGTTCTTCGCGGGGGCCTTGGGCGCGTTCCTGCTTATTGTCGGAATTGTGGCGTTTGATACCTGGCGATATGCGGCATTCATGGATAGCCGGGAGGCCCAACATGATTCCTCGACTGCCACGAGTCGCGAATCCGTCTATCTTCGCGACAAGGGCGCCTATGAGCCCCACTCCTGGGTCCCCCTTCGCGATTACCAACGCAACCGCATCCTCTCCTTCGTCGATCCCAACCGGATCGACCCGATGGGAATCGGCTGGAACCAGCGCCAGTCGCTGATCTCGGTCGGCTCCGGCGGCTTGACCGGCAAGGGCTGGACGGAGGGCACACAGGCCCGCCTCGGCTACCTGCCGCGATCAGTTGCCCACAACGATTTTATCTTCTCGGTCATCGCCGAGGAGAAAGGTTTCCTGGGAAGCATAACGGTTCTCAGCCTGTTTGGTGTAGTTTTGTTCAACGGCATACGCATCGCCGGCCTCGCAAGGGACCGGCTCGGCACGCTGCTCGCCATCGGCGTCACCGTGCTGTTCACCGTGCACGTGTTCGTGAACATCGCCATGACCATCGGGCTGGTGCCCATCACGGGCATACCGCTTCCCTTCATCAGCTACGGTGGCTCCTTTGTGCTCAGTTGCTGCTTGCTGCAAGGACTGGTCCAGAGCGTCTATCGCTTCCGGAAGGACTTCGCAATGACACGTGCGTCCTTCCCGCGATAACGACCGCCCTGCCGGAATTTCCTGCGCCGCAACTCACGCGCTCGGGCGCCCCGTGCCAAACCCAGAAAGCACGCACCATGAGCGATCAACCTCAGCCAAACGAAGCCGGCCAGACGGACGGCGCCCAATCCTATGACGCGGACATGGCCAACCCTCCGCCGGTCCGCGAAGTCGATGCCGGCAGCGCGGCCGAACTGAAGGCGGGCGCCCAGGAGCGCGCCCAGCAGCGGCCGCTTCTCCAGAAGATCCTGTCGGTCTTCCGGAAGGAAAAGGGCTCCTACCGCGAGCTGATCATCAATTCCGAGCCCCTCGAAAAGCGCGTGGCGCTTCTCGTCGACGGCCGCCTGGAAAAGTTCGAGATCGAGCGTGAGTCCGACAACCGGATGGTCGGCGGCATCTTCAAGGGCCGCATCAAGAACCTCGATCCGGGCCTCAAGGCCGCCTTCGTCGACATCGGCTACTCGAAGAACGCATTCCTCCACTACTGGGACATGCTTCCGGCCGCTGCCGACTCCTCGGTCGAGGTCGTCCGCGTCAACCGCAAGCGGGACGCGCAGCCCAAGGGCGACGTCACCGTCAAGGACATCCCAAGCCTTTATCCTCCCGGCACCGACATCGTCATCCAGGTCACCAAGGGCCCCATCGGCACCAAGGGGCCCCGCACGACAACGAACCTGTCGATCCCCGGCCGCTACCTGATCCTCACACCGTACAGCGACGGCTGCGGCATCTCCCGCAAGATCGAGGACAACAACGAGCGCGCGCCGCCTGAAGCAGCTCATCAACGAGCTGACGATCCCCGAGGGCATGGGCGTCATCGTCCGCACCGCCGGCGAGGGCAAGAAGTCCCGCTATTTCGTGCGCGACCTGCACATCCTTCTCAAGAAATGGGAGGAGATCACCCAGAAGATGCAGGCCGAGCGCGCCCCGACCTGCCTTTACATGGAGCCCGACCTGGTCGAGCGCACCGTCCGCGATTTCCTGACCGAGGAGGTCGACCGCGTCCTGATCGACAACAAGGCCGACTTCGAGCGCACCCAGGACCTCGTCGGCCCAGATCTCCAAGCGCTCCCGCTCGCAAGATCGCCCTCTACAACGACAGCATCCCGATCTTCGAGCGCTTCAACATCGAGCGCCAGATCGAGCAGACCGGCCAGCGCAAGGTCCCGCTTCCGAGCGGCGGCGAGATCGTGATCGACGAGACCGAGGCCCTGATCGCGATCGACGTCAACACGGGCTCCCACAAGAACAAGGCCGGCGACGAGAAGAACACGATCTACGCCGTCAACCTCGAGGCCGCCCGCGAAATCGCCCGGCAGATCCGCCTGCGAAACCTCGGCGGCCTGATCATCATCGACTTCATCGACATGAAGGAGCGGCGCCACCGCAACGCCGTCTACGAGAAGATGGTCGAGCTGATGGCGACCGACAAGGCGCGCAACCACATCCTGCCGATCTCACAGCTCGGCATCATGCAGATGACCCGCCAGCGCCAGCAGGAGTCGCTCTGGTCCAACCTCTACACGGACTGCCCGTACTGCCGCGGCCGCGGCATCGTGAAGTCGGCCACCACGATGTCGGTCGAGCTGCAGCGCCGCCTCTCCTCCGTCGCCCGCCGCCTCCAGCTGCGCAAGGACGGCAAGGAGTACTCCCTGCGCGTCCTCGTCCACCCGAGCATCCTCGAGCGCCTTCGCAGCGAGGATGCCGACCTCCTCGTCCGCATGGAGAAGAGCTACGGCGTGAAGCTCGCCTTCCGCGCCGACCCCGCCTACCACGTCGAGCACTTCAAGATCATCAACGCCGAGTCGGGCGAGGAATACCGCTGAGGCTCTTATATAACATTTGACCCGAGTTTCCGACATTTGACCCGAGTACTATGTAACATCTGACCTGAGTACTAGGTACCATTTGATCCGGGTAACTTATCTCTCATTTCCATAGAGACCGCTTTTTCTCTCTTTAGCGCCCGACTCTTGCATTCTGTATAGAAGCGGTATCTTCGTTAGCTCCATGTTTATAGCGGGACCGATGCTACCGGATGAGCCCGCATGGAGTGGATGCGCTCGTTTGAAACAGCGTTTTCCGCGCCTGAAAGACAGCTACATTACCGAGTTGGTCTCCTCTGAACCGCCCCTATCGTTTGTAAACATAGCTCTTCCCCGGCATGGTAAAGATCTCGCCAGAATATTTGGATACGGCGACCGATGGCGAATCTTTCTGCGGCAGCATACCTTCTGGCCGTGGATATTGCCCTTTACTTATAAAACTGGTGTTCGCCGTTATATGGCGCATTTTCTTGGCACGTCCGCTAAAATCCGAGGACTATTGACTCATTTCGGCGATATCCGCATCTTGCATATCGAAGAGAGCCGGTCTTCAATGAATCACGTAAAGGCCTGCTGGCGTATTAGTACTATATGCCAAACCGCGCACTTCAGGGCCGAGGGCCGAGAATCTTCATCGAATTAGCCACGCTGCTTTTGAACGCTAGCGTGAATTAGCGCAGCAAAAGACTCCGCCTGGGCCGCTGAAAATCGTAGCCCTCCAATTTGGGAGCGGTGAACTAGGCCGCCCCTTTCGCCATGCCGTCAAACCAGCGCCGCGCGGCCGTTCCGTTCATTCTGTTCACGGTCTTTCTGGACGTGCTCAGCATGGGTGTCGTCATCCCGGTCCTGCCCAATCTGGTCCTTGGCTTTGCCGGCGGCGCCACGGGCCAGGCCGCGCGAATTTATGGGTGGTTCACGACCGTGTGGGCGCTGATGCAATTCATCGCCTCGCCGCTGCTCGGAGCCCTTTCGGACCGATTTGGCCGCCGTCCGATCATTCTTATTTCCTGCTTCGGACTGGGCTGCGACTACCTGGTCATGGCGAACGCGCCAAGCCTTGCCTGGCTCTTTGTCGGCCGGACGATTTCAGGAATCATGGCGGCAAGCTACCCCACCGCCATCGCCTATGTGGCCGACGTCACGCCGCCGCAGGAACGCGGAGCCTGGTTCGGGAAGATCGGTGCGGCCTGGGGCATCGGCTTCATCACCGGGCCCGCCATCGGCGGATTCCTGGCTGCCTTCAGCCCTCGGGCGCCGTTTTGGGTCGCGGCGATCCTGACGATCCTCAATGCCGCGTACGGATTCTTCATCCTGCCCGAATCGCTCGCCAAGGATGTGCGGCGGCCGTTCTCCTGGAGACGGGCCAACCCGGTGGGGTCGCTGCGGCTGCTTTCCGCCCACCGCGAGCTGCTCGGGCTCTCGACCGTCTACTTCTTCCTCTATCTGGCGATGAACGTCCTCTACACGGTGTACGTGCTTTACGCCGGGTATCGGTATCACTGGTCTGCCGGCCTCGTGGGTTCAACACTCGCCCTGGTGGGCATCTGCAACGTGGTGGTGCAGGGGGTGCTGGTAAAGGGAATGCTCAAGCGCCTCGGTGAGCGGAAGGCTCTCCTCATCGGGATAGCCGCCGCGGCATTGGGCTTCGCCCTGTACGGCTACGCGCCGACAGGTTTGGTCTTCTGCGCCGCAATTCCGGTCTTCGCTTGGATGGGGCTCTTCGGCCCCGCGGCACAGCAGATCATGACCCGGCACGTTTCCCCTTCAGAACACGGACAGCTTCAGGGGGCAAACATGAGCCTCAACGGAATCGCCGGGATCGCGGGACCGTACCTGTTCACCGGAGTGTTCGCCTATTTCATCCAGCCTGGAAAATGGCATGTTCCGGGGGCGGCCTTTTACCTCGCGGCCGTTCTGTGCGCCGCGGGATTTCTCGTGGCCGAGGTTGTGACCAGGCGCCTCTCGGCCATTGAGGCTCGGACGACATCTTGATTGTTGCGCGGGAGGGATCCGCCAGCCATTTGCGCATTCCAGAAAAAGAGGGATTAATGCATTCGGCCGGAAACTTCCCGGCTTCATCTGCGTCGTGTCCCAGACGGAAACCCCACGACAAACCATGACCAAACTGCCCCATGCCTTGCTTGTCCTCGCCGGCTTGTTTTCAACCGTCGCCTTCGCCCAGACGACCATGCCGGCCCTCCCCAAGCTGTCGGCGTGGGCGGCCCGTTACACCCTGAATCCCAATCTTCCCACGCTGTGGATCGTCGGCGCCTCGGCCGTCCGCAACGGCCATGACACCGGCAACGACGGCCAGTGGGGCTGGGGCAACCCCATCGCCTCATTCTTCGACCGGAGCCGGATCAACGTCGTCAACTTCGCCCTCGGCGGCACAAGCACCCGGACCTACCAGTCCATGGGACTGTGGGACCACGCGCTGGCCGACATGAAGCCGGGCGACTACCTGCTGATTCAGTTCGGCAGCAACGATTCCAGCCCGGTCAACGACAAGGCCCGCGCTCGAGGCACGCTGAAGGGCAATGGGGAGGAAACCCAGGAAATCGACAATCTGCTGACCAAGAAGCACGAGATCGTGCACACGTTCGGGTGGTATGTCCGCAAGTACATCACCGATGCCCGGGCGAAGGGGGCCGTCTGCGAGATCGTTCTGTCGCCCGACCCGAAGAATTCATGGAAGGACGGCAAGGTCGTGCGCTCGACGACCTTTCCCGCATGGGACGAGGCGGCCGCAAAACAGGAGAATGCCCTGTATGTCGACTCCGGAGCCCTGATCGCGGACAAGTTCGACGCCGCCGGCCAGGACAAGGTGACGCGGGAATATTATCCCGAACACGAGACCGAGCACACCGACTGGGAGGGCGCGATCCTCAATGCCCGCTGCATTGTCGAGGGCATCAAGGGGCTCGACCATTGCGAACTGGCGAATTATCTGCTGCCCAATCCGCCGGACGATCTGCCGCTCCCGTCGGGCAAGGCCCGTTGAGTCGCAACTCAGGCCACGGCCTTGCGAAGCGCCTGGTCGATGTCGGCCAGGATGTCGCGCACGTCCTCGATGCCGACCGACAGGCGCACGTAGTCGTCGGTGACGCCGGTCGCCCTCTGCTCCTCGGGGGTGAGCTGCTGGTGGGTCGTCGTGGCGGGATGGATGACCAGGCTCTTCGCGTCGCCGATGTTGGCGAGGTGCGATAGGAGCTTCACCGAATTGATGAACTTGCGGCCGGCCTCGCGCCCTCCCTTGATCCCGAAGCCGACGATGCCGCCGTATCCGTAAGTCAGGTACCGCGCCGCCAGGCGGTGATTCGCATCATCGGGCAGCCCCGGGTAGGTGACCCAGCTGACAAGCGGGTGCGCCTTGAGGAACCGCGCGACCTCGAGCGCGTTCTCCGAGTGCTGGCGCTGGCGCAGATGGAGGGTCTCCAGGCCCTGGAGAAAGAGAAACGAGTTGAACGGGCTCAGCGCAGGGCCGAGGTCGCGCAGCAGCTGCACCCGGACCTTGATGATGAAGGCGATGTTTCCAAGGCCCGGAAAGGCGCCGAACACGTCCCAGAACTTGAGCCCGTGGTAGCTTGGGTCGGGCTCGGTGAACTCGGGGAACTTTCCGTTGTTCCAGGCGAACTTGCCGCCATCGACGATCACCCCGCCGATGCTCGTCCCGTGGCCTCCGATGTACTTGGTCGCCGAGGCGACGACAATGTCGGCGCCGTGTTCGAAGGGGCGCACAAGGCCGACGCCCACCGTGTTATCGACGACGAGGGGCACGCCCGCGCCATGGGCGATCTCGGCGATCGCTGAAAAGTCGGGCACGTCGAGCTTAGGATTGCCGATCGTCTCGACGTAGATCGCCCGCGTCTTCGGCGAGATGGCCGTGCGAAATGCCCCTGGATCCTTCGAATCGACGAACTTCACGGTGCGGCCGAGCTTTGGAAACGTGTAGTGAAAGAGCTGGTAGGTGCCGCCGTAGAGGTTGTTGGCCGAGACGATCTCGTCGCCCACCTGGGTGATGGCGAGGAGCGCCAGGGTCGTGGCGGACTGGCCGGACGCGACGGCAAGGGCTCCGGTGCCGCCCTCGAGCGCGGCGATCCGCTGTTCGAAGACGTCGGTCGTCGGATTCATCAGCCGCGTGTAGATGTTGCCGAATTCCTTCAGCGCAAAGAGCGCAGCGGCGTGGTCCGTGCTTTTGAAGACGTAGGACGACGTCTGGTAGATTGGAACGGCGCGGGCGCCGGTCGTCGGATCGGGAACCTGGCCCGCATGCAACGCGAGCGTGGCTGGGTGGTAGGTCTGGGAACTCATGGGAATGGGGTAAAGGCAGGTGGAAATTGTCCAGAACCGGATTTGAAGCCGAGCACGAAGCCATCCTCCCGCGACCGCGGCCGCGCGCCAGGCGGAATGCCTCGCAGTCCCCTGGGCGCCAGGCGAATCGACGGGCCTGGAGGGCGGCCAAATTCATCCTCACTCAGTGAGGTCGATAACATACTGAATTCATATGCATTCACACAGTATGTATTGTGCAACCCCATTCTTTGTTATGGGTTGTTTATGACATGAAAACCCGGGGCCCTGTCAGGATCCGCCCTTGACCTGCGCTCCCTCGACCAGCCTGCGGACGAGCGAAGTTAACTCATCCATGCTGAATGGCTTGCGCAGGACGCCGTCCACGCGAAAAACTTTGGCAATATTGAGGTAAACATCGGCGCTCAACAGGCCGCCTCCCGTCATCGCCACAATCGGCAGCGTTGGGCGGTCTTTTCTCAGGGCTCGAATCAGCTCAAGTCCGTCCTGATCGGGCATCAGCAGGTCGGTCAAAAGCAGGTCGAATTGATGCGAGGCGATGATCTTTGCCGCTGCACCGACGCCGGTGGCGCATAGGACTCCAAAGCCGGAATCCTTCAGATGCAGCTCGATCACTTCGCAAAGGGCCGGATCGTCATCGACAACGAGAATCGTGTGCACTGGAGAATTGTAGAAACGCAAGCGCCCGGATGGCGATAGTTTCCGCGCGGCTCAATGCTGGGCGAATTGCGCCAGGTAGGCCTGGGGCCCGCTGTCCGGCTCATAGCCGGATGCGCGCCGGACCTCGGTCCCGGAAGGATCGGCAATGATTACGGTCGGAAACTCCTCGATCTTGAATTGCGCCTGCAATGCGTCGTTTTGCTTCCTCTCGGCCTCAGGCAACTCCTTCCCCTTGGGGTAGTCCAGGCAAACAAGGACGTAGTCCTTGGCAAACTCCCTGAATTCGGGAGTCGAAAAGACCTCCTTGTCGAGCTTCTTGCAGTAGATGCACCAGTCGGAGCCCGTGAAATCGAGCATGAGTTTCTTGCCGGATTTCGCGGCGGAGACCCTCGCGGCCTCATAGTCGGTCGACCATCCCGTGTTCGGAGCGAACACGAGATAAGCCGCGCAGGCGAGTGCGATGGAGGCGGATACCAGAAGAATTCGGGGAAACCTCATGGACGGGAAAGGGCCGCAAGGTAACCGCACCCCGCGGCCCTGCAAATCAAAATCCAATTCCAGGCGACAGCGCCGTTCAGTTTGCCAGGACTTGCGCCTTCTTTGAGGCGGCGAACTCGCGAATTACATCCTGCCGGACGCGGCTGCGGTCGTCGGCCGCGATTTCCTCGGGCGAACGCTGGCCTTCGCGCTTCTCGATCAGGCGCCGCATCTGCTTTAGCGAAATCTGCTCCAACTGGCGTATCCTCTCGCGAGTCACATTGAACTTCTTTCCGACTTCCTCGAGGGTCGCCTCCTGGCGCCCTTCCAGGCCGAAACGCAGCCGGATGATCTCGGCCTCGCGATCGCCCAGGGAGCGCACGGCCTCGCCGAGGTCCGATGAGAGGTTCTTCTCGCGAAGCATGTCCGATGGGTCCGTCGCGTTTTCGTCGCGCACAAGCTCCCCAAGCGACGAGGAGTCGCTTGTGTCGCCGATCGGGGCGTCGAGCGACGCCGGATGCACCGAAACGGACCGCAGGTGGGCAAGCTTCGCCAGGGGCATCTGCAGCTCTGCCGCCAATTCCTCGTCGGTCGGGTCGCGTCCCAGCTTCTCTGTCAAGGCGCGGGTCATCTTGCGGATCTGGGAAATCCTCGCCACGGCATGCACCGGCAGGCGGATCGTCTTTGACTGGTTCGCCAGGGCCCGCTGCATCGACTGCTTGATCCACCAGGAGGCATAGGTGCTCAGCTTCCCTCCCTTGGACGGATCGTAACGGTCCACCGCCTTGATCAGGCCGATGTTGCCCTCGCTGATCAGGTCCAGCAGGGGAAGGCCGAAATCGCGGTAATCCATCGCAATCTTAACGACGAGCCTGAGGTTCGCCTTGATCATTTGCTGCCGGGCTTCGTTCTCACCCTTGCGGATTCGGGCGGCCAGCTGGATCTCCTGGGCAAGCGTCAGCAGGGGCGTCTTGCCAATCTCTTCGAGATAGAGCTTCAGACTATCGTGGTCCGGGGGTTCCTCGCGAACGGCCGCCGGAGCCGGACTCTCGGGAAAACTTTGATAGTTATTCGTTATCATTTTATTAAAGATTTTCTTTCGCACTTTGCATCTAGGGATAGACCCCGAATAGCCCATTGTGCCGTGATTTAAATCGATATTCCTGAAAATGGGTCATACAATTAATAGTTGACTGGTTAGTTAGTAAAATGAGTCAAAATAAAGTTCCCTCTATAATACGCTATTCAAGACAAGCACCGAGGAGGCGGACGAGGCCTGCGCCTTGACCCGTAGCAGGTCGAGTACCATGACGGGAAGGTGTTTGATGATTTCCGGGTCGTTCATGATCCGTCCCTGGCAGATGATGCCCTCAATCAACGCAATCAAACTTGCCGTCTTTTCGGCTGGGTCGCAGGCCTCGATCGCGCCCTGGGCAACTGCATCGCGGATGGCCGTTTCGAAATAGCGCCGCTTTTGCGCGCAGATCTCCCTCACCTTGGCGCCAACCTTCTCGTCCTGCGTGCTGATCTCCGATCCGACCGAGCATACCGGGCAGCCGAGCACCTTCCCGAACTTCTCCTTGAATTCGGCCTGCCGCTCATAGACAGACTCGAGGTACCCGGTAATCCTGTCCATGGGTTCAACCGAGGGTGAGAAAACCGCATCAAGATGGGGCTTCCAGCTCTCCTCCCACAGCCGGTTCAGGGCGGCCACAGCCAGGTCCGCTTTTGAGTCAAAAAAATAATAGAAACTGCCCTTCTTCACCCCGGCTCGCTGGCAGATGTCATCGATTGTGACCGCTCCATAACTCTCTTCCCACATGAGGTTGAGAGTGGCTGTCATCAGACGCTCCCTCGCATCGCTTGTTCTACCCATGTGCCTAAATTGTTTACCTTTTAGTCAACTTGCAAGCAAAATGTGCCAACGGGTCAGTTTGCTCGACCTGCGGCCTTCCGGTCCTGTGCTCGCAAGCCCAAGACGCGCATCAAGACCGGCGTCGGGCCCCTTGGCGGTCCGCCGTTCCCGACGCCCAAATGATGCGCGTGAGCTGCGCAGGAACCTTCAGACCACAGGTCGAGCAAACTGACCCGCTGGCCATTACGCCAGCCGTAAGGCCCACCCACCCCCCTAACCCGAAGATTTCATGAAATTCGGCCACAATCTCATCCAAACCGCTCTCGGAAAAGGGCCTCAGACTCCCTGCGATGTGCTTGCAAGCACACCTCGGTCGTCTTTGACCCTTTTCCCTCGGCGGTTTGGCGATCTTTGGCCGTTTTCATGAAATCTTCGGGCTAACGGACCTGGAGCGTCTCCGCCTCGAACGTCAGGCCGAGGGACGGCACTTCGACCGCCTTGCGGTGCCCGTCCTTCCGAACGCGGCCCGCCACCCATGCCACGCAGCCGGATGCCGCCGCCGCCGCCACCGCCGCCTCGGTCTGGCCGGCCGGCACGTAAGCGGCAAAACCAATCCCCATGTTGAACGTGGCATAGGCCTCCCGGAGGGACACAGGCCCCTTTTCCATTACAAACCGGAAAACAGGCGGCAGCGGGCCAAGTTGGGCAATTTCGTAGACGAATGGCTCCTCCAGGCGCATGAGCTTGCGCCAGCCATGGCCTGTCACGTGCGCGACATAGTTGAGCTTCACCCCGCGGCGCTGGCATTCGCGCACAAAGCCGACGTAGATTGCCGATGGGGCGAGGAGGGCCTCCCCGTAGGGGGTTCCGTCCTCGAGGCGGGTCTGAAAGCCCTCAGGCAGGCGGGAGGCCAGCTGGCGGCACAGCGTCAGCCCGTTGGTCTGCACCCCGGAGGAGGCCAGAAACACGATCGCATCGCCTTCGGAAACATCCCCCATGATGCGATGGGACTTGGGGGCGATCCGACCGATGGCGGAGCCCGCCAGAACGATCGCCTCGGGCGATATCAGCCCGCGCAAAGTCGGCGTCTCCCCCCACCCCAGACCGCACCCGCCGTCCGGCAGCCTTCCGCGAACCCCTGGACCAGGTCCCCTGCGCGCCGCTCGTCGGCAAACCAGCCCGAATCGCCGACCGCCGCGTGCATGGCGACAGAGATGGGAAGCGCCCCGCAGGTCACAAGGTCGTTTACGATCGTGGCCACGGTGTCGACGCCGATTTGCCGGTAAAAGCACCGTCCGGTCGCCTTTTCGACCGCGTCCGCCACGAGATTCTTCGTCCCCAGGCCTTCCTCGACATGGGCCAGGTAGTGGTCGTCCGCCTCGATCAGGTAGGCGCTCTCCCCCCGCACGGCGGCCGGTTCCCGGTAGCCGTGGTCCTTCAGCAGATCGACTGTGCCGCTCGCTGCCCGCTGGCAGGCCCGCTTGAATGCGTCGAGCCGATCGTAGCGGACGCCGGATGATTCGTAACTAAGCGACATAGTCAGTACGAACGCCCGTCGGCCTTCTCATAGTAGTTGATATATGCCTGGTTAGCCACACGGTAACCCCCGGGGGTGGGGTATTTTCCTGTGAAGTACCAGTCCCCTGAGTGGTTTGGCACCGCGTTGTGCAGGTTTTCGATCGTCTGGAAGATGACCTGGACCGGACCCTGCCACTCGATCCCCTTCGGCCGGACGAACTCTGCTATCTTGGCCGAGATCTGCTCGGGGGTGAACGGCTCGTAGATGCGGCGCACGTGGTTGGTGAGAATGGTGCCCACCGGCCGCGTAATCTCTTCCCGGCAAGCGCGATAGACATCATCCAGGACGTCGGTGCGGCCACTTTCCTTAAGCAGGCAGACAGCAGCCTCGAACGCGATGAAGTTGCCCAGCGCCGACATGTCGATCCCGTAGCAGTCGGGGTATCGAATCTGCGGAGCCGTCGAGACGATGACGATCTTCTTCGGGTTCAGGCGGGAGAGAATCCGGAGGATCGAGCGGCGCAGCGTCGTTCCCCGGACTATCGAATCGTCGACGCACACGAGGTTGTCCGTCGGCTTGATCGAGCCATACGTGATGTCGTAGACGTGGCTTCCAAGCTGCTTTCGCATGTTCTCCTGGCCGATGAACGTGCGCAGCTTGATGTCCTTGCTCACCACCTTCTCCCCGCGCGGCCAGTTGCGCAGGATCAGCTCGTCCAGGACCGACTCCGTCAGGCGGCCCTCCCGACAGGCGCCGATGATCGCCGACTTGACCTCGTCGCGCCTAAGCACGCGCAGCGCGGACATCAGCCCGTAATAGGCCGCTTCCGCCGTGTTGGGAACAAAGCTGAAAACCGAGTTGGCCCAGTCCCCGTCGATCGCGCGCAGGACCTGGTTGGCGAGGTTTCCCCCGAGGGCCTTGCGCTCGCGGTAGATGTCGATGTCATTTCCCCGGGAAAAATAGATCCGCTCGAAGGAGCAGGACGCCCGCGGCAGGGGCGCGGTGAACGGGTTGGCGGTGATCGTGCCGCGGCGCTTGATGACGACGACGTGGCCGGGGGGCACCTCCCGGACATCATCGACCGACACGTCAAAGACGGTCATCAGCGGGGCGCGCTCGGAGGCAAAGGCCACGACCTCGTCGTTCTGGAAATAATGGCACGGCCGGATGCCTGACGGGTCGCGCGCGACGAAGGCGTCGCCGTTTCCAATGAGGCCGCAAAGGACGTAGCCCCCGTCCCATTTCTGCGAGGCGCGCGTGAGGACGCGCGTCAAGTCCAGATCCTCGCTGATCCTCTTGGAGAGCTCCTCGCCCGCGAGCTCCCTCTTGCGCAGGAAGTGGTAGATGTCCTCGTGCTCCTCGTCCAGGAAGAAGCCGATCTTCTCAAGGATGGCCTGCGTGTCCGTCGCAAAGATCGGGTGCTGCCCCATCGCGATCAGGCTCTCGTTGAGCTCCCGGGTGTTCGTCAGGTTGAAGTTGCCGCACAGGGCCAGGTTGCGCGTGGGCCATGGACTGCGCCGGAAGAACGGATGGCAGGCGCTCAGGTTGTACCCGCCGCTCGTTCCGTAGCGCAGGTGCCCGAGGAGCAGCTCGCCGCCGAAATCGAAATGGCTCTTCACCGTCGCCGGGAATTCGGGGTGGATCAGGCCGTCGGCGACCTTCTGGTTGTACTGGCTGAGAAGCAGCTTGAAGATCTTGTCCAGGGGCGCGGTCTTGACGTTGCGCTCGCGGAACATGAACGGCTCGCCGGCCGGCACGTCGAGCTTCACGCAGGCGGCGCCCGCCCCGTCCTGGCCCCGGTTGTGCTGCTTTTCCATCAGGAGGAAGAGCTTCGTGAAGCCCCAGAGCGGGTTTCCGTATTTTTCCTGATAATACGAAAGCGGCTTCAGAAGCCGCACCAGGGCGACGCCGCATTCGTGGGAGATGAATTCGCTCATCGCAGGTTGGCCTTCTGGGCTTAGTCGAGTCCGGGGCGCGCCATCGCCGATTCAATACTCGTTTCCCACACCCGGCGCAACTCCGCCACTTTCCAGCGGGCGGAAAACGGGCCGGCCGAGACCGAGAGCGTCCGCCCGCGGGTCACCCGGCCTATCAGGGACGCCGGGATGCCGGCGGCCGCGGCCGCCTCGAGGACGGGCCCCTCGTCCTTCACGGCGACGACGATGCGGCCCTGGCTCTCGCCGAAGAGTAGCGCGTCGAGCCGGGGCGCAGCAAAGGGCGTCAAGTCGAGCACGGCGCCGAATGCCGGCGGAGCCGCGCCCTCGGCGGGCGCCGGCGCAAAGAGCATCTCGGCGACGGCGACCAGGAGGCCCCCCTCGCTCAGGTCGTGGGCCGCCCGGATCCGCCGGCCCGCCTTGATCTGCCCGAGAAGGAATTCATCCAGGGCCTTTTCGGCCGCAAGATCGACCGCGGGGGCATCGCCCGTCTTCAGGCCGTGGATCACCCCCAGGTACTGGCTGCCGCCGAGTTCGAAGGGCGCCCCGCCGAGGAGGATCAGTTTCTCGGCGGAAGATCGGACAAACTGGCGAGTCACCTGCCGCTCCTTCTCGATGAGGCCCACGACCGCCACGGTCGGGGTCGGGTCGATCGCCCCGGCCGGCGATTCGTTGTAAAGCGAGACGTTGCCGCCGACGACCGGAACGTCGAAAAATCGGCAGACCTCGGAGAGGCCGCTCACGCACTCGCCAAGCTGGAAGAAGTTCTCCGGCTTGTACGGATTGCCGAAATTGAGGTTGTCGGTCATCGCGAGCGGGGCGGCCCCGGTGCAGGCAAGGTTGCGCAGGCACTCGGCCATCGCGATCATCGCTCCGCGCCTCGGATTGAGGGCGCAGTACCGGCCGTTGCAGTCGTTGCTGATCGCTATGAACTTCTGCTTCTTCCCCAGGCGCAGCCGCACGACACCGGCATCGCTGCCGGGCAGGACGACCGTGCCGTGCTGGACCATGTGGTCGTACTGGCGGTAGATCCACCGCTTCGAGGCGATGGTCGGGTGTCCGAGCAGCCTTGGCAGCGCGGCCCTGGCCCCCGCCGCATCGAGGTCGGCCAGGGCGGCGGGAGTCCAAGCCTGGGTGATCGCCAGCGAGGGCGGCTCGAGCGCATCCCGGCTGTAGAGGGGCGCCTGGTCGGTCAGGACGGGCGCCGGGATGTCGGCCACGGGGACGCCGTGTTGCGTAACGAGCATCCGGCCCGTGTCGGTGACGGTGCCGATGTTCGAGGCGTGCAGGTCCCATTTGGCGAAAATCGCCTCTATCTCGGGTTCGCGGCCCCTTTGAACGATGACAAGCATCCGCTCCTGGGACTCCGAGAGCATGATTTCGTATGAATTCATGCCGCTCTCGCGCTGGGGCACGCGATCGAGCTCGATCTCGATGCCGGCGCCGCCGCGGCTGGCGGTTTCACAGGTCGAGCACGTCAGGCCCGCGGCTCCCATGTCCTGGATGCCGACGACAAGCCCCGGAACGGCCATCATCTCGAGGCACGCCTCGATCAGGAGCTTTTCCATGAAGGGGTCGCCTTTTTGCACGGCCGGCCGGTCGGCGGCGCTCGCCTCGCTCAGTTCCCGGGAGGCAAACGACGCTCCGCCCAGCCCGTCGCGGCCCGTGGCCGCGCCGACATAGTAGACCGGATTGCCGACCCCGGTCGCCTTTCCAAGCCGGATCTGGTCGTGGCGCAGGACCCCGAGGCAGAGCGCGTTGACGAGGGGGTTGCCCTCGTAGCTCGGATCGAAATAGACGTCGCCGCCCACCGTCGGAACACCCACGCAATTGCCGTAGTGCGCGATCCCCGCCACGACGCCGCGCAGGAGGCGTTTCGTCACCGGGGAACTGAGGTCCCCGAACCGGAGGGAATCGGTGAGCAGGACGGGCCTCGCTCCCATCGTGAAGATGTCCCGGATGATTCCGCCGACCCCGGTCGCCGCACCCTCGAAAGGCTCGACCGCGCTCGGGTGGTTGTGCGACTCGATCTTGAAGGCCACCGCCCAGCCGTTGCCCACGTCGATTATCCCGGCATTTTCCTCGCCCGCCTTGACGAGCACCCGCCCGAAACCCTTCGTCTCCCCCGACTTCTCAGTCGGAAAGCCCTTGAGAAGCCTGCGGCTGTTCTTGTACGAGCAGTGCTCCGACCACATGACCGAGAATATCCCGAGCTCGGTGAGCGTCGGCTCGCGGCCGAGGCTTCGGCGGATCAGCTCGTACTCATCCGGAAGGAGGCCGTGCTTGCGCACCAATTCCTCCGTAATCGTCTTGTTTAGAATCGGATCTGGATTCGGAGGGAGGGGGGCGGAAATCGCCGGCTTTGGATTCGTGAGTGTGGGTTGCGCTTCGGCCATCGATAGGGTTCGGGCTGGAGGCTGCCCCGGCGTCTAAACAGGAACGACCGGGACTGCGGATTTCGCTGAGAACTCGGGAAATCGGGTCGCCAGGACGGCCTTGGCGACCGCCAGTCCGTCACGGCTCGAATGGAATCGTTCGAAGGCCCGTTCGGGGTGCGGCATCATGCCGAAAACATTGCCCTGCTCGTTCCTGATTCCGGCAATCCCGGAGATCGAGCCATTCGGATTGTGGATGTAGCGGAAAAGGATCTGGCGATTTGCCTCGAGCCGCGCCAGGCCCGCCTCGTCGATCCGGTAGTTGCCCTCCCCGTGGGCGATCGGAACCCGGACCGTCGCGCCGAGGGCACCGGCGTTGAAGGACTCCGTGCTGTCCTCCACCCGCAATTCGCACGTCAGGCAGCGGAATTCGAGCGACGAATTGCGGATGAGCGCCCCCGGCAGGAGCCCCGCCTCGCACGCGATCTGGAAACCATTGCAAATGGCGAAGACAAGGCCTCCTTGGGCGGCGTACTCCCGCACGGCTGCCATGACAGGCGAAAACCGCGCGATCGCGCCGCAGCGAAGGTAATCGCCGTAGGAAAAGCCGCCGGGGATGACGACCAGGTCCGCTTCACCCAGGAAGGTGTCCTTGTGCCAGACGTAACGGGTGGGAAGGCGAAGGCCGCTCGCGAAGATATGGAAGGCGTCTTGATCGCAATTCGACCCGGGAAACTGCAGGACCGCGACTTTCATCGGGACGCGATCTCGTAGCGGAAGTCCTCGATGATGGGGTTGCTCAGAAGATCCCTGCAGACCTGGTCCAGACGGCTGCGGAATTCGGGTGAATCCTCCCCCTCCACCTCAAGCTCGATCAGCTTGCCGATCCGCGTGCTTTTCAGCCGGGAAAATCCAAGGCTCTCGAGAGCGTGACCCACCGCTGCTCCCTGTGGGTCCAAGACGTTTTTCTTTGGCGTAACAAACACATTGATTTTCACGGCCGTTAAAGCCGAACCATGACGCCGTGAATCCCAAAACCGTCAAGGGGTTTCTTGCGATTGCCAGTGGTGGGTGAGTTTGCCGACCTGCCGCCCGATAGCTGGGCTGCGACCGCGCATTTCGCAACCGGTGTCCGCCTCACGCCCGGGGTGGCGGCGTCTCGTCGGTTCTTCTAAGCCGAAAAAACGCCTGTAATAGTTCGCGGCATTCGTTCTCCAGGACCCCGCCGGCCGCGATTTCAAAATGGTGGTTCACCTCCGGGAGGTCGTTGAGGTTGGTCGCCCCGCCGAGGCAGCCCATCTTCGGGTCGGAAACGGCGTAACAGACCCGCTTCACCCGGGCCATAAGCAGCGCGCCCGAACACATGGGACAGGGCTCCTTGGTCACGAAAAGTGTGGCACCTTCGAGGCGCCAGTCGCCGACCCTAGCGGCCGCCTGGGTCAGGGCAATCATCTCCGCGTGCGCGGTCGGGTCCTTTCCGCCCTCCACCCGGTTGTGGGCCGCCGCCACCACTTCGCCGCCGATCGCGATCACCGCGCCGACCGGAATCTCCTCCTCCCGCCAGGCATCGATCGCCTGATTATACGCCAGGCTCATGAAGAACTCGTCGTCCCGGAGAAGCTGCGACGGAAACCGTTTGTCAAAAGGGGGAGTCACCTTCGGTGGGAGGGGGGATTCGTCGGCGTGTCCAGGCCTGGTTTAACCTAAAACCTTGACTTAGGGACTCATTTCGAGCCTTACAAGGGCCTTTTCAAGGCCTTGTGCCCTTTTGCATGATGACCCGCCAAAGCACCCAAATCGCCTCCCGCGTTTGCAAGAGCCATGTCTGACGGCAATGCGATCGAAGTGGAGGGAAAGGTGGTGGCCGTGCTTCCCGGCACAATGTTCAAGGTCCAGCTTTCGAACAAGCACATCGTCCTGGCCCATATTTCGGGGAAACTGAGGAAGAATTTCATCAAGATCGCTGCGGGCGACACGGTGAAGATGGAGATGAGCCCGTACGATTTGGAAAAGGCGCGGATCACCTTCCGAATGAAGGAAACCAATCCGACCTCGCCCCCTCCCCCGCGCAGGCGGTATTAGAGGGCCTCCAGAGGCTATCCGCGCTGCATGGCCCGCCGCCCCAGGACCGATCGAGTGGCTGCCAGCAAAGCGCCGACGGCATTTGCGGGCGATATCGACGCCCTTATCGCCTTCTTGGACCTTGAGCGCGGCCTCGCACGCAACAGCCGGGAGAACTACCAGCGCGACCTGGACCAGGCGGCGGCGTTTCTCGCCGGACGGGGCGCGAAAGACTGGCGGACAGTGTCTTCGGCGCAGGCCGGGGAATGGCTGCGCTCGCTCAGCCGCAGGGGTCTGTCCCCCGCAAGCCTCGCAAGGAAACTTTCCGCCCTGCGCGTCCTCGCCCGCTTCCTCGTGCGCGAGAACTACAGGAACGACGATTTCACCGCCCTCCTCGCCGGCCCAAAGCTCTCGCGGCGCCTGCCCGACACCCTTTCGCCCGCGGAGATCGAGCGCCTGCTGAAGGCGCCCGTCGGCGGCGATCCGGCGGCCCTGAGGGACCGCGCGCTTCTCGAGCTGTTTTATTCGAGCGGGCTGCGCGTCTCTGAACTGGCCGGGCTCACGCTGCAGCAGCTAGACCTCAAGGAGGGCTTCCTGCGCGTTTTCGGCAAGGGGTCGAAGGAGCGGATCGTGCCGGTTGGCGGGCGGGCGTGCGACGCCCTCTCGGTCTATGTCGAGTCCGGCCGGCCGCATTTCGTGAAGGCGGGCACGGGAAGCGAGCTGTTCCTGAGCGCCCGCGGCGGCGCGCTCTCCCGGGTCCGGCTGTGGATGATCGTGAAAATGTACGCGAAGCGCGCGGGCATCGCCAAGTCCGTCAAACCCCACCTGCTCCGGCACTCTTTCGCGACCCATCTTCTCAGCGGCGGCGCCGACCTCCGCTCGATCCAGGAAATGCTCGGCCACGCGAGCATCTCGACGACCCAGATCTACACCGCCGTCGAATCGCAGCGCCTCCTCGACCAGCACGCCCGCTTCCACCCGCGGAACAAATGACTCTGCCAGAGGTTTCCTGGTGTAAAGAGTTTTCGCGCGGCGTCCTGAAGTGGCGAAGGCGTGTCCTCGCGAGGAGATAGCTGCCTTAACCGACGTCTCTGCGCCGCCATCTGGCCGGCATCAGCCGGCGGATCTTGGCGGCGGGTCTTGACGGAGGTCTGGGTCTTGGCAGCTCCCGACGAGAGAGGACATGCCTTCGCCATTTCAGGACATAGCCAACAATCCAGGTCAGTTGACGTTCGCCCACTCCGGTGCATTGGTTTGTCTCCACAAACAAAAACTCAGAACGCTCTACCCATGGCCTACGAACTCCCTAAACTGCCCTACGCCTACAACGCCTTGGAGCCTCACATCGATGCCCGCACGATGGAGATTCATTACACGAAGCACCACCAGGCCTACATCAATAACGCCAACAACCTCCTGAAGGACCAGCCCGCGCTTGCCGCCCTTCCGGTCAACGCGCTCATCGCGGACCTCTCCAAGGTTCCCGAGGCCATCCGCACCGGCCTGCGAAACAACGCCGGCGGGCACAGCAACCACTCCTTCTTCTGGCTCGCCATCGGCCCAGGAAAGGGCGGAGCCCCCAAGGGGAAGCTCGCCTCGGCGATCGATTCGACATTCGGCTCATTCGACAGGCTGAAGGAGGAATTTGGCAAGGCCGCCACGACGCGCTTCGGCTCCGGCTGGGCCTGGCTCGCCCTCACCGCCGACGGGAAGCTTGGCGTAGGCTCGACCGCGAACCAGGACAGCCCCCTCATGGGCAAGGCTGTCGCCGGGTTCGGGGGCAAGCCCGTCATCGGGCTGGACGTCTGGGAGCACGCCTACTACCTGCACTACCAGAACCGCCGACCCGACTACATCGCGGCCTTCTGGAACGTCGTGGACTGGGATGCGGCCGAGAGGAATTACGAGGCCGCCCTGGCCTGATTGCGGCGGGAGATGAGCCGCGCACGCCAGTGCGTCGGCTTCATCCTCCCTGCGAAGCCCTCGACATAATCTCTAACCCGAAGATTTCACGAAATTCGTCCAAATCTCATCCAAACCGCTCTCGAAAAAGGGCCGAAAACTCCCTGCGATGTGCTCCCAAGCACACCTCGGTCGTCTTCGGCCCTTTTTCCTCGGCGGTTTGGCGATCTTTGGCCGTTTTCATGAAATCTTCGGGCTAGCGGGCCCAAACGTTGGCCTGCTGGGCCGCGCCGAAGCTCGCCGGGCTGATCGGCGTGCTCTTCTGCGTATCCGTATCAAGTATACAGATCCGGGTCGTCACGGAATCGCGCGCGGTGTAGACCAGGTGCCGGCCGTCCGGGAGCCACGAGGCCTCGACCCCGTCGAAGGACGCTTTCGAGGCCTGCTCGGCCGTCCCCTTCGAGAACGAATAGACGCCGATCTGGAAGCGGCCGCCCGATCCGAACGTGAACGCGATCTTGTCCGGGTTGGCGCGGCTCCAGTCGGGCTCGGAGCAGTAGGAGCTGAAGCCGCGGGCAATGCGCTCCATCCCTCCCCCGCCCGACGACATCAGGTAGAGCTGGGGCCCGGGCTCCTGGGCGAAAACGAGCCTGGAGCCGTCCGGTGACCAGCAGGGCGAGGCCTTTACGGTGTCCGCATGGGTCCAGCGCGAGGGACTGCGGCCGGCGGCGTCGCTCACCCAGATCTCAGGGGAGCCGCTGCCGGTCAGGATCATCGCGACCCGCCGGCCGTCCGGGCTGTAGCGGGCGCTGATGTTGGTCCCCTTGTAGCTCGCGAAGGCCCTGCGCTGGTTCGCCGCCAGGTCGATGACGTAAATGTCCGGCGCCCCGTGGACGTAGCTCGTGTAGATGATCTTGGACCCGTCCGGCGACCAGCGGGGCATGAGGGCGTGCGCCCGGTCGCTCGTGATGCGGCGCACCTCGCCGAAGAACAGGTCGCCCTCGTAGACCTCCGGGTATCCGGTGGCCCTTCCGATGAAGACGATCCGCGAGGCGAAATACCCCTTGAGCCCGAGCCCGTTCGTCTTCTCGACGGCAAAATCCGCGGCGTGCAAAAGCGCATTCCGATCGCTCGTCCCCGGGACCATCTCGGAGGCGACAGGCTCACCGGTCCTCTTGGTCACGTCGACCCTCACCTGCCGGGGCCCCGCGAGCGAGAAGCGGATGTCGTAGGCATATCCGCTCGCAAGGACGCGGTAGCGCCCGTGGGACTGGAAGGCCTGCAGGGCGAGCGCGTTCAACTGGGGGACGTCCGCGGAGACCCGGACCCCGATTGTCCTGCTGTCGGCGCGAATGTCCACGATGCCCAGGTCTCGCTGGGCATGGGCGGGCGCGATGGCGCAAATGAGGAAAAGGAGGAAAGAAGTCGTTTTTCGCATGGGCTGCACATCCATTTCTATTTGCGCGTCGCCTTTGCATAACAACTCTTATTTGTTGAAGATTGCACTTTCCCAAACGTGACCGCCGACGAAATCAAGGAACTCCTCAAGCAGGTCAAGTATCCCGGCTTCAGCCGGGACATCGTATCATTCGGCCTTGTGCGCTCGGCCTCCTTCTCCGGCGGCACCGCGCGGGTGGAACTCGCCCTGACGACGACCGACCCCAAGGTGCCGCTGCAGATCCGCGCAGACGTGGACAGGTGCCTGCGCGCGGCTCCGGGCGTCGAGAAAACGGACATTGCGATCGCCGTGCAGCCCGCCCGGGGAGCGGCCGGCGGCGCAGGCTCAGCCGGAGCGGGCGGCGCGCCAAAGCAGATCCGGTACGCGGTGGCCATCGGCTCGGGCAAGGGAGGCGTGGGCAAGAGCACGTTCGCCGTTAACCTGGCCTGCGCGCTGGCCCAGAGCCATGCGGCGCGCGGCCGGCCGGGGCGCGTGGGCCTCCTCGATTGCGACATCTACGGGCCGAGCCTCCCCCTGATGATGGGACTGCAGGGCAGGCCCGAGATCGAGGGCGACGGCGCGGAATCGCGCCTGCTGCCGATGGAGCGCCACGGGGTGAAGGTGATGAGCATGGGATTTCTCGTCGACGACGACACGCCGGTCGTCTGGCGGGGCCCGATGATCATGAAGACCATCCAGCAGTTTGTGCAGAACGTGAAATGGGGAGAGCTCGACATCCTGATCGTCGATCTGCCGCCCGGGACGGGCGATGCCCAGTTGTCCCTGGTCCAGACCCTTCCGCTCGACGGGGCCGTGATCGTGACGACCCCCCAGCCGGCCGCGGCCAACGTCGCGCGGAAGGGCGGCCTCATGTTCCAGAAGGTGAACGTTCCCCTGCTGGGCGTCGCCGAGAACATGAGCTACTTCATCGACCCGGCGGGCGTGAAGCACGCGCTGTTCGGCGAAGGCGGGGGAATCATCACCGCCGAGCGGCTGGGCACGGTCATGCTTGGCCAGGTGCCGCTTCTCCCCGAAATCCGGGAAGGCGGCGACCGAGGGGAGCCGGTGGTCGTCTCCGCCCCCCAGGGGGAGGCTGCGAAGGCCTTCCAATCAATAGCCGAAGCGCTCATGCTCCGCCTTGCGAATCCCGCAACGGCGCAAATGTAACAATTTGGCAAATTTGCCGGCATTGACAGCCGCGGTTCTGTCTTATTTTCATTTAGCGCCGCATGACACCGACTCCCAAAGCGCCCGACACTTCGTCGCGTGAATTTGTGAAGCAGTCCAGCCTCTACCAGGAGTTCCTGGCCGAGCGGGAGGAGATTCTAAAGCACAAATGGCTGGAGTCCGAACGGCTCGGCTACGACATCGGGTTTGAGCGCGCGCTTCTGGACTGGATCCGGAAGCACAGGGAGGGCTGGAGGGCGGCCCGCCGCCAGCAGCTGGCCGCGCAGCAGGCGGGAAACGCCACGGCGGGCAAGCAGGCGGGCTAGGCCGGGAAATAGGCGCCTTACTTGATCTCCTTGTGCAGCGTGTGGCGCCGCAGATGGGGATTGTATTTCTTCTTCTCGATGCGCTCGGTCACGGTCTTCTTGTTGCGCGTCGTGAGATAGCGGGAAACTTGTTTGCCTAGCTTCTTGGCTTCGGTGCACTCCAGCGTGACGAGTTCTTGCATGGGTAAATTGTGTTGAGGGGTTAACGAAATCGAAGCCCCCACCATCTGCAACCCCAATCCGTCGATCGGCGGCGGGTAAGTTCGCTCGACCTGCTATCCGCCGGCCTACCTCCGCTTCTCGGTCAAGGGCACCATCACCCCGCGCCGGAACAGGCTCACCTGGCCCGTGCTCGAGGACACGACAATCGAGATGCAGTCGGCCGTCACGCTTATTGCGGCCGCCGCGGCGTGGCGGCTGCCGAGCCCGCTCGGCAGGTCGTGATCGCTGTCGGTCGCCTGGACCAGGCTGCCGGCCGATTCGACCACGCCGTCGCCCCGGATGATGAAGGCCCCGTCGATCGAGGAGAATTCCTTCACGGTTTCATCCATGAACGGATTGAGAATGTTGCGGTCCTCCTCCTTGTAGCCGAAGAAGGGGTTGAGAACGAGCGGCTTGGTCAGTTCCGCCACCTTGGCCGTGTCGCCGACGACGAAAAGGCAGCCGACCGGGCGCCCTTCCCTGCCTTCGACGGCGAGCTCGGTGGCCACGGCAACCACACGCTCGAAGACCTCCGGCTTCACGTCCGGCGGAAGCAGGTCCGAGGTCGGTCCCGAAAGCAGGGTTTGAAACTCCCGCTCAATGTCCACGACGACAAGCGTGTCGAACTGGTTGCTGCCGGTCATCCCGCCGATGCAGCAGATCCTGTCCGTGAAGGCTATCACGCCGCGCGTCAGCGCCACCAGGATGGCGCTTCGCAGCTGCGCCAGGCGCTGGCTCGAGAAGGAGCGCACCTGGATCGCCTCGGCGAATTCCTTCTCGCCCTCGATCGCCTCGATCGGAGTCCGCGTCACGAGGATCGTCTTCAGTTTCGAGCGTATCGCCCCGTGCTCGATGCCGCCGATGAAGGTGTCCCCGAAGACCATGATTGCCCCGCAGCCGGCGCCCTTCGCCACAAATTCCGCTTCGCGGAACATCAGACGGTTGATGCGATTCTGCTGCACCTGAACCGGGCGCAGCCCCCCGAATCCGCCGACCAGCCGCTCGTAGAGAACGTCCAGGTCCGGGGCGTTGACAAGGCTCTCGACGAGCTCGGGCTCGCGCACCTGGCGTGCGATGGCCGCCAGCACCTGCAGGTAGTCGCGCGCCTTATCGCCTGCAATCAGCATCACAATGAGGCGCACCGGCTCGTCGGCGATCGAGCCGTCGTGGCGGACGCCCGCGCGGCTGCGCCCGATCGCAAGCACGTAGCGGCGCGGCATCTTCACCCGCACGTGCGGCAGCGCGACGCCCAGCCCGAGATAGGTGGTCATCGTGCTCTCGCGCGCAAGCAGCCCCTTGAGCAGGGCCTCCCGCTTCAGGTCGGGGAACTTCGCGACCGCGACGGCGACGAGTTCGTCGAGCGAACCCTCGAGATCGACGCTTCGCAGGTCGATTACCCGGCTGCGGGCGATGACTTTATCGAGCCTCATTGAAAATCATTCCGCCGCGCGGGCGGCAACGGGCCGCGGAAGGCCCCTGGGGCCGGCGGGCTCACCGTTCCCACTCGAGTGCGCCCTTCTTGATTTCATAAAACAATCCTAGGACAAGCACGCCGATGAAAAACAGAACGGGGCAGAGGATGGCGATGTGATTGGCGAGGAAGTCGCGATAGACGAAGCTCAGCGGGATCAGGATGACGACCTCGAGGTCGAAAAGCATGAAAAGCAGCGCCGTGACGAAGAACTTCACCGAAAAGCGCGTGTGCTCGATCCCCCCTCCGCGGATTCCGCACTCGTACGGGCTGTCCTTGATCAGGGAGCGCTTTGCGCGCTGTCCGAGCAGATTGCTCGCCAGGATGACGCCGCCCGCGATGACCGCGGCCAGCACGGCTTGGATCAGGATGGGCAGATAGGCGACGCTGGTCATCACCTTAAGAAAAAGAGTGCAGCGGCGTTCATAGACAAGCGGTAATTTCGGGCGGCCTGCCTTAGTCGGCCACCGGGATCAGCTTCGCGTTCTGCGTGCGGGTGGAGCCGACCCCCAGGGTTTCGGCGAACTCGAGCGTCCGGATGTCGTCGGATATCGCCTCAAAGCCGTCCCGGCGCCGCCAGCGGTTCATCCTCTCGCGCATCAGGGCGTCCATCATCACCGGGTCGGTGCTCAGCCAAACGTACGGCTCGGAGGCCGTGTACAGCGAATTGAAGTACGGGCCCCCGATGTACTGGTACGCCTCCAG
Source organism: uncultured Verrucomicrobiae bacterium (assembly GCA_963747795.1). Classification (GTDB taxonomy): domain Bacteria; phylum Verrucomicrobiota; class Verrucomicrobiia; order Opitutales; family Opitutaceae; genus Palsa-1447. The sequence goes on from CAVVGS010000006.1 coordinate 561,381, forward strand.
GCTCGCGATCGTGAAGACCCAGGTCTGCCTCAATTCGGGGATCGCGCTCATTTCGGCCACGGCCGCCGGGGCGTTGGCCGGCGAGCGGAAGAACCGCGCCGTGTTAGAGGCGTTCCAAAGGGTCGCGTTGACCAGGGCGCCGTTCACGCCGAGCACCATGTGGTCGGTGTAGACGGGGAGGTTTATCCAGAAATCCGCGTCGAGGAAAAGGGGCGTCGCCAGGAAGCTCTTGCGGTCCTCGTCGGTCGTCGAGGTGTTGGCATAGTCGCGCGTCTGCTGCTGGGCCACGATCGGATCGAATCGCTCGGGCAGCGGGCTGTCGTAGAACCAGACCGGGTCGTAGTACCGCCCCGACTCGAGGACGTACACGGGATTGCCCTCGAAGGGCGTCTTGCCCGTGACAAGCGAGGGAAGGTAGCCGGTCATGCGCAGGCGCATCTGGTTCAATCCGACAAGGAATATGTTCCTGTTCTCGTAGCCGCGGCGCCTCAGCGCCTCGATGACCGCCTGAACGAGTTCGATCGGCGTCGCCAGCCCCGGGCCGGAGTCGGAATAGATCTTCAGGCCCACCCTCTTCTTGGCGCCCGGCACAAGCTTGTGGCCGCTCGAATGCTCGTAGCTCGATATCAAGGCCTCGACCGCGCGGTTGTAATTGGAACTGTCGAAGTTCGAAAGCCGCACCTGCCACACAGGTTCCTTCGGAGCCTGCGGGCGAATGGGTGCCATCGGAGCGCCAACCTGGCAATAGGAAGGCCCGGCGATCGCGGCCAGGGCGGCACCAAACAGCAAAAGGCGCGGAAAACGGGTCATAGGGTAGGTAAGTCGTCCAGAAACGGCCAATGTTTCATCGCACAAGCGGCAAACTTGACAGTACCGGCAGTCGGTTGAAAGTGCATTCTTCGGCCTGCCAGGGCATTTCATGCCAGTAATCAAACCCACCTGCCTCCGCGACTTGAAGTTGCGCATCAACATCGCGGACGTCGTTTCGCGCACGGTGACCCTGCGCCGGTCGGGAAGCCGCCTGAAGGGCCTCTGCCCGTTCCACAACGAGAAAACCCCTTCCTTCCACGTCAATCCCGACAGGGGGTCGTTCAAGTGCTTCGGATGCGGCAAGGCCGGCGACATCATCGAGTTCGTCCGGGAGACCGAGCAGCTCGGCTTCACGGAGGCCGTGGAGGCCCTGGGGCAGCGTTTTGGGATCGTGATCGAGTACGAGGAAGGGGGAGGGCCCACTCGCGAGGAGCGCTCGCTGCGGCAGGAGCTGTACGACCTCCATGAGCAGGCGGCCGATTTCTACCACGAGATCTTCAAGGGCAGCGTCCCCGCCGGGGTATACATGCGCGAATACTGGGCTGGAAAGCGCCGCTTTCCCCAGGAGCTGGCGGTCGAATTCAAGGTTGGCGCGGCGCCCGCCGACGATGCCGGACTCGCCGCCCACCTCTGGAAGCGCAAGTACTCGGAGGACGCGCTGCGGCAGTGCGGGCTGTTCTTCGTGCGCGACGGGGCTTTTTTCGCCCCCGGCGCCCTGCGGCCCCGGTTCCGCGGCCGGCTGATGATTCCGATCCGGGACCATCAGGGCCGGGTCGTCGCCTTCACCGCGCGGCAGACCGACCTCACGCCGCAGGACGACCCCGCGCGCGAGGCCAAATACGTCAACTCGCCGGAGACGCCCATCTTCACGAAGGGCCAGCTTCTCTTCAATCTCGACCGCGCGCGGAGCGCCGTCGGCGAGGGCCGCCCGTTTCTCATGGTCGAGGGCCAGCTCGACGCCATGCGCTGCTGGCAGGTCGGCGTCAAGACGGCCGTGGCGCCCCAGGGCACGTCGATCACGGAGGGCCAGCTTGAGCTCATCCGCCGCTATCACCCCCAGGTCGAGTGTTTCTTCGACAGCGATTCCGCCGGCCAGAAGGCCGCCCTGCGGCTTCTTCCGATGGCCCTGAAGACGGGCATCGAGGTGCGGTTCCTGGCGCTCGAGGGCGCGGAGAAGGTCGACCCCGACCTGCTCTTCCTGGAGCGAGGGCGGGCCGCCTATGACGAACTGCGAAAGGGTGCGATGAGCGCCATGGGCTTCGCCTGCCAGGCCCTGCTTCCCGGCGGAGGCGACGTGTCGCCCGAACACAAGAGCCGCGTGGCGAACGCCGTCATGGAGATCATCATGGCGGCCGAAAGCGAGGTCGCCCGTTCCGAATTCCTGGCGGAGGCCGCAGTTCACCTGGAATTGCCGCAAGCGGCTCTCCGCAAGGACTTTGAGGTGCAGCTGCGGCGCAGTGAACGGCAGGGCCGGCGGTCGGCGGAGCCCGCGGCGGCCCCAGGAAAGAGTTATGGAGCGCCGAACGGCCCTGGCCGTTTCGCGAATCCGGAGGAGGACCTCCTGCTGATTTGCCTGCACTGCGAGGCGCTCGGCAAGCCGCTGAGCGCAGCCTTCCCCCATGAGTGGATAGACACCCGCCAACCGGCCGGCCGGCTCCTCAACCGCTTCCTGGCGGAGTTTGAGCAAGGCAGCTGGCCCGGGCGCGACCGTCTTGACGAACTGCTGGAAACACCTGAAGAGAAAACGCTTGTTGCATCCCTCATGTTCGATCCCCCCGCCTTTGACGATCCGGCAAAGGTTGCCCGCGAGGGGCTGACCCGATTGCGTGCCCGGGCGCTCGAGCCGCGTTTGCGCCAGATTGAACTTGCATTAGCCAAGACCCAGGCTGACAGTAAGGATGACGCAATTTCTCTATTGAAGGAGAGCCTCGAACTGCAACGTCAGCTGCGCCAGCCGCTGATCCTAAACGTTGCGGGGTGAGGCTTTTTGTCATTTTCTTACACGTTTTTCAGCATCCATCTCATGCCGCGCAAGTCCAAGTCAGCCACCGAACAATCTGAGGCCGTTGAAGAGGTCCTCGCCAGCCCGCCAGCCCCGGCGTCTCCTGAGACCGGAGAACTGCCGGAGGGCGTCGAGGCGGCCGCTCCCGGGGGCATAAATGAGAAGATCCGCCAGCTGATCCGCCTTTCCAAGGAACAGGGTTACCTGACCTTCGACGACATCAACGAGGCCCTCCCCGAGTCGGTCGAAAACCAGGAGGAAATCGACAACGTCCTTTCGATCCTGCAGAACCTCGAAATCGAGATCCTCGAGCCCGACCAGGTCGAGGATTACAAGCAGCGCCAGGAGGAGGCCGAGGAGGAGGAGTCGCGCACGTCCCAAAACGACATTCTCGACGACCCGGTGCGGATGTACCTGAAGCAGATGGGCCAGGTGCCGCTGCTCACCCGGGAGCAGGAGGTCGAGATTTCCAAGCGGATCGAGAACGCCGAGCTCAAGGCCCAGGAGGCGCTCTTCCATGCGTCGATCGTCGGGCGCTACATCGCGAGCCTGGGGGCGAGGCTGCTCAGCCGCGACGAGCGGTTCGACCGCGTGGTGATAGACAAGAAGATCGAAAGCCGCGACGCCTATTTCAAGTCGCTGCCGAAGCTGGTCGAGATGACGCAGCGTTCCGAGCAATCGGTGGCCGAGGCGTGGGTGGAGTTCGCAAAGGCGCGATCCGATCCGGAGCGCAAGAAGGTGCTTTCGAAGTTCAGGAAGCGCGAGGCGACCCTGCGGGCCAATTTCCCGAAGTTCTACTTCAAGCTCAAGGTCTACGAGGAGTACATCGACCAGCTTTGGACGGTTATCGACGAAATCGACACGCTGCATGCCCAGCTCGAGCGTGCCAAGCACCCCAAGACGAAAAAGGACGCCGCGATCGACACCCGCGAGGTCAACGGGAAGCTGCGGAAGATCGAGATCGAGCAGCGGGTGGCCCCCGCGACCCTCCTCGAGATCGTCCGCCAGGCGCAGGTCCACATTCGCGAGGCCCACAGGGCGAAGACCGAGATGGTCGAGGCGAACCTGCGCCTCGTAATCTCGATCGCGAAGAAGTACACCAACCGCGGCCTGTCTTTCCTCGACCTGATCCAGGAGGGGAACATGGGCCTCATGAAGGCCGTGGAGAAGTTCGAGTACCGGCGCGGCTACAAGTTCTCCACCTATGCGACGTGGTGGATACGCCAGGCCATCACCCGCTCCATAGCCGACCAGGCCCGCACGATCCGGATCCCGGTCCACATGATCGAGACCCTGAACAAGGTGATGCAGGTGCAAAAGCAGCTCCTGCAGGAGTACGGCCACGAGCCCACGCCGGAGGAGGTGGCCGACGAGATGAACCTGCCCGTCGAGCGCGTGCAGCAGATCATGAAGATGGCGCAGCAGCCGATCTCGCTCCAGTCGCCCGTCGGCGACGGCGACGACACGAATTTCGGCGATTTCATCGAGGACAAGTCGGCGGAGAACCCGTACGACATGACCGCCTACTCGCTGCTGCGGGAGAAGATCATCGACGTGCTGGACACGCTCACCGAGCGCGAGCGGCGCGTCCTCTCCCTGCGCTTCGGCCTGATCGACGGGTACAGCCGGACCCTCGAGGAGGTCGGCAAGCAGTTCAAGGTGACCCGGGAGCGCATCCGCCAGATCGAGGCGAAAGCCCTGCGAAAGATGCGCCACCCGACCCGGATCCGGCAGCTGCACGGCTTCTTCGACGCCGAGCAGATCGACAACGCGCAGAACCTGATGAAGGTCGCCGCAACGACCCGCGGCCACGGGCACGGCCGCTACCTCGATCCCGCCCATCCGCTCGACTCGAAGGGCCAGCGCGACGACGAGCCCCTTTGAGGATCCCCGCGCCGTCCGCGCGGGGCCCCTCGGGCCGCTTTTGCCCTTTACTACCCGCCCATTCGGGATAGCTTGTGGGTATGGCTACGACCAGCGCAATTTTAGCGGGCATCCTAGGCGGCCAGGAACTGTGGTTGATCCTGGTGATTGTCCTCGTTCTCTTCGGCGGCTCGAAGCTCCCGTCGCTGGCCCGCGGGCTCGGTGAATCGATCAAGGAATTCAAGAAGGCCCAGCGCGAGGACGAGCCCAAGCCCGCTGAACCGAAAACGGAAGCCAAGAAGACAGAGCCGGCGAACACGCCCGGTTCTAACTGATCCTTCGCCTTCGGCGGCGAGCCTGCCGGTTTATTTAACGCGTTGACAGTGTGCGTGCCTGACGATTTGTTGCCGAGGGCGGGGATGCCCGCAACCATTTTCCCCAGCGTCCCGCAATATGGCCAATCTCTTCGGTTATTTCTCGAACGACATCGGTATCGACCTGGGCACCGCCAACACGCTCGTCTATGTGAAGGATAAGGGCATCGTCCTGCGGGAACCGTCGGTTGTCGCCCTGGACACGACGACCCGGAAAGTGCGGGCCGTTGGCGTCGAGGCAAAGCGGATGCTGGGCCGCACACCCGGAAACATCACCGCGATCAGACCCATGAAGGACGGCGTGATCGCCGATTTCGACGTCACCGAGGCGATGCTCCGGTACTTCATCCAGAAGGCGAGCCAGAGCTTTCGCGCGCCGCCGCGGGTTGTGATTGCGATCCCCTCCGGAATCACGGCCGTTGAAAAGCGGGCCGTCATGGATTCGGCGACGCACGCCGGGGCGCGCAAGGTGATCACGATCCCCGAACCGATGGCCGCCGCGATCGGCGTCGGACTGCCGATCGACGAGCCCGCGGCAAACATGATCGTCGACATCGGCGGCGGCACGACCGAGATCGCCGTCATCTCGCTGAACGGAATAGTTTTCTCGAAGTCGATCCGCGTCGCGGGCGACGAGCTGGACGCCGCCATCATCAATTACATGAAGCGGGCCTACAACCTGCTGATCGGCGAGCGCACCGCAGAGGAGATCAAGATCTCGATCGGCTCCGCCTATCTCCTCGACGAGGAGCTGACCATGGAAGTCAAGGGCCGCGATTCGGTCGCGGGGCTCCCCAAGACGATTCACATCACCTCGCAGGAGATCCGCGAGGCGCTCGCCGACACGGTCGCCTCCATTGTCGACGCCGTTCGCACGACGCTCGAACGCTGCCCGCCGGAATTGTCCGCGGACCTGGTCGACCGGGGCTTCGTGATGGCCGGCGGCGGCTCGCTTCTGCGCGGAATCGACCGCCTCCTCAGCGAAAAGACGGGACTGCCCGTCACCGTGGCCGAGGATCCCCTTTCCGCCGTCGCCAACGGGACCGGCGCCGTGCTGAACGACCTGACCTGGCTGATGGACAACGTCTAGCTGCGTCGTTTTCAAAGCGGACGGCTGAGGCCGCCCGCAACCTGTCCTGCGGGGGCCGCTTTCTGATCGCAACAAAGGGTCAGTATGCCATTTGATCGGCCTGCTCACTGGCATCCGTCTTGCAAAATCGTTCCGATCAAGCCCGCCCCTTTTTCACCCTCGTCGTAGTCGCGGCCGCATGGCTCGTCTTGCCGGTCTTCGCAAAGGCGTTTCTCAAGGCAAGCTTCTTTGAATTCACCGCACCGGCGCTCGTGGCGCCCTCGTACATCCGCGACCTGCAGGAGTACTGGTCGCTTCGGCTGCACACCCGTCCCGAGCTGATCGAGGCCGGCCGCGATCTCGCCCGCGTCAACGCCTCGTACGCCCTGTCCATCCAGCAGAATGCCGAGCTCCAGGCGGAGGTCAGCCGCCTCGAGGGGATGCTCCACATGCCGGCCCGGCCAGGGTTCCGCCTCGAGCCGGCCCGCGTTGTCCAGCGCGATTTTTCCGCCTGGTGGCAGCGGCTGGTGATCCGCAAGGGCAGCGATGCGGGCATTCAGTCAGGCTTCCCCGTCGTCTGGGCCGAAGGGGTCGTCGGCCGCGTGTCCGAGGTCCATGCCTACACCTCGGTCGTCGAATTGATCAGCAACCCCGGCGTGCGCCTGGCGGCCCAGGTTGAGGGAGATCCCCAGCCGGTTTCCTTTCAGGGAGGCGTGAATCCCGCCTTTGGCCCGGCCCGAGGCACCGTCGAGTTTGTCCCGTTCGGCATTTTTGCCTACCCGGAAACCCCGCGCAAAGTGGTCACTTCCGGGCTGGGCGGCGTCTTCCCCGCCGGCCTTGCGATCGGGAACTTGGTCAGGGTCTCCCCAAGTTCGGACGGCCTCTTCAAGACGGGCGAGGTCCAGCTCGACCCGCGCCTTTCGGACCTGACCGAGGTCTCGGTGCTGGTGCCCGTGGGTCCCGCGGCTCCCTGAGGCTAGCCTTCATCCATCACAAAACCGATGAAGATTGCCCAAGATCGTCGAGCGAAAAGGACCAAAGGCGACCGAGCTGTGCTAAAAGCACAGCGCAGGGAGCCTGAGGTAATTTGCGCCGACGATATTGGGCAAGATTGTGGCCGCTGCCGCGGCCATCCCTTCGGGACTCGGCCTTCGGCCTCGCCATCTTCGCGCTGCTGCGCTCCGTCGTCGGAATTTGTGATGGATGCAGGCTAGGACTACCATGCGAGGCGGCTTCATTTTCTTCCTGACGCTCCTTCTCCTCCTGGCGCTCGTCGCAGCGGCGAACCAGGCCCTCGCGCACTTGCACGTCTACCTGTTTGCCGGCGGACTTTTCGCCGGAATGGCCGCCTACCTCCTGCCGTTCGGGCCGGGTTTTGCGGCCGTCTTCGCGGCGGGACTCGCGTGCGACGCCAACGCCGGCGTGCCATTCGGCACCCACGCGCTCCTCTTCGCTTCGATCCACTGCGTCCTGTTCCGCATCCGCGACCGCCTGCCGCACGACGATGCGGTCGGCCGCGTGCTGATCTGCCTTGCCTGCAATACGGCGCTATTCATCGCGTTGACGCTCCAGCGCGCGTACCTCGCGCCGGCGCCCGCGGCAGAAGGATACCGGGTGGTGTACGATTTCTTATTCTCGCAAATCGCGGTCGCCGTGGCGGGCCCCTGGTTCTACCACCTCCAAAGGAGGGCCCTCGCCCTCGCGCGCGCCGAGCCCGTGCGCTCGCTGTTATAAGCTCATGCCTGACAACCAGGACTATTCGGGGCGGTCCGGCCGCATGATCGAGGAACACGCGGGGTTCGACTCCCGCGTCGTCTCCTTTTACGTGATCGTGGCTGCGGCCCTTCTTGTTCTCGCCTGCGGCCTTGCCTACCAGCAGCTCATGAAGGCCCGCACCTACAGCCTCACCGAGCAGCAGCAGACCGAGCGGCGAATCATCATTCCGGGCCCGCGGGGGAACATCTACGACCGCAATGGCGTCCTGCTCGTCGGCAACAGTCCGCGGTTCACGGTCGTCCTCTATCTCGACGAACTGCAGCAGGATTTTTTCCGCGAATCGATCCGGATCAGGAACAACTTCAGGGCGACGGGCGACCGCGACCTGCCCACCTGGAGCCAGCTGGAGCAGATCGCGCACATCACCGTCGCGCAGCGCTACCTCGACCAGGTGGACGCAATCCTGGGCCGCAGCGACAAGATCGACGCCGATGCGTTCAGGCAGCACTTCAACCGCAGGCTCTACATGCCCTACACGCTCGTCGAGGATCTGAGCGCGCAGGATTTTGCCAAGCTCCTCGAGCATCTGCCCGTCCGCTCGCCGCTGCAGCTCTATACGACGACCGAGCGGAACTACCCTTTTGGCTCCGCGGCATCCCACGTCCTCGGCTACGTGGGCGCTTCGGAAAGCGTCGAGGCGGAGGATTTCCCCGGGGAGGACCTTAAGACCTTCTCCATGCGCGGCACCCTCGGACGGGACGGGCTTGAAAAGCGCTTCGATCCCGAGCTTCAGGGCCAGCCCGGCGGGTTGATATTCCGCGTCGACCAGGCCGGATACAAGGTGAACCCCCCGATCCAGGAGCGGCTGCCCGTCCAGGGAAAGAGCCTGCGAACCTCGCTCGACATCGATCTGCAGCTCGCCGCCGAACAGGCGTTGCAGGAACTCGGTGAGCAGCTTGGCACAGCCGTCGCGCTTGATCCGAATACGGGCGAGGTTCTCGTTCTGGCGAGCAAGCCCGACTACGATCTCAACAAGTTTTATCCGCACATGACCCAGGCCACGGTTGCGGACATCCAGGCGCGGGGAGCGTGGCCCAATGTTGCGATCGGACAGTCAGGAGCGGGACTTTTTCCCCCGGGTTCCACCTTCAAGACAATCGTCACAATCGCAGGGCTGCGCAGGGGCACCCTCTCGCCAACCGACACCTCGGTGGACTGCGAAGGCTATGTTCGCATAGGGAACCGGGTCTTCGCCTGCGACAACGGCAACGGCCACCACGGAAGGCTGGACCTGAGGGAAGCCATCGCGAAAAGCTGCGACATCTACTTTTGGGAGCATGGCCTGATGATCGGCCCGCAGGCAATCGCGGACGAAGCCCGCCGGTTCCATCTCGACCAGCCGACCGGAATAGAACTGCCCGGCGAGCCGAGGAAGGGAATGATCATCCCGGATCCCGCGTGGAAGAAGAGGGTCAGGGACGAACCGTGGACCGACGGCGACACGGCCAACATGGCGATTGGCCAGGGGGACGTGCAGGTCACTCCCCTGATCATGGCCTGTTACGCCGCCTCACTCGCCCGCAATGAGACCTACACCGTGCCAACCCTTCTCCATGATCCAAACCGCGCGATGCAGCACACCGAGCCTATCGGTCTCACCCCGGAACAACGCTCGGTTCTGATCGATGGCATGGAGGGCTGCACCAAGCCTGGAGGGACCGCGGACTACTTCAGCACGATCGACGATCAGAAGATCCCTGGGGTGCGCATCGCGGGAAAGACCGGCACGGCGCAATACGGCAACCATCTCAATATCGCCTGGTTCATCTGTTTTGCTCCCATTGAGAATCCGCAGATCGCCATAGCCATAGCGATCCGCAGCGACCAGCCGGGTGAAAACTACGGCGGCGGTCGGAACGCCGGGCCCGTCGCCGACGCCATACTCAAGAAATTCTTCGAAAAGCAGGCCCGCCCCTCGCCCAATACCATGGCCGGCGAACCGCGCGCGGCCCACTGAAAGCGCAAACGGTTAGCGGGCGAAAGACCTCAGGCCTCCAGTATTGAAATCCCGGTAACCGGGATTTCAATACTGGAGGCCTGAGGTCTTTCTACGCGCTTTGGCGGCCGGCCTTGACGGCGGCTCAGGGCCTTGGCCGCACCCGACGAGGGCGGGAATGCCCCGACTCCGCTATCCGAGGATCTCCAGCATCCGCGCGAACAGCCGGTCGACCTTCTGCTGGTTCGATTTCACCGCATCCTTGAAGTTCGAGAAATCGACCTCCGTGCCCTCGAGTCCGTTGGCGTAGTTGTCGATTACCGCGAGGCTGTTGTAACGAAGGCCGATCTCGCCGCACAGGTCGGCCTCGTGCGCGGCCGTCATCCCGATCACATCTCCCCAGGTGCGGATGATGCGGATTTCCGCCTGCGTCTCGAAACGGGGCCCCCGCATCTGCACATAGACTTTTCCCGTCCGGATCGTGAACTCGGGCGCGAGGCCGGCCACGATCGCCGGGATCAGGTTGTTCGCGATCCGGGAGGCGCCGCCCTTGAGCTCCGTGTCGAAGAAGGTCGCCGGCCCCTGCTGCAGCCCGACGTAGTCGCTGCACGAAACGAGAGTCCCCGGGGGCAACTCGGCCTTCAGGGAGCCGACCGAATTGAGCGACACGACATCCAGGAAGCCGAGGTCCGCAAGGGCCCGGATGTTGGCCCGGTGGTTGATCGCGTGCGGAGGAAGCGGGAAGCCGTAGCCGTGGCGGTTGATGAGGACATGCCCTCCCGTTGCCTTGAAGGTCACCGGACCGTAGGGGGTCGTGACGGTCCTGGTTTCCCAGGCCGAAAACAGGGGCGAATTGACGATGCTCGTGCCGCTGATGAACGCGACTTTCATTCCGCGAATGACGGCACTCCGGCGGCGGATGACAACCCTTTGTTTTGTCCCGCCTCCTTCCCTGCTTGCGTCCCGGCCTCCCGAACGGCCACCCTAACCTGATTTTACGCATGGCATCCCATTCCCCCGCCGGTGCAGGCCCGGCCGCCATCCCACACCACGTCGCCATCATCATGGACGGCAACGGACGTTGGGCCAAGAAGCGGGGCCTGCCCAGGATCGAGGGGCACCGCCGAGGCGTGGAAACCGTGCGCACGATCACTTTTGCCGCCCGCGACCTCGGCGTGAAGATGCTGACCCTTTACGCCTTCTCGGTTGAAAACTGGAGCAGGCCCAAGAACGAGGTCGGGGCTCTCATGGGCCTCCTCGAATACTACCTGAAAAAGGAGCTTGAGACCTTTGTCCGGGATCACGTGCGCCTTCGGACCATTGGCCGGACCGATGAACTGCCCGCCGCCGTGAAGAGGCTCCTGCAGTCGACGATGGAGGAGACAAAGGCGTTCGAGGACTACACGCTTGTCCTGGCGCTCAACTACAGTTCGCGCGCGGAAGTCGCGGATGCCGCGCATGCCTACGCTGCCGCGCTGGCCGCCGGCCGGGAAAAGCCAAATGATGCCTCGTGGGCGGCCTTCAGCCGCTATCTCTACACGGCGGACATGCCCGATCCCGATCTGGTCATCCGGACCTCCGGCGAGACGCGAATCAGCAACTTCCTGCTTCTGCAGGCCGCCTATGCCGAGTTCGTTTTCACGCCCGTCCTGTGGCCCGATTTCACCAAGGCGGATCTTGCCGCGGCAATCGCCGATTTTGCGCGGCGGGAGCGCCGCTACGGACTGACGGGCGAACAGATCGCAAAGCCGGCCTCCGTCACATAATGACAAAGCGCATCCTCAGCTTCATCGTGCTTTGGGGCCTCTTTGGGGCCCTGATCTGGTATGGCCGAACGACGGGGGCCGTCATCCTGGCCGGCCTCCTGTCGCTCCTCACGCTGCGGGAGTTCTACCTGATCCAGGCCGCCACGGGCCAGGCGCCCTTTGCAAAGCTCGGCATGCTCTTCGGGACGCTGATCACGCTCGCCCCCTGGCTTCAGGCCAGATTCGGCTGGCCGGAGGAAAGGCTGCTCCCGCTTGCGGTCCTTGTCTTTGCCGTCCGGGTCCTGGGCGAAAGATCCCCGGAGAAGCGGGCCCTGTCGCTCGCCTCCACGCTTTTCGGCCTCGTTTACGTGGCCCTCATGCTTCAGTTCCTCGTCCGCGTCCTGACGCCCCAACCGGGCGACATCGTGTCACCCGACGGCCGACTCCTGCTCTGCGTCTGGCTCATCGTCGTCGCAAAGACCTGCGACACGGGAGCCCTGCTCACCGGCCTGGCCATCGGACGGCATCCCCTGGCCCCGCAGATCAGTCCCAAGAAGACTTGGGAGGGGGCGATCGGCGGAGTCGCCTCGTCGGTCCTGGTCGGCGCGATCGGAGCGTGGCTGGCCAGTTCCCAGATAGCCCCATGCCTGACGCCGACCCGGGCGGCGCTTGTGGCAGTGCCGGTCGCGACCGTCGCCATCGTGTCGGATTTGATCGAGTCGATACTCAAGCGCAACGCGTCAATCAAGGATTCCGGCAGTTCGATTCCCGGAATTGGCGGAATCTTCGACGTGAGCGACAGCCTGCTGCTGGCGGCCCCCGTCGGCTATTTCCTTCTCGGGCTGAGATAAGCCGGGGCGCTGGCCTGTTCCGATCCCCATGGCGACCACTCCCTGCAATTCCCTCCCTCGAAAACGCGTCGTCCTCCTCGGCGCGACGGGCTCGGTCGGCGCGAACGCGCTCCGCGTTATCGCCTCTCACCGGGACCGCCTGGAACTGGTCGGCATCGCAGCCCGCACCAATGGCAAGCGGCTGGCCGCGATCGCGCGCGACTTCGGTGTGCGCCACGCGGCGATCTTCGACCAAAAGGCCGCGGCCGAAGCCCGGCAGTCCGGGGATTTTCCCTCCGGCACGCAGATTCTTTCCGGGATCGGGGGCCTCGTGGAGCTCGCCAGCCTGCCTGAGGCGGACATCGTTCTAGTGGCCGTCGTCGGCACGACCGGCCTCGAACCGGCGCTGGCAGCCCTGGCCGCAGGCAAGGAGCTGGCACTCGCGAGCAAGGAGATTCTCGTCCTGGCAGGCCGATTTGTGATCGCCGCCGCGAAGGCCAGCCGCGCGAAGCTCATCCCGGTCGACAGCGAGCACAATGCCGTATTCCAATGCATCGAGGGCCACCCGGTTTCCGGCGTCAGCCAAATCATCCTCACGGCAAGCGGCGGTGCATTTCGAGACCTGTCCGTGCAGCAGCTCGCCCATGTCACCCCGGCCGATGCCCTCCGGCATCCCAATTGGTCCATGGGGCCGAAGATAACGGTCGACTCGGCCACGCTCGCCAATAAGGGGTTGGAACTCATTGAAGCACAATGGCTTTTCGGAATTCCGCCCGAGCGATTGAGCGCGGTGCTGCACCCGCAAAGCATCGTCCATTGCCTGGTCGGATTCAACGACGGGGCCATGCTCGCCCAACTGTGTCCCCCGTCGATGGCCTTTCCAATCCAGCACGCCCTGCTCCACCCGGACCGATGGCCCGGCGTCGACGCTCCGCTGGATTTCTCAAGGCTGGTCTCCCTCGAATTCCGGCCGGTCGACGAAACCCGCTTCCCCATGCTTCGGCTGGCCCGTAACGCCATGCTGGCCGGTGGGATAGCTCCAGCCGTGTTCAACGCGGCCAATGAAGTGGCCGTGGGCGCTTTCCTCGATGGGAGGATCCCTTTTCTTGCGATTTCCGGTTTGGTCGAGCAATGTTTGGCGGAAATGCGCAATTTCGAACCAACTGTCCTTTCCGATGTCATCGAGGCCGATGCCGAGGCGCGCCGCGCGGCCGCGCAAAGGGTTTCCGTGCTAGAATCCAAAAATGTCCGCTGAATTCATTCACGCCGTCTTCGGCCACGTCTGGTCCATCTTTCTCGTCGTGCTGTTCTTTGGCGGGTCGATCTTCGTCCACGAGCTCGGCCATTTCCTGGCGGCCCGCCGCCGGGGTGTTCATGTGGACCGATTTTCCATCGGATTTCCGCCCAAGATCTGCTCGTGGCGGGGCAAGGACGGCGTGGAATACTGCCTGTCCTGGATTCCGCTCGGCGGTTACGTCGCCCTGCCCCAGCTGGCTGACCTGGGAGCCGTCGAAGGAGGCAGCCAGACGGATGCGTCCCGCCTGCCCCCGGTGGGCTACCTGTCGAAGATGATCGTTTTTGTGGCCGGGGCGTTCTTCAACGTTCTGTTTGCCTTTGCCCTGGCGTGCATTCTCTGGGTTGTGGGCATTCCCGAAAGCAAGGTCGATGCCGCCAGCGCGCGAATCGGCTACATAAGCAAGACCATCGATCTAACCGACGGCACCTCCGTGGTGAGTCCCGCCGTCAAGGCCGGACTGCGCGTCGGAGACATTGTGGAGGCGGTGGATGGACGGAAAGTGTCGGACTGGATCGGGGTCAAGAACGCCCTGCTGCTCGGCTCCGGCCGGGATGCCGCAGGCGCGCCCAAGACGGTCCTGACCATTGATCGCGACGGAAGGCAGATGGACGTCGCGGTGTTTCCAATCCTCGCAACGGACGAAAAGCTGCGAAAGGTCGGATTCCTTCCGGCATTCGACGCCCGCGTGCACCAGGTGGCGGCAAATTCCCCTGCGGCACAGGCGGGATTTCAGGCGAATGACGAGGTGCTGAGCGTCGACGGAACCCCGATGCAGAACTTCTTCGCGTTCGGCGATTACGTCGACGCCAACCGCGCAAAGGCGATCGCAGCCCTCGTGCGCCGCGGCGGTCGCGAGGTCTCGCTCGTGATCCCGGCCCGGCCGGCCGCGAAGCCCGACTCGGATTTCGGCCTTTTCTTCGACCCGGGCATCACCCTCGTCCATCCGGGGCCCTTCGCCCTGATCCGCGACCAGTTGTCGATGGCCTTCCAGACGATTGCCACCCTGCTGAACCCGCGTTCGGACATCGGCCTTTCGAAAATGTCCGGCCCCATCGGGATCGTGCATATGCTCAGCGCCGCGGCCGACGTGGACGTGCGCGAAGTCCTCCTTTTCACGGTCATGGTCAACGTGAGCCTGGCGGTCTTCAATCTTCTGCCGATTCCCGTCCTGGACGGCGGCCAGATGGTGTTTGCAACAATCGCCAAGCTGAGGGGCCGTTCGCTGCCGGTGAACTTCGTGGCGGCGACGCAAAGCGTCTTCTTTGTCCTGCTGCTGTCGATGGTCGTTTATGTGAGCTTCTTTGACGTGCGCAGGTGGGCCCGGGACGCCCAGGCGGACCGGGCGGTCGCGGCGTCCGAAAAGTGAGCGTGAGCTACTGCGCGTCCCGTTTTCGCACGGTCCGCCGGCCGACGATCGAGGTGAAGGTCGGTTCCGTGGGCGTCGGCGCCTCCCACCCGATCCGGGTGCAGTCGATGACGACGAGCGACACCCAGAATGTCGCGGCCACCGTGCGCCAGTCGATCGCCCTCGCCGAGGTCGGCTGCGAAATCGTCCGCATCACGGCCCCGAATGTCGCCGCGGCGAAGGCCCTGCGGGACATCCGCTCGCAATTCACGGCGGCCGGCTTCGGCGCCGTTCCCCTGGTCGCCGACATCCATTTCCTTCCCTCGGCGGCCATGGAAGCGGTGGAGCACGTCGAAAAGGTGCGCGTGAACCCGGGAAACTACGCCGACAAGAAGAAATTCGCGGTCCAGGAGTACAGCGACGCCGACTATGAGCGCGAGCTGCAGCGCCTCCACGATGCCTTCTCCCCGCTGGTCAGGCGTTGCAGGGAGCTCGGCCGCTCGATGCGGATCGGCACCAACCACGGCTCCCTGAGCGATCGAATAATGAACCGCTACGGGGACACGCCCCTAGGCATGGTCGAGAGCGCCCTTGAGTTCCTGCGAATCGCCGAATCGCACGGGTACCGGCAGATCATCCTCTCGATGAAGGCCTCGAACCCGAAGGTCATGATCGAGGCCTACCGGCTGCTCGTCGATCGAATGAACGGCGAGGACATGCATTACCCCCTCCATCTGGGCGTGACCGAGGCCGGCGACGGCGAGGACGGCCGCATCAAGGGGGCCATCGGCATCGGCTCCCTCCTGCTCGACGGGCTGGGCGACACGATCAGGGTTTCGCTCACCGAAGACAGCGTCTACGAGATCCCGGTCGCCCGGGCGATCGCCGGGAAGGCCATGAGCCTGTGGCGGGTGGAGCAGGGAGCCGCCGGCCCGGGCGATTCGGACGGGATCGATCCATTTCATTTCGGGCGCCGTCAGACCCTGACCATGAAACTGGGCGCCAATTGCCCCGTCGGACCCGGGTTCCCCCCCCGGGTCATCGTCCGCCTGGGGCCGGCGCACCTGAAAGGCTCCCCGGCTGGCTTCAAATCGGCCAAGCCGGCCGACACGCCGGTCGAGGGTGTCGTGATTTCGACGCAAGGTCCGGCGGAACTGGCTGCGCTGCAGGCAAACGCCTCGGCGGGCGCCCTGCCGCAGATGCCGGGATTTCTCATCGTCGATCTCGGACAATCGATCGGAGCGGACGAACTCGATGCGTTCCTCGCAGGCCGCCCGGATTCCAGGCATCCCCTCGTCGCTCTGCGGCGCTTCGAAGGCGCCGAGTCCGGGCTCCTCGCCAAAATGGCGGCCATTGTGCGAAGCCGGGGCTGTTTTCTCGCCTGCGACGTCGCTCCTCACGACCTTGACGCCCTCGGGCCAGCCCTTCAGGCGCTTGGCGGTGAGCGGCTGTTGTTCACGTTCTCGGGCAGGCCCGGCGCCCCGGACTTCGGGCCGGGAACAGGCCACGCGCTCGGCGTCTACCGCAGGATCGCGGCCCGGCTGGGCGTTCTCGGCCTGGGCGCGCCGATCTGGATTCGCAACACGGCCGCAACCGCCGTGAGGGACGACCGCACCTCCCTGTCCAATCTCATCGAGGCGAGCTTCCTTTGCGGAGCGCTGCTCTGCGACGGGATCGGCGACTTGGTGAGCATCGAGACCGAATCCGATCCGGACCGCTCGCTGCGCCTCGCCTACAACCTCCTGCAGGGCGCCGGAACGCGCATCTCGAAGACCGAGTTTGTCGCCTGCCCGAGCTGCGGCCGGACCCTGTTCGACCTTCAGACAACGACGCAGCGCATCCGCTCCCAGACGGGCCACCTGAAGGGCGTGAAGATCGCGATCATGGGCTGCATCGTCAACGGCCCCGGCGAGATGGCCGACGCGGACTTCGGCTACGTCGGTGGGGCGCCGGGGAAGATCAATCTCTATGCCGGCAGGCAGTGCGTCAGTACAACGTCCCGGAGGCTGAGGCAGACGCGCGCCTGATAGCACTCATTAAGGAAAACGGCATGTGGATCGAGGCCCCTCCGCAGGCCTGAGCGCGCGCGCGACCGCGTATCCAAGAAATAGCACATCGTCACTGAACCGTAACAGTGCCGTAACCGTCGCACCCGCTTCCTAAGCCGCCTGCAGGACGATGTAATTCGCGGCGAATTACGCAAGACGGGGCGCCCGGATCCCTCACCGAAGCCAGCCGTTTTGACGCAATAAAAAAATGGGAAAAGTTATGCTCAGGCCCATTGTGAACAAGTTGTCAAAAAGATCGTCTTGTAACGCATTTTGGTTTCTCAGTTATTGCCTGCTTGCCCGGTAAGTAAGTGCCGTCCGAGCGTTCTTTCCAGCATCCCTCTCAGCCGCCCCCGGGGGCCTCCTTTGGCAACCGATGTTATCAATTGGTCATCAATACCTTATTAAATGCCCAATCCTGACTCAACCCGTTTGATGACCGATATAGAATTTCGCCTTGGAGGAAGCAGCCTGGTCCGGCCCGGATTGATGCGATGAAATTGCCTTTGGCGGCGCAATGTGAATAAATCCTGCCTTTAGCCTGAGCCTAATGCCTTCTTTGTCCCTGACCCCAAGCCTCTGGGAGACCGTGAAGTGCGACTTCAAGTCGCTGTTCCCGGAAGATGTCTTCCAGATGTGGTTCGAGCCCCTTGTTTGCCTCGAAACCACGGAGGATTCCATGGTCCTCGGTGTTCCGAACGATTTTGCGCAGATCTGGATCCACGACAACTATCTGGACCTCATCGTGCAACGGCTTCGCCTGACGGCGGGCCGGCTTGTGAACGTCTCGTTACGGAAGTTTGACGCGGCGAGCCGGGCTGCGGCCGGGCATCCCGTGCGCGCAACCGCCGAACCCGCCCCAACCGCCGCGCGCGTGCGCGCGGCCTCCGCGCGCCGCACCGGCCGCTACGACGATCGCGGCGCCGGCGCCGGCTCCCTCATCCCCCGGAACACGTTCGACACATTTGTCGTCGGAGCCAACAACCAGATGGCCCACGCCGCGGCGCTGGCCGTGGCCCAGGCCCCCGCGCAGGCCTACAACCCCCTGTTCATCTACGGCGAGACCGGGCTCGGGCAAGACCCACCTGATGCACGCGATCGGGCACGCCATCCTCCGCAACAACCCGATGCCCGCGTCGCCTACCTGTCCACCGAGAAATTCACCAACGAGTTCATCCAGGCGCTGCAGGAGAACAGCCTGACCAAATTCCGCCAGCGCTACCGGCATGTCGATGTCCTCCTGATCGACGACGTGCAGTTCCTCGCCGGCAAGGAGCGGATCCAGGAGGAGTTCTTCCACACCTTCAACGACCTCTTCGAGTCCGGGCAAGCAGATCGTCCTCTCAAGCGACCGGCGGGCGAGCGAGATCCAGAAGATCGAATCGCGGCTGGTCTCCCGATTCGAGTGGGGCCTGCCCGCCGACATCCAGGCGCCCGACTTCGAGACGCGCCTGGCCATCCTCCGATCGAAGGCGGCGACCCTCAAGTGCGACGTGCCCGAGACCGTCCTCACCTTCATCGCGCAGAACATCACCCGCAACATCCGCCGCCTCGAGGGGGCCCTCATCCGCGTCGCCAGCCACGGGTCGCTCTTCAGCAAGCCGCTCGACGTCGCCACGGCGGAGCGGCTCCTGCACGACATGCTGATGGAGCAGGCCCAGACGCTCCTGACGATCGAGACGATCCAGAAGCGGGTCGCCGACCATTTCCAGATCCGGCACAGCGACATGACGAGCAAGCGCAGGCCGAACAACATCGCGATTCCGCGACAGGTTGCGATGTACCTCGCGCGCACGCTGACCAAGCACTCCCTCCAGGAAATCGGCGACGCCTTCGGCGGGCGCGACCACGGCACGGTGATCCACGCCTGCAAGGCGGTCGACAACATGATGGAGCAGGACGCGTCCATGCGCGGCAGCGTCGGGTTTCTGAAGGGCCAGCTCGCGAAGTAACGCGGTTGGGTGGAGGCAACCCTCCTTCGTCGGGGGCTGCCAAGACCCAGATCCGCCGTCAAACCGGCCGCCAAGGCAGCCGGCAGTGCTGCCGGCAAGATGGCGGCCAGGAGACGTCGGAGGAGGCAGCAATCTCCTCAGGAGGGTTGCCTCCACCCAACCGCTCCCTCCACTTCTCGACGCACACTTGCATTCAGGGGTCGATGCGCCAAAATGCGCGCTCTATGGTGCTGTCAGAAGAGCAAAAGAAGGTGGTGGCGACCTGGGTGGCCGCCGGTGACAATCTTTCCGCGATCCAGCGCAAGCTGATCGCCGAGTTCAAGGTCTCGATGACCTACATGGACGTGCGTTTCCTGGTCGATGATCTGAACCTGCAGCTCAAGGACCCCCCGCCCAAGGCGGACACGAATTTGAAGGGCGGAGCGCCCGCACCCCGCGACGAGCCTGCAGCCAAGAAGGGCTTTTTCGACAAGGCCAAGGAAAAGCTCGGCCTTGGGAAGGAGGCTCCGCCCCCCGAGGCCGAGGACGAGGACCTCGCCAGCGACGGGGAGTTGGACGAACTCGAGCCGGCAGGATCCTCCGGAGTCAGCGTCACCGTAGACAAGGTCACGCTCATTCCAGGCGCCGTGGCGAGCGGCACGGTCAGGTTCGGCGACGGCGTGACCGGCAAATGGGTGGTCGACAATTACGGCAGGCCCGGCTTCACCGAGATGAGCAAGGCCGATTACCGGCCGACGCCGGCCGACGCCCAATCGTTCGTGAGGGAGCTCAGCCGGGTCCTTCAGCAGCGGGGGTACTGATCCCGCCGGCCAGCCGGCGCAGCTCGGCCTCGTCGATGACGGGGACGCCGAGCGAGCGCGCCTTGTCGAGCTTCGATCCGGCCTCCCCTCCTGCGACGACATAGTGGGTCTTTTTGCTGACGCTGCCGGCCACCCGCCCGCCGGCTGACTCGATCAGCGCCGTGGCTTCCTCGCGCCTGAGGGTCGGCAGTGTTCCGGTTAAAACCAGGGTCTTTCCGGCCAGGGCTCCTTCCGCACCTCCCGCCCGCCGGGCCGGCGCAGCCGGTTCCACCCCGAGGGCATGCAATTCCGCGACCAGCACGCGGTTCCGTGGCTGGTTGAAAGCCTCAAGGATGGAACCGGCCACGGTCTCCCCGATCCCCTCGATGACGCTTTCCTTCTTTCCGCGGAGGAAATCATCCACCTTCGCATCGGCGAGGGCTTCCAGCGTGCTGAAATGGGCCGCCAAGTCCTTCGCCACGGCTGCGCCAACATGGGTGATCCCGAGGCCGTGGATGAACCGCCACAGTTCCGCCCGCTTGCTCGCCTCGATCGCGGCGAGGAGGTTGTCCGTCGATTTTTCGACCTTCTTTCCGAGGGAGAGCAGGTCCTCCCTCCGATCCCGCAGACGGTAAAGGTCCGCCACGGTCCTGACCCAGCCTTTCTCGACCAGGGTGTCGACCATCGCCTCGCCCATCCCATCGATGTCGACGCAGGCCTTCGACGCAAAATGTTGCACGCGGCGCCGGACCTGCACGGGGCACTCGTAGTTCGGGCAGCGCAGGGCGACCTCGCCCTCCCGCTGGACGGCCGCCGTGCCGCAGGCCGGGCAATAGTCCGGAAACGCGTATGGCGCGCATTCGGGCGGGCGGCGCTTCAGGTCGACGCCCACGACGGCAGGTATGACCTCTCCCGCCTTTTCGACAAAGACGCTGTCGCCGACGCGGATGTCCTTGCGGGCGATCTCGTCGCGATTGTGCAGCGTGGCGCGGGCGACCGTGCTTCCGGCGAGCAGCACCGGCTCCAGTTCGGCGACCGGCGTCAGGACGCCCGTCCGGCCGACCTGGATTGAAATCGCGCGCAGGAGGGTCTCCACCCGCTCCGGGGCGAACTTGTACGCCATTGCCCAGCGAGGCGCCTTGCTCGTGCTTCCCGCCTCGTCTTGGAGGGCGAATGAATCGAGCTTCACGACCGCGCCGTCGGTTCCGTAGGCGAAGCCGTGGCGCAGCCGGTCGAGCTCCTGGACGGCGGCCCAGACCTCGTCGATCCCGCCCGCGCGCCAGAACCGCTCGACCGTGGGCAACCCCCAGGCCTTGAGGCGCCCCTGGTAGTCCGACTGGCTGGCGCCCGCGGCGCTGGCCGGCGCGCAGAAGCCCGCCCCGTACGTGACGATCTCGAGCTTGCGCCGCGCAACCTCACGGGGGTCGAGCTGCTTGATCGTGCCCGCGGCGAGATTGCGCGGGTTGGCAAAGGGCTCGAGCCCCTCCTCCTCGCGGGCCTCGTTGATCCGCAGAAACTCGGCCCCGGTGAGGTAAATCTCGCCGCGGATCTCGATCAGTTCGGGCACCGCCGCCCCCTGCAGTCGGCGGGGAAGCGCGTGGATCGTGAGCGCGTTGGCGGTGATGTCATCGCCCTCGACTCCATTGCCGCGCGTCACCGCGCGCACGAACCGGCCCTTCTCGTAGGTCAGGCTGACCGCGAGGCCGTCGAGCTTGGGCTCGACGCAATAGACAAGGTCCTCCCTGCCCAGAAGCCGCGCAAGCCGCGCGTGAAACTCCCGCAATTCGGCCTCCGAATACGTGTTGTCGAGGCTTTGCATCGGCTGCCGGTGCCGGTACGTCTGGAATCCCTCGGTCCTGTCGTCGCCGACGCGGGCTGTCGGCGACTCCGCGCCTGCGGCAACCGCCGCCTCCGGGAATCGCTCCTCCAGCTCAGCCAGCTCGCGCTTCAGCCGGTCATAGTCGAGATCCGCGATCTCAGGCCGGGCGCGCCGATGGTAGAGTTCGTCGTGGCGGGCTATCTCCTTCCGAAGCTCGGCGATCCTGCGGGGGGCCTGGTCGGAATCCATGGAAGAGGATTACGCACCTCTTGCGGGAATTTTCAAGGGGCTCCTGGGAACCTGGCCCCCCCGGCGATTGCGCGCCTGAATGACCGCACGCGCCAGTTCGAGGGCCGCCAGCGGAACGAAAATCCACAGGACCTGGACGGGGAAGATCTTTCGGGCGGCCGCCTGGTGGTACGCGGCCAGGGCCGCCGCCAGATACGCCAGCCGGTGCAGGTTCTTCCACCGCCGGCCGCCCATCCATCGCACGGCGGCGTTGAAACTCGTCGCCGCAAGGACGAGGAGGATTGCAAACGTCGTCACCCCGACCAGAAGAAAGGGCTTCCGCAGGTCGGTCCAGAAAGTCGGCCACCCGTTTTCATGGATTAGCTGGAATCCGAGATGGATCAGAGCGTAGAAGAAGGCGCTCACGCCGACCGTGCGGCGATAGCGATTCAAGGCGGAGACCAGGCGCGACTTGGGGAACAGGATCCGCAGCGGCGAAAGGCTCAGGACGACGGCCAGAAGGATGCATGCGACGAATCCGAAATGGTGCAGGAGGAATTTTGACGGATCGGCGAGGACGGTCGGGTTTCCGCCCAGGATCGGCCAGGCCGGCCAAAGCCCTGGAAGCACGATCAGCGCGAGGACAAAAGCGCGCGAGCGCAGGAGCCTTTCCAGGATGCCCATTCAGTAATTCCGGGCCAAATCCAGTCCCTTGTAAAGCGCCGCGACCTGCTTCTCGTAGCCATTGAACATGAGGGTCGGCTGCCTTCCGCTAAAGAATCCCCCGCCGATGACCCGCTCCGAGGCCTGCGACCAGCGCGGGTGGTCGACGCTGGGGTTCACATTGGCGTAGAACCCGTACTCGTTCCTCGCCAGACGCTGCCATGTGTTGAAGGGCTCCCGCGAGGTCAATTCGACCCTCACGATCGATTTGATCCCCTTGAACCCGTATTTCCACGGCGTCACGAGCCGGAGCGGCGCGCCATTCTGGTTCGGGATCGGCTTTCCGTAGATGCCGGTCGCGACGAAGGCCAGTTCGTTGCGCGCCTCGTCGAGCCGGAGGCCCTCGACGTAGGGCCACCCGAAACTCTCGTCGCGCTGGCCCGGTGCGCTCTTTGGGTCCAGGAACGAGGTGAACTGGATGTATTTCGCCTCGGGCTTAGGATCCGCGAAATCGACGAGCTTCGCCAGCGGGAACCCGTCCCAGGGAACCACCATCGACCACGCCTCAACACAGCGGTGGCGGTAGACCCGCTCCTCGGTTCCGCCGAATTTCTTCACCAGATCGTCCACGTCCCACTTGCCCGGATTGCGCGCGAGCCCCCGGATCTCGATTGCCCAGGGATCGGTCTTCCAGCCCTGGTTCGCCTCTCCGACGGGGTCGCCCTTGTCCATCCCGAACTCGTAGAAGTTATTGTAGCTCGTGATGAGGTTGTAGGGGGTCACCTTGAGGTCCGTCCCCGGATAGTCCGGGTTGGCCCGGGAAGGAAATCCGGCGAGCGCGGCCCTGGCCGCGGGCCTCAGGAGGAAGGCCCCGGCAATTCCGATCCCCGCCATCTTGAGGAAATCCCTCCGGGTGCGCGCGCGGTATTCGCGCTCCGGCGTGGCGGCGGATTCCGCAATCTCCCAGTCTTTTGGCACATGGATTCGCATGATTTAATATGAATCGACATGGGTGGGAGGCAAGGGACGGCGATTTATTCCAGCCATCGCAATGCGATGGCTGCCCGCAGAAGCCCAACGGGCGAAGGCGGGCGACGATGCTGTCGCAGCCAACCCGCCCACATCGCAATGCGATGGCTGCCCGCAGAAGCCCAACGGGCGAAGGCGGGCGACGACGTCGCAATGCGAAGCCTGCCCCGCCCCCCCTTCGCCAACTTGTCCGCCAAAGCCTTGGCGACGGCGGAGGCTCCGGCGCGGCGCTCTTCCGACTCGGAAGAGCGGAAACCGAATTTTACGGCGCAGGGGCCGCCGGTGCCGCTGCGGGAGCCGGGGCGGCCGGCGCAGCCGCAGCCGCCTTCGCGGCCTGTTGGGCCCTGAACTCGGAGGTCATTTGCTGGATCTGGGACTGCATCCCCTGCATTCGCGGCATCAACACCTGCATCAACTGCTGCTGGACCTCGGGCTGCTTGGCTATGTACGATTGCCCAGTCGGCGTATCGTAGAAATCCGACAGGCCGCTCAGCTCATCCGGCGTAAAGACATTGCTGTAGATCTGCGCGACGTCCTTTTCCATGTCGGACCCCTGAAACTGTCCGAAGATCTTGTCCAGGACCTTTGCCTGAAAGGCCGCCATCTCCTCCTTTGTCGTTCCCGCGGGCAGCTTGGTCGCCTGCCGCGCCATCATGTCCGCCATCATCTTCTTCTGCTGTTCGAATGTCTTGGTGATCATTTCGCTGAAGTGCATCTTCTGCAGCACCCGGTCGGCATCCGCGACGGTCGCCTTGATTTCTCCCGGGGTGACCTTCTTTTCGGCCATTGAAAGGGTGAATTCCGTTCCGTCGCTCCGCTTGAGGAGCAAGGTCGCCTCCGCATCGTTGTAGGACACGAGCTTCCAGCCCTGGAACGAGTCGCCAACGACGACCCATCCGCTTTGGGAAGCTCCGGGCGTCGACAAGAGGAAGCGCTTTTCCCTCTTTGTCGCGAGCATGCCGCGGAATTCCGGTTTTGCGGGTGCGGCTGGCTGGACGGCGGCGGCAGCGTCCGGAGTTTGGGCGGCCGGTGCGGCCGCGGTTTCGTCGGCCATCGCCGCGGCCATGGGAAGGCCGAGGAAGCTGGCGCAGACCAGTAGTCTTCGAGTCAGGGTGGTTGTCATGGGTGTTCCTATCGTTACATCCGCAGGAAGCAGAAAGCGCACGGGAAAGCAGCAGGGAGCGGTCCGGACCCGCCGGCCCCAAATCCCGTTATGTTGAAACACGCTGGACCGGCAAGCACCGTATGCGGCAACGGATGGCCCTGTGTCGAGGGATCGGGCCTTGCGGTGAATTTCATTTGAATGTCAGCCGGGAATCACCTCCCGGACCGCCGCTGGCGCCAGAAATGCCAGCAGATCTCGGCGGTTCCAAAAATGAGCCCCACACATAGAAAGATCTTCATAAGGTGCTCGAATTCGGGGCGACCGATGCTGGTCCAGGAATAGAAACGGCTATGGTTGAAGAAGTCCCGCGCAGCGGCATCATTGGCGTGTAGCGCATACGCTGCGGATTTCTTCATTCTGAGCGGAAACCCGGCATAGTCCCGCGCGTACGCCTGCAGGCCATAGGCCGCCCGAATCCCGAAGGCGCCCACTCCCTTTGCCATCCACCCCAGGGCGAGGAAACCCAGGGCAAGCACCCCTGCGGTTTCGAAGCCCAGGGCAAGCCCCCCAGCAGTCATTACGCCCACACTTATGAGTCCAATGCCAAACAACCCAAAGGACACGGGCGCGATCGCAATATTCCCGCACGCAAAAAGTGCGCCGTGGGCGATATCGCCGACCGCGACCCAAGCCCTCACCGGCGCCCTGTTTACTTCGGCAACGGGATTGGATCCGATCCGCACATGCAGGAGCGGCAATCCGAGCAACATCCGCCGGCTGCAGTATTCGAAGCGAAGCCGTTTCGGCGCCGTCCCGGTCTTCGCCCAGATATCCCAAATTTGGCGCCGGGTCCTGTGCTGTCGGACCCAGAGAATCGGAAAAATGAGATACGCAACCAGACCTCCCAGGGGCGCATACCACGGCGGATGGGCCAAGTGCTTGTACCACGTCCCCCAGACCTGCAGGAACGCGGCCATGGCCAGGATTCCGACGACGAACTCGCGTCGCGATCGCCTCCTCAGGTCGCGCTCCTCGGCCGATGGTGAGCGCTTTTCTGCAGCCAGTCTCAATTTGGCTCCCAGCCAGACAATCGCGA
Organism: uncultured Verrucomicrobiae bacterium; assembly: GCA_963747795.1. Taxonomy (GTDB): domain Bacteria; phylum Verrucomicrobiota; class Verrucomicrobiia; order Opitutales; family Opitutaceae; genus Palsa-1447. The sequence continues at coordinate 587,147 of CAVVGS010000006.1, forward strand.
TCGGGGCAATGGGCGAGGTCATGATCGCTGTGAGAACGCCGAAGGCTCCACCGCCGACGGCCCCCTTGGCCACTGCAGCTCCGCCCGCCGCCACTTTGGTCGCCATTGTCGCGGGCAGCGATCCCATCACGGCTGAAGTGAACGCGCGTCCAGGAGCCGTGCGCCGCAGGGTGCCCTCCACCACCTTTTCCACCTCGGATCGGAGCATCTGGCGACCGCGCACCAGCCGTTGCCTCACCGTGTCTTCGCTGAGATCCAATTCTTCAGCCACCCGCTCGATCGACTGGTTTTCCCGGTGGAAAAGGATCAGCGGTTCCCGGTAGGCCTCGGGAATCTGCTCCAGAGCCCGCCACATGATCGCCGTTTCATCCTGCCGTACAGCCTGTTCCGAAGGTTGCGCTTCGGGCGCGGCCAGCTCGGCGGATTGATCCAGGGTAGCCGCGTTGTGGATTGGCTCGCGAATTTGGCCGCGGAGCGAATCGTGCGCGCGGTTTCGGACGATGCCGCAAATCCAGGCCCGCAGCTTCCCCGGTTCGCGCAATTCTGGAAGCTGTCGCCAGGCTGCGAGAAACGTGTCCTGGGCCAAGTCCTCGCTTCGGGAAAGGTCGCCTGTCGCGCTAAACGCCAGCGAACACACCAGCGTCTGGTAGCGGCTGACGATTTCAGCAAAAGCGTCCCGATTGCCGGCCAGGACATCCCCGACAAGCTCTGCATCGGATCTGCCGGTCTGCGTCATGGGGCGGGAAAAGAGCATTTGCCATAGGAGTAGCAGAAGTCACCCCTTGGGTGACAAGGAATCGACTGAAAAGGCCCGGCACCCGAGCCACTCAGCTGACCGGCGCGACCGCCCTGCGGTCGCCGAGGGCGGCCTGCTCGGCAGCGACGATCATCTCATAGGCGGAATCGGCGTTCGGCGACTCCTGCAGCTGCGCAATCACGTCGGTCTTCTGCGCGATCAGGCAGAGGCGGGCGAGCGTATGCAGATGGATCCGTTCATCCTGGCAGCAGACCAGGAAGAACAGCCTCGTCGGGTGGCCATCGGTGGCGCTGAAGGGGATGTCCTGGATTGTCCGTCCAAGGACGATGAAAGAGCCTTCGAAGCGGTAGGCCTCGAGCTGGCGGGCATGCAAAAGGGCAAATCCTCCGGGGAGGGCGGTCGAGCAAAGGGACTCCCGCGCCTCGACGCTCGTCAGCAACTCGCGGGGGTCGAAGACCCGGCCGGTGAGGTTCGCGAGCACAATCATGTCCCGGATCGCCGAAGCCCGCGTCTTGGAGCGCAGTTCCAAGTCGATGTAATCGGGCTTGAGCAGATCGGGAATCAGCGCCCGGCCTGGGAACACCTCAAGGGTCCCCTGCATCGTCCTTTCATGGTAGGCGTGCAGACGGCGCGGTGTCAGCCCCAGGATTCGCTGGGACGCCCACGCGTCGATCTCTCCCCGCCGGAACAGGACCTGCCCGCCGCGAATCGCGTGCGGAATGTCGGTTTCGCGCATGAGTCGCTCGATTTCCGAGGGAGCGAGATGTAGATAGGCAGCGACCTGTTCGACGGAAAAGATTCGATGGGGCATCGCAATCGGCAATCCTAGGGTGGCAAATGGGGCGCTGTCAAAGCCACCGTGCAGGAATGATGGTGCATTTTGGCCGGGAAAGCTCCGTAGGAGCCTGAGCTAGCCGAAACCCTGATGCCCGCCAAACCGGGCCAGACGGGATCCCAGCCCGTCCTGGCCCCAGAGGCGGGCAGAAGGCTAGCTATGCCTCTTTCGGGGCTTTCCCGGCCAAAACGCACATTATCCGCGAAGGGCCCGCGCCCTTGAATTGAATCCGAATGGCTTGCTACGCGTCTTTTCTGCTGCCTTTTCTAATCCCAGCCAGAAGGCAAAGTCATCCCCAACGCTTCAGCCAACAGATGAAAATCAATCCGTGGACGGTTACCCTCTGCATTACCGCACCCGCAACCGTGATCCTGTTGGCAGCCTTTGTGGAGCAAAGACAGGAGATTCGTTTGATCCGTTCGGAGCTGAATGGCCTCGACGCCAAGCTCTCCGCGGTGTCCAAACAGCTCGACACGGACCAGAAGCAGCTCGAAGCGGATAAGAAAGAAATCGCGGCTGATCAGGCCAGGCTGACGGCCAGCGAAGCGGCTCCGCCGCCGATCCGGCAGGGAGACAGGGCCCCGGGATTCGGGGGGGGTGCAGGCTTCGGCAACGGACGGCGGTTTCGGCAGGCGGCGCCCTTGCCGGCCCCGCCGCAATTCGCGCAGATTTGCTCCCTTTGCCACGGTGCGGACGCCAGGGGGACGGATCGCGCGCCCTCACTGGTCAACAGCGACCACATGCGCACCATGTCCATTGGAGAAATCGCGGACACGATTCAGAAGGGAAAGGGCAAGATGCCCGCCTTTCCCCTGCCCCAGCCGGACGTGCAGGCCCTCGCGCGCTATCTGCAATCCCTCAACTCGACGGCAGCGGAAGGTCCGGCCCCCGGGGACCCCGTGGCCGGCGAACGCCTGTTTTTTGGAAACGGGCAGTGCTCATCGTGTCACATCGCCAAGGGCCGGGGAAGTTCGTTTGGCCCCGACCTTTCCAGTGTCGGCCGAAGACTGAGGCAGGCGGATCTGAGGCAGGTTCTTGCCGACCCGAGCGCGCAAATCACCGACGGGTATGGGCTGGCCACCGTTGAAATGAACGATGGAAGCAAGTTGCACGGGTTTGCCCGCGCCCAGGGCAGCCACGACCTTGTGCTTCAAACGGACGACGGAAGGCTGCATTTGCTTGTCGATGGCGAGTACCGAAGCATCGCCCCGGAAAAAGGCTCCGTCATGCCCGCCTTCCCGGGGACCGACGATCAGAAGCGTGATCTGATCGCATTCCTCAGCCGCCTGGGCGGAGTGGCGGTTGGGCCGATTGCCGAAGCCGTGGCGGGAGCCTCGCAGGCCGAGATCGACCAGGTTTCACACCCGGCCAAGGGCGACTGGCCGACCTACAACGGAACCCTCGACGGAAATCGCCACAGCATTCTCGACCAGGTCAGCCTGGAAAACGCCTCGAAACTGCAGCTGCAGTGGACCTACACGATCCCCTTCACAGGCCTGGAGACCACCCCGATCGTCGTGGATGGGGTCATGTACGTGACGGGTAACAACCAGGTCTACGCCCTGAGCGGCCGGACCGGGCGGGAGATCTGGCGGTACGAAAGGCCGAAGAGTTCGACGGCGGCGATTTCAAGCGATGCCGCAATCGGGGTTAACCGGGGCGTCGCCCTGCTGGGGGACCGGGTGTTTTACATGACCGACGATGCCCATTTGCTGGCTTTGAATCGGACCAACGGCGCCTTGCTGTGGGACGTGTACACGCCGGAGGCGGGCTCGCAGGGATTCTATGGCGGCACATCCGCGCCCCTGGTGATGGGCGATCTTGTCATCACCGGCGTCAGCGGGGGCGACAACGGCATCCGGGGTTTCGTGGCCGCCTACAAGCCGGCGACGGGCGAACTCGTCTGGAGGCTTTGGACCATTCCAAAGTACGGAGAGCCCGGCCCCGGCTCTGAAACCTGGAAGGGCGCGGCCCTCAAGGAGGGCGGCGGGGCGACCTGGCTGTCCGGCAGCGCCGATGTCGAGGGCAATGTCCTTTACTGGGCATCGGGCAACCCGCACCCCGACACGGACGGGGACGAGCGCCTGGGGAGCAACCTGTTCACGAACTGCGACCTGGCGATCGACCCGAAGACAGGAAAGATGCTGTGGTACTACCAGTTCACGCCGCACGACCTGCATGACTGGGATGCGAATGAGCCGATCGTCCTCGTGGACACGCAATGGCGGGGGCAGGACCGCAAGCTTCTGCTGCACGCCAACCGCAACGGATTCCTGTACGTTCTGGACCGGACGACCGGCAAGCCGGTCCTGGCCACCAAGATGGTGAACAAGCTCACTTGGGCGAGCGGCATCAACGAGGCGGACTGGACGCCAAACCTGCTTCCCAACAACGAAACAAACGCTCAGGGCGTGAAGACGGCCCCGGCGGTCAGGGGAGCCACAAACTGGTACTCCACGGCCTACAATCCTGCCACGCGCCTCTATTACGTGATGACGGTCGAGGATTATACGATCTATCGGAAAGCGGAGGACGGAGGCTATCGCGGGAATTTCGATCCGGCCGATCCTCCGCAAAAGATCCTGCGGGCCTTCGACATCGAGACCGGAAAAATCGCCTGGCAGATCGACATGCCCGGACCGGTGCAGATGAACTACTCCGGCGTCCTGTCGACCGCCGGCGGCCTTCTTTTCTTTGGCGAAAACACGGGCGGATTTGCCGCGGTCGACGCGCGCACGGGCAAGTATCTCTGGCACTTCGAGACGAATCATGCGATTCACGCCTCGCCCATGACCTACTCGGTCAACGGCAGGCAGTACGTCGCGATAGCTTCGGGATCGAATATTCTTTCGTTTGCCCTGCCGGAGTGAGAATTTTCCAGTCGGCCATGGACGATCATCGTCTTCATGCCGACATATTACTGGATTAGCGGTTCTAAATTAATCGTCATACTATCGCCACAAAAGTGGGCGTCGGGCGGTTCGGGATCAGCGATGGCAACGCTAATGCTACGGGCGCTGCCAGTCCAGTAACCTGATCCACACCATGAACCAACCATCCCGATGGCTGGCAGCTTCTGCCAGTGTCATGCTCCTAGTGTCCGCGGCCTTCGCTCAAACAGCGCCCGCCACCGATTCCGGACCGACTGCGGCTCCACCTCCGGCCCCTCCGCCCGCGCAAACCTCCTCTCCAACGCCGACGACCGAGCAACCGATCCAGATGGAGACGCTCAACGTCAACGGCGTCCCCACCGACCAGCTCATCATTCCGAGCACCCGGCCGTTCACTTCCGTGTTTGGAACGGACGACAACATCATGGAGGTGCCCCGCGACGTGACGATCATCTCCCGCGAGCAGATGGATACGATCGGCATCCAAGATGTGACCGAATTCAGCAAACTCACCTCCAGCTCGTACACCGACTCCAATTTCGGCGCTCCGGGCAACCCGAGCATCCGCGGACAGTCGGCGGATCTCTTTGTTAACGGCATGCGCCAGCGCGTGACGAGCAACGGCAATGGGATGCCGGTCGACTTCAACTCGATTGAATCCGTTAACATCGTCAAGGGCCCGGCCACCGCCGTGCAGGGCGCCTCCGCCTACGTCGGAGGATTTGCCGACATGATCAGCAAGCAGCCGTATTTCAACGGCTTTCAGGCATCCAGCAGCTATACGGCGGGTTCCTACGACACCAACCGCTGGACGCTGGATTTCGGCGGCCCGCTTTCGCCTAACCTGGCGTATCGCATCAGCTACTCCGGAGAGTGGAGCGACACGTATTGGCAGGGCGACGTCAAACGCGGCGAAGCCATCTACGGCGCCATCACATGGCACAAAGGGAACTACGTGATCTCGATCAACTCAAAGGCGTTTTTCTCGCGCTACTCGGAAAACTTCGGGATCGACCGCCCGACTGAACTCCTGATCAAGGACGGGCTGTACCAGACCGGCATCAACAACAACAACGCGCCCGGGAAGCCCTCCGATCCGGAGAACTCCCTGTACGTTGAATCGGGCGGCAACAACATCGTCTGGGGACCGCTTGTGCCCGTCGACTACCACTGGCGTCTCCAGGGCCCCTCCTCCCGGTCTGATGGCCACGAGTACAATTCCCAGATCATCCAGACGATCGGACTCGGGACGTACGCCAAGATCGTTAACAACTCCTTTTACAGCCTGACCCAGCGCGATACAATCAGCTCGCACTACTATTCGGAGATCATCTCCCCGTCGTGGTTCTTCGACAACCGCACCGAATTCATCGATACGTTCAAGAATCTGAACAGCAGCACGATAAACGTCGGCGTCGAGGAGCGCTACCAATACACCAAGGCGTACGACGACTTCTTTTTCGAGCCCGCCAACGTCTGGGACCAGAGCCTGGGACGCCAGTACCTGGTCAACGACTCGATCTATTTTCCATCCGGTGATTTCGCATCCGCTCCCGTGCCCGGCTATCCCGGCCGATACGGCACCGCAGGCATCATCAACGGCGACACCAACGCTTCCTCAGAGTACGGAGCTTCGCCCTTCATCCAGGCCAGCTGGAAGCTGGGTGACAAGTTCAGCGTGATCACCGGCGCAAGGGCTGACATCATGCACTTCAGCGTGAGCGATCCGCTGGCGGTCGCCGCGGGCTTTGCCAAGACAACCCCGCATGCCGAGATCAGCGTCACCGACCCCAACGCCAACGTCAGCCTCGTGTACAAGATCACGCCCAATGTCTCGGCGTACGCGACCTACAACAACAGCAAGAATTACTCCGGTGCGATCGCGGTCGGCGGCGGTTTCGCCGGCCTTACGCCAAATGCGACCGGCCCAGGGTACTATCTTCCGCGCAGCAATTTCGACCAGTTGAGCGAGCTGGAGGAAGTGGGCCTGAAATTCGCAACCTTGAACAACTCCCTCTTCTTGAGCAGCGCGCTCTTCGATCAGTCCCGGCAGGCCAAGCCGCAGGGGCAGCCGTCCGTCACCGAACAGTTCAAGGGCGGGGAATTCGAGGTCAATTACCAGCCGAACAAGTACTTTTACGCCACATTCGGCTATTCCCTGCTTGTCGGGGCGCTTGGAACGCCGATTCCGTTCCAGGGATACTCCACCAATCAGGTCCCGGGCGGGCCTCCCAATCCGTTCGCATCGCCCCAGCAGACAACCGGCAAGCTGCGGGTTCCCGGCTATCCGGAGCACACATTCAACGGATTGGTCACGTACAATGTCGGCAACGGCTTTGCGGTGTCGGCGGACGCGGTTCTGACGAGCACGATCAACAACGACTACCAGGGCTATCTGGTCATACCCTGGCAGTACACGATCGACGCGGACGTCTCCTACAAGTGGCAGCGCTGGCTCTTCAAGGTCGGTGGCACCAATATCACCAATGAGCACAACTGGACGCCCGCCTATCCGACTTACGGCCTCGAGGAGATCGTGCCGGATGCCGGAGCGGAGGTCTTTTTCTCGATCAAGTACAGCCTCTGACCGGCGCCGATTGCAATGCGACTCCCAGTCGCCGTCGGCCTTGCCAGCCTCCTGGCGTTGCCGTGCCATGGCGATCCGGGGCCGATCCATCCCCGGGTCGTCGTCGTGACCATGTTCGAGGTCGGTGCGGACAGCAGCGACGTCCCCGGCGAATTCCAGTACTGGGTTCAGCGGGAGCATCTCGACCGGCTGCTGCCGCTTCCGGCGGCATATCACGGCGTGCGCACCAATGCCGACGGCACGGTCCTCGGGATCGTCGTCGGCCAGGGCACCAGCAATGCGGCGGCATCGATCATGGCGCTCGGCTGCGATTCGCGCTTTGACCTGTCCAAGAGTTACTGGCTGGTTGCGGGCATAGCGGGCATCAGCCCATCGGCAGGATCGATAGGCTCCGCCGCGTGGGCCGAGTATGTCGTGGATGGCGAATTGGCCTATGAAATCGACGCCCGGGAAATCCCTCCGGGCTGGCCGGATGGTCACGTCCCGCTCGGGGCCGACCGGCCCTTCCAGCAACCGCGGCCACGCGACGAGTTCGGATCGACCGTCGTCTACCACCTGGATCCGGGTTTGGTTGACTGGGCCTATACCCTCACGAAGGACACTCCGCTTCCGGACAATGAGAAGATGAAGGCCCGCCGCGACGCCTACGTCTATCATCCCGCCGCCCGGCGCCCCCCGTTCGTCCTCAAGGGGGACAACCTTTCGTCGAGCACCTACTGGCACGGCGAGCGGATGGACGCGTGGGCAACCGCCTGGGTGAAATACCACACCGGCGGCAGGGGAAGCTTTGCCACGACGGCCATGGAAGACAGCGGGACCCTGCGCTCGCTCACCTACCTTTCCAGGGCCGGCCGGGTGGACATCCGGCGAGTGCTCGTCCTGCGCACGGCGAGCAACTATGACATGCAATGGCCCGGGGCGACCGCGGCCCAAAGCATGACAGGCCATGACCTCGGCATCTATACGGCTTACATTCCGTCGCTCGAGGCGGCCTACCGGGTCGGCAGCCGCGTGGTGCACGCACTTGTTGCAGGCTGGGGGCAATTCGAAAACGATCCGCCCCAAGGCCCTGCGCCCCGGTAGCCTTGGCCCAGCCCTCGAAACCCCATCGATCCATGGAAAGAGTTTCCCCCACGCTGCCCACCCACGTCCTCGTCTACGGACCGGACGACCGCCTCCCGCTGGGTTCGGCCCTGCTTGTGGCCGCCCAGCAAGTGGCCTCGATGGTCGTCGGCGTTGTCACGCCCGCCCTTATTCTTTCCGGAGTGCTCAATTTCCGGCCCGAGGACACGGCCTACCTGGTGAGCATGGCTTTGCTCTCCTCTTCCGTGGGGACTTTCATTCAAACAACGGGATTCGGGCTGGTCGGATCCCGCCTGCTGAGCGTGACCGGAACGAGCTTCGCTTTCCTCCAACCCCTCATTCTCGCCGGGCAGCTCGGTGGACTGCCCCTCATGTTCGGAATGTCGCTGGCGACCTCGCCGGTGCAGATCCTCCTCGCCCCGTTCATGGTGCGGCTGCGCCGGATATTCCCTCCGCTGATCTCGGGCATCGTCGTTCTGCTCATCGGACTATCGATCATCCCCGAGGCGATGCGCGGGATTGCAGCCCCCGCCGCGCCGGGCGCACCGGTCTGGACAGGGGCGGCGGTTGCCGCGACCGTGATCGGCGGCGTGCTGATTGCCCAGGCTGTCGGTATCGTATGGGCCAGGCTGGCTGGAATTCTCTTCGGCGTCGCCGCCGGCTACATCGTGTGCGCCGTGTGCGGATGGCTGCAGCCGCCGCCGGCGGCCAGCCACTGGCTTGCCATTCCCAGGCTCTTTCCGCATGGACTGGCTTTCCGGTGGGACTTGGCTGCCCCATTCGCCTTCATTTATCTCGTGTCCTTGCTAGAGTCGCTGGGCGACATGACCGCGACGGCGCAACTTTCCGGACTGGAGACCCAGGGGCCAAGACATGCGACGCGCCTTCGGGGAGGGCTCCTCGCCGATGGAATCACAAGCATGTTCTCGGCAATGATCGGCTCGTTCCCGAGCACGACGTACGCCCAGAACAATGGGGTGATCCAGATCACCGGCGTTGCAAGCCGGCACATCGGCAAGTGGATGGCCCTCATGCTGGCCCTGCTCGGATTATTGCCCGTCGTATCCCGCTGGGTGACCGCCATGCCTCCGCCGGTGCTGGGGGGGATGGCCCTGCTCCTCTTCGGTCTGGTGAGTGTCGCCGGAATCCGCCTGATTGTCAGGCGGACCCTGAATCACCGCGACGGACTGATCGTCGCGATCGCGCTGGGCGTGGGGCTGGGAGCGCCTTCGCAGACCCAATGGCTGGGCCATTTGCCGGCGGTCCTCAGGGGCCTGCTGGAATCGAGCGTCTCGGCGGGCGGCATTACTGCGCTCGTCCTCAACGCTCTCCTCCCGGGCGCCCTTTCGCAGGAGTCGGATTCGCCATGATCTTCCTTCGCATTCCGAAAGTGACGGGGTTTCCCCTCCCGCCTTGGCTTTGGCACTTCGGTTGCTAGGAGTATAAACCATGCTCGGGCGCGTCTTTAAGTTAAAGGAACACGGCACCAGCGTCGGCCGCGAAATCCAAGCCGGGCTGACCACGTTTGCGGCGATGGCCTACATTCTCGCCGTCAACCCAGGGATTCTGGAACACGCCGGCATGGACAAGGGCGCCCTCGTCACGGTCACCGCATTGAGCGCGGCGGCGGCGACAACCCTCATGGCGCTGCTCACGAATTACCCTCTGGCGCTCGCGCCAGGGATGGGGATCAACGCCTTTTTCGCCTTTACCATATGCCTGGGGTTCAAGGTCCCGTGGCAGCAGGCGCTGGGAATGGTGTTTGTCAACGGAGCGATGTTCCTTGCGCTGTCGGTCACCGGCGTGCGCGAAAAAATCATAGCGGCCATCCCTCCTTCGCTTAAGGTCGCGATCACCTGCGGGATCGGCCTGTTCATCGCATTCATCGGCCTGAGGAATGGAGGCGTGATTGTCGGGGACCCGGTAACCTATGTCACCCACGGCGACTTCAGCTCGGCCCCAGTGGCCCTCTGCCTGGCCGGGATCGGCTTGACCGCGATCCTCGTCGCGAGGCGGGTGACCGGCGCCATCGTCATCGGCATCGCCGTTGTCACGGTCGCGGGCCTTTTTGTTCCTGCCGGAGGAGGCGCCATGGTGACCGCCACGCCTGCCGCGATCTTCTCGGCGCCCCACAGCGCGGCGCCCGTGTTTCTCAAGCTCAGCTTCGATTTTCTCAGGAGCTGGACCGCCTTCCACCACGCGCTTCCGATAATCCTCACCCTTCTGCTCGTCGACATGTTCGACAACATAGGGACCCTCATCGGAGTCGCCAAGCGCGCGGGCTACCTCGACGCCCAGGGCCGGCTTCCGCGCGCCGGCCGGGCTCTGGTGGCAGATTCCTGCGCCACGCTCATCAGCGCCCTTCTCGGCACATCGACGGTGGTGAGCTACATTGAATCCGCGGCCGGCGTCGAAGCCGGCGGCCGCACCGGCCTCACCTCGCTAACGACCGCCGCATTGATGCTTCTCGCCCTTTTCTTCACCCCGCTGCTTTTGATCGTGCCGGCCGTGGCCACAGCGCCGGCGCTTGTCATCGTCGGCGTCTTCATGATGCAGTCGATTCACGAAATCGACATGACCGAGTTCAAGCAGGCGGTTCCAGCCGTCCTGACAATCATCGGCATTCCGCTCACCTTCAGCATTGCGGCGGGGATCGGCCTTGGGCTCATCGGCGCGGCGGTGCTGGCCCTTGGAACCGGGGGTGCGCGAAAATTCCCGCTGTATGGGTACGCGATTGCGGCCATCTTCTTCCTGGAATTCTTCCACCTTTTCCCATTCGGCCAGTAGAAGCCCGCATGTCGGGCGAGAGCAATAAACGCCTGCAGGGCGATTCCCGCCACTCGATGCTGGCAACGTCTTCGGCGTTGTCGGGTTTCGCTCTAACCTGACTTTCGCAACTGGACCCGAGAATACATCTTTTTTGGGCTCTATAGATTCGGAAGTGGTTGGCCTGTAGAGATCGGATTTTCGGAAAGTGCTTGGGGGAAGACCTGGGCTCTTCCCAGGAAGAGGTACTTTGTGCAGGATATCCGCCGAGGAAACGGCGATGTTTTTAAAGTGCCACACTCGAAGGAAAGACGGGAAGGAGCACCGGTACTGGAGCATTCTTGAAAAGAGGCGTGTGGCCGAGGGCAAGACGCTGGACCGGCAGGTGCTCTACCTTGGGGAAATCAACGACAGCCAGCGGCAGGGCTGGGAGCGGTGCATTGAGGTTTTTGACGAGGGTCGTGGTCGTCAGGAACGCTTGGCGCTGTATCCGGAGGACCGTTCGATCCCGGCGCATGCCTCGGAGTACGGAGTGCAGGTGCGCCTTCGTGAATTTGCGCTTCGTAGGCCGCGGCAATGGGGAGCGTGTTGGGCGTTCATGCAGATGTGGGAGCAGCTTCAGCTGGACCGGTTTTGGAGGGAGCGGCTGGAGCCGAGCCGGGAGGGAACGGACTGGTACGACCTGCTGGTCGTACTGACGGCCTACCGGCTGATTGATCCTGGCAGCGAATGGCGATTGCACCGGCAGTGGTGGACTCGCAGTGCGATGGGGGATCTCCTGGGTCGGGAGCTTCCGAGCAAGGACAACTTGTATCGGACGCTGGACCGTTTGCTCGAACACAAGGAGGCACTCTTCGGATTCCTGCAGGAGCGATGGAGAGATCTGTTCGGTGTGAAATTTGAAATCCTGCTCTACGACCTGACCTCGACGTACTTCGAGAGCGATCCGCCGTTTGAGGAAGGCGACAAGCGCCGGTACGGGTACAGCCGTGATCACCGCGGGGATTGCGTGCAGGTGGTGATCGCGCTCGTCGTGACGCCGGAAGGCTTCCCGTTGGCGTACGAGGTGATGCCGGGCAACACGATCGACAACCAGACGCTGCGAGACTTCCTCGGACGGATCGAGAGGCAGTACGGGACGGCGGAGAGGATCTGGGTGATGGACCGTGGGATCCCGACCGAGGAGGTGCTCGGAGAAATGAGATCCTCCGGGAAGGTGAAGTACGTGGTGGGTACCCCGAAGGGACGGCTCGGGAAGCTGGAATCCGACCTTTTGGAAAAGCCCTGGGAAGACGCACGCGAGAGTGTGCGTGTGAAACTGCTCCCGCAGGACGGAGAGACGTACGTCTACGTACACAGTGAAGCCAGGATCAACAAGGAGCGCTCGATGCGCCGTCGCCAGTTGAAGAAACTGTGGAAGCGACTGCGCGACTTGAAGCGGCAGAAGCCGGGCTACGAGGCGTTGATCGGTAAGATCGCGGTGGCCCGGCACGAGGCCGGCCGGACCGCCTCGCTCGTGACGGTGACTTTGCCGGAGCCACCCGAGAAAGGCCGTCGTTCTCAGCGCACGAGCTTCTCGTTCGAACTGGACAAGGAAAAGCTTCGTCAGGTGCGTCGCCGCGAGGGTCGATATCTTCTGAGGACCAATCTGAACGGGACCGATCCGGCCAGGCTTTGGGAGTTTTATCTGCAGTTGACCGAGGTCGAGTCGGCCTTCAAGCGTCTCAAAGACGACCTGGCCGTGCGGCCGGTGTATCACTCACGAGGGGACCGGATCGAATCCCACATCTTCGTCGCGTTCCTCTCCTACTGCGTCCAGGCGAGCCTCAGGCACAAGCTTCGGATCAAGGCACCGGGCCTGTCTGTTCGGGAGATGATCGCGAAGCTCGGGGCAATACAAATGCTCGACGTACACTTCCCAACGACCGACGGGCGTGAGCTGATCTTTAATCGCTATACACAACCCGAGTCCGACCAAAATATACTGCTGGCCCAGCTCGGATGGAGCCTTCCACCTCAGTCGCCCCCTCGAATCACTGCAAAACGGGACCTCGCCGTGTAGGGCAGACCTACAATACTCGGTCATTACCAATCAGGCACTTATGGAACCGGACCCCCTCCAGTTGCGAAAGTCAGGCTAACCCTTGGCGTATTATCCCACTTTCGCCACGGTGAATGTTCTATCGCCTTATGGGGCTGTTCTTTACCGATCTATTCTGATACACTGGCGGTCAGCCTCAACCCCCGCATCCATGGTCATTCGTCATCCTGTCCGCTTGCTCCCAGCTGTGTGCAGCCTTGTCTGCGCTCTTTTTCTGCCGCGCATGCCCGCCGCTCCAGCCGAACTCCCTGCGCCCGCAGCCGCGATTGGCGCCGGGCTCGCGCAGCATCCCTTCGTCTACACCGGCGAATGGGACTACCGGAACGATCTCCAGACCATCTTCGTCGTCCGCGGAGGCCACGTGGTGTGGCAGTACTCGATCCCGATCAAGGACAAGGATGGAACTCTGCAGGAACTGGGCGACGCCACCATGCTGTCCAATGGCAACATCCTCTTTTGCCGGAAGGTGGGCGCGAGCGAAGTCACCCCCGACAAGAAGATTGTCTGGGATTTCCCCGCCCCGAAAGGATTTGAGATCCACTCAGTCCAGCCGCTGGGCCTGGATCGGGTGCTCCTCGTCGAGCAGGGGAATCCGGCGAGGCTTCTGATCATGGAAAAGGCAACTGGCAAGATCGACAAGGAATTGACGCTGCCCGTGCCCGATCCCACGAAGCCCCATCTGCAATTTCGCCGTGTCCGGCTGACCAAGTCCGGGACCTTCCTGGCCGGCCATTTGGACGACAAGAAGGTCGTGGAGTACGACGAAAACGGGAAGCCGATCTGGTCCTTCGCCACGCCGGGTCCCTGGGACGCCGTCCGCCTGAAGAACGGCAACACGCTCATATCCTCATACCACAACACCATCCTCGAAGTGAATCCAGCGGGCCAGGTCGTCTGGCGCCTGACGCCGGACGACCTTCCCGGAATCAAGTGCTTCATCTTCCAGGAGGTCGGCCGCCTGGCCAACGGGAACACGGTCATCTGCAACTGGTGCCCCGCTGACCTGAAGGATCCGAAGGCGTGGACAGGCACCGTTCAGGTCATCGAAGTGACCCCGGCCAAGAAAGTGGTCTGGACCCTCAGCGAATGGGGAGATCCCGATCTGGGGCCCGCCTCCTCCATCCAACTGCTCGACGAACCGGGTGTACCGGAAAATGGCGATCTTCAGCGCTGAGAGTATGGCCCGCCGTGAGCGAGCACTCCCGCCGGGGGGGTGACTCAAATGGTCGGGCCGGGGAGATTCGAACTCCTTCGCGTCCTTCTGCAAGCGGTTGACCTTGAACTTCGAGCCATAGAGGCCGAGACCGCTGCCGCACAAAGAACCGCACAAGCCGGCGACAAACTGGACCAGGAGCCCCCAGGCGAGACCAGCACCGCAGTGCGGTGTGAAGCAACGCCGAGCAAGGGCGAGAAATCGCAAGAAGAGGCCACTGCGCCCCCACCAAGGCAATTAGAGCCCCGCAAGGGGCAAGGAGGTGGCCCGCCGTGATTCCGGAAGAAAACGGCCTCCTGGGTGCTGGTAACACCGCAGGAGGCCAAGGAGCCCAATTTAGGGCAGAGAACACGGGAGAAAATGGCGGAGGCTCGTCGGGGGTCAAGGGGCTTCATCTTTCGGAGAATTGGGCGGCCAGGGGACAGCCGGCGGGTGCTGCCGCGCGGAGCGCGGCAGCCCAGCCGGCGGACCCCGCCGCCCTTCCTTGTCGAAATAGTAACAATTGCCCCAACCGTGCCCCGGGGAAGGCTTACAAACTCCGGCGCGTCGTGGAATACTTGCGCGGGTCGGTTGGCCAGGCCCAACGCGTCACGGATCATGTCGCCGATGAGAATGCGGCCAATGAGGGGTTGGATCGCGACGGGCGGCTCTGGCGCAAAATCGACGAAACAGGGACATGGGAGAAGATTCTCGGCGGAGTTACGAGCGCTGAAGCCAAGCGGGCGTTCGCACTCCGGTCGAACGTCGAGGCGTTTTTCGAACACTACGGACGCGACGTGTGTGGATTCCTGACGTTTTCACCGGAAAAGGGCGGACCAGCGGCGTCAGACCCGAAGGAATTGGCAAAGCGTTTCCATGACGCGCGGAAGCACGCGCTGCGATGGGTGCGCAGCTACTTCCGTGTGCTCGAGCCACGAGCAGACGGCAGCGCACACCACCACCTCGGCGTGGCCACGACCTTCAGCCTGGAGCCGGATAAGTTCGATTGGATATCATTGGCTGTGGCTCAAGACCAAGCGCCGCGACGGGGCCGTCCTCCCGGGCCGCAGTTTTACGAAATGCGGAGGCGCTATTCCGAAAGTGCGCCAGAGCGGCTCCGAGCCTGTTGGGTTGAGCTGCGTGAAGTATGCAGGCGTTACGGCCTCGGCCGCTCGGAATTGCTTCCGCTTCGGAAAGGTCCGGGAGCCGTGGCCCATTATGTCGGGGCCTACTTAAAGGGCGGCTTGTGTTATCGGCAGGATGAATGGAAGGGCTCCCGTCGAGTCGAATACGATCGGGTGGAAAGTCCCTTGTGGAAGCGGGCGGCTTCGGCGTTCGGGTGGGTGTCGCCAGGCGCCCGGGCGTGGCGGCAGAGAGTGAGTGAATTGGCGGCAGCGGTGCTGGTTGCCCCGGACGATTTTGCAGGACTCAAGCGTCTGTTCGGCCGGCGGTGGGCGTATCTGTGGCGGCCTGTCATCATGTGCGAACCGGAGAGGCGGTGGCGTGAAATGCTGCATTGGGTCGCAACGGAGCACGGCGGTGACGTAGCGCGGAAACCCATGCTGTGCGCCGGATCGGAGGTTCTTGCGTGGTGGCATTCATTGTCGGAGTTTAAGGAGACGGGCGCGCTTTTCGCCGGCCGCGAGGGCTTCGATTGGAACGCATTCGTTGGAGGCCGCACCAACGGATTGGAGATGCGTCTGTAATCCCCGTACACCAAGCCCTACCGGTCGAGCTGACAGCTTGCTTTGCCTGTACCGGCGTATAAGTTCCTGATCATGACGACCACGGTTCCAGCAACCTACGAAGGCGGGGTTTTGAAACTCCGCTGGCCGCTGCCATTGCCGGCTGATAGCGAAGTGATGGTTACCGTGGAAACAGTCGGAGACGCCAACGGGTCAGCACCGAAAAAGGCTGTCGCGTGGCCGGACATCCTGGAGCGGCTTCGCGGCATTTATGGCTCGAAAGTGCTTCCTGAGAATGCTGTCCTCGCTGCCCGGAACGAAGAACGGTACTGAGGGCTGGGTGTGACCGCCTACGCCGATACTAGCTTTCTGGTTTCGCTTTACGTTCAGGACTCGTTCAGCGCGCGCGCTCAAGCTTGGCTGAGTGCGCACCCGGCAAATTTGCCGCTGACCGACTTTGGCCGTTCCGAACTGCGCAATGCCATCGCCCGACTCGTCTTCACGAAAGCGTTGACCCAAACGGAAGCCGATGCTGCCTGGCGGACAGTGGAGACAGACATAGCGCAAGGCCGACTCGAGCCCGTGTCTATCGCGTGGCCGGCGACGTTCTCCCGAGCGGAAGAATTGATTTCCAAGCACACTGCGCAGCTTGGCGTCCGCACGCTTGATGTCCTGCATGTCGCCGCCGCAGCCGACCTCGGCGTGTCTGAATTCGTGGGCTTTGATTCACGTCAAGGTGAATTGGCGAAGGCGGCTGGGCTCGCTTGGCTGCTCCCGCCGTAACCAGGCATGTGTCACCTGCCGATTTTAGCAGCACCCTGTGGCGTCCGATGTGCCTAAATCGGTGGGTTCTAGGACACGATCTTGCGGTCGCCACTGTGATTTCCCCATCATGACGGCAACGCCTACCAAATATGAAACTCTCTCGGCGTTGCGCCCTCGATGCAGATTTCGGTTGGTTCGCCGAGCAGAGCCATAAGGTGATGACCTGGTCGAAACTCGCCTTGATCCTTTTGTTACCGAATGGCCAGACGCATGCGGCCTTGCCGGGGGAAGTAAGGACTGTCGACGACAGACCGGTTGCTGGGGCAGTCGTCACCCTTCTGAATGGCGGCGAAAACAAGTCGGTGATCTATGCATCTCTGCAAGGCACCGAATTAAAGGATACCAGTGGCCGGAGTATAAGCACGAAGACCGATGCGGCAGGCTCCTTTAAATTGCCGGATCCCAAGCCAGGTGCATATTTAGTGGTTACCGGGCCGGCAGGATTTACAGCCATGCCGACGGATACGCTCGCTAAGGGTTCTGTCATCACGGTCCAGGCTTGGGGACGGATTGAAGGAGTCTGGTTGAACCATGGGCGTCCCATGCGCGCGAAGCGAATGCACTCAGCTCTAAAAGGCGAAATCCGAAGATGGGTTTCGGGTACTGAATCCGTCTCGACCGATCAAAGCGGGCATTTTGTGTTTACCGCGATTCCACCCGGAACCATTGCGATCAGTTGGCTCGAACCATTGGACCCACCAAAAGATTTTCCCGCTGCCAATCGTGAGTTGGCGGAAGTGGACGTGAGACCGGGACAAACCTCAGAAGTACGCATTGTCACCGACGGACGCAATGTCACCGGAAAGCTCGCGAGTAGCGCCGGCGCCGATGACATTTCGGGTCTCACGGGCTGGAACGTTTCTTTGGAGCCGGATATACCCGCGCCGACGCCCCCCAAGGACGCGGACACTCCTGAAGCAACGAGTAAATGGTATAACGATTGGTTGCGAACTGAAGCCGGCAGACGGTATACTGCAGCGAAGAGAGATGGCCGACAAGCCGTCGTCGCATCGAATGGAACATTTCAAGCCGAGGCGGTTGTCCCCGGGAGGTACGTGTTAATGGGTTACGTCTTTGGTCAGACCGGCCTTGCTGCCCAGATTAAGGACGTAAGAATTGAAGTGCCCGAAGGCGAAGCCGCGTACGACATTGGCGAAATCCATTACGTGCAAATGAAGAACCTGAAAGTCGGCCAGGAGGCTCCTCCCTTCAGAGTCGGTACTCTTGACGGGGGAACTGTAAGTCTCGCGGATTTTCGAGGCAAATATGTGCTGCTCGACTTCTGGGCCGTCTGGTGCGGTGCATGCGTGGCTGAAATGGAGAGCCTCAAGGAAGTCTATAATGCATATGGTGGTGACCCGCGTTTTGTTATGTTGAGCCTCAGCTTGGACAACGAGATCTCGGTGCCGAAGAAGTTTGCGCAACAACGAGGAACGAATGCGTGGCGCCAGGCGTTCTTGGGAAACTGGCCCAAGGACCCGGTGCACAAGGCATACGATGTTTACGGAATTCCAGAACTACTGCTTGTGGGGCCGGATGGCCGCATCATCGCGATGGACCTTCGGGGAGACGCGACAAAAACCGCAGTCGGCAAGGCGCTCGGACGCTGAAAGCTGCGCGGCAATTGTGTTTCGGGATCCACCGTTTTCGAAACAGCTAACGCCGGAGGATTTCGAGGTTATCGCCGTAGTAGCGGAAGCCCGTACGCGTCGGGCGTTACCGGCGCATTGATTCTTGGTCAACGCTAAGGATGTCATGGTCTTATGCCGCTACCCATAGGTACCGCTTGACGTTACCTATGGGTTGCGCATCGTTACCTTTATGGGAACGACCACTGACGAGAAGACTGGAAGAGAAATTCCTTGGACCGGGCATCGCCCCGGCCGCAATCCTGACGAGCCGCGAAATTCAACCGTGTGCTTCATGGTAACCGAAAGTGAGCGAGCAGCCATAGATGCACTCAGTCACTGCATTTACCGTCGCCGCTCTGCCATCCTTACCGAAATCGTCACACGGTTTATGGCGGCGGCTCAGTCTCCCCGGGGAGCCGTTAAGAGGACGGCCCTTCTGGACTACCTCGGAGAATGCCAGGACGAGATTGCGGAGAAGCGTAAGCTTTTCGACTCGCTCACGGCAAAGGAGTGACACCATGGCGACGGACAACCTGGCACGTCTTTCGCGACGACTGCTTGCGTCGCCCCTCAAGGAGGGAGGCGAAGTATTCTTGTTCGACAAGGACTACATAAAACAGACAGCGACCCTTGAACCTGCGGTGCGCGACCAGATTAACGGCCTGATCGCGGACATTCGCAGCTTCATTCCAACGGACTTCGCGTTTTCGTTGTCCTGCGAGTTCGCAGGGATTCGACTTTCCATTGACTTCGAGGACGGAGACACCGGGAGTACGGCGGGCGGCGGATTTTTCGTGTCGCGGCGGTCGATGATGCGCAAGCTGCGGTCAATCGACTGGGATGAACTCCGGGGTGAATTGATCGTGCGCTCTGAGATTTTCGACCAGCTCCTGAGCGAAGCCGACGACCGGCCCCCCAATATACCCTCATCTAAGGAAGCGGCGTTGCGGAACTACGACGCCCTCACTGCGGAGATCGAGGCTGTGCGAGCCCAAACTCCAGTGCCACCGTTCGCCGTCATCGTCACTGGGGACGTTGATGGCATGGGCGCCGAAACTGCCATGGACCGCGACGAGCTTGTCTCCTCCATTGCCGATCTGATGACGACTCAGTGCGAGATCCTTGCTGTGCTTGAGCGCGGTGTGTCCTGGTCATTCGCCGAAATCGAGAAGGCAAAGTTGGAGGCTGTCGAGCTACTGGGGCCCATCTCGCGCGCAAAGGCAGAAAGGCGCTTTTTGCCATGAACGACCTTTTAACGCTTCAACAGGCGGCGCGGTGGCTGGCGGTTTCGAGGCGCACCTTGGAACGGCTTATCGCAGCTGGCGAATTCCCCTATCCGCTTAAGATTGGACGCGCTTCCCGGGTCCTGGTGCAGGACGTGGAAGCGTACCTTGAACGCCTAAAGAGTCGGAGGCTAACCCAGGGAGGTACCGTATGATCCGCCACGTCATTCAACCCGTTTCCCACGGAAAGCGTGCGCGCCTTTGGAGCGCGCGCGTTCGGTTAGATGGTTGGCCGAAGGCCCGCACGTATCCGCTCCGCGTCACAGACAAGCGCGTGGCGCAACAGAAAATGGAGACGCTCGTCCGGGAACTGGAAAAAGAGGCTGCGGGCATCATAGCGCCCAAGCTGATGCGGGATGCTGCGCAAACGCCCATTTCCGAGCATTTGACGGCCTTCCTCGTCGATCTTCGGGTAAAGGGGCGCTCCGTTGCCACCCTTGGCAAATACCGCAATTGCATTTCCAAACTGTGCGAGCGATGCCGGTGGGTGATGGTGCGTGACATCACCGCACAGTCGTTCTGCGACTGGCGGGCGCGATCCGGACTGCGGCCCAAGATGTTGAACAATGTCTTCGGGGCGATGTGCAGCCTTCTCCACTGGATGGAACAGCAACAGCTCCTGGTCGCAAATCCATTGCGGCACGTCCAAAAGGTGACGAACAACGCCGGGCCATTTCGCCGGGCATTGTCCCCAGTCTCTGCCCAAAGCCTGCTTGACGCAGTGCCGTTTCACCGGGCGACAGTTTACCTCATGGTTCTTTACACGGGCTTGCGGCGGTCGGAGCTGAACGGGCTAAAATGGGAAGATTTCGAACTCGAAGCGAGTCCTCCGAAAATGCAGGTGCCATCGTCGATCTCGAAGAATCGGAAGGCTTCGGTCCATTATCTCCGGCCCGAGGCGGTGTCGGCGCTCAGGGATTATCGATCCATCGACGCGAAGCCGTCCGATTATGCATTTCGTGGCCGTGTACCACGGCCAAGCACCGTCAGGAACGACCTGGAGCGGGCCAAAATCCCGCTTGTGGACGAACACGGCCGCAGGGTCGATCTGCATGCGCTTCGGACAACGTTTGGCACCATGCTGGCCGCGAACGGCGTTTCGTTGCAGTCGAGCAAGTCCCTCATGCGGCACAGCGACGTAAAGCTGACCTTGAAGGTCTACACCGACGAATCGCACCTGCCGTTGCAGCACGCGCTGGACACCTTGCCATCGTTCACGGTCCCGAAACCTGCCGCACAACTGACCGCACTTTCTGGGGTCGTTTTGAGTGTAAAGCAGTCGGAGACTGTCGCGGAGGGTCGCAATGGCGAACGTTTGCAAAACTCTGATCGTGTCGCGGTTAGTCGCGAAAATGCCGCTGGTGTCGTTTCCAGCGGCAGGGGTAAATTGGTCGGGCCGGGGAGATTCGAACTCCCGATTGCTTTCCGTGTCAAAACAGGAATGCGCTCTCCTCTGAAAGATGCTGTATGATAATGGCTTCAACAATATCGTAGGCATCTGTGAATAAGGAAAAACATTGAGGTATGTTATGACTTGATTATGACCCAAAAATCGTCTCTTTTCTTGAAAGCGACGAAGAAAACGCCGCATTCGAACAAAGAGTTTCTTGCGCCCAGCCGATCCCAGAGAAACTAACCATGGCATCACTCCACCGCGATCAACGCGGAAAATCTCCTTTCTGGTATGTCTCCTACCGCACCCCGGACGGTCGTCAATGCTTCCGGTCAACCAAGGAGACCAACCGCACAAAAGCGGAGGCTTTCGCCGCCGCCATCGAGGCGAGCCTAGGCAAGGCCAAGATCGGCTCCTTCACCGAAACGGCGGCGCGCTCCATCCTGTCCGATCTTTACCAGAAGGTCAGCGGCCATGCCCTGCGCTTCACGACCGTCCAGGAGTGGTTTGAAACATGCCTGAACCGGGTTCAAAAGATCCGGGGAAGGACAACCCATGACCGGTACAAGGCGGTAACAGAGCGTTTCCTGGAGTTTCTCGGGCCGGTGCGGGCCAAGGCTCCCCTCGAATCGCTCCAGGCCGACGAAATCCAGCGTTTCGCCGACAGCCGGCTCGCGGAAGGCCGGTCGGGAAAGACGATCCAGAATGACCTCAAGCCCATCGGCAAATTCCTGAAAGACGCCGAACGCAAGGGACTCCTCTTGAAAACTCCCATGGGGTCGGTCGAGGCTCCCGAGGCGACCGGCGAAACCCGCGATCCGTTCTCCGAGGCCGAGCTTTCGGCCCTCCTGAACTACCTGTCGGCGACCGCAACGGTGACGGGCGCCAAACTCCCGGCGTCCGAACGGGAGGCCCGCCGCGATTGGAGAACCGCCGTCAACCTCGGCCTTTACGCCGGCACCCGCCTGGGCGACTGCACCAATCTGCGGTGGTCGAGCGTCGATTTCGCCCGGAAGCAAATCCGCTTCACCCCGGAGAAGAGCCGAAAAAAGGAGGAACTGGTGATCCCGATGCACACCGATCTGGAGAGCTACCTTTTGACCCTCCCTTCCTCGGACAAACCCGACGGCTACCTCTGCCCCACCCTCGGAGGCGCCCAGGCCGGACACCGCGCCTCCCTTTCCCGCGATTTCGGCGCCATCGTCGAGGCAGCCGGAATTGACCGCCGAGCCGGCCGGGAAAAGACCGGCAAGGGCCGGACCTTCTTCCGTCTGGGCTTCCACTCGTTGCGCCATACGTTCAATTCGATGATGGCTGATGCCGGCGTTTCGATCGAATTGCGCGCCAAGCTGACCGGGCACACGACACTCGCGATGAATGACCGATACACCCATCTTGCCGACGCCACAAAACGGCGGGCCATCGAGTCCATCCCGTCCCTCGCCAAAAATTCAAGTCGGTCAAAGACATAGGACATGGAGTGTCCGAAATTTGTTATCACTTTTCGGACAATGATCACCCCGCTCCTCAATCAAACATTGTCGGCCATGTCATATTCGGTTTGTTGAGGACTCGGAATCACACGAGAGCGTCGGTGGAGGCGAATCGGATGGCTAAATCGCTGCAATCCGAGTGGCCTGTTGTTCTCCACGAACCCAGACCATGTGCAACGGCCCGGTGTGGGCTGCATCGGTTAAAGCAAATTCGGTCCTTGACTGAACACCTCGATGACTAGTCGCCATTCTGAATCTTGGATCAAGCGCCTGGGAGAATGCTTTAAATATTTGGTGGGCGCAGCGCTATGTTTCGTATTAACCTCAATGTGCCTCAAGCCGCTTTTCGGGCATCGAGCGACTGTGGCCGGCAGTCGAACCGGTGCCTTTGATTGGATATTAGGTGCCCCGATTTTTTTTGTGATCGGGGCAACAGCGCTAATCTCCATCGTGGTCGCGATCATGTGTCTCGTGCTGGCGTTCCGGAGTCTTAGGAAAAGCGACGGCCAAGAATAGCATCGCCGACGGGGCGAATCAGAAATGTTCAACGGCGCTCCTGGCAGCCACCAGCCGAAACACAAGGTCGACCTGGGGTGAGAGTGCGAGTCCTGCACCGTTCAAGATTAAGCCAACTCCACCGCGCGGGCCTCAAACTCCAGCGTGAACTTCGAACTGCCCGACGCCCAGGGTACGTCCACCGTCCGAACTCCATGTTCCGGACAATGGCTGCGCGGAACTTGGCAGCACACCCGGGTCGTATGACCCATCGTATCGAGATGCCGCCACCACCGCACCCCAGCATGATCGTAAACCCCGCACCGCTGCCCGCATTCCGGACAGCACACCTTCGTGTCGGCCGGCCATTCCACTTCGATCTCCACCACCTTCTCTGCCTCTCGGATCTCCACGGCGATCAGCCGCCAGGGCTGCGGCAAACCCAGCAGCGTTCGAAATACCCCCAAGACTCGATGATCGGTTTCACGTTTCACCCCCCCTCATTGCCACTTCCCTCGGTGACCCACAATATCTGACGAAGAACCTCTATGGTTATGGCCAATCTACCCATCGCGTTCGACAGCGAGAAGCTGACGGCTTTCTGCCGCGGGCGAGGTATCCGTAAGTTGAGCCTTTTTGGTTCCGTGCTTCGCGATGACTTTGATCCCGTTCGGAGCGACGTGGACGTGCTGGTGGAGTTCCAATCCGAGCGGGTTCCGGGGTGGGATTTCTTCACTTGGGACGAAGACCTGGCCCGAATCTTCGGCCACAAGGTTGATCTCTGTTCGCGAATCAATCCGATTGTCTGGCCCAAGATCGCCCCAACGCTGCTGACTGTGTATGAGCAGCCATGACGTAGGCACCATCCTTCCCCAAATGGAAGACGCGGCGAAGCGGTCAAACGCCTGCCCGACGAACTGAGGGGACGCCAGCAAGCGGCGTGCCATCGAGACAATCCCGTCGCTTCCCGTCGCAAAGATTAGCTCGGAACACCACGGATGGATCGCCGGTCGTTCCACGAATGGGGCAGAACGCGAGTGTAGCCGATTTCGCCGCGATCAGACAGCCAGCGCTTCGGGCGTCGGCAGAAGCACAAGAAACTCCTGACGCCGGAGCGCCGCAAACTCAGTCGTGCGGCCCTGCTTGTCGCAGAACTCCACTTCGTAAGCTTCCGCTCCGTCGATGGTCTCGTTCCCAAGCATTTCGACAATGGTTCCCACCTGGCCAGCCTTGAGGTTGGTTCCGGGGCGGTCGTCTAAAAGGGCGATCGCATCGAGCAGCTTGGGACGAATCTCCTGCATGGGTCTCAAGATACAACGTAACAGGTGGTCAATCTAGCGAAATCTTCGCCCCTTCGGACGAGCCATGCGCTGCAAATGGTTGCCTCGCGACCTTGGAAGGCCAGGACGAACCGAACCTCATACCGCACACCATATTCAGCCTGTCCCCGAAGCGTGCAGTCGTGGCTTTCGGCAGCCCGTAACAGCGCATCGCGAAGGAACGACGCATGTGCGCCCGTCATGCCAAGGGCCGAAAGGAAAACACCCGACTTGTGCCGCCCACGTGGGTGCACCGGGTTCAGACAATATTCGCTGAGCTTCCTTAAATCAACCACGGCGCGGTCGGAATTTGGGAGCCTCATCATGTCCCCGAGCGTCCGCACGGATCACCGGGACGCAAGTTTGAATCGGGCGGCCACTAACCGATGGCTTATTCCGCCGAACCCACGCGCGTTTGCCGGTATTATGGCGAAACATCTGTGAACGCCCAGGGACAATCCATGGACGTTCCCTTATGTACATTATAGTTTAATACGAATTACAGCGTCTCCCAGCCATTTCATTGCCTAATTCCTTAGGGGATACGTGTCCCTGCCTAAAGGAACGCGATCTGCGTTCCCAAATCGGCCGGATGTTCCGGCCCTGAATCTGTCCCGGCGGTTAGCCGTTTCAAGATCGACCCCGAATAGGCAATGGAGACACGGGCGATCTGCGCCGTTTCCGGCCGGCAACAGCCATCGCGCCGGGACGGCAAGGCGGCTGGAAGACGACAGCCGCCAGGCGTTCGGAGCAGCCCCGGAAAGGCTGCGGAGAATTGCCGGCTGTGACCGGAATCCGCCTCTGCGTTGCCGCCCGCGGCTGCGGAAATTGGGGGCCGAAGTGGTGCCCATTCTCCCCCTATTTCGACGCTCGAATACAATGCGAAGATCGCCGCCAGCGAAAGCCATGAACTCCAACCCTCTGATCCCTTCGCTATCGCCCTCAGCCAGAGCTTGGCCGATGATTCCTATTGCCCGCGCATATTCCGTGCCAAGGGCTCTGCCGAAAATAGGAGAGCATGGCCCCCCCACTCTCTCCCTATTTCGGCGACAGCAAATTCATGCGAAGATCACCGCCGTCGAAAATCATGAACTCAAATCTCCTCATCCCTCCCGTCAATCCACCCTCGGTGCCCCGCATCGAATTCTTCCGCTTGCCGCCACCCGGCAAACGGGACCCCTACTTCGGCCTTTCCCGAAGCTGGTACTACAAGGCGGCGGCCTCCGGCGAAATCAAGCTGGTGTCCGTCCGTCAGCGCAACGCCCTCCGGGGCGTCCGGCTCGTCGTGTATGACTCCGTCGCCGACTATATCCGCCGCTCGAGCATGGAAGCCGGTCCGGCCGTGAATTGCGAACCGGCGAACGGAAAATGATCCGTCCGCAGGTACAGTTCAACTTGGCCGTCGCCAAGTCCTACTTCCGTGAACACCTTTCCACCGGCGACTATTACTCGGAGGGTCAAACGATCCACGGCGAATGGTTCGGCCAGGGCGCGGCCAAGCTGGCGCTTGTCGGACAGGTCAGCGAACGGGCCTTCCTTGCCCTCTGCGACGGCAAGCATCCCGAAACCGACTGCCGGCTGACGCAGCGGATGAAGACCATCCGCCGCCAGAACGGCCGGGAGGCGCTGAACCGGCGCGTGTTCTACGATTTCACAATCAGCCCGCCGAAGAGCGTCTCCAGTCGTCGCCCTGTACCAGGACCCCCGCATCACCGACCTGCACAACCGGGCCGTCCACCTGGCAATGACTGAGCTTGAGAAGCTTGCGGAAACACGCGTGCGCAAATCCGGCAGGAATGAAGATCGCATCACCGGAAACCTCGTCGGCGCTTTCTTTCGCCACGACACAAGCCGGGAACTCGATCCGCACCTGCACACCCACTGCGTCGTCTTCAATGCCACTTTCGATCCCCACGAAGGCCGTTGGAAGGCCCTCCAAGCAGAAGCCATGTACCGCGCAGTCCGCTTCGCCCAGGAATACTACCGTCACGAACTCGCCAAGGGCCTCCGGATCCCTCGGCTATGAGATCGACAACAACCTCCGTGGCTTCGAGATCCGCTCTGTTCCCCAAAGCCTCGTCGCCCGGTTCTCCAAGCGTCACCAGCAGATTGACCAGGATACCAAGGCGCGGATCGAACACCACGGATTCAAAGGCGACATCAATGCGCTCCGCAACCGAATCGCCCATAGCAACCGGCGCCGAAAAATGAAGGGCGTCTCCTCCTCCGATTTCCTAAAGTCACTCTGGCGGACGCAGATGACCCCCGGCGAACGTCAGGCGCTGGGTTGCCTCAAATCACTGCCGGCCCGCGAATTCGAAAAACCTGACCTGCACTACGCCGTAGATTGGGCCGAGCAGCACGTCTTCGACCGCCGGGCTACGGTCCAGGATCATGAAATCCTGGCGGCCGCCCTTGGGGTCATCCGTGGCCGCAACTTCGAATTGGCCGATCTTGCCGAAACGGTGGCTAAGAAGGGATTCGTTCGCGAAGCCGGGACGCGCAGGGTCACCTCCCGCGAGGTGCTGGGCCGCGAACTGGACTTGGTCCTCGCCGCCAAGGAGGGGCGCTTCCGCTACAGGTCCCTGGCGCCGGAACATGCGCCGTCTCTCTCGCTCTCGGACGAACAAGCCGGCGCCGTCCGAAAGATTCTCGGGAGCCGGGATTTTATCACGCTCTTCCGGGGTGCCGCCGGCACGGGCAAATCCCTAACCCTGGCCGAAATCGACCGGGGCCTTCGCGCAGCCGGCCATCCGGTGATCGTCCTTGCGCCCCAACGCCAGCAGGTTCTCGACCTCCAGCGCGACGGGCTGACCGCGCAGACGGTTGCGCAGGTGCTGACAACCAAACAGTTGCCCGGCAGGGCCATCGTCATCTGCGATGAGGCCGGCCAAATCGGCGGTCGCGATCTGCATTCCCTGGTCCGCCTGGCACGGGAGAATGGGGGGCGTCTCATCCTCTCCGGCGATACTCGCCAGCACGGTGCGGTCGGCGCTTCCGATGCCCTCCGCGCCATCGAGCGCCATTCCGGCTTAGAAGCGGCTGAGATCACCCAGATTCGTCGGCAAGACCCTGATCTCGGCCGGACCGCCTCAGAGAGGCAACTCATCCGGGGCTATCGCGCGGCCGTCAACGAGGCCGCCCTGGGCAAGATCGCGCAATCGTTTGACCGGTTGGACAGCCTGGGCTGCGTCCGGGAATTCCCGCCCGGCGATCGGCGTTCGATTCTTGCCGGGGAATACGCCGCCGCGATCAGCCGCTCCGAGAAAACCCTGGTGGTCGCCCAAACCTGGAATGAGGTTGATGCCGTCAATGACGCCATTCGCGAAACGCTCCGGTCCCAAGGGAAGATCGGCGACGGCCTGACCCTGGACGCCTTTCGGGTCGCGGACCTGGATTCAGCGCAGAAAAAGGATGTCCGGTCGTATGAGCCGGGCCAACATGCGTTCTTCCTCAAGGGCTACGGACGCTTTGCCAAGGGTGATCTCTGCGAGATCCGGGGCGCCGATGAGAATGGGGTCGTCCTTCGAAAGAACGGCCGCCAGTCCTCCGTCAGTTTCCGCTACACCGAACGCCTTCTTGTGACCCGGGCCGCTCCGATGGAGGTCGGCCCCGGCGATCGGCTCCAACTGAAATTTAACGGCAGGTCGCTAGAGGGTCTCCCTCTTGCCAACGGTGAACTCGTGACGGTTCGGCAGCTCGGGGCGGACGGAAGCCTGGCGGTCGAGAGCGACGCCGGTCCCCTCAAAACCCTCACCCCCAGCCAGCGCCTGTTTAATCGTGGCTTCGCAACCACCAGCTACGCATCCCAGGGCAAAACCGTGGACACGGTCCTCCTCTCGGACTCGGGCCGCACGCCAGCAACGAATGACAAGCAATGGTACGTCAGCATTTCGAGAGCGAGGCGGAGGGTGCTCATTTTCACCGAGAACAAGGCCGAACTCCGCGCCCATATTCACAAGTCCGGCGACCGTGGGCTTGCCCTCGATCTCCTCCCGTCTGATTCCGCCGTCAAAGTGTCTGGGGCGACGCAATCTCCGGCATCCCCTCTTGAGGCAATCCGACTGCGTTCATGGGACCCAATTCAAGCCACGGCGGCCTTGGATGCGTCCCGAGCCACGCGTGGTTCTTCGCATCGCATATAACTATGGCCGAAAGACTTTCTAAAAAATTGGAAAATGCTGATTTAGCCCGGCAGGTTCCATCGCCGTGCTACAACGAGCGCGGATCGCCCCTGGATTCCGATATTCTCACCATTCACGTCTCGGCCGGAGAAATCCATACGCTTCTCTGGTCGCGATTCGCTTCAACCTGCCACCTCCTCGACGCGTCTGGTGAGCGATTGACCCTCATATTCCTCGGCTCCCAAGTCGTCGTGCACGGTCGGGGGCTCGCCCCCGTTGCCAGAGCAGCCAATCGGCGCCACCTGAGCTGGCTGCGAACAATTCCCGCGCCCTACGTCGCCCGGGTATGTCCGGACGAGACGATTGTCACCCACCTGACTGTCGGAGACGTAACCCCTGTCCCTCTCCGAGAGCCGCCCCTCGGGGAGTCGAACGAAGGGGACAAACCCGCGACCGGATATTTCCGCGAGTGCCGTAAGCTAGCCGCCGAGCATTGACACGCGGCCCCCGCGGTCCGGCCTTCCGCATGATCACCCCGCCGGCCAATTTCACCGACCGATTCCCCACTCGCGGCCCCTAGGAGGCCCTCGACGCACCCCGGCGACGTTTGAACGGTCGATCGAGGTCCTGCTGCCACCCGGCCAAGTCGAGCCGGCGGTTTGGTGGCGATCAGCCGAACTGCACCCGCTTGGCTGGCGCCGGGTCAAGTGCTAGTCGATTTTGGGCTCCTAGCCAGCTCTGAAAAAGCCCGCGGTTTAAGAGGGACCGCTCTTATGAGGTCCCGGCTGGGTAGATTTTGCCTCAGCTAAACGAAGCGCCCAGCCAGTGTTCGTGGAAAAGATTCCATACGTTGCGTTGAACCTCGCGACAAAATCAGAACGAGATTTTGACCATAAAAGAGAAAAAAGTATGCCGAACGTTCCGAAGTTCGCGCCTGCATTGACAGCGCCGTTATCTATAAGATCTAGCGACGAAGCCCAGAATAAGCCGATCAAGAACAGCAACGCACACCGAAAAATCGGTTTAAGAAGAATAGGGCCGAAAACTGCTAGGCGCATGCGGCCTTTCGCGATTAGCCAAATCGCTCTCGGGAAATCAACTAAAAGGGGCAAAATAATTTGGAGAGCAATTAAAAGTCCGAGAA
This sequence comes from uncultured Verrucomicrobiae bacterium, assembly GCA_963747795.1. Taxonomy (GTDB): domain Bacteria; phylum Verrucomicrobiota; class Verrucomicrobiia; order Opitutales; family Opitutaceae; genus Palsa-1447. The sequence continues at coordinate 616,751 of CAVVGS010000006.1, forward strand.
CGAGTCCGACTGGAACCCAGAGCCACGTTGATGCGCCATGCTTTTCGAGGATTACCTCAAGCAAAAGGCAGAGAATAAAAGCGATAAGGTTGTACATGGCGCCCTCCTATCTGAGTTGGCCCCGTCGGTTAGACAGCGGATCGGCTAAAAAAGTATGCGAATTGGAGACTCAGGCGAGGGTCCATGGCGCTGGCCGGGGGCAGATCGGGGCGCTTGAGGCTTTGGCATATCTTCTGGCTTTTCAGTTTGCGGGGGCCGTCAACGAAGCTTTGACCATAACACAGACTGTGTCATTACCGTAAAGCTGAACGACTGTTGGGTTAGGACGCGTTGAAACGGCGTTTGGTTTGAGCGCCGCCGCAATCTTTTCCAAATGAGCATTCAGACGCTTGATAAGCTTGCTGGTCTGATCCGCTGCGGTTTCCACGTCTAAGGGCGTCACTGTCTCCTGCGCGGATAGAGTGTTAACTTCGCACAATCTGATTTTGCGCGGCTTCAATTTGTTCTTCTGCACGTCGAAGTTGGTGCCATCCACGTCGATCCATGGGCCGTGAAGCAGGTTGTTCCTCTTTTCGGCGTGCGTCTCCAGGTCGCGCCAGAGTTCGGTTTGAGCGTCCAAGAGACCTTGGTCGTCGACTCTCTCTCTAACCCTCGCGTCAAGGTACTCCAATTTCTTCCGAAAAGGATCTGGAAGCACGTCGTTTCCGCGTCCGGCCAGATCATGCGCCGCAATCGTCGCGATCCCTTTAACGACTACCCATTCCAAGGCGCCAAAACTCATAGCCAACCGACCGAGAGGCAGTTCGAAGGTGCCAGTCATGCGCCGATGTCTGTGCTTATGGCCCGCTGAGTCAATCGACTTCTCCGCTGGTTTGTCCCCTTTCCGTCCCCTGTTTTAGCCGCTCCTCTGAAGCTGGCGCCCTCAAGGGGATTCATTCAACCTGAGGCTCAATGACATAGTTCGGCATGCCATCAATTCTCCCACCCGCAGATGCGTTGTTGCTGGTTTCGGTCAGACATTTGATAAGATCCTCCTTGCGTCCAATTGGGTCGAACCTCAACCGCCATGCTTCTCTCCTATTACATCCGTCGAGTCCGTGCAGCACTCTCGCCGACGATGACTCAAAATAAGAGCATCGAGGATGGACCTGAAAGGCTCAAGAGATTGAGCGAACTCATTCTTGATTTAAATGTGCAATGGCAGGTTTTTGATGAGCTGTACTCACCTGCGGCGAATTACGCAGTGTTCAATCGAACCGGTGCTGCATTCTGGAAGCACCTGTGGTATCACCTGCTCGACGATCTATTTATTTCCATTTCGCGCTTCTTCGATCCCGCGCGTACGAAGTGGCAAGAAAATCTTTCGTTGGCTGCGGCCATGAATTTTCCCGAAGTGGCTCCGATCCGGAAAGATCTTCAGCACCGGCTTCGGGAGATGAAACCAATTTGGGAGCGCGGAATAAAAGCGTGGCGCCACAAAAAGCTTTCCCATAATGACATGGCTACGGCGCTCGGTAAGCAGACCCTACCCGATGTTCCGTTATCGGAGGCGCAGGAGTTGGTCTCAAAAATCACCGATTTCGTCCGCCAGATGGAGCAACAAATGAATAAATGCGACGCTAGCTACAGGTGTTCACCCACCGGGTGGGTGCCTCAAGTGACGAGGTATCTCAGACTTGGAATTGAAAAAAAAGATGAACAGCTGAGAAAAAGGGGACCGATATGACCACGCTCAATTGGCGAAGCAAGTCCCGCATTGACGTTGTGAAATGCGAGGCGATTTCTAAAGCTGAAAGTCTCGGGCACAAGCTGAAGACTTTTAAGAAGTACCGCGACTCGGAGATTTACTATTCCAGCTTTTGTGCGCGCTGTTCAGCTTATTTGCGCATTACGGCCTCTGATTACTCAGGCGGTGCAGTTGAAGACCGCTGCCAACGTTTCTGCGATTGTAAACGGCCACTGACGGCCGATGACCTTGACGGAAAGTGCATTGTTTGCCGTGGCAGCAGGTTGACCCTATATCCAAAAACGTCCGCTATCAGAGCCGACGATGCACACTTCAACGAATACTGTCGGAAAAAAGACCGAGATTACGAGCCAAGTCCTGAGACGTTGTCCGATTACTTCTGGTGCTTCCAGGGATGTCACAAGCAACTTGGCCCCGGACATCAGGGGGACCCGGATCAGCGAGGTTTCTGCAGCGTGTGCATCACATCGGAGCGATTTTACACGAGGCGAAAGGCCGAAGCGATTCAGCGCGCTGGCGGTATCCGGGCGTGGCAACGAAAGCGGCTTCTTAACAAGTTTTTGCTGCCGGTCGACTATACGGCTATCGTCATTAGCTTCCTGGCCTTTACGTGCATACTATTGTCCGCAGTGAGTGGTGCATTGTACAGCATCTGGAAAGGATTGCGCGATATGTGGTCCCATGCTGACGATAGAGTACTAATTTGCATTGTTGCAGCCGCCGCTGCGTGGTGCGCACTCCGCTGGAAAAGGATAAATTCAAAGCCTTCGGAATTCTAGTTACCATGCAAATCCACTTCGATCCCAGTCGTGCCTCCATCCGCCGTGTTATGAAGGTCAATCACACCTTGAAGGCCGATCGGGTAATGTTCCCGGAAGCGAGACCGTATTTCGGGCGGACACGGCGCTCTCGGGCACCGGGGTCTTGATTCTCGAACATGGACTGAGCAAATTCCCACTCGCTTACCCCCTATGTTTGAAATCCTCTTTCCCCTTCCGTTCGTTATCCTCGGCCTGCTGATGACCTTCAAGCGAGAGAGGTTTGCCGGATGGTTCTGCGCTCTGGGGAAGGCCACATGGCGCCTGAACACTTTCGGATTGACCGATATGGCGCCGTTCTATCGGGAGGAGAAGGCAAAGCAGACATTCAGAATTCTCGGGCCTGTGTTTCTTTGCGTCGGGCTGCTTCTTTGCGGATGGACGTACTTGTCCTTCTCCGGGCCTGGAAGCTTCTGCGCCATGCGTGAGAGCCGTGCGTACCTGAAGTCGCTCTATGGCGATTCAGCCACTTGGAAGGTATCAAGCAATTTTGCCGCCTTAGATGACTCGGTAGACCTGAGTTACCGGTACGGTGAGCATATGGGCAAACTTCACGGTATATGGCAGAACGATCACTATGTGTTTACGGAGATTCCTGCTTCGCCGTCCTCATCCAGGTAGGTCCTTGCCATCTGAAGGTTAAACACGGGCCGGCGATGGGCTTCATTCTTGGCATGCAGGAGCGCGTGGGCTGCGGCTTCGTCCCGGGGCTTAAGGCTCAACTGCTGGCCGGTCTTCGTATCCTGGCAGTAGAAGATTTTCCCCCGGCGAAAAAGAGTGAAACGGCGCTTTATGTTGATGGGCCGAATCGTAAAGCATCCCAAGCCAACCGGCGCATTTGGTGCCGCCGGCGGGTGGAGATTCACAGTCGCCCGAGTTTGCCGTTGATTGCGATTGCACGGATGCATCTGTGAATTTCCGTGAATAATAAGGCGCCTGTTATGACTCTCCGGCTAATTTGTTATGACTAGCGAATCAAATGAGGCTTGAAATACCACCTAACTTATTGCCACATAATAAATTGGTCGGGCCGGGGAGATTCGAACTCCCGACCTCTTGCACCCCATGCAAGCGCGCTACCAGACTACGCTACGGCCCGAGCAAGAGAACGGTCACTAAAGCTCCCGGCTAGAGGCTACGCAAGCGCGTTCTAACCGGGGGCTCCTGATGTAATGGTCGATTGCTGCGCGGCTGCGCTCCCGAGGTTCTCGGCAATGTTCGCGACTACGGGCGCGAACCAGAGCAGGATGGCGGCGACTGTGGCGAGGATCGCCTTGCCGACGCCGTGGTGCGTCACGAAGTAATACGCGACACCGAGGCCTATCAGGCTCAGGCACTTCAGGATCGAGAAGACATAGCCCGTGATGTTGTTGAGCCCGTTCTGGAGGCCCTGATCCATGTTCTGCGGGCCGGCGAAGACGGCGGAGGCGCTTTGGGCGCGGGCGGCGACGGCAAGGACGAGAAGGCCGGCGGCGATCGCAAGCCAAGGACGGACGCCCGCCCGCCTCTTCCGGGGGCGAAAAGAAAAATCGGATTTGGCCATGCCGGGATAATAGCAAGCATGAGAACCTAGGCCGGCCCCTCCTCACACGGATGGCTATTCGCCGATGAGCGCCATCAGCTTCCCGCACACTTCGCCGACAGTGTCTTCATCTGCGCTGCCCGCCCGTTCCGCGCGCCGGGCACGCCAGTCAATGCTGCGAACGTGATCGGAAAGAACGACACCGGTGATCGGCATTCCGGCTTTCAGCGAGACCTCAAATGGATAGCCCTTGGCCTGGCTTGTGACCGGGCACGCCACAGCCAGCCCGGTCTTGTTGTTGTAGTTCCCCGGGGAGAGAATCAACGCCGGGCGTCGCCCACCCTGCTCATGCCCGATTTGCGGAATGAAATCGACCCAGACCAGGTCGCCGCGCTGGGGAGGCTGGAGCGGACTCACCAGACCTCCCTGCCGACGGGAGCTCCCCAGATGTCTCCTGCCGGGCTGTTTGCATCCGTGATCTTCGGGAGCAGGGTTTTCAGCTTGCAGCGTCTGGCGCGGCGCACCGGTGTCAGGACGATCCGGCCGGATTCGATCTGAAGGTCCACCTCCGCGCCGTTCGTCAGGTTCATGTCGCGGGCGACTGGCGCGGGAATTCTCACGCCAAGGCTATTTCCCCAGAATTGGGCGGTGATCTTCATCGCTTATGGATAAACATTGTATAAACATTGGAGTCAAGCCGGGAGGTGGCAAAACGGGCCGTGCAGGAGCAATGGATCAACTGAAGCCGAAGGGACTTTGTCATCCCTTAAGAATAGCAAACTTTCCCCAAGCGCTGCTACAGCGCGCGAAGGACAGCCTACGCCTTAAGGTATGGCTTGAGATAATGATCGAGTCCGTCGCGCACGCCCTGGTCGCCGAGCGGCCGGCCGCGGGGCGCACCAGGGCCGGTGACCGCGGGCGCGGGCCTGAACCGGACGTTCGGCTTGAAGACGCCGCGGGCGATCAGCAGCCGGTTCTGGTCGGGAACGCCCAGGCTGCCGAAGGCCAGGATGCGGCCGAACATGTCGAAGCCCTCCTGGCGGCGGCCGCTGTGCCACAGGTCATAGGCCGCCGAATAGATGTCGGCCAGGCCCGTGTAGGGGCAATGCCCGACGAAGCCCATCTCCATCTCAGTAATCATGGTCTGCACGCCGTGGCCGGAGAACACTCGAAGCTGGTCGCCAGTCCGGCTGCGCAACTCGGCGACCCGGTCCAGGGCGACGCCGGCTTCGTCCTTGACCTGCCGCATCGTGGGGACGGTCTTGAAGATCTCGACGACGAGATCGACGCTCATGCTGCCCTGGCTCTGGACGAACAGGGGCAGATCGGTGATCCGGCCGACCTGCTGGTAATAGTCGAGGATCACCTTCTCGTCGGTCACCTTCGCCGGCGGCATCGAGATGATGGCATCTGCACCCAGCCGCGCGGCCTGATGTGCATAACGGGTCACCGCTCCCATGTCCGCTCCCTGCACGCCGATGGCCAGTGTTGTGGTTCCCCCCTTTCCGGTCGCCAGGATGGCTTCCGTGCCGGCCATGCGCTCGGCTTCCGCGAGGGCGGACCAGTTGCTCGCCCCCTGCGGCCAGGCGAATCCATGCACGCCGGAGCGGTTGCAGAACGATACCTGCGCGACCAATGATTCCAGGTCGAGCTTGTCGTCAGGAGTGAACGGCGTCGACCCGATGGGGAAAACGCCGCGCATCTTCTTCGGGCCCGGGCTCAGGTCGAAGGTCGGAAGGCCGGTCGTGCCGGAGGCGGCCTCGGCGCGGGCGCCGCGCATCGACAGCGCCAGGCCCAGTGCGCCGGCGCCCAGAAATTGGAGGAATTCACGGCGGGGCAGCTCCCCGGTTTGACTCGTAGTCGGTGACGATGGCATGGCGGTGGGGATTTTCGGGTTGGGCCTTTGCGCGCGGGCCGGTGGTCGAAGGGCGGTTACAAGGTGCCTGTCCCCGCCATTTTTGAAAGTGGATTCTAGCCCGAAGATTTCACGAAATTCGTCCAAATCTCATCCAAACCGCTCTCGAAAAAGGGCCTCAGACTCCCTGCGATGTGCTTGCAAGCACACCTCGGTCGTCTTTGACCCTTTTTCCTCGGCGGTTTGGCGATCTTTGGCCGTTTTCATGAAATCTTCGGGCTAGCGTATCGACAGCGGGCGCACCCCGGCGCCACTTGGCGTCGTCCCCACGGGCGGCAGCATGGGTCATCTCCGGGAAGATTCGTTCAAATGTCACAAAAGCCAGGGACCTTTGAGCCGATTCAGGAACGATGACCATGGCTTTTCGACGACTTACGGTCGGGCAGACCCTGTGGTTCGGCTTCGGCCTGTTGCTGGCCATGCTGGCGATCCTCGCCTCCGTATCCTATTCGTATCTAGGAATATCAAGGGCCAGTTCGACCCGCCTGGCGGACGAATCGGTTGTCCGCGCGCAGATCGCCTCGGACATGGAGCGGGCCCTGGCGGGCGCGCAGGACAGCCTTAGAGTCTACCACCTCACCAACCGCCCGGGATCGTACGAACAGGGGTTTGCGCGGCTAAAGGACTTTCAGGGCGATCTCGCACGAGCTGAGGATCTCGTCGGAAAAGGGCTCGTCCCGCCCGGTTTTGCGGAGTCGGTGGCGGAACTCGCCCGCCGTGCCCAAGTCTTCCGGTCCGAAGCGGAAGCGCTTCATGCCTTGCGCGGCCAGATCGCGTACAGTCGCGAGAATACGGACGCCGGCTTCGAAAAACTGACTTCGGTCCTGGCCCAGTACGCCGCGGGCAGCGACAACGACTCCCTGCTGGACCTCGTTCTCATGCAACAGGTGTCGACAATCCGCGTTAGCACACTGGAGGCATTCATCGACCGCGACGCCGTACGTGCCAATGACGCTTTGGCGCGTTTTGGCCGCTTCAAGAGGCAAGTCGCCGACAACAGGGAGATCGCCCAGACCTTCGACGCCCTGATGGCGAAACTCAGCGACGCTGTCGGCCTATTCGGCAGATTTGAGGCAACCTATGCCGCCTGGGCTGCAGATGGCGACAAGATGACGACACTGGCGGCGGATATCGGGCGGCCCGCGATGACCGAGGTCCGAGAAGTATCGCTTTTCAGCGCGGCGGAGATGGACCGCGCGGCCCGGATCGTGACTTGGGGAATGATTGGGGCCCTGGGCCTGGGCCTCGCGGTTGCGGCGTACGTGGGAAAAAATGTCCGCGCGGCCCTTGGCGCCACCGCGAAAACAATGGCTGAGACAGCCGATCAACTGGCCGACGCCGTTCAACAGGTGGCGGGTGCGAGCCGAAAGCTGGCCGCCGAAACCTCGGGCCAGGCAGCGGCGCTTGAGCAGACGAGTTCCGCGGTCACCGAATTGGCCGGACTGACGCGAAGCAGCGAGGCCATCGCCCATGCGATGGCCGATTCCGCCCGAAAGACGGCCGCCGGCGCCGAAACGGGCATGCGGGACATGGAGGCCATGGGAAACGCCATTGGGAAGATAAGCCAGTCATCCGGAGAAGTGGCGCAGATCGTGAGCACGATCGATGAGATCGCGTTCCAGACGAAGCTGCTCGCGCTCAACGCCGCAGTCGAAGCCGCCCACGCCGGCGCGGCAGGCGCGGGATTCGCAGTCGTCGCCGAGGAGGTGCGAACGCTTGCGCACCGCAGCGCTGAGGCTGCCCAGATCACCCGGGACAAGGTGCAGGCGGCGGTTGCGAACATTCATTGCGGGGTCGAGCTGGCGACCCGCGCCGCCGGCACCTTTGAAAACGTTGCCCGCCAGTCGCAATCCCTCGCTGATCAGGCTGCAGGGGTCGCCGCAGCCTCGAAAGAGCAGCGCCTGGGGCTCGACCAGATAAGCGATGCCACGCGCTCCCTCGATAATGCGACCCATGCCAATGCCGCGAACGCCGACGAAACCGCGCAGGCGGCGGCGTTTCTTGAGAAAAGCATCGAAACCGTCGTCACCACCGCGAGGCACTTGGTCGGTCGGAATTCACCGGCGCGCGCCGCGCCGCAAGCCGAAACGCGCGATCTTGGCACACGCAATGGCCCGGCGCAACGAATGGCAGGCAAGGTCGTGCTGGCGGGCGATCGAGCCTGAGCGAAAACTGCGCCGGCGATCGGTCCGGTGAGGTGTCATTCGGCGGGTTGCTATTATCCTGCCGGTGCACCTTGGACGATACTTGGCCGGCATCGCGATCTGCGCGCCGGCGCTCGAACCCGCCTCCGCCTCTCCTCCGGAAAGGCCTGCGGGCCTTCAGGCGTCGACCCTGGCGTCCTCGGCGGACGTTTCAGACCCGGTGATGCCTCTTCGCATTCCCGGATACGAACTTCGGGTTCTCGACCGCCGGAAGCCCATTCGCTTCAATGTTTCGGGGGTTTGGGTGGAGTCTGCCCTGCCGATTTTCGTCTATGTCCCCGCGGGCGATCCGGGACGCGCGGCCGGACTTCTCCGGCAAGCATACGACGGACTGCTGAAACTCGGGCTCAAGCCGGAGTGGACCCCGGCCGAGCTCAAGGCCGTCCTGACGAATCTCGATGCGGCCATCCGGGCGCTCGAGCCGGACAAAGCCGAGAGCGCGCCCAATACGGGGGAAAAGGCCGCGCCGCCGCAGGCCCAGCGATGACCCCGCCATGCCCCCGATCCGGTTTCACCGCCAGCTCGCCCGCTCGATCTACATCTGGGGTGTGTTCACGCCAAATGACTTCGGGGCGCTGATCGTCGCCCTCGCCTTGAACATGCTGATCCTGAACAGCAATGCAGGAATGCTCGCAATCCTCGGGGGGTACCCGGCCTATCTCGCCGTGTTCCGCCTGGGGCGCCCCCCGGGCTACGACTCCCATTTCTTCCGCTCGTTTTTCCTGGCGAGGACGCTTCGGCCCGGCAGGGCGGACGCGCTCTCCCCGTTCCTTCGGTGATCCTCAACCTGGCAAGGAAGTTTCAGCGAACCAACGCGCTCGACGGCCGCACGCTGGACCGCGAACTGTCGCCGCTCGCCCTTGCCGACGGAATCGTCGTCAACCAGGATCGCTCGCTCGGGCTCGGGCTGCGCGTGGACGCGCCCTTCACCCCCACCCTGGGCGATGAGGCCGTGCAGTGCATCTACCAGACCCTCGGAGGATTCCTCAATGCACTGCCCGAGCATTTCGACCTGCAGGTCATCTGGACCCAGCATTCGCGTTGCGCGGAATTGACCGCGCGCCTTGCCGCACTGGAGTTTTCGCCCGGCCTGGTCGGCGAGGTCCAGCGGGAGCAGCAGGAGAATCTTCTCGGCCTCCTCCGCGAGGGCCACCTGCGCTGGATCGAAGTCTACCTGATTCTCGTGCGGAAGCTGCCCTTTGACGAGCGAACGCTGCGCCGAATGGCGGCCGGTCGGCGCGAGGGAAAGACGGGCCTTCTTGAAGCGCTGTCCGGGTATTTCGCGGGAGCCCGGGAGAGGTTTCGCTACGACCGCGAACAGTTCGCCCTAGCCTCGGCGGAACTGCTGACCCAGGCGCGCACGCTGGCTGCAGCCCTGAGCCCCCTCGGCTGGATGCCCGAGGCCCTGGACAACGACGCTGTCTGCCGCCTGTTCTTCCGGCGTTGGAATCCCCGGCAGTTCGAGGCGGGAGCCCTTCCTCGCCCATGGCGGCCGAATGCGGGGATCCCGCTGACCGAGAGCTTTGCGCAGAGCACGTTTCGCTGGGATCCCGACGGTGCGAGCCCGCCGGCGGGGATCGCCGAACTCGACGGCTGGTTCCACGCGGTGCTGACCCTCTACGAGCCGCCCGAGGAGCTGGCCCGACCCGCATTCGACGAACTGCTGCTGCTCGGAGGCCTGACACATGCCGAACTCGTCGTGAACGCGGAGCGGGGCGACCGCCTGAAGCGCATCAAGCGTTTGAAGACCCTCCTTCAGCAGCGCCAGTCCGATCCGCAGACGGCAGCCGATCCGGCCGAACGGGCTGCAACGGCGCAGCTCACCCTGGAACTCGAGGAGATGGGCGCCAATTCGGAGGCGAGCTGGCGCGCGGCCTGTTACCTGCACCTTTGGGCTCCGGGACTCGCCGAACTTGGCGAACGCGTCGCCGCGGCCCAGGCGCTTGGCAGGGCGCGCGACGCCGTATTCATCCCGGAAAAGCGCGCCCTGTGGCCCTACTGGCGTGCGATGCAGCCCTTCTGGACTCAGGACAAGGACCGTTACCGCCTGCTCGACTACTCGACCCGCCAGCTTGTGAGGCTGCTCCCTCTTTTCGGGCAGCCCGCCAACCTGGGGGCCGGGAAAAGGATCGGCGTCCTCTACCAGACGGCCTCCCGCAGCATCTTCAATTGGATCGTCCCCGACGAAAGCCTGTTTGCCAATCCCCACCATCTCGTCGTCGGGGGGACGGGCTCGGGAAAATCGGCCCTTGCCGTGGAGAACCTGATCGCCCTGCGCCGCCACCGCGCCCGGATGGTCGTGATCGACCTCGGTGGATCGTTTGCGAGTTTCTGCGCCTCGAGCGGCGGGGTCTACATCGACTACAACATCCAAAGCCGGTCCAACCGGCTCAACCCGCTCTGGCTTCCGCCGGGAACGGTCCCCGACCCCGAGGTTCTGCGCTCGCGAACCCTCTGGCTCGAAAGCCTCGTGAGGGATCGCGACCGGCGGCTTTCGTCCGATGAATTGGTCGTCGTGGAGGATGCCCTCCGGCGTGCCTATTTCAGGGATTTGAACGAGCCCGTCTTCGTCCGGCACGTGCGCGCCGCCCTCCTTCGCGACGGGCGGGGCGAGGCGCTGGCCCGCCGCCTCGCCCCCTGGTGCGAGGACGGCTCGCTCGCCAACCTCTTCGACGGCCCGGCCCAGATCGACCTCTCGGCGCCGGTTGTCGTGTTCGACCTCAAGCGGGTCGTCCACGACCAGCGGGACGCCGACCTTGCGCGCGTCATCTTCAATTCGATCGTCAGCACGGTCGTCAGCCTCGCCCTGGCCCCGGGCGGCGACCCCAAATTCCTGACCTTCGACGAGGCCGGGGTTCTCCTCAAGGACGAGGCGACCGCGGAATTCATGGAATACTGTTTCCGCACGCTTCGGAAGACGGGGGTCGCCGTGGCGGCCCTCTCGCAGGGCCTCGAGGACTTCCTCTCCTTCCGCCAGGCGCGCAACGCCTTCGTCGGCGCGGCCGACAATCTCTTCATCCTGCGCCAGGACAATGCCGACAAGGCCCGGCGGGTGGCCGATGAGAAGAACCTCTCCCCGGTCGAACTCGCGCACATCCAGTCCGTGACGACCGTGCCCGGGCGCCACGCCGAGTTCCTTCTCATTCAGCAAACGCCCCACGGCCAGCGGACCCTGCGGCTGCTCAGCGCCTCAACGCCGCTCAAATACGCCTTCACGGCGAATTCCCCCGAGGACCGGCGGGCGATCCAGGCCTACCAGCAGGAGGGCCTCTCGCGGCCCGACGCCGTCCGGCGGTTCGCAAGGGAGCACCCCCAGGGGATCGTCTCCTCGCGCCAACCCTCAGCCACCCGATGAAAAGCGCCCGGCCAAGCGCCCTCGCCTGCGCGGCCCTTCTCGCCCTGTGCGCCGAAGGCTGCGCGTCCCGCACGGCGGATCCTCCGCCCCAGGCGGAGGAACTCGAGCAGGCCCGGCGGGAGGAGCGACAGAAGGTCCTGCAGCAGTATTGGAGCGAGCGGACGGGAAGCCTCCCCGGACCGGCGCCGGCCGCCCGCTCCTCATGGCCTGACCTTTCGTATCCTGCCGGCCAATATGGCGGAATGTGGTTCGGCCCGCGCCAGGCCCAGGACCCGTCCCTGACCGAGCCTTTCCGATGAAACCGAATCATACCGCCCGGCTCGCCGCGGCGGCCCTTGCCCTCGCATGGCCGCTCAAAAGCCGCGCCCTTTTCGGCGCAGGCGACATCGTCTTCGACCCGGCCAGCGTGGCCCAGACGATCAACGTCCTCCACACTGCGCAGCAGGAGTTCGACAGGCTCGGGTCGATCCTCGGCATCTCGACACGCCAGCTCGACCAGCTCGTGGGGCTGGCAGCCGCGATGGGCAATCCCGCCGAATCGGGTTCGTTCGGCCGGGTCCTGTCGCCGGATGAGTTGCGCGTCCTGGTCCAGGCCAATCCGGGCCTCCAAAATGCGCAGATCGGGTCGCTTTTCGACACGACCGGACAGCTCGACGCATTCCTCGGCGTCCCCCTCGACCAGTGGGCTCTTGCCATAGAAAGCCCGACCGCCTTCTACCGGCAGATCCTCACCGACCCGGCCATTGCCCGGGTCGGCGGCTCCGCCGGCATGACACCCGCGTCGGTCGCGTACGCCCAGTGGTATTCCAGCCGCGCGCCCGAGGACCAGGCCAATCTCGGGGGACGGGCAGCCGTCGATGTCGCCCACCTTCTCGAGGCCGATTGGCTGAATGACTCAAAACAGCGGCGGATCAGCCTCCAGGCTCTCTCGGCGAAGGCCCAGGCAGCTGAAAGCAGTTCCGGCAGCGCCCAGACGCTCGCCGACGTGGCGCACACCCAAGCGCAGATAGCCGCCACGACGAACCACGTCCTGCTCGAGTCGGCGGCCCAGGCCGCGGGCGCGCAGGAAACGGCCCTTCGCGCCGCCGGCGCGCAAAGCGAGCTCATGCTGGAGCAGAACGACGCCCGGCGCGACGCCGCCCAGATGCAGCTCAACATGCCGCCCTGAAGCCATGGATGGCACGACTGCGGCAGCGCTCGGCGGCACCACCCTTTCGGCCGGACTTGCCGACTCCCAGGCCCAGATAGCGCAGGCCCTCGGCTCCGGCGGCGACCTCGGCTCGGACAGCATCGCTCACTTCAAGGCCGCATACCAGGCGAGCGGCGGCGGGCCCACGCTCGCGTTTCTGGGGTTCAATCCGTTCCAGATCGTGGCAACCGGTGCCTTTCACCAGCTGTTCTGGGGGGCGATTGTGATCTTTCTTGGGATCGCCGCCATCACCGCCATGCAGCGGGCCCTTGTCGTTCGGTACAGCATGGGGGTGCGCGCACCCCTGGCATCGGTGGCCCAGGTTTATTTCCGCCTGCTGGCCGGGGTCCTGATCATAAGCAACACACCGTTCCTGTACGCGATTCTCATGACCGTGAACTGCGCCCTCGCCCAGGGAGTCCAGGCCATGGCCAGCCAGTCGATGAGCGCAATTCTCCAGGCAGGCAGCATGGGCACCCTGAGTTTCGCCCAGGCGCGGATCGAATCGATTCGAAATGCGGCAGCCCGCAGGACCATGGCCTTCTATCCCTCCGGCGCGTCGCGGGATGAAATGACGCAGATAGGCCTCTGGTACAACGCGACGGCGGGCGCCCTCAATGCAAGCCTGTCGGCCCGCCAGCTCCCAGGGCAGCTCCCGATCCTGACCCCGTCATGGGAAAACGCGGCCACGCCCGACGACCAGGTCGCCTCCTATGTCGGGCGCAATGTCGTTCAGAATTTCGGCCAGATCGTGGCCGACCTCGGGGCGCTGCCGGCGGGAAGCGGTCCCCTGTCGATAGCCTTCCCCTCCGGCAGTTCCACTTCGCTCCCTCTCCTCTCCGACTCCCTTTCATCCGACGACCAGGCGGCTGCGCAGGCGATCGCGATGCCCGACACCCCTTCGAACAACGGGGCCTTTGAGTCGGCCCGCCAGCTGTATGGGAAGAACGTCCTCGCCCATGCTCTGGGCTACCTCGACTCGCAGTTGCTCCCTGTCGTCGGCGCCTCGCCCACGCTCGCCGGCCGGGTGAGGGCGTGGTTTTCCGAAAAGGTCGAGCAGGCCGCGGCCGCGGCTGGCGGGTTCATGACGCAGTGGCGCGCCGCCGTGGACTGGCTGGGCCGGGGAATCGGTGTCGTCCTCACGCGGATGGTTGCGTTCTTTTTTGCGGCCGGAGTCGGCGTGCTGATCGAGGTGGAACTGTTCGCCCTGGTGGTCGCCGTGCCATTCTGGCTTTTGCCGGCGACCGAGGATGCCTTCCTCGGCGTATTGCGCTCGCTTGTGTCCCTGACCCTGGTCGTGCCCGCCTACCAGTTCATCATGCTTTTTGTGGACGCCCTGATGGGCCTTGTTCTCAGATACATTCTTTTCGGGCCTCTCGCATCGGGCGATTCGGGAACGCCCGGCACGGTGGGCGGCGCGGCCTACATGGTGGCCGCGGCGTTATCCGTTGTCGGCAGCGCCGGGGAGATCGTCCCCCTGGCCATGTTTTGCTACCTGGTCGCCTACCTGTTCCTTGCGATCTATATCGCGATCAGAACGCCGAAACTTCTCGCCGTGTTCCTGAAAGGGGCGGGTGCGGCGGGACTATTCCTTTGCAACTTTGCAACAGGGCTTGTCGCGGGAGCCTCTGCCGCTCTGGCTACGGCCGCAGTTGCGGCGGGCGGCGGAGGGATGGCCGGCCGCCTTCTCGGAGCAGGACAGGCTGGGGGCGCGCTCGGCCATACCCGCTACCCTGCGCGGTCAAACCTCGGACCCGTCATTGCATCATCGCTTCGGAGGCCCGCAGGACAAGCCCCGCTCCCGGGTCCGCCTCCGCCTGACGCGCCGTCGGTCCCAGCCCCCCACCGGGCGGCTGGGTCCCTTCGGACCACGGCCGCATTCGGCGTGCGCACCTTTGTCGACTGCCTCCAGGCGGACTCGCCCGTCGAAGGAATCAGCCTCGCCGTCCGCGCACTCGAATCGCACCGAAAGCAGAATGAAAAGGAGGCAGAGGCCCGGCACAAGGCCCGGGCGCAGGCTGAAAAAGCGGCGTCGCCCGGGCGCAATGCCCGCCGCGCCCCCGCGCCATCCTGAACACGGAGCTTGCTAATATAGGGCGCAATCAAACCTCGCCTCTACAGTCTTCTCCTGCCCCTGGGCGCTGCGGCGCCCGGCGCCATCCTCTCCACGCCCCTGCCTGATCCGCGCCCCATATCTTCTGCGGAGCTTGCGCCCGGCGGTGAGGACGCAGCGGTACAAATCCGGGCGGCCGTCCCGGATCTGCCGCCCGCACCGACCCCGGCTGGCAAGCCTCCCGGCGCGGACCACCCCATCGTTCCGAATTCCGACGGCATCATCGATCTTGTCGCCCTCGACACCGCCGATTCCACGGGGGAGCTTCCAAATCCATTCATTGTCCGCTTCCGCCCGCCGGCGTCCATACGCGAGGTTTCGCTCGCGATCGACGCCGTTCTCATCGCGGGAAAGGCCGCGGATGACTGCGCCATCGTCAACGGTGAGATCTACAGCCCGGGCGACGCGCTGGACGGCCTCACGGTCTCCTCGATTGCCCCGGACGCGATCGAACTGCAGGCGGAGGGTGTGCGGTTGCGCATACCCGTCGGGGACAGGCCCGTCCGGCTGCGCCTTCCTCGATGACACCCATTTATGACAGCCCTCTTCACCGCAATCTCGTCGGCCGCCGTCCGTCTCCGCAAGCTTCTCCCCGGTGCCGGGCTGTCGTACACGCACCGCGTCGTGTTCTTCCAGCAGATGGAGATGCTTCTTTCCTCCGGGGTCCTGATCGAGGATGCCCTGGGGCATCTGGCGGTCCGATTCCCGGACAGGCGCGTCCGGCGGATCGTGGGCGCCGTGCAGACGGAGGTCGCCGAATCACGCTGCAGGCTGTCGCAAGCCTTCGCCGCATTTCCGCGCAGCTTTTCTCCGACGGTCGTCGCAGTCATCGAGGCCGGCGAACAGAGCGGCTCGGCCCAGCTCGCCCAGCGGTTCGGGGAATTGGCCGAGCGAACGGCATATGAGGAGGCCCATCGCCGGCAAGTCCGGAGGGCCTGCGCCTATCCCGCATTCACCGCCTTCCTGGCCGGCTGCCTGTGCTGCCTCCTCCTGGGGGTCGTCTTCCCCCGCCTTGCCGATCTTCTCTCCTCGCTCGGAAGCGAACTGCCTCCCCTCACGCGGGGCGTGATACTTGTCGCGACTCATGTCCGAAAGGGATGGCCCATAGCCGCGGCCGCGATGGTCGCCGCACCCATCCTCATACTGGCCTGCCGCCAAATCCCCGCCATCGGGCGAAGGATCGACCATTGGTTCCTCAGGGCGCCCATCGCGGGCCCGATCTACCGGGACGCCACCGTCGCCCTGATCTGCAAGATCTATCGTTCCCTGTATCTCGCCAACCAGCCCGCGCCGGCGAGCATCGATCTTTGCAGCCGGCTCGTCGGCAATCGCGCTTTCCGCGAGGGTCTGACGGCAGCCCGCCTTCGGATCATCCAGGAGGGAGTCACGCTGTCGGCGGCCTTTTCGCGCAGCGGCCTGTTTCCGCCGCTCGCCTGTCTCGCAATCGAGGTGGGCGAACAGTCCGGCCGAATGGCCCCGGCCCTGGAGCGGGTCAGCGCCTACTTCAGCGCCCAGTCGCGGGAGCGGCTGGAGGCGGTGATCGCCATTCTCAATCCGGCGCTCACCCTCGCTGTCGTCGGCGGCATGGGCGTCATTCTGGTCTCATTCTTCCAGGCGGCCTACCAGGTCGTGTATGCGACGCACTGACCCCATTGCGGCTTCGGCCGCGCTGCGGAACAACCGCGGCTTTACGCTCATCGAACTCGTCGCTGTCTGCGCAGTGATCGGGATTCTCCTTGCGATTGCGGCCCCCTTCATCGGCCGGCAAGTGATCGATGCGCGCGTGGCCGCCGAAACCTCGACCCTTCAAGCGATGGGCGCCGCGGTGCAGGCATCGTTCGAGTCGGTCGATCTCGAGGGGACCAATATTGCAGCCCTTCCGGGCGCTGTGCCCGCGGGCGTCGATTACACCGAATTTTCCCTGTCGACCGATCCAACCCTTGTCCCGGCGACGACCGAGACCTATGATTGGTTTGCCAAGCTCGCCCGCCAGATGGGCTATGCACCTCAGCCCGGCCTCGCCCCGACTCCGGGCCTGCAGCCGCAGGTTGCGCATATCCTGATCAACGCGAACCGCTACTCCCGCCTGATGCTGGTCGGACCCGAGAATGAACCCAACCAGCAGCGGTTTCTGATCGCCTCGCTCATGGCCCCATCCGGACAGCTGGCG
Source organism: uncultured Verrucomicrobiae bacterium (assembly GCA_963747795.1). Classification (GTDB taxonomy): domain Bacteria; phylum Verrucomicrobiota; class Verrucomicrobiia; order Opitutales; family Opitutaceae; genus Palsa-1447. The sequence continues at coordinate 633,784 of CAVVGS010000006.1, forward strand.
ATCCCGCCCCTGCCCAACCCTGCGAACACCCAGGATCCAGGCAACCTGGCGCTTTTCAATGACATCTGGAATACGGACTGGACCTATCCCGGAGCCGCCCTTCCGCCCTCATGGACCGCCGCCCTGACCCAGGCGCAGGTCCAGGCGTGGCAGGGGTCCGGAGGCACTCCTGGGCGCCTCTGGCTCTTCTGCGTCCAGCGCATCGTCTGCCCCAAATACACGGTGACGATCAATAACACCCACCCGTCCGACAACTGCTACGTGTATTTCAACCTGAATGGCACGACCGCGGGAAACTCCGCTTCGGTTTCCGCCAACTCGGGTGTTTCCGTTGTTTCGGGGGTCTGTTTTGGGCGCTTGATTCAGGCTTACCGGGGATCGGCTCCGCCGCCGACGGCCCAGCTGTTCTCCCAATTCGCGCTACGCGACAATTGCGAGATCACGCTGCAGGACTAGCCTGCATCCATCACAAAACTGACCAAGATTGACCAATATCCTCGAGTAAGAAGGGCCGAAGCCGACTGAGCTGTGCTATAAGCACAGCGCAAGGAGGATGAGGGCCTTTTTACCGGGGAGACTGGGCAAGATTGGCCAGAATTTGTGATGGATGCAGGCTAACCTGCATTGTTCAAGCCAGCCGAGGGCCGTGCCGGCAGGCCGTCTCTTGACGGTCAAATTTCAAGCGACTTTCGCGCGATCATGATTGATGTTATCTCGAAAGCGTTGGTGCCTGTCCCCTGCGGGTGCCTGTCCCCCGAAAACAATGAATCCATCATCACCGCGCATATTCCGACTTGCGGCCCGTCTGTCATCGCGCCTTGTTCCGGCCCTGGCTCTCGTGTGGGCTGCCGCCCTCCGGGCGGATGACGCCGCCTGCCAGCTGACCGTCCACGCCGACCAGCCCGGCGCGGTCATAAACCGCAACATTTACGGCCAATTCGCCGAGCACCTCGGCCACGGAGTTTACGGCGGAATCTGGGTCGGCGAGGATTCCCCCATTCCCAATACGCGCGGAATGCGAAACGACGTCATCGACGCCCTGCGCCACCTCCGCGTCCCCGTCATCCGCTGGCCGGGCGGCTGCTTCGCGGACGAGTACCATTGGAAGGACGGAATAGGCCCCCGCAACCTGCGCCCCTCCATGATCAACACCCATTGGGGCGGGGTTGTCGAAAACAACGCCTTCGGCACCCATGAGTTCCTCGATTTTTGCGACTTGGTCGGAGCAGAGCCCTACATCACGGGCAACCTCGGAAGCGGGACGGTCCAGGAAATGCAGGACTGGGTCGAGTACATGACATCCGACGCCAGTTCCCCGATGGCCGACCTGCGCCGCAAGAATGGCCGGAACGAACCCTGGAAGATAAAGTACTTCGCTATCGGAAACGAAAACTGGGGCTGCGGCGGCGACATGCGGCCCGAGTACTACGCCGACGAATTCCGGCGATATAACACATTCATCAAGAATTTCTCGGGCAACCAGATCCTCCGGATCGCATGCGGGCCGAGCAGCGACGACTACGCCTGGACCGACACCGTCATGAAGATCGCCGGCAAGCGGGCCAACGGCCTCAGCCTTCACTACTACACGGTCAAGGACGACAATTGGAAACAGAAGGGTTCCGCGACGCAGTTTGGGGAGGCCGAGTGGTTCGCCATGCTGAGCCAGACCCTCAAGATGGAGGAACTGGTCACGCGCCACTCCGCGATCATGGACCGCTACGATCCCACGAAGAAGGTGGGGCTCATGGTCGACGAGTGGGGCGCCTGGTACGACGTCGAGCCCGGCACGAATCCGGGCTTTCTGTACCAGCAAAACAGCCTCCGCGACGCGCTCCTCGCCGGAATCAACCTGAACATCTTCCACGAGCACGCGGACCGCGTGCAGATGTCGAACATCGCCCAGATGATCAACGTTCTCCAGGCGATGATCCTGACCGACGGGCCGAGGATGGTTCTCACGCCGACCTACCACGTGTTCGCAATGTACAACGTGCACCAGGGCGCCCGGCTGCTGCCGACGGATCTGGCCGGCCCGGACTACCACTTCGGGGCCAAGGCGATGCCCGCAATCAGCGCCTCGGCTTCACGCGACGTCGAGGGCAGAATCCACATCTCCCTGTGCAACGCCGACCCGCACAGCCAGGTTGCGGTCGCCTGCCGGCTTGCCGGGGCGAGCCCCTCGAAGGTTTCCGCCACGGTCCTCACCGCCGGTTCGATCAACGCCCACAATACGTTCGACCGGCCCGGCGAAGTGTCCCCCGTCCCCTTCACCGATTTTTCGGCCGAGGGCGGGACGCTCACGCTGCGTCTTCCTGCAAAATCCGTGACCGTCGTCGAAATCGACTGACCCCATGCGCCTCCGCCACCTCGGCCTCGCCATCGCAATCGCCGCCTTGGTTAATCCGCCCGTTTCGGCCCAGGCGCCAAACCTGGTCGCCGAGGGCGGGAACGCCAAGGATTTCGACATGGCGCCTGAAACCCGGATCGAGGTCGTCGAGGCGGCGGTGGCCTCGCTGCCGGGGTCGCTGCCGCCAGGTCCGTTCCAGCCCACCTGGGAATCCCTGAAGCAGAACTATCGCGTCCCCTCCTGGTTCTACGAGGCGAAGTTCGGGCTGTTCATGCACTGGGGTCTGTACACGGTGCCTGCGCATCACAACGAGTGGTACGAAAAGCACATGTACGGCGCCGATCGAAAGTGGCACGAGGAGCACTTCGGCCCGCAGGACAAGTTCGGCTACAAGGATTTCATCCCGCTATTCACGTGCAAGGATTTCGACCCGGATGCCTGGGCAGACCTTTTCAAGAAATCCGGCGCCCGCTTTATCGTGCCTACCGCAGAGCATCACGAGAACTTTGCGATGTGGGACAGCCAGGTCACGCCGTTCAACGCAAAGGCCATGGGGCCGCACCGCGATCTCATCGGTGAACTCGCTAAGGCCGTGCGCGCCCGCGGGTTGAAGTTCGGCGTCTCGAACCACGGCATCGAGAATTTCCAATTCATCAACCCGCCGCCCGACCTCGCCGCCGAGATGAAGGCAAAGCACGCCGACCTCTACGATCCCAAGTGGGCCGATTTCTACAACGTCGCCGACCGAAGCGACGCGGCCTGCGAGAGATTCCTGGTCAACTGGTTCGAGCGCAACGTGGAACTCATCGACAAGTACCAGCCCGACATGCTCTGGTTCGACAACGGAGTCGACCAGCGTTACCTCGACCCGCTAAAGCTGCGCATTGCCGCCTATTACTACAACCGCGCCGCGCAGTGGGGCAAGGAGGTGTCGATCAGCACGAAGAAGGCCGCTTTCGCGCCGTCCGACCGGAACACCGAAACGATCGGTTCGATAATCGATTTTGAGAAGATAGGCCCGCGCTCGCCGGCCGGGATCCGCACGGGAGCCTGGCAGGTCGATCACCCGATCGGCACGACCTGGGGCTACACAAGCGACATGAAGGTCTCCGGCCCGGCGTCGATCGTCGCCGCCCTGGCGGACACGGCCAGCAAGAACGGCACCCTGCTTCTGAACCTTTCGCCCAAATCCGACGGCACGTTTCCCGCCGAACAGCAAAAGACGCTTCTCGGCGTCGGCGGATGGCTCGCCGTCAACGGCGAGGCGATCTACGGCACCCACAACTGGATAATGTTTGGCCAGGGCGGTGGCCGCGGCCAGACCGGCCTTCATGTGCGCTTCACGGTCAAGGGAGACGCCCTTTACGCGATCGTGTTCGAGGAAGGGGCCGCTGGCCGCGAGGTTTTCCTCACGCCCCTGGCTGCGCGGCCGCCGATCGAAGGCCGGATCTCCCAGGTAACGCTGCTCGGAGCCCCTGGAGAACTCACCTTCACCCAGGAGGAGACCGGCCTCAGGGTTGCCCTGCCTGAATCGCGGCCGAGCAAGTACGCAAGCGTCCTGAAGATTGTCGGCCTGAAGATGAACCCGCCCGCCGACACCTCCGACGGAAATCCACTTTAAGACCCCAGCCAGTTCGGCATTGCCCTCCCCCGCGGGTTGGGCACATGTAGGAAGCATGTCCATTGTACCCAGTTTGCGCAGTCCCTATGCCAAGGTGGGCCGGCTGGTTTATTTCGGCCGGATGATCGACAAGATCCGGCTGCATGCCTCCGGCAGGCTGCCGTTGGACGAGTACGGTCCCAACATGGGCAAGGGCTTCGACGGCCGTTGCTGCACCTTTTTGCGGGTTGATTACAAGGAGCTGGATGCCCGCGTGCGGGCAGGGACAGAATCCGACCTGCAGTTGCTTGCATGGGCGGAAGAACGCGGCGGACGTCGCTCGGATGAGGAATGCGAGATCTGGAATGGTTTCATGATGAAACGCGGCTTCCGCGATGAGGCTGCTCCCATCCTTGCCAAGCGGATCCACGAAAGCGGTCTGGAGGGCAAGCCGATCCTGACGATGTTCGACTACCTCGATTTTGACGAAGGGCGCGATTCGGTCAGCACGCGGGCCTGGGAACAAGGTTCCTGAGGCTTGGCCGATGGCCATGCCCGGATGCCGGCTGTCTCTTCTCCTCGCCCTGGCCGCCTGTGCAGGATCCGCGGCGGCGGCCGAATTGACGATCGATGCCGGAGCCCCGCCGGCCGGGCCGCAGCCGCTTCCCTTCGCCCTCGGCGGAGTCTCACCGGAGGGGCATTCGCTTTCGGCCAACTCCCGGTTTCTGACCCTGGACGGCCGCCCGTGGTTTCCGGTCATGGGCGAATTCCACTACTCGCGGTATCCTGCCGAAGAATGGGAGGCGGAGCTTCTGAAGATGAAGGCTGGCGGAATCACGGTCGTTTCGACCTATGTCTTCTGGATTCACCACGAGGAGAACAAGGGGAAGTTTGACTGGACTGGCCGGCGCGACTTGCGGCTTTTCGTGGAGCTTTGCGCGAAGCACGGCCTGTACGCCTGGATCCGGGTGGGCCCATGGGCCCACGGCGAGGCGCGCAATGGGGGGTTTCCGGACTGGCTCGTCCAAAGCGGCGTTCCTCTGCGGCGGGATGATCCGCGCTACCTCGACTGGGTGGGGAGATTCTACAATGAGATCGGCCGGCAGCTGCGCGGACTCTTTTGGAAAGACGGCGGCCCGATTGTCGGCGTGCAGGTCGAAAACGAATACCACCCGGGATCGGGCGGGATCGAGCACATGCTGACGCTTCTCCGGCTGGCCCATGCGGCCGGTATCGATGCGCCATTCTACACGGCAACAGGTTGGGACAAAGCCACCGTGCCGCACCAGGGTTTCCTGCCGGTGTTTGGCGGATACACCGAGCAGTTTTGGAGCGGGAGCCTCGAAGAGCTTCCACCTAACCCGAATTTCTTTTTCAATCCCATCCGGGCCGAGGACAATGTGATGGGAGACCTGAGTTCGAAGAACCCCGCTTACAATGCATGGTCGGACGCCTTTCCCTTTCTGACGGCAGAGATGGGCGGCGGGATGGCAATTGCCTACCACCGCCGTCCGGTCATGCGCGCGGACGATTCCGCAGCCGCGGCCCTGGTGAAGCTCGGCTCCGGAATCGCCGGGCTCGGCTTTTACATGTATCACGGAGGCACCAACCCGGACGGGCTCACTCCACTCGAGGAGACCCAGTTGGGTTGGAACGGCTACAACGACCTGGAGGCGAAGTCCTACGACTTCCAGGCCCCATTGGGCGAGTTCGGCCAGGAGGCCGAATCCTACCGCATCATCCGCGCCCTCAATCTCTTCCTGGCTGATTTCGGTTCCGAACTGGCAACCATGCCCGCCTATTTCGCATTGCCGGCGCCGAGGGACAGCCTCGACCGGTCGACGCCCCGCGCAGCCGCCCGTCTGGACGCCAAGGGCCGCGGCTTCATCTTCATAAACAACTACCAGCGCAACTACGGCCTTGGCGACAAACCGGACTTCCGCGTTCTTCTACGGCTGCCCGCTGCCGCGGTGCCTGTCCCCACTGGGGTGCCTGTCCCCCGGCAGCCGGTCACCATTCCGGAGGGGGTGTACACGATTTGGCCCGTGAATCTGGATGTCGGGGTCGCTACGCTTCGCTATGCGACGGCGCAGCCGGTCTGCCGGCTGTCAGATCCGGAGACTCTCGTCTTCTTCGCATGGCCCGGCCTGCCGGCCGAATTTGAGTTTGCGGCCGCTGCGGGACTCCGTGTCTCGGCGCCCGGCGCCAGCGTCGTCCGCGAGGCAAATTCAATCCGCGTCACGGGCATCGTCCCCGGCGCCGGCCCTGCGATTGAGGTCGGGTCGGCCGATGGCCGCCAGACGCGGATCGTCGTTCTGACCCGCGCCCAGGCGCTGCAGCTCGCAAAGACGAGGCTCGGCGGCCGCGATCGCCTGGTGCTCTCCGCCTGCGAGACGTATTTCGACGGAGGGCGAATCCATTTGAGTGCGCGCGATCCAGCGGATCTCGGCGTGGAACTATTCCCGGCGCTCAAGCAGCCGGGGCGGGGCTTCCGCGAAGCGGGGGCGGATGGGCTCTTCAGGCGTTACACCCCGACGGCTGAGTCCGCGCCAAGGCCACCGCCGGTCGAAGCCTCATTGATCAAGGCAGCGGGGCTGTCCCTGCCGGCGAAGATCAACCCCAATCCCCGGCGACCCGTCGCCATGGAGCCCGACGACGGCGACTTCAGTCGCGCCGCCGTCTGGCGCCTGAGTTTTCCCGGCGGCGCCCCGAAGGCGGACGAGCGCGTCGTTCTGCGGATCTCCTACGAGGGCGACGTGGCGCGCCTCTACGCCGGCAACCGGTTTGCCGATGACAATTTCTACAAGGGCACGCCATGGGAGATCGGCCTCTGGCGCTTTTCGCCCTCCGAACTGGCAGCGGGCCTCGAACTGAGGATCCTCCCCTTGCGGCGCGATACGCCCCTGTTTCTCGAACACTTCGCCCGGCCGGCGTTTCCTCCGGCAGGCGATGTCCTTCGCCTGGAGGCGGTAGCGCTTGTGCCGGCTTACGCGGCCGACATGGATGCTTCCGAATAGGGCCTGAACGGCGGCCCTGGGGGCAGGCCCTTGGAATCGGGCTCAGCGCAGGCTCAGGACGCGCGCCAGTTCCCGGCGGAAGCCTTCGACCGTGTAGGGTTTCTGGATAAAGCCATCGATGCCCTTCCCGAGCAGCTCGTGGCCGTCGCCCCGATCGTTGCTGTAACCGCTGGATATGATGACCTTCACTTCGGGCCTTATGGCGCGCAATTCGCGGAAGACGGTCATGCCGTCCATCTGCGGCATGGACAGGTCGAGCAGAACACAGGTTATCTCTTCGGAATTTTGCCGGAATAGCGTGATCGCCTCGGACCCCCCCGCAGCGGGCAATACCTTCCAGCCGTCGTGGGTGAGCATCCGCTCGCAGACGAGGCGGACCATGTCCTCGTCGTCGACCAGAAGAATGGTTCCCTTCGCCTTGGATTTCGCCTCGGCGGGCGATCCGCCCACCGCCGAAGCCGGCGCATTCGCGATCCCGGCGCGACCCGTCTCCTCGATCGCGGGGAACAGGACTTGGATCGACGATCCCCGCCCCACTTCGCTTTCGACGAGAATGGCTCCCTTGTGGCCGCGAACAATGCCGAGAATCGCCGACATGCCAAGGCCGCGGCCCATGAACTTTGTCGTGAAGAAGGGATCGAACAGCCGCTGCTGGGTGACAGCGTCCATCCCGCAGCCCGTGTCGGCCACGGATAGGTAAACATAGCGGCCCGGCATCGGAATTTCGTCAACCCTGCTGCGGCGCAGATAATCGCCGCTGCAGTCAAGCACGCCGGTCGCCAGCGTAATGACGCCCGCCTGCTCGCCGATCGCCTCGGACGCATTGGTGATCAGGTTCATGACAATCTGCTGCAACTGGCCGGCATCGGCGGTGATCAGGGGGAGGTTGTGGTCGATCCGCAGGTTCAACCCCACGATCTTCGAAATGCAGGTGCGCAGAAGGTGGGCATTCTGCTCGACGAGCTCGCTCAGGTTGATCCTGCGCACGTCGAGACGGCCCTTCCCCGAGTAGGCGAGCATCTGGCGCGTGAGATCGGCGGCGCGGCGTGCGGCGATGACGCTTTGCTCGATGCTGGCCCGGGCGGGAGAAACCGGGGAGAGGTCCATCAGCGCCAGGTCGAGGTTGCCGAGGATCGCCATGAGCAGGTTGTTGAAATCATGGGCGATGCCTCCGGCGAGGACGCCGAGGCTCTCCAGCTTCTGCGTATGCAGCATTCGCCGCTCGAGCTCCATCCGCTCAAACTCCGCCCGTCTCAGGCCGGTGATGTCGTGGCCGAATCCGGCTATGCGGTACACCCGCCCGAATTCGTTGCGGATCGGGACGAGCGTCGTGCTCCAGAAGCGCCGTCCTGGTGCATAGCCAAGGTCGGCCTCGAATTGCAGGACTTTTCCCCTGTCCCGGCACTCGCGGTAGCGGGGCATGAGCAGGGCCGCCTCCTCCGGAGGCAGCACCTCCTCAGGCGAGCGTCCCCAGACATCGGTCGACTTGAGTCCGGTCATCTCCTCACAGCGCGGATTGAAGCTTTCGTAGATCAGGCGGCCATCCTCCATCGCGTTGAGCACAAAGACGGCCCCATCCATGTTCGCGAACACCTCGGTCAGCCGGGCCTCGCTAGCGCGCAGCGCACTCTCCGCCCGTTTTCGCTCGGCGATATAACGGGCCTGCTGCAGGTTTTGAAACGCGCTTCTTGAAAGCAGGTTGGCAAAGGTGAAAAGCGCGTCTGCCACCCGGTTGAACTGCTCGCGCGACATCGCGGGCACTTCGCGGAATGCCTTGAGGAACTCTCCCTCGTCCACCCCGATCTCCCGGGCGTATTCGAGCACGCCCTGTTCGGTCTGGGTTTCGTCCCTCACCTGCCCGATCAGCCAGTTGGCAACGTGCTGGCTCCCGGCGTTGATGCTGGCGCCCGCCTCCCACAGCCCGCCGCTCAAGCAGGGCTGGATCTTCGGACCGTCGGGATTGTTCAGGCCCAGGGCCGCATCGGAACGGAAACAGTTTGCCCGCCCCAAGGAGGTCTCGCGGATGATGTCCCGGCACAGCCTGCAGAAATTGCTAGGCCGCGTGATTGGCGTGCCGTCGGTGTGGGTGATGATCGAGGCCACGCCAGTGGCATCCGCGAACAGGTCCTGGATTCGCTGAATTTCCTCGAGATCGAAAAGATCCTCGAATCGGATGCTGCCGACATCGGTCGTGGGCCGGGTCAGGGCCTCAATGCGCTTCCCCGCGTCGGTGCTCTCGCGTATTCGTGCGGTTACGTCGCGGAAAAGCCACACGCGCTCGGCTTCGGCACCCGCCGGCCGCGCAAGCGGATATGAAATGCGCTCGAGAACCCGGCCGTTCTTGAGATGCACGAGATCCTCCGTGCGCAACTGGGTCTGATAGATCTCCGCGATCCGCTTCTGGAATGCCTCCGAGTCGGGTACCGTCGATCCGACAAAACTTAGCCGTGGCGCGCTCTCCTCGGTCAAGGTCCATTCCGGAGGGATCGCGTGAAGTTCAAGATACCGCTGATTGTAGTACAGGACCCGGCCGCTCGCAGAGATGATCAGCAGCCCGTCGGCCATCATGTCGAAGGCTGCGCGCAGAACCGAATCGCCCCCTCGCATCCCCTCACCCTCCGGGGTTTGCACCACAACCGCCTCCCCGGGCGCGACCGATTGATCGGCGTGCCACTCGGGCAATGAGTTGCTTTGGCTGCGGGAATTCATGGGTCTGGAAGGCGGCGCAACTGGGTCTGGATCAATTGCTGCCGAAGACCATTCGCTGGCTATCCGCGGATAATATCGGCCCAGACGGGCTGTGACTGAATAGATGCTGCGACAATTATCCGGATGGCACAGCCCCTTTCAACGCCATTCCGGATGGGAGCGGCCTTTTCGCCGCCGGAAATAGGTTGGTAACGCGCCAATCTCCCATATAGACCAGACCCTCGCATGGATACGGAACGCGTCAACCTGCCCCTCGAAGAAATTCCATCGGCTTGGTACAATGTCCTCGCCGATCTGCCGCAGCCCCTGGCGCCGCCGCTTCATCCGGGCACCGGCCAGCCGCTCGGACCCTCCGACCTCGCGCCGATCTTCCCGATGGCGCTGATCGAGCAGGAAATGAGCCGCGAGCGCTGGATAGGGATTCCGGACGCGGTGCGCGAGCTTTACAAGATCTGGCGGCCGACGCCGCTTGTCCGGGCGGTGCGCCTGGAGAAAGCGCTGAAGACGAGCTGCCGGATTTACTACAAGAACGAGAGCGTCAGCCCGGCGGGCAGCCACAAGCTGAACACCGCCCTGGCCCAGGCCTATTACAACAAGCAGGAGGGCGTCCGGCGCCTCAGCACCGAGACAGGCGCCGGCCAATGGGGCTCATCGATGGCGTTTGCCTGCCAGCTTTTCGGCCTCGAGTGCACAATCTACATGGTGAAGGGCAGTTATCACCAAAAGCCCTACCGCCGCTCGATGATGCACATCTGGGGAGCCGAGGTCCTGGCCTCCCCGTCGGAGCGAACCCAGGCCGGAAGGGGAATCCTGGCCGCCTTCCCGGACACCCCGGGCAGCCTCGGCATCGCAATCTCCGAGGCCGTGGAGGACGCCGCCACTCACGACGACACCAAGTACACCCTGGGCAGCGTCCTGAACCACGTCCTCCTGCACCAAAGCGTGATCGGACTGGAAACCAAGCGCCAGCTCGAGATCGCCGGCGAAAAACCCGACATCATGATCGGCTGCGTCGGCGGCGGGAGCAACTTCGGCGGATTCAGCCTGCCATTCCTGCCCGAGAAACTGCGGCGCCCGGCCATGCGCATCATCGCGGTCGAGCCCTCCGCCTGTCCGTCGCTGACCAAGGGCGTCTATGCGTACGATTTCGGCGACACGGCCAAGCTGACGCCGCTGGTGAAGATGTTCACGCTCGGCCACGGCTTCGTCCCCGAGAGCATCCATGCCGGCGGCCTGCGCTACCACGGAACGGCCCCGATCATCGCGCAACTGGTCCACTCGAAGGCGTTTGAGGCGCAGGCCTATCCGCAGAGCCAGGTGTTCGACGCGGCGCTCCAGTTCGCCCGCACCGAGGGATTCATCCCGGCGCCCGAGACCGCCCACGCAATCGTCGCCGCGATTGTCGAGGCGAAGCGCAACGCCAACAAGTGCATCGTCTTCAATTTCAGCGGCCACGGCCATTTCGACATGTCGGCCTATGATGCGCACCTCGCGGGCGACCTCGAGGACTACGAGCATCCCGCCGAGAAGATCGCCGCTGCCCTGAAGGACCTGCCCAAGGTCGGAGCCTGAACCTCCGCAGTAGACGGAATCGTTGAATTGCATCGCCGGTTGACCCACCGGCGCACAGGAGCACCTTTGTCTCCTCCCATTCGTCCTGCGAGTGGACGATCATGACGACAAACCCCCGTGTCTGTTGCTCCCGCCTCTTGCCTTCGCCCTGGTCGCCCGCAGCCAGGGCGCCGAGACTCCCCAGGTCACCGACCTCTGGACGGCGGCGGGAACAACTTATTGAGCGGGCCTGCGTCTGGCGCATCGGGCCCCATTGATTCGGTACACCACCCCATGATCCCTTCAAAGCCGCCAGTGGTCCTGCGCGCCCGGCGCCCAGTGGATCTACCTCTTCCGTCCCGAGCGGCTCACGGCCAGGGGAATGATCAGCGGTGCCGACCTGATCCGGATGGGCCTTTTCCACTCCGAGCGCCTCGTGAACATGTCCAGGCACGACTACCGCCTGGAGCCAAATGTGACCTTCACCCCGGACGCCAAGTTCGTCGTCTTCCGCTCCAACATGTTTGGCCCGACCTATGTTTTCGCAGTCGAAGTCGCCAGCATGCATCCATCACAAAACCGATGAAGATTGCGCAAGATCGTCGGAATTTGTGACGGATGCGGGCTGCGGCAGCCCCCTGGGCGGCCCGCTCAATTCAACACCCTTATGACCATGAAAAAATCGCTGAATCTCGTGCGCGCCCTGGGTCTATCCGCGGCGTTTTCGTTCACCCTGACCGCTCCGGCCCTCGCGCAGACGGCCGAAACGCCGACTCCCCCCAAGAGCTGGATCGATCCCGACACGGGACACCGCGTCATCCGGCTGTCCGACGAACCCGGCTCAGACAGCTTCTATTTCAACTTCAACGCCTATACGCCCGACGGGAAGGAGATGATCTACACGACGACCAACGGTGCAATCCGTGTCATAAATCTCGACACGCTGCAGACCAGGGCGCTGGCGAGCGATGTCGTTCGGGCGATCGTCGTCGGCCACAAGACGCCGACCATCTACTTCACCAAGGCGACCGACGATCCCGCCTTCGTCACGCTCTGGGCCGCCAACATCGACACCGGGGAAAGCCGCAAGATCGCGGACCTTCCGCGCCGCGGCAGCGTCGTCACGATCAATGCGGACGAGACCCTGGGCGCCGGCAGCTACATCGAGGGCGATGCCGTCGGACCCGGCGTCTATGGCGGAAAAATCGTCAGCCAGAACCGGATGGGAGACAAGAATCTCGGCGAGCCCGTGAACAAGGGCGAAATGATGGCGCAACGCCTGGCGGCGAAGCTTCCCGTCACCCTGTTCACCGTCAATCTGCAGACCGGTGCCATCACCAAGCTCATCGAGCACAGCACGGACTGGCTCAACCATTTCCAGTTTTCGCCGACCGATCCCACGCTTCTCATGTACTGCCATGAAGGGGCCTGGCACCAGGTCGACCGTATCTGGACCATCCGCACCGATGGCACCCAGAACCAGCTGATCCACAAGCGGACCATGAAAATGGAAATCGCCGGCCACGAGTGGTGGGGCCTCGACGGGAAAACCCTCTATTACCAATTGATGTTTCCGCGCGGCGTCCAGAATTCGAGCTTCCTGGCCAGCTACAACATAGAGACCGGCGAACGGGTCTGGCTGCACCAGGTGCCGGAGGCCGGCTCGATACACCACAATACCTCGCCCGACGGAAAGCTCTTCTGCGGCGATGGCAACGGCCGCAATCCCTGGATCGTCCTTTGCCGTCCAGTGCTCAGCGTCGACGACCACACCCTCGGCACCGGCCTCATCCAGGGCGGCACCATCGAGGTGGAGAAGCTGGTCAACATGTCCAAGACGGCGATCCATGGGGCGCAGAACTACCGGCTCGAGCCCAACCCGAGCTTCACGCCCGACCAGAAGTACATCGTCTTCCGGGCGAATATCTTCGGCCCGGATTACGCCTTCGCGGTCGAAGTCGCCAAGGCAGCGACCCCTTAAGGCGCAACCCGGAGGAGGGACAGCCTCCTCTAATTTCTGTCGCGCAATTCCCGGTTCGGCATAGAAGTCATCGGATGGGATCCATGGCTTCCATGCCGGCCGCATTGAAACGACTGGCCCTGCTTCCGCTCGCGGCGGCCGCGCTGGGCGGCTGCCAGAGCCCCGGACGGGGCGGAGGCAACGCGGTAGAATTTGGGATTCCGCCGCTCAAGCCCGGTGTCTATGACGTCAAGAGTGTGGACTCCCGGCCTGTGGCGACGAAGGAGCCGCCGGCTGACTTTCCCCCGGAACTGCTGAGGGAAGGCGTGCTTGGGAAGGCCCTGATTGTGGTCACCGTTCGCGCCAACGGCACAACGACGGACGCCTCGATCGTGATGGCGGATGACATCCTGTTCGGGGATTCGGCGGTGGCCGCCATCGAGAAGTGGCAATTCACCCCGGCCAAACTAAAGGGCGCCGCGGTCGACTGCCGGATCCTCGTGCCATTCTATTTCTCCAACCCCTGGGGCTCGAGCCAGCTGGACCCATCGCTGTCGACGCCGCCGCCCGATTTCCCGGAGGGAGTCCTCAATCCCGGGAGCGGCTCCAACGGCCCCTCGTCCCAGCCCGCGCCGATCGAACATCATTAAGCGGCGAGATACGGAATGGTAAGCGGCCCCTCGGGCAGGATCGCGACCGGCGCGTCCTTCCCGATCCGGGCAAGCTCCCGGCGCAGCTCCGCGCCGAGGTCCGGCACAGCCTGGAGATGCGCGCGGCCCAACTGATCGGCGGGCACCTCGCAGTGAAGGCCGACCCGCGCCTTGCACTGGATGATCGCCAGCAGCTGCGCCTGCCATTGGTCGAATCTCGCAAAGCCCGGCCGTTCGATCGTCGCAAGGAGAGCCTGCGGAGTCGCGTGCGAAAAGAGCATCTCCCTGAAATTGCCGTGCTCGGGAAAACCGTCGTTGCAGCGCGCGGCGCACAGGATCAGCCCTCCGTGGCTCACGATGCGGGATGCGGCAGAAATGCCCTTCACCGACTGATAGACATTCTGGTCGAGCGGGAAGCCGCTGTTCGTCGTGACAACGATCGGAAACGGCCGCGGGCAGCCCGTCATTGCGGTCGCCCTGGCATAGGCGCAGCCGGCCTCATGGGCAGCCGGCGTTGCGCCGCAGAAAAACCGGGTGATTCGCCGCTCCGCGTTGAGCGTCACGTTGATGCAAAAATCGATCCCCAGAAGCGCCCCGCCCTCCCGCACCCGTTCCTGCGTCGGATTGTTCTCCAGCTGCCCCCACGTGCTGAGCGGATCGCCTATCACGGCCGCGCTGTGGTAATGCATGATGGCCCCGATTCCGAGGATGCCGGGGAAGACGGCCTTGTAACCGCCCGAAAACCCCGCCATGAGGTGCGGCTCGATGAATCCAAGGACGATGCGCCGGTCGGCCGCGACCGCCTCGCGGTTGAACGCCAAATCGTAGCCGAAGCGGGACCGCCCGACTCGCGTGAGCGTGGCCGGATCGTGCGCGTTGTGATTCACCACCCGGTGGCGCCGCGCCACTTCGGGCCCGAGCATGCGGTCCAATTCCTCCGCGGTGTTGGCCCGGTGCGACCCGGTTCCTACTACGATCGTAAAATTTTCCGCGGGCACATGGACCAGTTCGGCGAAGAGCCACGGCAGCAGCCGATCGCTCGGCAGCGGCCGCGTGCCGTCGGGAATGACGACGGCCACCGTCTCGCGCGCCGAGACGACTTCACGCAGCGGCCGGGCGCCCAGCGGCGAGCGCACCGCCTCGGTGAAAGCCGCCGCCTCGTCCGCGAGGCCGGGCAGGTGCCGCGGCCGCAGCACCGTGGCGTTCACGCCGGCCAGGTCGAGCTCCAGCCCGGCCGTGCCGTAGTCGAGGCGGATGCGCATTTACCGGGCTCCAAGCGACTCCTGTTCCGCGCCGGCCACGCGCCGATCGGAAACACCGGGGGAATCGGCCACTGAAAAATCGCTGACCTTGCGCAGGACGAAAAAGGGCGCTCCCCCCGCGCGCTGGGCCTTCACGTGCTCGAATTCAGCCCCCGCAACATCGTCGAGGACGATCGCCGGGCGCGAATCGTCCTGGGCGAAGCCGAGGTCCACATCGCGGAAGACAAGGCCCTTCGCGTGGCGCGCATAGACGCCGTAGGCGGGCAGCACGCCGAACATCGAGGGCTCGGGATAGGCCTTCTCCTGCTCGGGCGGAAGGTAGGGATCGCGCGGATCGGCAAGCCCCGGAGCCCGGAGGAAGAACCGGTTGACGAGCTCGGCCGGCTGCTTCGCCGCCTCGTTGAGCGACAGCCCTCCGCGGGAGACGACCCGAATGTCGCTCAGGCGCACGTCCTCGATCGGATGGCCCGGCAGGCCGGCGATCAGGATCGGGTAGCGGGAGTCGACGTCCGATGCGACGACATGGCTTATCGACACCCGGCGGATCACGCCGACCGGCGTTCCCGCGGGGCCGCGGGCGCGGTTGCCAAGGCGAAGGAAGATCGCCGCGTTGCAGATGTTGCGCATGGCTATGTTGCTGATCGTGACGTCCTCGATCGTGCCTCCGTCGACTGTCTCGAGCGCAAGTCCGCGGCTGCGGTCGAATACGCAATTGGAGATCGTAATGTTCTTGAAGCCCCCGTCGGACTCGGTGCCGAACTTGATCCGGCCCGTGGGTCCGTCGCGGTCCACCGCGCGCGCCTGGGTCGTCTTGAACGTGCCGTCGAAGAACGAGCCCGGATCGTAGCCGCTCACCTGGCAGCCGGTGATGGTGAAATTCTCGCAGGCGCGAAGGGTCCCGAGGGCGTAGGTGCTCTTCAGGACGATGGCATCGTCGTTGATCGCGTTGACGGTGCAGTTGCTGATCCGCACGTTGCGGCAGGCGTCGATGTCAAAGCCGTCGCGATTGGTGTCCACCTTGACATTGTCGATCGTCAGGTTGTCCACGCCGGTCGTGATGAGGGCGAACCAGCCCCCCTGAAGAATGGAGAAGTCGCGCAGGAGCACGTTGCGGCAGTTGAAGAATGCGATCGACTTGTTGCCGCCCCGGCCCCTTGCGGAGACGCCCGCGGAGGCCGGCAATGCCGGCATCGGGGGCAGCGCCGGCATCCCGGCAAAATCGCCCTTCGGAGTGCCGTTGTTGCTGGGACCGCGCCCGAATCCGCCGTTGGCGCGGGGGAGGCCCTTGCCATAGATCATGCCGGGGCCGGTGATGGATACGTCCTCGAGGCCGTCGCCCCAGATCAGGCTGTTGTGGAAATGACTGTGCCCAAAGTCCTGGTATTGGAACTTGTCGCCCCAATCGTTCGGCTCGGCCGGATCATAGGCGCCGAAGCCGGGCGCCTCGGTCGCGGCGATGATCACGCTTCCCTGACCCAGGTGAAGGGCGACGTGGCTCTTCAGCCGAATCGAAAAACTCAGGTAGTTGCCGGCCGGCACCTCCACGGTCCCGCCGCCCGCGGCCGCCGCGGCCTCGATCGCCTTGTTGATGGCGTCCGTATCAAGCGTCTTTCCGTCGCCCGTGGCGCCGTAGGCACGGACGTTGTAGGTCTGCCCGGAATTCGCCGGCGGGACCGCCTGCCCGCGGGCAAGGCCTGCGGAGAAGGCTGCGATGCAGGAAACGAGAAGGCTGCGCCGGACAGTGGATGAAATCATGGGTGAAACGGGGTTATTGGGGAAATGAGCGGGGCGGCCGCCTGCCATCAGTCCAGATCGATTCGGCGCCCTTCTTCGGCGGATAGATATGCCGCATAGATGATCCTGACGCAATCGACGGCCAAATCGATTCCCGCAAGGGGCTCTTTTTTCTCCCGAATCGCGCTTGCAAAATCCGCTATTTCCTGGGCGAAGCCCCGAAACCAGGCCTCATCGCAGCTCGGGCGGTTCCATCCGGCCCTGGTCTCGAGTTTCTCGGCAAAGTATTCCTGCTGAAAGACCGACGCGTCAGGGGCATAGGTCTCGACTGCGTCGTTGGAGGTCATGTTGGCCTTGATCACCCCGTCGGTCATGAAGGCTGTCACCCGCGTATTCAATCCGCCGAGCCCCGTGTCGCTGACCACCACGCTGGCGCGCGAGCCATCGTCGAATCGGATGACGACGCTGGCCCAGTTTTCGACGTCGATCGGGTTCGCGCTGATCCACTGGTTCGCCCCCGCCCGCAGGGCGAGGGCCGCCGCCTCGGAGTGAACCAGCTCGGCCGTGTCCGCCAGGACCGACACGGGGCGGACGCCCTTTCCCCGGCGAAGCTGGCCCTCCCAGTCCTTGAGGTGGAGGCAGGCGCCCACGGAGTGCACGCCCATGCGAAGCAGGGCTCCGCCGCCCGTCGCCTTCCATTCGCGCGAATACACCGAGTTGGAGCCTGAGTGGTTTTCCTCGGCGCGAAGTTCGAGGATCGATCCCTTTGAGGCGGCGATCAGCCTGCGCATCTTGGCGATCGGCGGGGCATAGACCCAATTCTCCGCGTAGCAAAATAGTATGCCCGCCTTCCGGACCGCCTCGCGGACGGCCTCGGCATTGCGAAGGGCCCCCTCCCTCATCCGGGCGCGCGGCACGCACCGGCCGATCGGCTCCGGATCGCCGGGGGCTCCAAAATAGCCCGTCAGCGGCTTTTCCATGATGATGTGCTTGCCTGCCTCGGCCGCGCGGATGGCGAATTCATGGTGCAGGGCGGGCGGCACGCATATGTCGATCACATCAATATCCTTGCGGGCCAGCAACTCGCCGAAGTCGCCGGCAACGAACGGGATCTTCGCCTCCCGGGCGAGGCCTTCGGCGCTTTCGCGCGTGCGCGCGCAGATTCCCCTGACGGCGACCGACCCCGGCGGCAGGCCGGCATAATTGGCCAGATGCATCCGGGCTCCGAAGCGCGCCCCCGCGATCCCAATTCCGATGGTCCTCATGGCCTAAGCGGCAGCCTGCGGTCAAAGCGTTCGAGGAGCATACGGGCGGCGCCGGGGTACATTCGAAGGAAGAAAGCCGTGGTGCTGCGCAACGTCAACCCGCACGGTTCGTCTTGAGTGGAGCTGGGACGAAAGGCAGGCTCCGGCCCGCCCCCTTCCCCGCCCTAGATTTCCGCGAATTGGCGACCTTAGCCTGCATCAATCACAAAACCGATGAAGACTGCCCAAGATCGTCGAGCGAAAAGGGCCGAAGGCGACCGAGCTGTGCTGAAAGCACAGCGCAGGGAGCCAGAGGACCTTTGTGCCGACGAGATTGGGCAAGATTGTGGCCGCTGCCGCGGCCATCCCTTCGGGACTCGGCCTTCGGCCTCGCCATCTTTGCGCTGCTGCGCTTTGTCGTCGGAATTTGTGATGGATGCAGGTTAGGGCAGCAAACCCCAAAAAAACATGGCCCTCCCAAATTCAAGCCTCCTTCGTTCTTGGATCCTGTCCCTTGCGCTGTGTGCATCAGCCCGGTTCTGCCCGGCAGCCACCGAGGCCGAGCGCAACATCGTCGTGCCTGGGCACCGCAACCAGGCGTACATCGACCCGGTCCCGGACGCGGATTACCACCACGCCCCCGAAGCGGCGTACGATGCCTTCCGGGACATGAAATACGCCGTGCGGATCCACTGGGGCATTTACGCGGTCGCGGGCATGGCCCACGAGTCCTGGCCCTTCCTGGGCCTGTCCGACGAGGAGCGCCAGCGCTACAACCAGCTCTACAAGACCTGGAATCCGCAGGGATTCGATGCGGAACAGTGGATGCGGTTTTTCGAGCAGGCCGGTTTTCACGGCCTGGCCTTCACGGCCAAGCACCATGAGGGTTTTTCGATGTTCGACACAAAGACCCGCGTCCACTCCCGCGTGAACTGGGCGGCTCCCGGCGGGCCCGCCCTGGAAGACTGCGATCTGGCGTACAGCATCATGGAGACGCCATACCACCGGGACATCGTGAAGGAGATATGCGACGCGGCACACCGGCATGGGCTCATGATAGACCTCTATTTCTCGCACCCGGACTGGTACGACGCCGACTTCCGGCCGTACGGCTATGATCCGGCGCAGGTGGAAGGCAGCGA
The DNA here is from genome assembly GCA_963747795.1 of uncultured Verrucomicrobiae bacterium. Lineage (GTDB taxonomy): Bacteria > Verrucomicrobiota > Verrucomicrobiia > Opitutales > Opitutaceae > Palsa-1447. The sequence continues at coordinate 653,003 of CAVVGS010000006.1, forward strand.
CACCCTGGCGGGGGTCGTGCAGCGGCAGCACCGCCCTGCAGCAATGTTCCCCCCGGTCACGGCGGCGGAGCAGGACCGCATGATGGCCCGCCACCGGGAGCAGCTGCGCGAGCTTCTGACCAATTACGGCAAGATCGACATGCTCTGCCTGGACATCTCCCTGGGCGCGAAGGTCTGGCCGCAGATGAAACAGACGGTCAAGCAGCTGCGCGCCATCCAGCCCGACGTCATGTTTCGCGACCGCGGGATCGGCAATTACGGCGATTACTACACGCCGGAGCAGGTCGTTCCGAGCGACAAGCAGCCGACCGGGATGCCCTGGATGGTCATCTATCCGCTCGGCAGCGGGTTCTCCTACGATCCGGTGAACGGGAATTACAAGGGCGCGAAATGGATCGTGGACAATCTCGTCGACTCGGTGGCCAAGGGCGGAAACTTCATGGTCGGCATCGGACCGGACAAGGACGGGCGCTTTCATCCGACCGCGATCGCACAGATCACGGAGGCCGGCAGCTGGATCCGCGCCAACGCGGAGGCAATATACAGCACGCGGGAGAGGCCGGGCCTTCTTTGGAAGGAGGGCGCCGGCGTGCGGTTTACCCGGACCAAGGACAATCGCTTTGTGTATGCGATCAGCCTGTCCCGGCCGCAGGGGACGCTCGTTTTGAAGACGGTCACGGCCCAACCGAATTCGGAGGTTGTGCTGCTGGGGGGCGCAGGCTCGGTGCCCTGGCGCCAGACGGCGGACGGCCTGGAAATAACCGTGCCGGAGAATGCACCCGCGGCCCTCGCGTACGCCTTCAAGATCCAGACCGGCGCATGATCAGTCGGAATTTCATCGCCGACGGCGACAATCCCGTACAACAGAGAGCGGCAAGATGACAGCCTGGGCGCAAAACTACAACCCGACCGGGATCGCCGCGCTCTCCACGATCCTGGCGGCCCTCCCGGTTGCCGCCCTCCTGGTGATGATCGTCTTCATGCGAATACGCATCCACCGGGCGGCGCTGATTGCGCTGGCCCTGGCCGCGGTCATCGCGGTGGGCGTATTCGGAATGCCGGCCCACATGGCGGCGGCCAGTGTCGTCTATGGAGGGGCCTTCGGCCTTTTCCCCGTCGGCTGGATCATCCTCAACGCCATTTTCCTCTACCAGCTGACGGTGCACGGGGGGCATTTCGACGCCCTGCGCGAGAGCCTGGCTTCCATTGCCCCGGATCCGCGGATACAGTTGATCCTGATCGCATTCGCCTTCGGGGCCTTTCTCGAAGGGGTCGCCGGCTTCGGCGCGCCGGTCGCAATCACCGCGGCGATCCTCGTGCAGCTGAGGTTCAGGCCCCTGGAGGCCTGCGCTCTCGCCTTGATCGCCAACACGGCTCCGGTCGCCTTCGGTGCAATCGGCATACCGATCATCACGCTCGAGCAGGTTGCCGGCCTCGACTCCCACCTCGTCAGCATGATGGTGGGCCGGCAGCTGCCCTTCTTTTCGACCCTGATGCCCTTTTGGATCGTGGTGATCTTCGCCGGCTGGCGGGGCATGCTCGCCATCTGGCCCGCCGCATTGACGGCGGGCCTCGCATTTGCCGTGCCCCAGTTCCTCGTCTCCAATTTTCACGGCCCATGGCTCGTCGACGTCATTTCAGGCACCTCTTCGATCGTGGCGACGATCGTCCTCCTGCAGTTCTGGAAGCCGAAGACCCTCTGGCGCATGGAAGGCTTGGAAAACGCTGCGGCGGACACCCGGCCCGCCCGCGGCCGCGGCGAACTCTGGCGGGCCTGGCTTCCCTGGATCATCCTCACGGTTCTCATTTTTGTCTGGGGGATCCCCTCGGTGGCCAGCGCCCTCGATCGCATCGTTTCACCCCTATTCGCCGTCCCCCACCTTCACCACCTCGTGCAACGCATGCCGCCGGTCGTGCCGGTGGGTGCCAAGCCTGAAGCGGCTGTGTTCAAGCTGAACCTGCTCTCTGCCACAGGCTCGGGCATACTGCTGGCCGCGATTGTGGCCGGATTCACGATGGGTTATTCCCCGCGGCGGATGCTGGCGTGCTACGGCAGGACCCTCTGGGATGTCCGCCTGGCTCTCCTGACGATCGCGGCGATGCTGGCGCTCGGGAACCTGACCAAGTACTCCGGCACGGATGCCACAATGGGCCTCGCCCTCGCGCACACGGGCCGGCTCTATCCGTTCTTCGGCACGCTTCTCGGCTGGCTCGGCGTGGCCATGACCGGCTCGGACACCTCTTCCAACGTCCTGTTCGGCAATCTCCAGGCGATAACCGCCCGCCAGGCCGGGATCAGCCCGATCCTGATGGGTGCGGCGAACAGTTCCGGCGGGGTCATGGGCAAGATGCTGTCCGCCCAAAGCATCGTGGTCGCCACCACGGCGACCAACTTCTACGGCGAGGAGGGGCGGATCATCCGCTCCGTTTTCGTGAGCAGCCTCGTGCTCGTGACGCTGATGGGCATTCTCATCACGCTGCAGGCTTATTGCCCGCCGTTCACGGGCATGGTTCCGAAGTGACGGCCGGCCTCACGGATGCTTTAGCAGCCCGCGATCGCCCATCCATTCGATCAGGCGCGAAGTCCAGCCGGTGACGGCCAGCGGCCGCTGGCGCACGCCAAACCCGTGGCCGCCGCTGTTGTAGATGTGCAGTTCGGCGTTCACGCCCGCCTTGTGGAGGGCGATGTAGAGGTTGGCCAGCCCGTCCGACATCGTCGGGCGGTCGTCATAGGCGCACGCGAGAAAGGCCTGCGGGGTGTTCTTGTCCACCTTCACGTCAGGCGGCAGGCCGGGGTAGATCAGGACCATGAAATCCGGCTTGGAGGATTGCCGCTCGACGGGATCGGCTGCGTCCGGCTTGCCGGAATCATAGCTTGTTCCGGCGCGCGCCGCGACCTCGCCTCCGGCGGAAAAACCCAGGATGCCAACCCGGTTGGGATCGACCCCCCACTCCGCGGCTCGGCTGCGGACCAGCCGTATGGCGCGCTGGCCGTCGGCCAGCGCCTCGACGTTCGACCGGTAAACGGAAGTACCGACCTTGTCATGGGCCAGCCGGTACTTGAGGACGAACGCCGCGACGCCATGGTCGGCAAACCACTGGCCGACGTCATAGCCTTCGCGGTCCATCGTCAGGAACATATGGCCGCCGCCAGGGGCTATGATGACCGCCGCCCCGGTCGCCCGGTCCGCCGTCGGCACGTAGGGCGTGATCGACGGATTGTGAATATTGAAAGTGACGGGGAAGACGAGGTCCGGCTCCTGCCGCCAGGCGACCTGCTCTTTTTCATCCCGGCGCGCCTCGAACCCCGGGGCTCCGCCGTTCCAGAGCGAAATCGACATCGGATGCGCCGACTCCTGCGCAGGGGTCTGGGGAATGGGCGGCGGCGCCGGTTCCTGCGCCGCGAGAGGGGCGGCCGCAACTACGAGTAGAAGGCCGCAGAGAACGCCCGCGCAAAGCGGGGCTGGATTTTCCAAGGGGTGGTTGCGCATAAGGGGTTGGCGAATGTGGACCGATCGCCCTATTTACGCAACCTGTCCTGCTTCCCTTCGTCTCCCAAGGCATACCCCAACGATCCCATGAATCGACGCGAATTCCTGGTAAAGACAGGCCTCACCGCGGCGGGCTGTGCCGCCGTCGGATATCTTCCCAAAGGGCTGGCCGCGGATGCCGCCGCGCCCTCGGGCGTCACGCTGATCTGCGATCCTTCGGATCCGGTGGCCGTTTCCGCTCCGGCTCAGTGGGCCGCCCAGGAACTGCAGGAGGCGCTGAGCGCGCGCGGTTTCCGGGTGCACCGCTGCGCAAAGTTGGAGGAGGCTCCTGCCGGCGATCTTTGCATCCTTGCGGCCGGTCCGGCTTCTGCCGTGGCACCCGATGCCGGCGTCCCGGCCCCGGCTGAGACCGAAGGCCTGGCGATCGCCCCGGGCCGGCTGGGCGGACGGGCCGTGCTCGTTGCGCGCGGCGGCGGAGTGCGGGGCCTCGTCTATGCCCTGACCGAACTCGCCGACGCATTCGCCGACGATCCGAACCCGGCGCTGAATCCGCCCAAGGCCCGCTCGGAGAAGCCGGCCAATGCCGTCCGCAGCGTGATGCGCTGCTTCACGAGCGCCGAAGAGGACAAGGCGTGGTACCACGATCGCGATTTCTGGAGGCGCTATCTGTCGATGCTGGTCACCCAGCGCTTCAACCGCTTTAACCTGGCGTTCGGTTTGGGCTACGACGCACCGAACCGTCTGCGCGACACCTACCTTTACTTTGCCTACCCGTTCCTGCTGCCCGTTCCGGGCTATGACGTTCGGGCCACCAACCTGCCCGATGCGGAGCGGGACCGGAATCTGGAGACGCTGCGCTTTGTCAGCGACGAGGCGGCGCTGCGCGGGCTGGAGTTCCAGCTGGGCCTTTGGACCCACGCCTACGAATGGACCAACAGCCCGCAGGCCAACCACGTGATCACAGGCCTCACGCCGCGGACCCAGGGGCCTTATTCCCGCGACGCCCTGGCGCTCGTCCTCAAGGAATGCCCGGGGATCTCCGGTGTGACATTCCGGATTCATGGCGAAAGCGGCGTGCCCGAGGGCAGCTACGACCTGTGGAAGATCATCTTCGATGGATGCGCCCGCGAAGGCCGCCGGCTGAGAATCGACATGCATGCCAAGGGCATGACCAACGAGATGATCGGCGTCGCCCTCGATTCAGGCTCGGAGTTCACGATCTCCCCGAAATTCTGGGCCGAGCACATGGGCCTGCCGTACCACCAGGCGGGCATTCGCCAGACGGAGATGCCGGTCCGCGCAAAGGGCGGCGGGGCCTTCGCCGCCAGCAACGGCGCCCGCAGCTTCCTGCGCTATGGCTACGGCGACCTTCTGACCGAGAAGAGCCGCTACGGGATCGTGCACCGGATATGGCCGGGCACCCAGCGCCTGCTCCTCTGGGGCGACCCGGCCTTCGCCGCCGGCTACGGACGCGCGATGAGTTTTTGCGGGAGTAGGGGCGCCGAAATCTTCGAGCCGCTTTCTTTCAAGGGACGGGAGGGGTCCGGCCACTCCGACGCCGACCGCTCGGGCTACGCCGATCCGACGCTGCGGCCGCCCGGCGGCGATTTTGAGAAGTATCTGGTAACTTATCGTTTCTGGGGCCGCATGCTTTACAACCCGCAGACAGACCCCCAGGGCTGGCGGCGCCAGTTCCGCCGGGACTATGGACCTGCGGCCGAGTCAGCCGAGGTCGTTCTGCGGCACGCGAGCCGGATCCTGCCCTTGGTGACGACGGCCCATCTGCCATCCGCCTCCAACAACACTTTCTGGCCGGAGATCTACACGAACATGCCGATCGCCGAGGGCGCGGGCAGCGGTCCCTACGGCGACACGCCCAGCCCCAAGCGTTTCGGCACGGTGAGTCCGCTCGATCCGCAGCTCTTCTCCCGGATCGAGGATTACGTCGACGCCCGGCTGCGGGGGCGGGTCGATGGCAAATATTCGCCCGTCGAAGTGGCCCAGTGGCTTGAGGACCTGTCCCATTCCACCTTCGAGCACCTGGCCGAGGCGGAGAAGGCCTCGGCGGACACCCATGCGCCCTCCTTCCGGCGGCTTTCAATCGACGTCCGCGTGCAGGGCTTCCTCGGCCGGTTTTTCGGCCAGAAGCTTCGAGCCGGCGTGTTTTACGCCCTGTATGAGCGAACGGGCGATCCCGCGGCAAAGGCCGGGGCCCTGCGCCTGTATCGCTCCGCCCGGGAGGCGTGGGTGGGCCTCGTCGATGTTACCAAAGGAGTCTACGCACCCGATGTCTCCTACGGCGACGGCCCGTTCAAGCGCGGCCATTGGTCCGACCGGCTGGCCGCCATCGACCAGGACATCGCCGCCGTTGAAGCCTCTGCCGCGCCCGCGGCTGGCGGGCCTTGGGACAAGGAGCGCGCCGCCGCCCTCCTTCGCGACGCGGCGGCCCACCCGCAGCGCCCGGCGGTGAACGCCACCCATGCGCAGCCCGGCCCCATTCGGCGCGGACAGCCGCTCGCCCTGGCCCTGGCGTTTCCCGCGGACCATGAGCAGGCGTCCGTGGTGTTGCATTATCGCCGCGTCAATCAATCCGAGGCGTGGCGCTCAGCGCCGATGCAGCTGGGCGACAGATCATGGCACGCCGAAATCCCCGGCCCCTACACGGACTCGGAATTTGCCCTGCAATATTACTTCGAGCCCGCAGACCCCGCGGGCCAGGCCTGGATTTATCCCGGCCTCGGCAGCGCGCTGGCCCGGCCGCCCTACCTGGTCCTCCGCCAGGGTTAAGAGGCTCAGATCTCGGCGACATCCACCGACACCCTGACCGCGTGCCTTCCGCCGCCGGTCAGGATGCCGGCCACGGGGCTCACGTCGCCGAAATCCCGCCCGAAGGCGACCGTGACGTGCTCCTCCGCCGGCTGCAGATTGTTCGTCGGGTCAAAATCGACCCAGCCGGCGCCCGGACAAAAGATCGCGAACCACGCGTGGGACGCATCCGCCCCGACCAGCCGCTCCCTGCCCTGCGCGGGGCGCGTATGCAGGTAACCGCTGACATAGCGCGCCGGCAAACCGATCGAGCGCAGGCACGCTATGCCCATGTGCGCGAAATCCTGGCAGACGCCGCGGCGGCTCTTCAAGACCTCCTCCAGCGGCGTCGCCACGGTGGTGGCCTTGGGATCATACTGAAAATCGCTGTGAATCCGCCGGGTCAGGTCCATCGCACCCGCGAGGATGGGCGCCCCCTTGGGGTAGCTTTCGAGGGCGTATTGCGCGAGTTCGCGGGAAGCCCTCACCTGGGGGGAATCGAACACAAACTGGTACGGTTCGACAACCTCAGGAAGCACGGGATCGCGGAAGAGCCCGGCGACCTCCTCCCACCCCGGAGACGTTTCGGGGCCCGGCGGCTTTGCCGCCCGGACGCACACTCGGCTGCGGGCGACGATCTCCAGCCGCTCGTGCACCTCCTGGATGCTGAAGAAGCACAGCTGGTTGCCGAAATAATCGGAGCGCTCGCCGCGCACGGCCGGCTCCGGGGAGATCTCCAGCGATGAGCTCTCGCGCGTCTGTGTCGCGGTCTCGCGCGGATTGAGCCGCGCCACGTGATGCGAGACCGTGACGGGCGCGGGGTATTCGTAAACCGTGCGATGCGTGACGCTGTATGTCATGATCCGCCGTTGCGGCCCGTGTGGGAGATGGTCGAATGCGCGAAATAGTTAGCCGCGATTGCGTCCGAAAGTTTTGGCAGGTCGCCCAGCGTTTCCCGAATGCCGCGGCTCACCCCGCCCGTCCGCCATGTTTCCGGCCGGCCCGCCAGATCGCGGACATCCATGCCGTTCAACCGCGCGAGGCAGCCCTGCAGGATGCTCCTTCCCGAACCCTCCGCCGCCTCGCGCTCCGGCGGCAGGAGCTCGAAATGCTTCAATAGCTGATTGATCTGGAAGAGCACCGAGCGCGGATTCTTGTCGTCGAGCAGCACCAGATCGACCACGGCCGGCAGATGCGGCAGCAGGTTGTACCGCGAACGGAACGTGATCGTCGTGTCCGTCGCCTCCAGCACGGCTTCGAGGACACTCGGCTCGCCCGGTTCCGGCAGGCTCAGGGTGACATCGAGGAGAATGCAAAGATAAACGGCGCGCTCGATCCTCAACCCCATGTCGAGGAAACGCCATGCCTGGGCGCGCGTCATGTTCTCGCGCGCAAGTCCGTGGAATGCGGCGAGGCCGAGCAGCGTCTGGTTCAGCATCGCAAGGGCGTCGCCCGCGATCATGTCCGAACCGGCGGCGGGCGCCCCCATGCGCTCGCCGAGCTGGCTCAGGGCATGCCACATGTCATTGGACGTGCGATCCCGCACAAAGACGCCCAGTTGCTGCACCCGGTCGATCGTGTTGCGCAGGCTGCCGCTGCGGCCGGCATCGAATATCGCTCCGAGCAGTTCGGCCTCGAACGCTCCGGGCGGCTGCCGCGCCTCCGGCTCCCGGAAGAAATCGGGCAACTGGCCCTGGCGAATGAGGGTTTGCAGCAGCGGCCGGGCGCTGCCGGTTCTCTCGGGGATGGACCTCGTCACGGCGCTTCGCAGCATGCGGGCCGTCGCGTCCGCCCGCTCGGAGTAGCGGCCAAGCCAGAAGAAATGGTCGGCCAGCCGGCTCGGGAGATTGTTGCCCGTGCGGTGCAGCTCGACCCGCTGACCCTCCATTTGAAAGAGCGTCACCTCGGGCACGGCGCTCGGCGACGCAACCCACGTGTCCTTGCTGCTTGCGCCGCGCTGCATCGACTGGACCAGGCCTCCATGGTCCGGCGCCACCCGCGCCAGCCCGCCCGGCATCGCGTGGTACCCTCCGCCTCCCGCCACGAGGTAGGCGCGCAGGCCGATGGGCCTTCCGACCAGCCCTTTTCCATCCCAGCAAGGCGCGATCGAAAGGTCCACCCGTTCCTGCGCCACGAACATGTCCGGGTCGAATTCGATTCGTTCGCGCAGTTCCTCGATTTCGGCTGAGCTCGGCCGCCTGTCCGCCTCCACATCCCAGGTCGGCGCCCGAAACGCAGGCCTCACCACCAAATCGCCCAGGTGCTCGCAGACGTACTGCCGGGCGGACCTCTGGCCGCACCACCAGGTTGCGACCGAAGGCAGCTTCAATTCCTCGCCGAGCAGCTGCCGGCACAGGCCCGGCAGGAACGACAAGAATGCCGGACTTTGCAGCAGTCCGCTGCCGAGGGAATTGGCCACGGCGACGTTGCCGGCGCGCAGCGCCTGAACCAGTCCCGGAACGCCCAGAATCGAGTCGTTGCGAAGCTCCAGCGGATCGCAGAAGTCGTCGTCAACGCGGCGCCAGATCACATCCACGGGCTCGAGGCCGCTCAGGGTCTTCAGAAACACCCGATCGTCGCGCACCGTCAGGTCCTGGCCCTCGACCAGGGCGTAGCCGAGGTACCGGGCCAGGAAGGCCTGCTCGATGTACGTCTCGTTGTGCGGGCCCGGAGTGAGCAGCACGACGCGGGCCTTGTCCGCCGGATGGGGCGCCAGCCGCGCGAGCGCTGCCTTGACCTCGCGAAAGAAGCCTGCGAGCCGCGGCACGTGGTTTTCACGGAAAAGTTCCGGCAGGATGCGCGAGGTGACGAGCCGGTTGCCCAGCGCGTAGCCGGCCCCGGTTGGGATCTGAGTTCGGTCGGAAGTCACCCACCACCGGCCGTCCGGAGAGCGCGCGAGGTCCGCCGCGTAAAAGTGCAGGAACGTCCCGCCTGCCATCCGGATATTGTGGCAGGGGCGAAGGAAATCAGGCTGGGCAAAAACCAGGGCGGGCGAAAGCGAGCGCGAGCGGATCAGATCCTGCGGGCCGTAACAGTCGGCCAGGATCCTGTTCAGCAGGGTCGCCCGCTGGATCAGGCCCGCCTCGAGCACGCGCCATTCCCCCGACGAAATGATGAATGGGATCGGGTCGAGCTGCCAGGGGCGCTCCATGTCGCGCGGGTCGCCGTAGACGTTGTAGCTCATGCCATGCTCGCGCACGAGCCGCCGGGAGGCGTCCGCACGCCGCTGCAATTCGGCCCCGCCCATCCCCTCCAGCCCGCCGATCAGCTTCGCATAGTGCGGGCGCACCTTTCCGTTCCCGTCCTGAAACTCGTCGAATTCCGCCGCGCCCCGGCCCTGAATGGCAGGGAAGCCTTCGGCGGCGGCCGGCGCCTCGGCGGCGGGGCCCGTCATGGATTGGGATTGCGATTCAGGCATCGGCGGGGTGGTTGCGGGGCCATCCTCAGACATTGCGCAAATCCAGCGTAAAGGGAAATTCCGGATTGGGCGGGGCCGGAAGAATCTTCAGCTCGCCCTGCGCATGGCCGTGCCGGAAAAACCGCGCCAGCCGCCGGCTCTCCGCCTCGTAGCTGTTCACGGGAAAAGCCTCATGGCTGCGGCCTCCCGGGTGTGCGACGTGGTAGCTGCAGCCGCCGAGCGAACGCCGGTTCCATGCGTCGTAGAGATCGAAGCGCAGCGGCGCGTGAGGGGGTACCGTCGGCTGCAGACACTCCGGGGGCTGCCAGGCGCGAAAGCGCACGCCCGCCACGCCCTCGCTGTTCGTCCCGGTCGGATGGAGCGGCACGCGGTGGCCGTTGCAGGCGATCACGAAGCGCTCTCCGACGAGTCCCCGCACGATGACCTGCATCCGCTCGAGCGAACTGTCCACATAGCGCACGGTGCCGCCCCCGCCCGGCTCCTCGCCGAGCACGTGCCAGGGCTCAAGGGCAGTCCGGAGTTCGATCCGCATATCGCGCACCTCCAGCTCGCCGATCCTCGGAAAGCGGAACTCGAAGTGGGGCGCGAACCACTCGTTTTCAAACGGAAAGCCGGCCTCCCGTAAATCCTGGATGACGTCGCGAAAATCGGCCTCGCAAAAATGCGGCAGCAGCCAGCGGTCGTGGATGTCCGTCCCCCATCGCACAAGCCCGTTGGTGTAGGGCCGGGCCCAGAATTTCGCTATCAGGCCGCGCAGCAGAAGATGCTGGGCCAGGCTCATGCGCGAATGCGGCGGCATCTCGAAGGCGCGCATCTCCACGAGGCCCAGGCGGCCCGCGCTGCCCTCGGGGGCGAACAGCTTGTCGATTGAAAACTCCGAGCGGTGGGTGTTGCCGCTCGAGTCGGTCAAAAGGTTGCGGAACAGCCGGTCGGCGAGCCACGGGGGAGCCCTGCCGGGAACCCGGGTGTTGCGGTCCAGCTCGGCAAACGCGATCTCGAGTTCATAAAGCGCATCGTTGCGGGCCTCGTCGACCCGCGGGGCCTGCGAGGTGGGGCCGATGAACAGGCCGCTGAACAGCCAGCTCAGGGACGGGTGGTTCTGCCAGTACGCGAGCAGCGAGCGCAGCAGGTCGGGGCGCCGCAGGATCGGCGAGTCCTGCGGGGTCTCGCCGCCGATGACGATGTGGTTGCCGCCGCCCGTCCCGGTGTGACGCCCGTCGAGCATGAATTTTTCCGCGCCGAGCCGGGTCCGGTGCGCCTCCTCGTAAAGAACCGTCGTCCGCTCCACGAGTTCGTCCCAGGACCTGCTCGGGTGCATGTTGACCTCGATGACCCCGGGATCGGGCGTCACCGCGAGTTTGTTCAAGCGGGGATCGCGGGGCGGCGTTTCGCCCTCGATGACGACCGGAGTGCCGAGTTCGGCGGCGGCCGCCTCGACCCCCGAAATCAGCTCAAGATAATCCTCGGTCCTTTCGACCGGGGGCATGAATACGTGCAGACGGCCGCCCCGCGGCTCGACGCAGAGCGCCGTTCGGATGACCTGCGCCGCGCTCTGGCCCCGTTCGGGACGGCGGTTTGGGTCGCAATCCGCCGGCACGCCGGCCGCCTGCCGTTCGCCGAGGCGCTGCGCCTGCTGACCCGGGCCCATTCCCGCCGGCAGCGGCGCCGCGCCGGCGCGCAGGAATGCCTGCCCGCCGGCCCCGGGCAGGCCGGGACGGGGAAATTGGTCCGGCAATTCCGGCCATTGCGGCTGCGACGGGTCGGGCTGCCAGATCCATGGATAATCCTTCTCGGCAACCCAGGGAATGGAGTCGATCGGCAGCCGCAGACCCATCGGCGAGTCGCCGGGGAGGAGCCAAAGCGTGTCGTCGTCCCGCAGGAACCAGGTGCCGGCCACCCATCCGGCCTCATTCCCAAGCCACGCACGCTTGATCGGCAGGGCGTAGCCGACCACCTCGCCGAGACCGCGCTGGAAGATCCTGGCGATCCGGTCCCGCTCGAGCCCGTCCCTGAGGTTCGATTTCTCCGGGGTGACGTTGGATGGCAGGCGCCGCTCCTTCCATGCGTAGTAGAACGCATCCTCGTAGGCGGGAATGAGGAATTTCGGATCCACCCCGACGGTTCGGGCAATCCGTCCGAGCAACTCGCTGGCCTCCCTGGCGCCATGGCCGTAATCCTTCGACTCGTCGGCAAGGAGCGAGTCGTCCTTCCAGATTGGAACGCCATCCTTGCGCCAGTAGGCCGCCAGGGCCCAGCGCGGAAGCTGCTCGCCGGGGTACCATTTCCCCTGGCCGTAGTGGAGCAGCGAACCTGCGGCAAACTTCCCCCTCAGGCGCCTGACGAGCTCCCCGGCGAGAAGGCGCTTGCGGTGCGAGTTCGCGGTGAAATTCCATTCGGCGCCGTCGGGATCGTCGACCGACACAAAGGTCGGCTCGCCGCCCATCGTGAGGCGCACGTCGCCTTTCTTCAGTTCGCCATCGATGGAATGGCCCAGCGATTCGATCCTCCCCCACTGCTCCTCGGTGTACGGCAGGGTCACGCGCGGCGACTCGGAAATGCGCGCAACGCTCATCTTGTGGCTGAAAACGCATTCACATTCGTCCACAGTCCCGGTGATCGGCGCCGCGCTGCCCGGGTCGGGCGTGCAGGCGAGCGGGATGTGCCCCTCGCCCGCCAGCAGGCCGCTGGTCGGATCGAGGCCGATCCAGCCCGCGCCCGGCAGGTAAACCTCGCACCATGCGTGCAGGTCGGTGAAATCGCTCTCGGCGCCGCTCGGTCCGTCCAGCGACTTCACGTCGGCCTTGAGCTGGATCAGGTAGCCGCTGACAAAGCGCGCGGCCAATCCGCAATGGCGCATCAACTGGCAAAGCAGCCACGCCGAATCGCGGCACGAGCCGCTCAGCTTTGTCAGAGTCCTTTCCGGGGTCTGGACGCCGGGTTCCACGCGGATCGTGTACTTGATGTCCTTCCAGAGCCGCTGGTTGACGGCGACAATGAAGTCGTTCGTTCGAACCGACCGGCTCCCGGCCTTCCCGGCGCGCCGCCTGCGGTCCAAGGGGATGGGTTTGCCGAAAATGTCCCTTTGCAGGGCCTCCAGGTACTTTTGGAAGTTTTTCGCGGGCTTGCACCTGCGCCGGAAGGGGCCGAGCTCGTGGTCGAGCCCGTGGTCGTATTCGAACGGGAATTCCTGCGCCGTCGGCTCGAGGAAGAAATCGAAGGGGTTGAGCACCGCCATTTCCGCGACCAGGTCCACCTCGACCTGGAACTCGCGCGTGGGTTCGTCAAAAACCAGCCGCGCCGCGTAATTCGACTGGGGGTCCTGCATCCAGTTGATGAAATGCTTCTTCGGCGTGACTAGCATCGAGTAACTCAGGATCCGGGAGCGCGAGTGCGGCGCGGGGCGCAGGCGCACGACCTGGGGACCGAGGTGGACGAGCCGGTCGTATCTGTACTGGGTTTTGTGGTGAAGGGCGACGTGGATGGACATTCGAATTGAGTACGGAGGACCGGCGCGTGCCCTTTTTGCGCACGCGCAGGCAGACCGATAGCAGCCCCCATACCAGACGCCGCCCATCCGGACGAAACATCAACGGCGCGCACAAGTTATGCTGTGGCTAGTCTGCATCCATCACAAAACCGATGAAGATTGCCCAAGATCGTCGAGCGAAAAGGACCGAAGGCGACCGAGCTGTGCTGCTAAAAGCACAGCGTAGGGAGCCAGAGGACCTTTGCGCCGACGAGATTGGGCAAGACTTATCGGAATTTGCAATGGATGCAGGCTAGGCATGGAGCCGGCCTTGAACAACCATTCGCCCAAGGACGCCTACCGGCTGACCAAGATCATCTTCACGCTCGGTCCGGCCAGTTCGGACGAGGCCATGCTGGAGAAACTGATCCTTGCAGGCGTCGACGTGTGCCGGCTCAACATGGCCCACGGTGACCCAACCTGGACCCGAACCATGATTCGGCGCGTGAAAGACGTGTGCCAGAAAGCGGGCCGTCACATCGCCATCATGCTGGACATCAAAGGCCCTGAGATCCGGACGGGGGACCTCCCAGCGCCCGTGGAGCTGGTCCATGGGCAGATCATGGACTTGCTGCCGGTGCCGGCAGAGCCGGAAGACGGGATCCTCGCTGTCGGTGTCAATTATGCACGGCTTGGCCAGGATGTGTCCGTGGGGACCACCGTTTTGGTGGACAGTGGTTTGATCCGCCTGGAAGTCATGACGACGACGCCCTCCCGGGTGCGCTGCCGGGTGGAAGTCGGGGGCAGGCTCGGCAACCGGCGGCACATCAACCTTCCGGGAGTCAAGGTGCGGCTCCCCGCCATAACCCCCAAGGACCGTGCGGATATCGCCGTGGGGGTCGAGGAACAGGTCGACTTCTTCGCCCTGTCCTTTGTCCGGGAAGCCGATGACGTGGACATTCTGCGCCGCGTGCTGAGCGACGCGAAGAGCGAGGCCCGCATCATAGCCAAGATCGAGGACCAGTCCGGGATCGCGAACCTCGACGAGATCATCCAGGCCGCCGACGCAGTCATGGTTGCGCGGGGGGACCTGGGCATCGAGGTGCCCATGGAGGACCTGCCGCTGATCCAGAGGAAGACCGTCGATGCCTGCATCCGGCTGCGCAAACCGGTCATTGTCGCGACCCACCTGCTCGAGTCGATGATTCACTCTCCCGTGGCAACCCGGGCCGAAGTGAGCGACATCGCCGGGGCCGTCTGGTCCGCGGCGGACTCCATCATGCTTTCCGGCGAGACGACCACCGGCCGCTATCCGCTGGAATGCGTGCAATTCATGAAACGGGTGGCGGGACGAGTGGAGGCGAGCGCTGCCAAGGCGTACAATTCCGACCTTCCCCTCCGAAGCCCGAAGGACCATCTGCTCCGTTCGGCCGTGGTCCTGGCGCAGGAACTCGGGGACTTCGGCATCGTGGTCTTCACCCGCAACGGTTCCCTGCCCCAGACCCTGTCCTCCATGCGGGCGAGGCGCTGCCCCATCTACGCCTTCACGGATGTGCCCCAGGTATTCCGGCACCTCCTCCTTGTCTGGGGGGTCGAGCCCTTTCTCATGCCGTTTTCAAGCGAGCCCGAAGAGACGATCCGCAGCAGCTTCGATTACCTCACCCGCCGCGGCTGGGTGAAGCGCGGCGATCTGATGGTGGTCGTGACCAACGTCCTCGCGGGGCTGAAGATCGTGGACACGATACAGATGCGACCGGTCGAATGAACGCCCTGCGCCGCAATCGACTGATCCAGGCGTTTGAGGTCGCCCTGATGGACTGTCTCGCAAGAATGCGCGCCCCCACCGCCCTTGCGGCGTTCATGAGTGTCTGGGCCCATCTCGCGGCTGCCGTCCTTCGCCGAAGGTCAGGAGAAGGGATTGAGGGTGCTGACGCCGGAGCGTTGGAAGTCGGGGACGATCCGGGTTACGACTGTGAGCCCGTGCTCAAGGGCAGTGGCGGCGATGAGCCCGTCTGAAACGGGAAGCGGCTGATTTAGGGAGAGACGGCCCCAGCGATCGGCGATCGCGGTCGTGATGGGAAGAATCCGCTCCGCATAGCGGGTCTCCAGGCCCAGGAGCCACCGTTCGAGCGCCCTCGACGCCTTCAGATCCTTGGCCCGGCGCAATTCGACGCCGCGGCGAATCTCCCCGAGGGTCAGGACGCTCAGGAATGCCTCGTCGGGCTGGACTCCCGCCATCCAGGCGGCAACGCCAGGATCGCACTCCGGCCTGCGAAGTTCCGAAATGATGCAAGTGTCGAGCAGGTATGCCATCAGAGAGCGACCCGGCGTGGAAGATCGGCGGAGCGCGGAAACTCAACAGCCTCGCCCTGCGGAATGCTGCGGAGATACTCGATGAAGTTCTTCGGCGGATTGGCGCTGTCTCCAATCAGGGCGGACCGCAGGAGCCGCCGATGTGCTTCCTCAACAGAGACACCCTGCGCCGCCGCGCTGCCGCGAAGCTTTTTCACAATGATCGGCTCAAGGCCACGGACGAGGAGTTGGGACATGAACTTAAGGTGATATCAATGATAGCATCTGTCAAGGAAGGGAGGAAATCCAGATATTGATTGGCCGGCTTGCCGGGCCTCCAGCCCGTTTTCAAGTACTCCACACCTTCCGCGCTTCCAAAGCGTCTTGTCAGTAAGGGAGCCTTCCGCTCCCGCGGCCCGCCCCGGTTCCAAATCTGTTCCACCCCATGAAACGACTTCTTGCCCTCGCACTCGTGATGTCGGTCTGTTGCGTTGCAAACGCTGCGCTCACCAAGGACATCGAGTATGGCAACGCCAGTGGCGTCAGCCTTCGCCTCGATGCGTTCGTTCCCGACGGCCCAGGGCCCTTTCCGGCCGTCATCCTGGTGCACGGCGGCGGGTGGAGCGCCGGCGACAAATCCGGCGGCAGGAGCAAGGCCTATATTGCGCCGATGGACGAGCCTCTGGGCCGCGCCGGCTTCGCCTGGTTTGAAATCAATTACCGGCTGGCGCCAAAGTATCATTTCCCGGCCTGCATCGAGGATGTCGAAACGGCGATACGCTGGGTCAAGGCGCACGCCGAGGAGTATCACCTCGATCCGAGCCGAATCGCCATCGCCGGTGAATCCGCAGGCGGGCACTTGGTCGACCTTGCGGCGGCGCGCGCGGACAAGTCGACTCAGGTCGCCGCGGTGGTCTCATTCTACGGCGTATACGACATGGTGGCCCAGGTGAAGAACGAGAGTCCCGACGGCAACGCGAAGAAGCTCTTCGGCATCACGCAACTCGACGACCAGACAACGCCGATTGTCCGGGCCGCTTCGGCGGCCGCATACCTCAAGAGCGGCCTGCCACCCTTTCTTCTCGTGCACGGCGATGCCGACCCGAAAGTGTCCTACCAGATGGACGTCGAATTCCGCGCCAAGCTCCTCGCCCTCGGCGTGCCCTGCGATTTGATCACGATAAAGGGCGGAGGGCACGGCATGGTCAGCTGGGAGAAGATCGCTCCCGGGTACAAGGACGAGGTCGTCGCCTGGCTCCAGAAGACTCTGCCCCCGCATCCATAACAGGTTTGGTTGGTGCCCCGAGCCAGGCATTTGCCGGGCGGTGAGTTCACTTTCCCGGTGTCGGATTTGCGATCTTCGCTTCGCAACATTATCTGGGTCCAGACGTCATTCGTGAAACCGCCCGGCCACCCACCATGCCAGCCATCAAGAGGCTGCTTTTCTATCTGCCAGCGCTGGCATTGGCCTGCGCGCTAGGGGCTGCGCCAGCCGACGACGTGCGGCGCCAGTTGCTCGCCGGCAAGTATGCGGAAGCCATCAAGCAGGCGCAGGACGGCATTCGCGCGGCGCCGGCCGATGAGAACCTGCAGATCCTGCTGGTGCAGGGCCTGCTGACTGTTGGCCGCTACGCGGATGCGAGCGCCGCGGCGGCGGGTGCGCTGGCGAAGATTCCCGACAGCATTCGCCTGCGGTGGGCCGGCCGCGAAGCGGCCCTGGCAAACGACCGGCGGGATGTCGCCTCGAGGCTGACAAACGAGATCCGGCAGCGTGTGGCCGGCCGCCCCTACCTGTTTCGCGACCCCGCGAACCTCGTGACGTTTGCCAAGGTCGCCCTGCTGCTTGGCGCCGATCCCAAGGACGTGATGGACAAGATCCTGGCCGCGGCGCAGGAGGGCAATCCCGCCCTGCGCGATGTCTATCTCGAGCGGGGGGAACTGGCCCTGGAAAAGCACGACTTCGACCTCGCGGCCAAGGCCTACCAGGCCGGCTTGAAGCAGTCTCCCGACGACCCCGATCTTCATTTCGGCCTGGCTAGGGCCTACGCCGACGGGGACCGGGCCTCCATGCTCACCGAGCTCGACGCCGCGCTTAAGCAAAATCCCAGGCATGTGCCGAGCCTGCTGCTCCTGGCGGATCACGCCATCGATTCCGAGGATTACACCGGCGCCGATGAGCAGCTCGGCCAGGCGCTGGCGGTCAATCCCTGGGAGCCCGAGGCATGGGCATACAAGGCGGTCCTCGCCCACCTGCAAAACGAGCCCGCGACGGAAAAGGTCAGGCGCCAGAACGGGCTTCGATTCGGGGCGACCAATCCGGCCGTCGACTGGCTGATCGGGAAGAAGCTCGCCGAAAAGTACCGGTTCGCGGAAGCGGTGCCCTACGAGCGCCAATCATTGAAGTTCGATCCGTCCTACCTCCCTGCCAAAGAGGAACTGGCCAACGACCTCCTCCGCCTGGGCCAGGAGGCCGAAGGCTGGCAGCTCGCCGAGGAAGTTCACCTGAGGGATGACTACGATGTGGAGGCGTTCAATCTGTCCGCGCTCCACAGCGCCATGGCAAAGTATGCCACACTGATAAACGGAGACTTCGTGGTTCGGATGACCTCCTCCGAGGCAAGCGTCTACGGGCCCAGGGTCCTCGAACTGCTCGGCCGGGCCCGCCAAGAGCTGACGGAAAAATACGGCGTGGAGCTCGTGCGCCCGACCTATGTCGAGATCTTCGGCGACCAGAAGGATTTCGCCGTGCGGACATTCGGCGTGCCGGACATAGGTGGATTCCTCGGCGTTTGCTTCGGCCGTGTGGTGACGGCGAACGGCCCGGCGGCCAATTCCGCCCACCCGTCCAACTGGGAGACCGTGCTGTGGCACGAGTTCTGCCACGTCGTCACCCTTCAATTGACCCAAAACAAGATGCCCCGCTGGCTGAGCGAGGGGATTTCCGTCTATGAGGAGAGCCAGGCCGATCCCTCCTGGGGCATGCACATGAACACGCTCTACCGGGACATGATCCTCAACGGCGGGCTGACCCCGGTCGCGAATCTCAGCGGGGCGTTCCTGGTCCCCCCCTCGGCCCTGCACCTGCAGTTCGCGTATTACGAGTCGTCGCTGTTCGTGGAGTTTATCATCGAGCGCTACGGCCTGGACCAGCTGAAGGCCGTGCTCCGGGACCTCGGCGCCGGCGCCGAGATCAACCGGGCGATCGCGGCCCACACGGCGCCGCTGCCGGAACTGGAAAGGGAATTCGCAGCCTATGCCAGGGCCAAGACCGAGCAGCTCGCTCCCGGGATGGACTGGCGGCGGCCCGATTCCCAGCTGCTCGAGCCGGGAGAGGAACAGAAGCTCGCCGAGTGGGCGCGCCAGCATCCCGACAACTATTGGGCGCTGCGGACGGAGGCCCGCGACCTCGTCGAGGCGAAGAAATATTCCGAGGCGAAACCGGTGCTCGCCCATTTCATAGCGTTGTACCCCGGCCAAACCGGCTCCGACAACGCCTACCTTCAGCTGGCGGCGGCGCACCGCGCGCTGGGCGAGACCGCCCAGGAGCGGGCCGTTCTCGCGAGACTTGCCGACATCGACGACAACGCGACGGATTCCTACCTGCGGCTGATGGAATTGGCCCGGGATGCCAGGGACTGGCCGGCGGTCAGGAAATACGCGGAAAAATTCCTGGCCGTGAACCCCCTGGTCGTTCCCCCCTACCGCTACCTGGCCGAGGCCGCCGAGGAGCTCGGCGATGCGCCGGGCGCCATCGCCTCGCACAGGACCGAGCTGCTCCTCGATCCCCCCAACCCGTCCGAAGTCCATTTCCAACTGGCCCGGTTGCTGCACGGTTCCAACGATCCCGAGGCCCGCAGGCAGGTGCTCCTGGCCCTGGAGGACGCGCCCCGCTACCGCGAAGCGCTCTTGCTCCTGCTCGATATCGACCGCGCCCCCGCGCCCGGGGCGATGCAGGCCAAACCCGGAACGCCGAATCTGCCGCAATGAGATCTTTTCCCGCACCCATCAAATAATGAGCACTCCAATTCCTCCCGCCTCCAGTCCCGAAGACGGCCACGCCGGCGCGTTTGCCGCCGAGCGCGACACCGTCCAGCGCCTGCTCGCCGGCCGCGAAAAAATCGAGGCCGAACTCGGCAAGGTGATCGTCGGCCAGAAGGCCGTCATCGAGCAGATCATGCTCGCGCTGCTGGCCGGCGGCCACTGCCTGATCACCGGCGCCCCAGGCCTGGCAAAGACGCTCCTCGTCAAATCGATAGCGCAGATCTTTCACCTCAGGTTTCAGCGGATCCAGTTCACACCCGACCTGATGCCCGCGGACATCACGGGAACCGAGATACTCCAGGAGGCGGGCGGCCAGCGGAGCATGGCCTTCGTCCGGGGCCCGATATTTGCCAACATGATCCTGGCCGACGAAATCAACCGAACCCCGCCCAAGACCCAGGCGGCGCTCCTTGAAGCCATGCAGGAGCACCAGGTGACGGCCGCCGGCGTCCGTCACGTCCTGGAGGAGCCGTTTTTCGTGCTGGCGACACAGAATCCGATCGAGATGGAGGGGACCTATCCCCTGCCCGAGGCCCAGCTCGACCGCTTCATGTTCAACGTCGTGATGGACTACCTGCCCGAGGACGAGGAGGTGCGGGTGGTTACGCAGACGACCGGTGGGAAGGCCGCCGACATCACGCCCCTCTTCACCGGCGAGGACGTGCTCGGCTTTCATGGTCTCGTCCGGTCCGTGCCGATTGCCGAGGAGATCGTGCGCTATGCCGTGCGAATCGCCGCAGCCTCGCGCCCGCATCAAGCCGGCGCGGCCGCCTTCGTCAACGAATGGGTCAGCTGGGGGGCGGGCACCCGCGCCGGCCAGTTCCTGGTCCTCGGCGCGAAGGCGCGCGCCCTCCTGAGGGGCCGTGTCCACGTCGCCGTGGAGGATGTCCAGGCCCTCGCCTACCCGACCCTGCGGCACCGCATTCTTCTCAATTACCGGGCCGAGGCGGAGGGAATCACCGTCGCGGAGATCATCCGGCGCCTGCTGGAGGCGGAAAAGCCGCCGGTCGCCGCATGATCGGCGGGGCCGACAGTTCGCAGCCGCGCTCGGCAGCGCTCATCGACCCGAAGGCGCTGATGGGCATCCGCGATCTTGAACTCCGGGCCCGCGTGGTCGTCGAAGGATTCTGGAACGGGCTGCACCGCAGCCCGTATCACGGCTTCTCCGTAGAATTCACCGAGTACCGGCAGTACACCCCGGGCGACGATCCCCGCTACG
Organism: uncultured Verrucomicrobiae bacterium; assembly: GCA_963747795.1. Classification (GTDB taxonomy): domain Bacteria; phylum Verrucomicrobiota; class Verrucomicrobiia; order Opitutales; family Opitutaceae; genus Palsa-1447. The sequence continues at coordinate 673,735 of CAVVGS010000006.1, forward strand.
TCGACTGGCGGGTGTTCGCACGAAGCGACCGCTATTGCATCAAGAAATTCCAGGACGAGACCAATCTCCGCTGCCACCTGCTCTTCGACCAAAGCCGCTCGATGAGCTACGGCTCGACGGGCTACTCCAAGGCGCAGTATGCGGCCACGCTGGCCGCCACGCTGGCCTATTTCCTCCACGGACAGGGCGACGCCACGGGCCTGTTGAGCTTTGACGAGGCGGTGCGCGAATACCTGCCCGCCCGCCACCGGGCCGGCCATCTACGGCAGCTGATGCTCGCCCTTGAGAAGCCCGCCGGGGGCCGGTCAACCAACCTGACGGACCCGATCGGGCGCATCGCCTCCCTCGTGCGCAAGCGGGGCCTGATGGCCTGCATCTCCGATTTTCTCGCGCCTTTGGACAGGCTCGAGTCCGGCCTGCTGGCCCTCACGGCCTGCGGACACGAGGTGACCGTGTTTCAAGTGCTCGATCCGGCGGAGCTGACCCTGAATTTCGAGCAGGCCTCGCTCTTCGAGGACATGGAGTCGGCCCGGCGCGTGTACATCGATCCGGCGCCGGCGCGCAGCGAGTATGTCTCGAGGATCGAGGCGCACTGCGCCGCGGTTCGCTCGATCTGCGAAAAGCTTGGGATCGGACACCACCGGGTATCCACGGCGCAGCCCCTGGAACTGGCCCTGTTTGAATTCCTGAAGGAACGCATGCGCCGGGGCAAGTGGAGCCTTTCGGGCGCGCGAAACCGCCCATGAATTTCCTGGCGCCATTGTTCCTGATCGGTGCCCTGGCCGTGGCGGCTCCGATCGTCTTTCACCTCATCCGGCGGACCACCCGGGAGCGCACGAGCTTCAGCTCGGTCATGTTCCTGCCACCCTCGCTGCCCCGCCTGACCCGTCGCAGCCGCCTCGAGCACCTCCTGCTCCTTTTGCTGCGCTGTCTCGCCCTGGGGCTGCTGGCGCTCGGGTTTGCGCGGCCATTCTTTCGGAACTCTTCGCCCGCATCCGGCAGCGGCGCGCAGTCCAGGCGGGTCGTCGTCCTGGTCGATGTCAGCGCCAGCATGCGCCGCAACGGGCTCTGGGACGCCGCCCGCGAGCGGGCCGCCGAAGTACTCCGATCGATTGGGCCCGGCGATGAGGCATCCCTGTACCTTTACAGCCGCAAGGCGGCGCCCCTCGTGAGCTTCGAGCAGTGGAGGGCGGCACCCGCGGGCCAACGCGCGGCGCTGGCGATCGGCCGGCTGGCGGCGAGCGCTCCCGGATGGGAGGATGATCGCCTGGGCGACGCCCTCATCACCGCCTCCGAAGCGCTCGCCGACACCGATGCCGAGAAGAAGGCTCCCGGGCCGCGCCAGATCTTCCTGATCAGCGATTTGAAGGCCGGCAGCAGCCTCGAGTCGCTGCAGTCCTACGATTGGCCGAAGAATCTGGAGCTTCGGGTGGAGCCCCTGAAGGCCCGCTATCCCACCAATGCCGGATTGCAGCTCGTCGCGGAATCGCCCGATGCCGATCGCCTTGCCTCCCCCGCCGTTCACGTGCGGGTGAGCAACGCCGCAAATTCTGCCCGCGAACAGTTTCAAGTCGGCTGGGGCCGGGCGCCGACCGGCGATTTTATCGGCCCTGCCATCGACCTCTACGTGCCCCCGGGGCAGAGCCGGGTCGTGCCTGTGCCGCTTTTGCCGAACGCCCCCGACATGCGCCAGGTCGTGCTGCGCGGGGACGATGAGAACTTCGACAACACCGCTTACGTGGTCCCGCCGGCGAGGCGTCAGCTGAGCGTCCTTTATTTTGGCTCTGAGTCAGCCGGCGACAGCCACGGCCCCCTTTTCTTCCTTCAGCGGGCCCTGCCGGATGACCCCCGCCTGTCGGTTAAGACCGACGTACGCGCCCCTTCCGCCGCCGTCCCGCCGGCCGGCCTGCGGGAGGCCAAAATGTACTTTGTCACCGATTCCCTCGTCCCGGAGACCGCCCTCGGGCTGCGCGCGCAGATGCTCGCGGGCAAGACGGTCGTCTTCGCTCCAAGGAGCGCCCTTGCCGCCGGGACACTCGGCCTGCTGTTGGCCGTCGATGGGCTGGCCCTTGAGGACGTGCAGCCGCGCGACTACGCGATGTTCGGCGACATCGACTTCCGGCACCCCGTCTTTGCGCCCTTCGCCGACCCGCACTTCAGCGACTTCACAAAGATCCATGTCTGGAAATACCGGCGGTGGAACGCAGGAGCCGTTCCGGCCGCCCGCATTCTTGCCAGGTTCGACGGCGGCGACCCGGCGTTTGTCGAGGTTCCGCTCGGCAGCGGCAGGCTGCTCGTCCTGCTGACAGGGTGGAATCCCGATGATAGCCAGCTGGCCGTCTCCTCCAAGTTTGTCCCCCTGGTCTGCTCCCTGCTCGACTTCGCCGGCGGCCTCTCCGGGCAGACGACCCAGTATCAGGTCGGCGACCCGATTCCGCTCGGCCCGGCGGAGGGCGCGTCAGAGGGGACGACCATAACGCAGCCCGACGGCACGACCGTGTCCCTGGCTCCGGGTGCGGCGAGTTTCGGCGGCGCCCTCCAGCCGGGGATCTACGTGGTGAGCGCCGGCTCCCGTTCGTTTCGGGTCGCGGTGAACGTGGCGGCCTCCGAGAGCCGGACCGAACCGCTTGCACCCGACGAGCTGGAGCGCTACGGAGCGCCGGGGCCCAGAAATCCGCCCGATTCGGCCCGATCGGAGCTGCGCCAGGCCGCTCTGCGGGCAGAGGAGGCGGAAGGACTCCAGAAGTTGTGGCGCTGGCTCCTCAGCGCGACACTCGCCGTCCTGTTGGTTGAATCTGCGCTGGCCGGTTGGACAGCGCGGCGAAGCGGGGATACGCTCCCCCGAGGAGGCACGACGACGTGACGGAAGACACCCTTATTTCCAGGCTGCAGCCCGCCGCGCGCCGCCACCGCCGGCTGGCCATCAGCTGGCAGCTCGCCGCCTGCTGGTCGGTGGCGGCCGCCGCGGGGCTTGCATTCATACTCGTGCAATGGTGGATCGGCTGGGCCTCCTTCTTTACCCTTCCTGCGCTGGGGTCGCTGGCGATCGCGGCCGGCCTTGCCCTGGTCCTGCGCCATGCCTCGATTTCGACCGATTACCGGGCGGTCGCACAGAAGATCGAACAAAGGCATCCCGAACTGAACGGGCTGCTGCTGACCGCCGTGCAGCAGCGCCCGCAGGAGGGCGCTCCGCCGGGCTACCTGCAGCACCGCCTTCTCGAGCAGGCAATGGCGCACAGCCGGGAGAGCGACTGGCGCGATATCGTGCCGTTGTCGCGCCTGCGCCTGGCCCAGGCGGCCCATGTCGCGGCCCTGGGGCTGTTCGTCTTTGCGCTCCTGGGCCTGCGAAGCGCGGGGCACGGGGGAACCGCGGGAGCGCCGAGGTGGGGAGTCGCGGTGACGCCCGGCGACACCAGCATCGAACGGGGCGAGAGCCTGGTCGTCCTGGCACGATTCGGGGGCTCGCTCCCCTCCGCCGTCACAATGGCCTACCGGACCTCCGGCGAAGCGCCGCGCCAGATCGCGCTCGTCAAGAGCCTGGCCGACCCGGTCTTCGGCGCGAGCATCCCCGAGGTCGACCACGATCTGTCCTATCACCTGGAGTACTCCGGGACGAGCACCCGCGAATTCAAGGTCTCGGTGTTCGAGCGCCCCCGCCTGGAAAGGGCCGATGCGACGCTGACCTACCCCTCGTACACGCACCTGGCTCCCAAGCGCATCGAGAACACGCGCCGCGTGAGCGCGGTCGAGGGCTCCCGCCTGGACCTGGCGCTCCAGCTGAACAAGGCTGTCGCCTCCGCGGCCCTGGTGGCCAACGATGCCAAGAAGACGGTGATTCCCCTGCAGATCTCCGACGGCAAGGCGGTCGCCTCGCTGCCCAATTTTCCGCTGGTCGCGAGCCAGACCTATGATCTGAGGCTCGTCGACCGCGATGGCCGGAGCAATCCCCTGTCCACCCCGTTTGTTTTCGACGTCCTGCCGGATCGGCCGCCGGAGCTCCATGTCAAGGCGCCCTCCGGCGACATCCGTCCGTCGGCCATCGAGGAGATCGATTTCTCCGGAACCGTGCTGGGCGATTTTGGCGTGTCGGCCTACGGGCTCGCCTACACTCTTGCAGGCGGCGACACGAGATTCGTCGAACTCGGCCGCTCGGTTCCCGCCATGCAGAACCAGTCCTTCGGAACCACCCTCAGCCTGGAGAAACTCGGCGTGCAGCCCGACCAGCTGATCTCCTGGTTTCTCTGGGCCGACGATGCCGGCCCCGACGGCAAGCCGAGGCGGACGACGAGCGACCTGTTCTTTGCGGAAATCCGCCCCTTCGATGAGATCTTTCGCGAGAACAAGGGCATGCAGTCCCCCGACAGCCAGCAGGGCGGGCCCCAGGACCAGGGCGGCAGCCAGCGTCTGGGCGAACTGCAAAAGCAGATCATCACCGCGACCTGGAAATTGCAGCGCGATCCCTCCGAGCCGAAATACGCGGACGACGCAAAGGTCGTCCGCGATTCGGAGGTCCAGGCCCTGACCCAGGCGGCCTCGGGGCTCGAAAATGCGGCGGACCTGCGCGCCAAGGCCATGTGGACCGCCGTCGCCGACAACATGAAGAAGGCGGTCGCGCATCTGCAGGAGGCGGGCAAGGCTCCGTCGGCCCTGGACCCCGCGCTCGTCTCCGAGCAGGCCGCCTATCAGTCGCTCCTGAGGCTGCAGTCCAGGGAGACGGATGTCGCGAGGGGGCGAGGGGGCGGCCGCGGCAGGGGCGGCGCGAGCCAGCGCCAGCTCGATCAACTCGACCTCACCCAGGAGCAGAACCGCTATGAGACCCAACGGGAGGCGGCGCCCGCCGAGACGCCCGGGCGGCGCGAGCAGCTCCAGGTGATGAACCGCCTGCAGGAACTGGCCCGCCGCCAGCAGGACGTGAACGAGCGGCTGAAGGAAATGCAGACGGCTCTGCAGGAAGCCAAGACCGACCAGCAGCGCGAGGAGGTCCGCCAGCAGCTCAAACGCCTGCAGGAGGAGCAGCAGCAGGTCCTGGCCGACGTGGATGAACTTCAGCAGCGCATGGACCGCCAGGAGAACCAGTCCGGGATGAGCGACGAGCGGCGCCAGCTGGAGCAGACCCGGGACGACATCCAGCGCGCCGCGGAGGCGGCCGGCCAGGGCGCCGTCGCACAGGCCCTGGCATCCGGCACCCGGGCCCAGAGGCAGCTCCAGGATATGCGGGACGAACTGCACAAACAGAACTCGAGCCAGTTCTCCGACGATCTGCGCGACATGCGCGCGGAGGCGCGGCAGCTCGCCGACCAGGAGGAGGATGTCGCCAGGAAGCTCGATCCCCTCGCCGATGCCGGCCAGCCCAAGCGCCTGAGCGATGCGGCGGCGGCAAACGGCCCCGCCTCCGAGATCGACGCGCAAAAGAAGAGAATGGAGGATCTGGTCAACCGCGCCAAGCAGGTGTCGCAGCAGGCGGAAAGCGCCGAGCCGCTGCTCGCCGAAAAGCTTTACGACAGCCTTCGCAAACTCTCCCAGGGCGACGCCGGCACCGCAAAGGAGTTTCAGCAGAAACTCCTGGGCGACGGACTCCTCACGAACGACCTCAACGACAAGCTGACCGACTCGGCCGCCCCCGAGGGAACCAGGTCGCTCGATCTAACCTCCGCCCTCCTGAAGGAGGGCTACCTGCCCCAGGCCCGCGAGGCCGAGCAGCGCGCGCGCGCGGGAATCGGCGAATTGAAAAACGGAATCGAGCAAGCCGCCGAAAGCGTGATCGGCGACGACACGGAAGCCCTGCGCATGGCCCGCTCGGAGCTGGACGCCGTCACCGATGAGCTCAAGCGCGAGCAGGCGCCGGCCCACGGGCAGGCTGCGCCGCCTGGTCAAACCGCGGATAAAGGGCCTTCCGGTGAGTCACCGGCCCCTGATCAACGCCAGGCGAGCGCCTCTTCAACCGAGGGCCTTCAGCCCGGGAGCAGTCAGGATCAGCGCCAGGCGAACGCCTCTGCACCTGGAAATCCGCAGTCCGGCGATCCGCAGGCGCCGGACGGCCAGGCGCAGGCCTCCGGGCAAAACGGAAGGGCCTCGGGAAACCAGGCCCGGCGCCTGGCCGGCGACAATCGAAACGCACAAGGAGACAGCGGCGACCCCCTGGACTTCGCCAACCTGATCGGCGGGGGATCGAACCGCCCTGCGGCCGCCCCGGGGGCGCCGATCACGGGCAGTGGCTACGGGCAGTGGTCGGATCGCCTGCGCGATGTCGAGGAAATCGTCGATTCGCCCAATCTGCGCAACGCCGTCGCCGCCGCCCGCGAGAGCGCCCGATTGCTGCGTCAGGACTACACCCGAAACCTCAAGAAACCCGACTGGGCGGTCATACAATTGCAGATCGTCAAGCCCCTGATGGAGGTCCGCGACCAGATCGGCGACGAACTGGCCCGGCGGCAGTCGAAGGATTCCCTGGTGCCCCTCGACCGGGATCCGGTGCCGAACCGCTACGCCGATTCGGTGCGGAAATACTACGAGGAACTGGGGAAGGACAAATGAAGGCGCTGTCGGCGGCTTCCCGATGAAACCACTGGCGGTGCTGACATTCTCCGGATGGGACTGGCTCTTGCCGGCATGCGGCTTCCTTGTCCTGAGCGCGTTCATTCTCGTGTGGAGCTACCGCGCCGCCCCGCACGGCGGGCTGCGCTGGGCCTGCCTCGGCCTGAAGGCGGCGGCGCTGGTTGCCCTTGCCCTGTGCCTTCTAGAGCCGCTCTGGTTCGGCGAGCACGTGCGGCCGGGCGCGAACCTGTTCGCCGTCATGGCCGACAACAGCCAGAGCATGCAGATCAAGGATCGGGGGGCGGAGCAGACGCGCGGCGAAGGACTGGCGAAACTCCTCGACTCCTCCCGCGCGGCATGGATCGGCGCCCTGGGCGACACATTCGATGTGCGCCGATATGTCTTCGACACCCGCCTCCAGGCGACGGCGGATTTTCACGAGCTTGCCTTCGACGGGCGTTCCACGGTCCTCGCCGGCTCGCTTCGCACGCTCGGCGACCGGTTCCAGGGCCGCCCCCTGGCGGGTGTCGTCCTGCTGACCGATGGCAACGGGACCGACATCGGGAATTTGCCTCCCGACCTGTCCGGGCTCCCGCCGATCTATCCCGTAGTCATTGGCAGCCAGGATCCCGTCAAGGACATCGCGCTGCAGCAGGTGGGCGCGACGCAGTCGGCCTTCGAGGACGCGCCGGTGTCGGTCCAGGCCGATGTCACCGCGGCCGGTTACCGCGGCCAGCCGATCGTCGCCAGTCTGACCGACGAGGCGGGCCGCACGGTGCAGGAGCAGACGCTCACCGGAAAGGGCGACGGCGAAGGCATGGCCTTCCGCTTTCAGCTCAAGCCGGAGCGAAGCGGCCTGCAGTTCTACCAGGTGAAGGTGGCGGCCCAGCAGGTTTCCCGGCCCGGCGCCGGCTCCGACGAGGCCACACTGGCCAACAATTCCCGCGTGATCGTCGTCAACCGCGGCGGGGGGCCTTACCGAATCCTTTACGTGTCGGGGCATCCCGGCTGGGAGTACAAATTCATCAACCGGGCGGTGCAGGAGGACAAGCAGATCGAGCTGGTCGGCCTGATCCGGATCGCCCGCAGCGAGCCCAAGTTCGAATACCGCGGCCGGGTGGGCGAGACGAGCAATCCCCTCTATCGCGGATTCAGCAACCAGGCTCCCGAGGAGGTCCAGCGATACGACCAGCCGGTCCTGATCCGCCTGAACACCCGCGACGCCCTGGAACTGCGCAGCGGCTTCCCGAGCGTGCCCGAGGATCTTTACCGATTCGACGCGGTGATCCTCGACGATGTCGAGGCGGCCTTCTTTTCCCCGGTGCAGGCGCTTCTCCTGCAGAAGTTCGTGTCCGAGCGCGGGGGCGGCCTTTTGATGCTCGGAGGCATGCAGTCGTTCCGCGAAGGCAGCTACCAGCGCACTCCGATCGGCGAAATGCTTCCGGTCTACCTAGACGGCCCATCGGGATCCCCTCCCCCGCCTCCCGGCGGCCTGCGCCTCCAATTGACGCGTGAGGGGCTGCTGCAGCCGTGGGCCCGGATCCGCGACAACGAGGCGGAAGAGCGCGCCCGGCGCGAAGCCATGCCCGGATTCGAGGTGGTCAATTGGGTCCGGGGGGCCAAGCCCGGGGCGAGCGTCATCGCCACCGCGCGCGACCTCCGGGGCGCGGAGACCCCGGCGCTCGCCGTCCAGCGCTTTGGCCGCGGGCGCACGGCCGCTCTCATGATCGGCGATTTCTGGCGCTGGGGATTGATCGACGACGCAACGCATGGCGACATGGACAAGTCCTGGCGCCAGATGATTCGCTGGCTCGTCTCCGACGTGCCCAACCGCGTCGATCTCGCCGTGGCACCGCAGGCGGGCGACCCGAACAACGCCGTGCGCTTCCAGGTGCGAGCCCGCGACGCGAAATTTCAGCCGATGGCCGACGCCTCCGTTTCAATCGAGGTCCAGCCGGTCCTTTCCGACGGCGCAACGGGGGCCCTGGCCAAGCCGATCCGCCTCATGGCCGAGCCCGCCCTGAGCGAGGCCGGATTGTATGAGGCCACGTTTGTCCCGCGGCTGACCGGCGGCTACCGCGCCACGGCGATCGCGGCCAACTCCGTCGGCGCCGAGGTGGGCCGGGCCGAGGCCGGCTGGAGCGTCGATCTGGCCGCCGAGGAATTCCGATCGTTGGCGCCAAACACGGCCTTCCTGGAAAGCATCGCCCGCAAGACCGGCGGCCGAGTCGTGGCGGCCGCAGACCTCGATTCGTTCGTCCGGCGGCTGCCCAACATGAAAGCCCCGGTCATGGAAGCCCGGTCCTTTCCCTTGTGGCACACCCCGGAGATGTTCGGGTTTGCCCTGATTTGCCTCCTGGCGGAGTGGGGACTGCGCCGCCGGAAAGGAATGCCGTGAAAGCCTGGTTCGCTTGTTTGACGCTTCTCGCCGCCTCAGGACGGGCGGAGCAGCCCTCCGCATCCGCTTCCGACCGCACGACCGTGATTGTCGTCGTCGGCATCGCGGGCGCCGAGGAGTACGCCGCCATCATCTCGGACGAAGCCCAACGCTGGGAGAGAATCTCATCCAAAGCGGGCGCCAAATTCCTGGCGATCGGACGCAATGCCGAAGGACCGGCCCCCGATCACGACCTGCTCCGGCAGGCCCTGGAGGCGGAACCGAAAGGCGGCTTCGGAAAGCTCTGGCTCGTCCTCATCGGCCACGGCACCTTCGACGGAAGGGAGGCCAAGTTCAACCTGCGGGGGCCCGATGTCTCCGCGACCGAACTTGCGCTTTGGCTCAAGCCGTTCCACCGGCCGCTCGCCATCGTGGACACCTCCTCGTCAAGCGCGCCGTTCATGGGCAAACTGTCGGGACCCGACCGCGTGATCATCACCGCCACCCGCAGCGGCGAGGAGCAGAATTACGCGCGCTTCGGGCAGTATTTCATCGAGGCGCTCGCCGATCCTCAGAGCGACCTCGACAAGGACGGCCAGGTCTCGCTGCTCGAGGCCTTCCTCAGCGCCTCGGCCCGCGTGGCCGAGTTCTACAAGACCGAAGGGCGCCTCGCCACGGAGCATCCCCTGATCGACGACAACGGGGACGGCCTGGGCACCCCGCCGGACTGGTTCAAGGGCGTGCGCGCAGTCAAGAAGGCCCGGGATGGCGCATCGGTGGATGGCCCGCTGGCGCATCAGTTCGTCCTGGTCCCGAGTGCCGAGGAACAGAAGCTTCCGGAGGCCGTGCGGGCGCAGCGCGACAAGCTGGAACTGGCGGTCGCCCGGCTTCGCGACCAGAAGGCAACTCTCGCGCAAGAGGACTACTACGCCCGGCTCGAGGCCCTCCTGCTTCAGCTGGCCAAACTCTATCCGCAGCCGCCCGGCGGCACCTAATGGGTCATCGCGTACACCAGGATGTTGATGAACATCGGGTACGCCATCCCCTCGGAGATCGCGTGGAAATAGGCCGGATCATCGCCCTCGTGCTCCCACCCGTCGCCGAAATGATTGTTGTGGCAGATGACCATCATGATCCGGCCCTTGTCATCGAACATGGCAAAATAATGCGGATTGTGCGTCATGGGGCCATAGTCCCGCCCCGGGTCATAGAATATGCCGAACCTTTCGAACACTCCCGCCGTCGGCATCTGGGGCTTGGTCTTGAAATCGTAGACGATGTGGAAAATGGGGTGATCGATCGCCAGCTCAACGGGCGCTCGGTCCGGGAAGACCCGCTTCAATTGGCCCGCGAAATTGTGCCAGGCCGCGTCCCCCCAGAAATTGTCCACCATCATGAATCCGCCGCTTAGCAGATAATTGCGCAGCACCGAAATCTCCTCACTTCGCAGGGCCATGCTTTCAACCCCTGAAAAGTAAACGAAAGGATGCTTCCCCAGTTCCTCCTTGGTGAAATCGACCGGGTTGAAGCCCGGGCGCACGTTCATCGACGTGATCTGGTGCACCCGGAAGGCCAGCATGACGTCCGCCCTCGGGGCGTCTTCAGCCCATCCCATGCGGCGGCTGAAGTAGCCGAAGCCCCCGCCCGATTCATGCTTCAGGCGGGCGAATGTGAAGACATCCTCCTGGAAGGCGGGATCCACCGTCCACTGGTAATCCCCGCTGTCCAGGTCATCCATGTACCCGCCGCGATATTGGGCCCGTCCCGCCAGGGGCAGGAACACCACCAGGAACGCGCAGGCATTCCAGCGCCGCAGCGAACGGGCGAACGATCCGGCTATCATGGCAACGCACAGAAGCCAGCCGGGGCGCGATTGCAAACACGGGCACTGGGTCGGATCATCGGAACGCGCTTGCGCTTTGGACCGGCGCGTTGAAGTTCCTCTGATCGATTTCGCCCTCCCGTGCGCATGAGACCCTGCTTTTCCGTCGTATTTCTCGCCGCAATCCTCCCCCTTTCAGAGGCGGGCGCGGCGGAGGCCGGCAAGACGCGGGTTTATTTCATCGGGGCGGACGAGATTGCCTGGAACTACGCTCCCGCAGGGGACCGCCTGGGCAATATGGGCGGCGGCGGGGATTCCGACGTCTGGCTCAAGCGTGGGCTTTCCGGAGAGCCGCCGGTCTTTCACAAGGCGGTTTACCGCGAATACACCGACGGCACGTTCAAGACCTTGAAGGAACGCCCTCCCGAATGGGCCCACCTCGGGCTGCTCGGCCCAGTCATTCGCGCTGAAGTCGGAGACCGAATAGAGGTCACGCTCAAGAACAACACCCTGGTTCCCGTGAGCCTGCATCCGCACGGAGTGCTCTACACCAAGGCCAACGAAGGGGCCGCCTACCCCGACGGCACCTCCGGAGCCGACCTCGCCGATGACGCCATCTCTCCCGGCCAGACCTATACCTACCGCTGGGACGTGCCCGAACGGGCCGGCCCCGGACCGGGGGATCCCAGCTCGGTCGTCTGGCTCTACCACTCGCACGTCAACTCCATGCGCGAAACGGCCGCGGGACTCGTCGGTGTCATCGTTGTCACCCGCCGGGGCTCCGCCCGCCCGGACGGCTCCCCGAACGACGTCGACCGTGAGTTCGTCACGTTATTCAACATCTTTGATGAAACGGTCAGCCACTTCTCGGTCGTGAACACCAAGCTCTTTGCGCCGGGCACGGCGGCGGCCGCCCTGGGCGACAAGGACGAGAACAAGTCGGCGATGCCCATGATGCCCGGGATGTCGATGTTCTCCGGCACGACCGACGCCAACCGGTTCTTTGCCATCAATGGCTACATCTTTGGCAACGTACCCCAACTGCGGATGAAGGTCGGAGAACGCGTCCGCTGGTATCTGGTCGCCCTGGGGGGCGAGAGCGACCTCCACACACCCCACTGGCACGGCAATGTCGTGACTATGGCGGGCCGTCGCACCGACGTCGTCGAACTGCTGCCCGCCAGCATGAGGGTGGCCGACATGGTTCCCGACAATCCCGGCATCTGGCTCTTCCACTGCCACGTCGAAGACCACATGATGGCCGGCATGTCGGCCCTCTACGAAGTCGTCAGATGACCGCTTCCAGATAAGCGATCGGCAGGACGCTCAACCCTTCTTTTGGGCCTGGCCGGTTTTGACTGCGACGCGCTGCACCGCCTCGGCCACACGATTGACCACCTCGCGGTTGAAAACGCTCGGCACAATGTATTCCGGACTCAATTCGCCCGGCGCAATGCAGCCCGCGATGGCGCGCGCCGCCGCCTGCTTCATGTCCTCGGTGATCTGGCGGGCGCGCACATTCAGGGCACCTCGAAACAGGCCGGGGAACGCCAGGACATTGTTGATCTGGTTGGGATAGTCGCTTCGGCCCGTTGCCACAATGAAGGCGACGCGGGCGGCCACTTCGGGCATGATTTCCGGAGTCGGGTTCGCCAGGGCAAAGACAATCGCCTTGCGCGCCATCCGTTTCAGCTGCCTTGCCTTCACCACGTCCGGCCCTGACACGCCGATAAAGACATTCGCGCCTGAAAGCGCCTCTGCCAGACCGCCGTGCAGCCTGCGCGGATTGGTGTTCTTTGCCAGCCAGGCCTTGCTCTCATTCAATTCCGGCAGGCGTTTCCCGCCGAGGATGCCCTGTCGGTCGCAAACCACGATATCCCGCGCGCCGCTGCGCCGAAGGATCCGGGTGACGGCCACTCCAGCCGCACCGGCGCCGGAAACGACAATTCTCAGCTGTTCCATCTTCTGCTTGGTGAGCCGCAGCGCGTTGATCAAAGCCGCCAGCACGACAATCGCCGTGCCATGCTGGTCGTCGTGCATGACCGGGATGTCCAGCTGCTCCTGGAGCCTGCGTTCGATGTCAAAGCAGCGCGGAGCCGAAATGTCCTCCAGGTTGATGCCGCCAAAACCCACCGACAAATGCTTCACCGCCGCCACAATCTCGTCAGGGTCCTTCGTGCGTAGGCAGATAGGATAGGCATCAATTCCTGCGAACTCCTTGAACAACATCGCCTTGCCTTCCATGACAGGCATGGCTGCTTCCGGGCCAATGTCTCCCAGCCCCAAAACCGCAGTCCCGTCGCTCACCACGGCCACGGAGTTGCCCTTGATGGTCAGCTGCCAGGCCTTGCTCGGATCGGCGGCTATTGCCTCGCAAACCCGCGCCACACCGGGCGTGTAGACCATCGAGAGGGTGTCGCGCGTGGTTACCGATACCTTGTTCTGGATGGCCAGCTTGCCGCCCAAGTGCAGCAGAAAGACCCGGTCGGATACATTGATAATCTTGACCTTGCCGAGTCGCCGGACCGCCGAGACGACCTCGTCCTGGTGCGAGCCGTCGCGCACGCGCACCGTGATGTCGCGGGTCATGACCTTGGCATCGGGCGTGACAATGTCCACCGCCCCGAGGTCGCCGCCAAGCCGGCCTATCGTGCTCACGATCTGCACGAACATGCCGATCCGATTCGGATAGCGAAGCCGGATTGTAAAACTGTAGCTGACAGAGGGAAGTGCCTGGCGGGCGTTCATAAGCAGATTCGGTTACTCTTCAAACACGACCGCGTCAAGGTACGGCAAGGGAGGTCATGGCATCCTCCAGCAGAACGTGCACCACTTGGCCGCCGAATTACCTGGCTGCACACGTTCGATTTCGCCTTCCGGCACTTGCACCCGTTGAATCTCTTTGGCAGGCAGGGGTGTCCGGCCGCCCCTTTCTTCCCCGACCCGTCTGCAATGGAGCTCCTCAAGCACCCGATCGACCTGATCCGCTCAGGATGGAAATCCTGCCGCGCCGTCCCCCTGTCGCCGGGTGACCCGGCCGGGCGTCGCGGGCCTGTGGCATCGCTGCTGTTGCTTCTTTTCTTTGGAAGCGGTTGCGCCGCGCTGATCTACGAAATCGTCTGGTTCCAACTGCTGGAGTTTGTGATCGGCTCGACGGCGATCTCGCTGGCGGTGCTTCTCGGCACGTTCATGGGCGGCATGTGCCTCGGCAGCGTGGCCCTGCCGCGGCTGGTGTCCCCGCGGCACCATCCGTTGCGCGTTTGCGCCCTGCTCGAGCTTGGGATTGGAGCGATGGGCGCCGCGGTGCTGGTGGGAATGCCGTATGTGGTCCGACTCTTCGGCAGCGATGGTGGGCCCGGTGCGGCGGGAATACTCGTGCGCGGTGCGATCTGCGCCCTCTGCCTGCTTCCGCCGACCGTGCTGATGGGTGCGACCCTGCCGGCGATCTCCCGCTGGCTCAAGACGACGCCCCGCGGGCTCTCCTGGCTGGGGTTCTTCTATGGCGGCAACACGGTTGGAGCGGTGTTCGGCTGCCTGCTGGCGGGATTCTATCTGCTGCGCGTGCACGACATGGCGGCGGCCACCCGGGTTGCGGCCGCCATCAACCTATCGGCCGCGCTGCTCGGCTTCGCCCTCGCGGCCCGGGCGCCGTTCGACGCGGCAGCGCAGGAGCCACCGGGGGAGCCGGCGAGCGGCGCCAAGGCGGTGCATTTCGCCATCGCCTTGTCGGGGATGAGCGCCCTGGGCGCCGAAGTCGTGTGGACGCGCCTGCTGTCGCTGGTGCTGGGCCCGACGGTTTACACCTTTTCCATCATCCTTGCCGTGTTCCTCCTCGGGCTTGCCATCGGCGGGAGCGTTGGCGGCCTTCTGTCGCGCGTTTTCGCGCGACCTCGCACCCTGTTCGCCGGCTGCCAGATGCTGCTCGCAATCGCCATCGCCTGGACTGCTCACGCCGCAGTCAGGAGCCTGCCCCACCCGTCGGTCTATGGATCCAGCCCCTGGCATCGCTTCCTGCCGGACTCCGTCCACTGCCTGCTTGCGATTCTTCCTGCGGCATTTCTATGGGGCGCGAGTTTTCCCCTGGCTGTGGCCGCCGCCGCCCGCCCCGGGCGCGACCCGGGACGGTTGGTCGGGGGCGTCTACGCCGCCAACACGCTCGGCGCGATCGCCGGCGCGATTGCATTCAGCCTGCTGGTCATCCCATGGGCGGGAACCCAATGGGCCGAGCGGGGCCTCATCGGGCTGGCCGCCGCCGCCGCCCTGCTGCTCCTGCCGCCGCTGCGGCGGGTTTGGCTGGCCGCCTGGATTGGCGCCGCGGCTTTGGCCGCCTGCGCCCTGATCGCCACCGTGCCCCGCACACCCGGCCTGCTCGTTGCCTACGGCCGCACGGCTGTCCAGGACGGCGGCTCGACCCGCATCCTTTACATGGGCGAGGGCATGAACGCCTCGGTCGCCGTCAGCGAAATGACGGACAATGTGCGCCAGTTTCACGTCAGCGGCAAAGTCGAGGCGTCCACAACACCCCAGGACATGCGCCTTCAGCGCATGCTCTCTCAGCTGCCCGCCATGCTCCATCCCCGGCCCCGCTCCGTGCTGATCGTCGGCTGCGGGGCGGGCGTCACGGCCGGCGGCTTCGTGGTCCAGCCCGGCATCGAGCGCATCGTCATCTGCGAGATCGAGCCCCTGGTCCCGCGGGTCGTCGCCAAGTATTTTTCCGTCCAGAACCACGGCGTGGTCACCGATCCGCGCGTCGAAATCGTGTTCGACGACGCCCGCCACTACATCCTCACGACGAAGGAAAAGTTCGACATCATCACCTCCGACCCCATCCATCCATGGGTCAAGGGCTCCGCCTCGCTGTACACCCAGGAGTATTTCGAGATGTGCAGGAATTGCCTGAATCCCGGCGGCATGGTCACCCAGTGGGTCCCGCTTTACGAGAGCGACGAGGCGACGGTGCGCAGCGAAATCGCGACGTTTTTCCGCGTCTTCCCGGGCGGCACGATCTGGGCCAACGACGACGAAGGCAGCGGCTACGACACCGTCGTGCTCGGCCAGAGCGGGCCCGCGCATATCGACATGGACGGCGTGCAGGACCGCTGGTCGAGCCCGACCTACAAGGCGGCCGCCGCCTCGCTCGCCGAGGTGGGTTTCTCCGTCCCGCAGGACCTGCTTGCGACCTATGCGGGCCGGGCCGCCGAACTGGCTCCCTGGCTGGCGGATGCCCAGATCAACCGCGACGCCAATCTTCGCCTGCAGTATCTCGCGGGACTCGGATTGAATTCGGCCCTCGAGGCGACCATTTACGCGCACATGCTCGGGTACCTTGAGTATCCGGAAGATCTGTTTTTCGGCTCGGAGGAGTCGCGGACGGCGATGCGGGAGGCGCTCGCGGACAAGAAAAACCCGGTGAACTAAACAAAGCCGCGGCGTAGGTAACGGAATGTTGTGCTTAACGGTTGCTCGTGAGAATTCTCGCGTCCATGGCGCCTCCGAACCGCGATTTCTTAGGAACCTCCGGAAACCAAACCCTGATGAGCTTTAGTAGCTCGCAAGCTCGCGTGCCATCCGACCGAGCCGACGATTTCACCGCTCTCCGCTTTTGTGGCGGAGCGGATGGACGAAAATCACGGGGCCGCAGACCCTCAGGTCACCAAAACTTGCTTTGCTGCCGAGGACCGAGCAAATTTCTGTACGTTCACTCCGGCAGGTCCCTCAGATCGCTCGCAATATGAATCCAAATGGGAAATCTCGGTTTAAGCGTCAAGGAGGGAGCCATGGCTGCCTGGACCACAACGGCAGCCTCATGCGATGAAGGCAATCCCCGCAGCATGTGACACCATTCGCCCGCACTCCGCCCTTGCACTGCCGCGCCGCGTTTGCAAAAAGTCCTCGCCCTCATTCCCCCGGCTGGCTTCGCCGCTTGGCCGCGCAACGGACCCCGCCTTAAGGAGCCTATCATGAAAAGAATGCGAAGCACCCTCGCCCTGTTTCCCCTGCTGAGCTCGGTCCTGCCAGCCCAGCAGCCCTGGCGGCAAATCACCATGCCATCGGTGGACGAGGTCGCCGCGAACTTCAAAGCGCCGCCTCGCGAGTACGGCGCCATCCAGCCATGGGCCAGCTGGAATGGCCCGGACGCCGGCGAACGAAAGGCGAGGATCGTTCACGACTTGGACGAGCTGTCAGCCAATGGGGTGTTCGTCGTCAACATGAGCCCGGGGCGAGGCGAGCCAATGTATCTTTCGCAGGAGTACATGGACCAGGTGAAGTTTCTGGTCCGGGAGTGCGCCAAGCGCGGGATGAAGCTTTGGATCCAGGACGAATGCGACTTCCCCAGCGGTTTCGCCGGAGGCAAGATCAGCGAGGAGTACCCGCAGCTGGGCATGCAGGGGATCGTCGCCGATGTGCGCATCGCCGTGACTCCGGGTCAGCATTTCTCGATGCCGGCGCCACCCGACACGCTGGGCGCCTTTTACGTGGATCCGGCGACGGGAGCCACAAAGATTGTGCCGATCCGCGACGGACTCCTTCAGTGGATCCCGCCGCCGCCGGTACCGCCCAATAACGGGGCGTCGCACCAGCCCGTGGATCTCGTGCTCGTCAGGCACGTGTACCGCAGTTCCCCGACCCGCATGTCGAACCGGCCCGACGGCACCCGCGCCAAGGACAGTCTTTTCACGCTCATCGACTACCTGGATCCGGAGGGCACCCGCGCCTTCCTGACGGTGACGCACGAGGTCTACAAGCGGGCGGTCGGCGACGAGTTTGGCAAGACGATCCTGGGCTTTTACGGGGACGAAAACGACTATACGGGCTTCATGCCGTGGACGCCCAAGCTTCTGGAAGAGTTCCGGAAGGAGAAAGGCTATGATCTCCAGCCGTATCTGCCGCTCCTTTTCGCGCCCAAGATGACCGACGAGGCCTGGCGCGTTAAGGCCGATTACTGGGACGTCTGGAGCGCGATGTTCGGCAAGAACTTTTTCGGGGGGCTGGCCGAATGGTGCGCGCAGAACAACATGGATTACCTCGACCACCTCAACCACGAAAGCATGATGATGTCGGTCGGCTGGGACGAGGACCTGATCCGCAATGAAGGCGAGTTTTTCCGCGACATGCGCTACATGCCGATCCCCGGATGCGACAACCTGGGCGGCCTTGCGCCGGGCGCGGTGCACACGGCGGACGGGACGTGGTTGGAAAACAAAAACTACCCCAAGCTTCCCTCCTCGGCGGCGCACCTGTTCGGGCGAAACAAGGCATGGACCGAGGGCGGCGGCGAGGCGGGAATCGACGGAAAATTCCAGATCGATTTCCAGCTCGTGCGCGGCATGACGCTCCTGCAGTTCCGGGGCGGCATGAACCGTGGCGCGCCGCCGACCGCCGCGATTGCCGCAGGCCGGAGCCCCCAAACTCCGCCCGTGGTTGGCATGCTCGCCTGGTACATCGATCGGGCCGGCTATCTGATGTCGATCGGGCGACCGGCGGCGCAGGTGGGTCTCTACCACCCCGCCAGCAGCATGTGGCTGGGCGATTTGGAGGCGGACCGCAGCACCACCAAGCTCGGCTGGCAGCTGTTCGAGCACCAGGTGGATTGGGACTACTTTGACGAGCAATCGCTCAGCTCCGTGGCCGCCCTTGAGGACGGCGGTTTCAAGAATCTGAGCGGGCAAGTGTATCGTGCCATCGTGGTTCCGTCGACGGAAGTGATGTCGAAAGCCGGCCTGGAGCGCCTGCGGTCTTTCGTCGGCGGGGGCGGCAAACTGATCTTCGTCGGCAAGACTCCGAAACTGGCCTTGGGTAAGACCTTCTTGGACGCGAAGGAGGTGCCCGACCTGAGCTTCGCCACGTTGATCGAACCTTCCGGCGACATCACCTCCCGGGTCATCGCCGCGCTGCCAAAGCCGGACGTCTCCCTCGACAGTCCGCTGGCGCGCCTGACCTACACGCACCGGACCTGGCGCGACGGCGACCTGTATTTCTTCTTCAATGAGAGCAACCAGCTGCAGGTTCGCACCGCAACTGTGGCGGGCCACGGGCAGGCGCAGGTGTGGGACCTCGGAACGGGAACGATTCACGCAATGGCCGACGTGACGGCGGTGGGCGATGGCGTGCGCTTCCCGCTGGTGCTCGGACCCTACGAGGCAAAAGTCATCGTGGTGGGTCCGCTTCCAGGAAATGTCGGGGCTCCGGAGCCGCCCTTGGCATCGGGCAGCACGGTCGCCGAGTTGGGCGGGAACTGGACGCTCGAATTGAACGGTAGGGAGCTCACCACTCCGCTGAAATCGTGGGAGGACCTGGGCGCGCCATCCTTCGCGGGACCGGCCACCTACCGAAAGCAGTTCGCCGTTTCTGCGGCGCCGGCCGGGCAGCGCCTGTTCCTGGAGATCGCCGACGTGCACGACTACGCGCGCGTGAAGTTGAACGGGAAGGAACTTGAGGCGCGCGGCTGGCAACCTTACCGCTGGGAGGTCACCGACGCCGTGCAGGCGGGCGCCAACGAGCTTGAAGTGGAGGTGCGCTCGACGCAAAGCAGCCGCGTCGGCGCGCCGCCGACGGGGACGGGCTCCGCAGGGCCCCTGTTCAACAGCACGCTGGTGTGGGACGGGCTAAGCTGGATGAAGAGGTCTCCGCTGCTGCCTCCGCGAGTGGGCAGCCGGGGCTTCACCGCCACGCCAACCAAGGAATCCGGCCTTCTGGGCCCGGTCCTCCTCGTTGCGCGCTGAGCTTGGCGGGTTGAACCGCGTCACGCGGATGCAACCATCCGCCCTCGGTCGCTCAGCCATTGGGCGCGCGGGATCGACATGAGCTGACCGACCGGTATGCCGACGACAAAGGCGTGCCGTTAGCCAACGGCATCGCGAAACTGGCCGGTGTTTTACCTTCCTCAATAGCTTCCCCAAATTCTGGGAATTCGTGTCCAAAAGAGGGAAAACCTGTCCCGGATCAACCGGAGAACCCTGATAGCAGTGCCGGTGCAAACAAACTTCGGCGTTGAGCCAAACAAGTCCGCCTTCGCGCGTTGCGCTTCGGCGGACAGCTTTCGCAACGCGAAAGCTGGTGCCCAAGGGGGGACTCGCTTTTCATAGGGGAATCATCCGGCAAGACGCAATTTCACACTGTTTTCACACACTTGATGCGATTCGCTCGCACGGATCATCGGGCACAGCCCCCGAGGATCGGATCTCCGCGCTCTAAGCAGCGCAGGCCGCAGAGGCGGAGGATTACGCCTCATTGAACCCCAGAGCATATTTCCTGCTTCGCCCTCCGCTCTCACTCGGCGTCAACACTCCAGCCCGCGTCATTTGCGTGATGTCGCGTAAGGCCGTATCGAGGGATGTTCCTGCAAGCTTGGCATATTTCGAGGTGGAGAATTCTTTTTCGCCTGCATCGAGGAGGGCGTTAATCACCTTTCTCTGACGTTCGTTGGGCTCGAACATCGCGTTCAGGCGCTCCCAGCATGAGGCCTTTGCCATAATTCGGTTGAGTGAACCCGCAGCGCCAGAAACCGCCCGCGCAAAGCAACGGATGAACCACTCCAGCCAGTCCGTGATGTCGAGGCTCCCCTTTTGGGAAGTCTCCAAGGCGCGGTAATAGTCCTGCTTCTCCTGTTCGACCTGAGCGGACATGCTGTAGAAGCGATGGGGGGACCCCTCCGCACGCGCCAGGGCCATATCCGCAACCGCGCGTGAGATGCGTCCGTTCCCGTCCTCGAACGGGTGGATGGTGACAAACCAGAGGTGAGCAACGCCGGCACGCAATACCGGGTCTGTTTCACCCGGACTTTCGAACCATCTCAGGAAGGCGGCGACCTCGCCCGGAATGCGGGCGGCTGCGGGCGCCTCGAAGCGGATGTGTTTGCGGCGGATTCGTTCCTGGCTGATGGGGCCCGAGACGACCTGCATGGGGTCCATCTCCGGGGTGCGCCATTGGCCCACCGCGATGCGCCGAACACCACTGCGCCCGGCCGGGAAGAGAGCGGCTTGCCACCCGAGCAGCCGGTCTTCCGAGAGCGGTTGGTCGTAGTGCTGCGTGGCATCGAGAATCATCTCCACGGCCCCTTCAATATCCCGTCCCGAAGCGCCCGGCTTCTCTGGAGGCAGCCCCATGCGCCGCGCAATCGACGAGCGCACGGATGCCGGGTCGAACACCGTCCCCTCGACCGCGCTGGACTTGACCACTTCGGTCGCAAGGTTCTCCAGGCTACTCTGTTGCTGAAAGCGGAAACCCAAGGCCTGCATCCCTCCCAGCAGCATGCCCTGCTGATGCCTAGCCTGCGCAAGCAGCGGCAGAAGCTTCGCATGGTCCCAATGGAAATCGGGCCACTTGGGCAACTGGTGGATATATCGCATACCTTGTAATCTCCGCATTCTTGCGGTTAATAGCAAGACATAATCACCGCAAAAATGCGGCGTTTATACGGAATATTCGCCGCATCCCCCAATGGAGAGCCGTAACACCGGTGGTTAAATTCGGACTACATCGGCAAAAAGATCGGCGATAATTCTTATAAAACAGCCATAGAACCCATCATCCCAACGCAAAAACTCCAGCCATTGGAGGAAATGGCGTGCACGGTGATCGAGTCGGCTGCGCGACTTTCGGCCATGTTGCGAGGGCCCTTGCGGGTGCAACTCGCGGAGCTTATCCTCGGAGAGTCTCTCGAGCGCTCCCCATGCATCCTCGATGAGGCAAACGGTAAAAACAGATTTACGTGAGGCAACTCTGACGGTCGCTCAACAAGTCTCGCCCCCCTGTCTTTCGGCGCTGCAACCATATGAGAATATCAAGCCGGTCAAAGAGGATTCGCCGCTTTGAAATCGTGATGTAAGGCACTCCCTCCCTGTGAACCCAGTCCCAAAATTCCGTGCGACTACCGCGATTTGAGTGGTACGGAATACGCACGAACGCCGCCACCTCTTCAGGCGTCAGGAGCTCATCATTGCTCGAGAACTTCCAGCGAACGATCTTTCGTTTGGCCTTCTCTATGGTTGTCCCGTCGTTGAAATGAGTAACCAGCGCCGCGAGATGCGAATCTTCCGCCGGTTTATCCGGCTGCGGAGACGCTGTACTGTTGATCGCCGAGGCCATTTAGGTCGGTTTGGCTGGACTAAATTTGCGCTCGATCCACGCAACGGTTGCGTCGCCGAGGTGGCTTCCCTCTATGGGTGGGGATCGCCATTCTTCAGGTGTCCGAGGCGGCCTTGGTGCCTTCTCAACCTTCCAACCCGGAATCGCCAGGTAGCGCCAACCTGCACCCAATTTGCAGTAAGACGCCGCCTTGAGATCGAGTTGCTTGTGGTAGTCCGAAGGCTCCTCGTCGTTTCTGGGAGAGCCCTGTACCTCGGCCACGGTAACAAGCGACGGATCGGGGGACTCCGGCTTCCAGTAGAAGAAATCCGGCAAGAGGCGCAAAGCGTCGGGGTTTGAGCAGCGCTTTCCCAGGAGGGCAACGAGGCGCTGCATGTCCTCGGGCCGCATGGGCTTCAAGACGCAGGCGTTGTTCTTCCTCAAGAAGCCGGCATAGTTTCTTTCGTATTCGCTATCGACCGCGCAAAGGCAGATCCCGTCCGACCAAATTGCCTGCACCCAAAGGCGACGGACTGCGCGGTTTGATTCGAGGAGCGCGATCACAATGTAGGGAGGCGCCAAGACGTGACCGTACATGTTTTTTTGCGAGGCGAGGCTCGACTGGACGTCCTTGGTTGCGCCGACCAACAGCTCCGCCGCCATCCGTCCGCCTTGCCAGAGAAAGGCCTCCATCCAGGACTCAGGCCCGCCGCCTGGCGTGGGCTGCTGCAGGATCACACCGAAGACGAGCTCGGCCCCCGTCGACAGGGCCGCATCAAAAGCGCTGAGCTCGCCCGCAAACATCGGCCGGCGGAAGAATTCGTCGAGCGCGACAAAGAAATCGGCGGCGGTGGGTTGAAACCGGGGCGTCGCGAGGCAGGAGCGGTTGGCGGCAATGAAGGCCTCCACGCAGGCTTCCGCCGTTGCCCGCATGGCAAATGCCGAAAATTCCAGGTGCTGGAGGGTCGGGTGACGGTGGATGGAATCCGGGCCGACTCCGGCTCCCGCGCTGGTATCTTCGCGAGGGGGGGCAAAAAGAGCCAGACTGAGCGGCAATGCGCTCGAGTTCCCATAAATTGCGGAGAAGATGCAGCCGGCCCCGTGCTCTTCCACCCGAAGCCGAACACATGCAAAGCGGTCATTAGGCAACGGACGGGAATAAATCGGCGGCCAGACACCCTCGTTGCGCCTGCACGAACAGCCCAGCTCAGACATGCCTTTAAGGCAACGCTGGAGCGCCGCTCGAAAGCTCATGGCGTCAATGTCGGCTCTAGAGAAAATCCGGTGGTCAACAGTGCCGAAGCTGCCCTTTTCCCTTACAAATTGTGAGTGTCCGGCCATTGGTTGCGTTACGTGATTGGCTTCTCCGGCAGGTCTGCTTTGGAAACGGTTCGATTCGGCGGGATGGAATTTGGGCTTACGGCCACTTGGGCTTCGCCGGTCCCTTCGGCTGGGTCCCATTGCTCAAGTGCTTTTGCAAAGCCCGCGCAAGCGGCGGCAATATCGAGGCTACGTCCTTCAGCTCGGTCTTCAGCGCCGCGACTTCGGTCTTGAGCTTCTCGACTTCGCTCCGGGTCGGCAGGCCCTTGAACAGCGGCAAGCAGCTCTCCAATTGCTGCCCCAATGCGTTCAACTTTCCCGCCCAGCTCTTGAAGCAGACTTCCCATCCGATCAAGCGTTTCTCCAACGCGGCGTAGGCCTGAGACTGTTCCGTGAATCGCGTCTCCAAGCCGTCGAACCGCTGCTGCAATGCATTCAGCAAGGAGCGATGCGCGCTTTCGTCGTTCGAGTTCGGCGTCTGACTCTGGGTCGTATCCATAAGACTCAATTGGGTTTGGATTGTTGGTGGGTATCTCTTGCTTTTTCGCATCAACCGCGGGGGCGTTCTTGGGCTTGGCGACTGTGACAATCGGGCTCGTTAATTCGTTGGTTTGACTGAGGGGACCGGTGCATAGAGGCCCGTCATCTGAAGGTTCGGCCCGTACCGGTAGGGGCGGCACTGGCTCTTGTCTTCGGGCACCCGAATCCACAGCCGGCCGTCGACCCTGTAGAGTTCCTGGTCCCTGGCGGCTTTCAGGATCAGATCGAACACCGGCTGCATCTGCGTCACTTTGGACTGGGTTTTGACCAGCGTCTTGTTTACGCGCATCAGTTCCACTTGGGCGGACTGCAAGTCCGACCGCTCCATTTGCGACCACGCCGCCAGGGCGATTACGCTCGCCATGAGAATGCAGGTTGCCGCGGCCCAGAGATGGATCTGAGACCTCGCTTTGGCGCTCGGGGCGTGCTGGTGGGGGGGCGAGGGTAACTCCGTATGCGAGGGCGAGTCGCCGGTGGGCTTTGTTGTCGTTTGTGTCGGCGCAGAGACTTTCGCCGCCAAAGCGGCCAACAAAGTAGTCGCGTCGGGCCCTCCGGAATCGAGCCACGCGAAAAAATAAGCGCTGAATTTCTTTTCGAACGTGGCAAGGGCGTCGTCTTGCAGGCTGGAGACGAATTTTTCGTATCGCGTCCAGGCAGAATCCGTTGGCGTACTTGCCGCCGGCGAAGGTGTAGGTTGGATCTTTGCCGTATTTGCGGATGACGATTGCATTTTGATCGGTTTTCAGGATTGCCCAGCCATGCCTGCTAAAAAAAAAGGCAAATATCGCGCCGGTTGCGGATCTCGCCTGAAGTGATGGCTACGGTCACCTCGTAATCTAGAATGCGGAATTCCTCCCGCTGCGCGCGGGTCAACCCGGGGGGAATCCGGACTAGGAACCTGCGCCGCCACGGATCCTCCGGGTCGGAAAGATTGTCACGGAGATTTATGAGACGCCGCCAGATCTGCATAAGGCGGTATTCGTTTTTGGTGGCCGACCAGAGGGGCAGGCAGAGACCGGTCATGAGGTCCCGTTTTCCCAATAATATGTGGATGTCGAAACCGTTCCCGCGTTCGTGCAGATATGCCACGAAAGCAAACCTGCTGGACGGCAACCCTCCCGTCAGGAGCCGCACGCAGCTGTTGACGTGAGACAGCAGCTTAGGGAGTGACAAGTCACGGCGGTTTTCCGAGTAGCTGAGAACGACCGATATGTAGCTCGGCCGGAAAAACGAAGCTATCGCCACTGCCAAAAACCGACTCAGACTGCCGCTGATCTTAACCGGTGCAACTGGACGCAGTTTCCCGAGGGCGGTCAGCAGTTCGGCGAGGTAGCGGGCCGCATCGTAACAAGCGCCCCGGACGGGCACAAACTTGACTATCATGGCTCATCCTTTCCGTCATCGCACAGGGAAGGGGCCTTTCCGTAGCAGATAATGCCGTAGGGAATGAGGAAGTCTTCGCACCGCCGGCGGCACTCGGCTTCGGCTGCAGCCAGTTGGGCTCGCAGGGCGTCAATGGCGTCACATGTCACGAGGTCGTTTCCTGTTTTCACCGAATCCAGAGCGCATCCGAAATCGGCGAGGCAGGCTTCGTACCGCGACTGGTTGCAAATCACATGCCCCAGGAAAACCTGCAGCTCGCGGCGCAGTTTGGTCACTTCCCCGGGACCGCGCCGGGGCCGC
This sequence comes from uncultured Verrucomicrobiae bacterium, assembly GCA_963747795.1. Taxonomy (GTDB): domain Bacteria; phylum Verrucomicrobiota; class Verrucomicrobiia; order Opitutales; family Opitutaceae; genus Palsa-1447. The sequence continues at coordinate 699,078 of CAVVGS010000006.1, forward strand.
AGGTGCCGGTCCACGGCCTCCACGACGATCGCCGTGGCTGACACGCCGCGCTTCACGGCTTCGGCGGCGAGCTCGCGCGCGAGTTCGGGCGGAATTTCCGGGCGGTAGTTTTTGCCTGGAATGTACATTTGGATAATCTGGCTCTCTCCTTTTGCGGTAGGGCTGTTTTCTGGGTTCTGGGTTTGGGCGCAGAATTATGGACCTATGCTTCGGTCGAATAATTGATTTCGGTTTGCTCAGGGGTACGGTCACCCGCGCAGCTCACTACAACTGCGCCCGATTTGCTGGCTGCGTGCTCCCGCCTGCTTTTGACGGTCCAGTCGTGGCTGAATTTCCTCATGAAGGCTTGCCGGAGCATTGCCAGTTCCGGCGGTGTCAGGAGCAGAGTGACGGGCCTCACACCAAAAACCTGGAAAGCGCGGTCGCGGCAGTTGGACTGCCTGAGGGCTGGTGCCTGAGATTTCTTGGGCATATCTCTATATGGCTTTTTTTTCCGGCCTCCGAAAAGAAAGTGGGGGTCCCGGCGCTTTTTTTTGAGCGGACTGAAATCCTCGGAGGATGGGCAATGCCTGGGGATCCGGCTGGAGCGGGTCATTTCAGGGCATGCTGGGGACCAATTCCGGGGGACCGGACGATCGAGAAATTCGCGAATCAGCGGCGGAGGGATTTCGGACACCCAAGGCATGATTCGGCACGTGCATGCCGGGAACCGGTCGCAATTTACGGCCTTAAAATGACTTAAGGAGGCAAACTACTGCGCCCACGGGCGGAGGCCGCGTGGAAAAGGCTGAAAATGAGACCGCCGTTATCGGTCCGCGTTGGCGGGCCCAAAAGCGAGGCTCGGGCCTCCCTCACTCGCTTGTTCCGGGGTGGAAGCAGGGCTGCCGCAGCCGCTGGGCTCGAGGACGGCCTCGGCTGGTTTGGCGTCGGGATTGCTGCTTTTCGGGCGGCCCGATCACTTTCTCGACCAATCTCGCTTCCGCCGTTCCAGATTGCCTCCTGTGCGCGGGCAGCCACCCAAAGGGGTGCGGTCGCTCAATCGAGGGCTTGCACGCACTCCGGCGTGTTGTTTCGGACGTTGTTGACCAGGGTGGAGACGCGGTGGGCCTCTATTTGCACGGCCGGGTAGGGCTGGCAGAGGGAAGCCATTTCGTCGGCCGTGATCGGGCCTGGTGCCAGCCATCGGCGGACAGCGGCGGCATCCACGATCGCCGGCATCCGGCTGTGGATCGGCGCCATCAGTTCGTTTGGGGAGACGGTCAGGAGAGCGCAAGTCGGGTCCGGGCGTCCGCCGGCCTCCTCGTACATGCCGACGATCGCGAACGGCCGGCCGCCGGAAAGCCGTATGAGAAACGGTGTTTTCGGGCCGCGGACGGAGGCCTGCCATTCGAAGAACCCGTCACAGGGGAAGACGGCGCGGCCACGGACAATTAAATCTCCCCACTGACGGTCGCCAGGAAACGCCTCAGAAGCTGGGTGTTTTTTAAGCGGTCGTTGGTCTGCACGATCGGTACGGTCGGGCCTTTTAGCAGGCCCAAATGATCACCGACCAACAGCACCAACGACTGATGAAAGAGATCAATCAAAACGGCGGCGCGCTTGGGCGCGCGGCCATGAAGTCTGGGATGGATCGGAAAACCGCCCGGCGCTACGTCCGGACCGGCCAGGGACCGACGGAACTGAAGAAGCCGCACACATGGCGGACGCGCCAAGACCCAGTGGAGGCGATCTGGCCAGAGGCGGAGCACCGGCTGGAGGCGGCGCCAGGGCTGGAAGCACAGGAGCTTTTCGAGGATCTGCTCAAGCAGCACCCCGGCGCGGCGGACCCGCGAGCGCTGCGCACGTTCCGGCGCCGGGTGGCACGGTGGCGCCGCAAGCACGGGGAGGATCTGGAAGTGTTCTTCGAGCAGGTCCGCGAGCCGGGCCAGCTGATGGAACTGGACTGGACCGACGCCGCGGAGCTGAAGATCACGATCGCCGGGGCGTCGTACGATCACAGGTACTGCCACAGCGTGCTGCCTTACTCGAACGGCGAGTGGGCGATCCCGTGCCAATCGGAATCGACCTCCTCGTTGATCGCGGGCTCGCAGGCCGCCTATTGGGAGTTCGGCGGGGTCTGCGACATTCAGACCGATAGGAGTTCGACCGCCACGCACCAACTGCGCCAGGGCAGCAAGGAACGCGGCTATAACGAGCGCTACCTCGCGCTCTGCGATCATCTGCGCATAAAACCCCGGACGATCAACCGGGATTCTCCCGACGAAAACGGCGATGTGGAATCGATGAACGGGCACCTGAAACGCCGGATCGAGCAGAAGCTCCTGTTGCGCGGCTCGCGCGATTTCGGGAGCGAGGCGGAGTACGCCGCCTTCGTCGCCGAGGTGTGCCGCGAGCTCAACCGCCGGCGGGGCGCCAAGTTCATCGAGGAGCTCAAGCTCCTGCGGCCCCTGCCGGCGCGCCCATTCCCGGACGCCGAGGAAGTGACCGCCCGGGTGTCGTGCTTCGCCACCGCGCGCGTCAAGAAACTCCCCTACAGCGTCCCCGCCCGTCTGATCGGCGCCCTCGTGCAAGGCTACGTCAGCGAGCGCGAGGTCGTCATCCACTACCTGAACGAGGAGGTCGCCCGCCATCCCCGCATTCCCGGCAAGGGCCACGTCAGCTACCATCACGTGATCACGTGGCTCGTGCGCAAACCCGGCGCCTTCGCCCACTACCAACACCGCGAAGACTTGTTTCCCCAGCCGGTTTTTCGCCAAGCCCACCAGCGCCTGCAGGCGGTCGACCCCGGCAAATCCGACCAGCGTATCTGCGCCTGCTCGAACTAGCCCACGAGCTCGGCGAGGACGCCGTGGCCACCGTCCTGGGGGCCTTCCTGCGCGAAGGCTGTCTGCCCGATCCCGACGCCGTCAAGGCCCGCCTCGTCCAGCCGGCGCCTCCCTGGTCGCGATCCTGCCATTCGTCCCCAGCCTGCGCGGCTACGAGCTTGCTCAAGGAGGTGGCCTCATGAACCACGACCCGCTGCCCATCCTCCTGCGGTGCTTGCGCCTGCCCGCCATGGCCGAAGAGTGCGGCGGTGCCATCAGCGCGCCGAAGCCGAGAACTGGGGCTACAAAAAGTCCTCGGATACCTAGCCGAGACCGAATCGAGCCAGCGTTTGTCCAACAAGGTCCGCCGTCTGCTCAAGCAGGCGGGTCTGCTCAAGGGCAAAACCTTCGCGACCCTCGACGTGAACAGATGGCCCGAGAAGGTCCGCCGGCAGCTGCCGACCCTCCTCGAGCCGGACTTCGTCCGCCGCGGCGACAACTTCCTTTGTTTCGGCCTGCCGGGACGCGGGAAAAGCAGTTTCGCCTCTGCCGTGGGCCATGAGTGGATCGTCCGCCACCAGTTCAAGGTTCTGTTCATCCCCACCTTCAAACTCGTCGGCCAGCTCCTCGCCGCCAAACGCGACCTGACCTTCAACGAGCTCCTCGCCAAACTCCAGCGCTACGACGCGATTATCTGCGACCAACTCGGCTACACCCAGCAATCCAGCGAGGAGGGCGAGGTCCTTTTCCACTTTCTCGCCGAGCGCTACGAGCAGAAGAGCGTCGTCATCACCTCCAACCTGGTGTTTTCCCAGTGGGACCAGGTCTTCAAAAACCCCATGACCGCCATGGCCGCCGCCGACCGCCTCGTCCATCACGGCGCCATCCTGGAGTTCACCAACGAAAGCATCCGCGATCCCAACGCGGCCTCCACCCAGGGGGGCTCATGACGCCGATCCCGCAAATCAAACCGGCCACGGACGATGCCGACCTTGCGGCGGACCTGGCGCATCGCTGCACCGCGCTGGCGGGCTTCGAGGAGCGGATGCGCCGGTGCAAACGCGAGGCGGAGGGCTTTCTGCACGCCAACCGCAAAGACGCGCCTTGTCCCAGCGAACTGGCGTTCTTGCTCGGACAGATCCACAGTGTGCTCGACCACTGCCGCAGTCTTGAAACCCGGTATCGCGACGAGCGCCTTTGCCTCGCCGCGCGCTTAACGACGATGGCGCAAAGCCGCGACCTGCCTTCGCCACCGTAAAAACGCGCCACGGCCGTTTAAATCGACGCGGCAGCGTTGCGACGCGGCACAGGGGTTTGATCCCTGCGCCGTTTCTTTGGCCCGCGTAAAGGCGCAGAACCCCGCTGCCCCCGGTCCCGCTAAAACGGATTCTCGTGCCCCGCCGGCAACGCTTCCCCATGCAAATGAGCGCCTGACGCCGGTTCCGACTCGCCCAAGACGAAGCCCAACAGGTCCAGTCGCCCCACCAGCCCCGTCGCCTGTATCCGCATCTTCTCCGCTCTCGCCAAAACTGCCTCCGCAACGGGCAAGCCCGCCTCTCTCTTCGACTCGATGCCCTCGATCAGCTTGCCGAGCCTCACGTCCAATCGCTCAAAACTGGCCAGCACCCGGCTGCGCTCCGCTTCCAGCTCCCCACGCGAGTCCGCTTCGATCGTCGTTATTCCATTGCTCACGCCAATGCTCATCCCCGCCGTTCAATCTCACCGGCCGCCGATTGTCCAGCTCCCGCTCGTCCTCAACCATCGAACCGCCCCCAATCCATTCGTGTGCCGGCCGGCGCCTGCGGCAAGCTTTTGCTTCTGTCCTCGGCGCCGGCCAAGGCATCTCAACCGCGTTCGTCTGTCCAGGGACCTTCCCCAATCCTCGCATCCAGGCCATACCCCAAAAACCGGGGGCGTTTTAATTGTCAGCAGGGGACTAAATAATTGTCCCTTGACGGACGGCGCGGCGCCGTTGCAGGGACTGGCGGAACATCGGCTTGTTGAACGCCTCCTCCGAGCGGGCGTTTATCGGGGCGATCCTGGGTTTTTCAGACTTGTCCCAGAACGGGACCAGGCCCCATCGCATCAGGGCAACGGTGAAACGGGCCGATTCACCCGCCCGAACGACGGGCACGAGCTGGGAAGGCGCGACATTGAAGCTCTGTTGAAGGCCCGACTCGGACTGAACATCGAACCCATAGTCGCGGGTCATCGCCTCCGCGATGCGCCTGGGGTCGATGAGCGTGTAACGGCCGCACACGACCGGATTGTGGCCCAGCGAGGAGTTTTGGAAAGGGCGCGTGGCACTTCAGCTCTTTCCAACCAGCGCCACCGCATCGGATTCCGGCTTGTCGGCTCCTTCGATCTCAATCGCCCGTTGCTCGGCCCATTCCAACCTGTTCATCGGTGGGCTAACCCATAGGGCAAGGCAGGCCACGGGCCGGTCCGGGGGCCGTGGGCGTGCCCCAGAAACCTCACAAAAGCGTTCGCAATGGCGATTCGACTTCGGCATCGGCCGCAGGCAACTGAGTGCGACACAGGCCGCTTCGAATTAGATCTGCTTGCAGCCGACGTGGGGCGCACTGCGCTGCCTCCGGATGCAGCTTGCCCGAATCACTTCCCAAAACCCTCGCCCAGAGACATCGCCTTGAAACCACCGGCTGCAAAGTCAGCTCGGTTGGCGAGTTCCTGGGGCTTACTGCAACTGAACGCAAGTTGGAAGGTCGGCGCCGACGTCGCCGCCGGCCTTCCACAGACCGCGGCATTTCGCAGCAAAAGCCGAAGCGCAAATGATTCAGATGCCTTAGCTTACGGAGCGCGCGCGACTGGTCGCCTGGAAATTCGGCATGTGACCAGCCGCGCTGTCCTAATCCAGCCCCCAGCCGGATTCCTTGAGGCGCATGAGCGTCGCGGCTCGGATTTGGCTTACGCGTTGCCGGGAGACTCCAAAAAGGCACGCGACCTCGGACTGCGTATGGGGCGGATGACCATCAAGCCCGTACAACCGTTCAACGATGAAGCGCGCCTTCCATGGAAGGCGTTGCAAGGCTTTGCCGAGTACGGCCAGGTCCTCGTCCATCTGAACGGACTCCGCGGCATATACAGGTTCATCGGCAAACGTCGGGTCCAGGCGGGCAAATTCCCCCAAGGGAGTGTCCGAGACAAAGCCATCGAATGTTTCGCCGGCCGGGGAATCGAAGCTCACCACATAGACAAAAGGTGACAGTCGGCGAACGGCCCGCGGGGGTATGGGGGGAGCATTGGAAAGGGAATCGTTCAGTGCCGGCCCTTCCGCCACCGAGCGTCTGAGGCTGTGCAGATTGCGGGCGGCATTGCCGGCTATGCCGAAGCCATCGCTGGACATGAGTTCGTCCAGGATCCGGTTTCGGACGCACACGACAGCGTACGCCCGGAAGGGGGCGCCGATTTTCGGATCGTACCGGTCGATAGCCCGAATCAATTCCCACACGCCTTCGCTTTCCATGTCCTCCCAAAGGCGCGGCTTTCCAACCATGCAGCGAACAAGGCTCCGAACGATTGGGAAATGGCCCATGAGGATTCGGTTTCGGATGCCGCAGTACTCATTGAATGCTCCGGCTTTCTTCATGGCGGCGAAAAAGCTATCCGTCTCCTCTGGCGGCAGCATTGTATCGGTGGGATTAAAGCGTGATTCGCGCGGCGCGCTCAGAAACGAGGGAGCGGCGGAAGAAGCGGAGGGAGAGGTATGTTGGTCAAAAAACGATGCATTCATACGTGAGGGAGCGGGCTTGGGCCCGGAGGAACAACCGTCCCCCGCCGACCCAATCGCTCCCAACTGCCCGGCTGACCGCGGCCGGGGCCGGGCGATGCCCGGTGTTTCCCCGCCGCGAGGGATGGGCCGTATGGCCCCGGGTTACCCGGCAAGCGGCCGCACCTTTGCAGTCAGACCTTGGCCATTGCGCAGACGAGGCCGACTGATCAACGGTTTTCCAGATTTGCCTAACGCAATTCTGTTACCGTTTGTCGAACCTGGTATTGAAGGTTCTCATGGGGGTTGGTCAGTTGTGGTGGTTAGAACGCGATAGCGCTGGTCGTGGCGGCAGCGAAAATCGCGAGGAGGATCAGGTTGGGCGGTGGCCTTGTTTTCGCGGGAGATCCGCCTCTGGGGGCCTTCCTCGAAGCGGCGGCAGGCCAACGGGGATTCCTGGGCAAGTTCGGATGAGCTCTTCATGGCGCCCCTACCCTGATGCGAGGGCATGTACCGAAGAAAAACGGTCTTGGGGTCGATCTTCTTGAAAATAAGCCCTCACGGCCCGAAATTGGGCATCGGAGGGCGGAAAGCTCTGGCGTCGCGGTCTGGCCATTCGGTGGCCATCCGCGGTTATCTGCCAGTTCGAGGAACCGCAGACGCGGCAGCCGCCTCCGGCCGTGGGATCTTCATGGGATTGGAGTTCGAACAAGGTGCCGCATTCGCATTTGAAGACCAATGGAGCGCGCAGAGCGGTTTCTGGTCGAGATCGATGGCGGGCGGGTTGGCAGGGACCGTGGCGAGGCAGGAAACAGGGAGCATGAGATGGGTGTTATGCTGGGTTGGTGCAGGCGCGCTCGACTTCAAGCGTTCCGAACCCGCAGATCTGCGAGTTTGGCCGAGGGAGCGTGCGGTTGCTTCTCTGGGCGTGGCGTCCTGAGCATGCTTCAGATTGTTGTGCGTCAGATTGGTGCATGCAGAAGACATTGGCGCATCGGTGGTAAGCGATTGCACAGATCTCTCAATGATGAATTCGTGCAACCCTCTGAAGGCGGCACCAGGGAAACCCCTGTGCCGCCCTTGCAGCGTGCTGGCCTGGGCTCAGGCCCCTAGTCGGGCTGGCCCGATTCGATCTCGTAAAGAAGCCGCCAGATGCGGTCGAATTCGCCGCGTTCAATGACCTGCAGCGGGGTCGAGCCTTGGAATTGCCCGTCGGGCTTTTGCAGCCATTGCCCGAGCCTGTCGGCACTGATCACCCGGCCCAGTGCGATGAACAGGCGGTTGATTTCAGCGAGGCGCCTTTGCGTGGAAGAACTCGGGCTCCGGCCCTTTGCCCATTGGCGCACCGCGCGGGCCGAAAATCCAGTGAGGCGGGTGAAGGTATCCTGGGTAAGGCTGTGCTTCCTGCAGAATTCGCCGACATTGAACGCCTCGGCATTGAGCGCTTCATCGAGCCGGCGGGGAGCCACTCGCTTGCCGTGCCGTTGCGGACGAGGGGCGGCGAGCGCTGAGGGTGGAATGCTCATGGAGTGAAGGTAAAAGGGTGCGGCAGTTGTTCAAGCATTAATATCGGCACTTGTGCCTGTTGGCTTGAGTGGCATCCGGTTGAGCGCGGCCTCGCGACGATCTGCAATCATGGTGTGATATTACGGATATTACCGTTACGGGGTTTACCGTAATATGAAGGCCGCCGCTTTAGGATCGAGGCATGTGACCTCGTAAACTTACTCGAGGGCCTGTCCTGCGGTTTCGGTGGCGCTCGACGCGTGGGCGTGTCCCCGCCTGGCGGGAGCGTGATCAGGACTGCTGAGTCCGTACTTGCCGGATTCGTAAACGCGCAGGCGTGGATAGCCGTCGCCGCATGGGTGGCGGCCGGCGAGCGATCGTTCAGCGGCGGGGAAGGTTTATCATCCGGCCGAACGTAGTCGGTCGATCACGCGCTGAGCGTCAATTGCGTCGATTTCTCCTTCCATTGCGGCCTGCTCGATATCCGCGACGACCGGGTTTGGAGATGTAAGCAGCGGGTGCGTAAGTCCGAGACGCTCAAGCTCGTGTGCAATCTCGGCGAAATCAGGGTACGGCGTGATGTTCGCGATCGTGATTTCATTGAGATCCTTCACTTCCTCTTGGTTTAGGAGGAACGGAGCGACGTCGTGTCGAATATTCTCCCAATCGACGTGCTTGGTCCGCTCGCGGAGGTAACTCGCCCAGTACCGGGCATCGGGTCCGGTGCTGGTTTGGTCGATGGCGTTCTGGAGTTGGGGTATATTCGGGAGTATTCCAGCGCGTCGGTACCAAAGATAATCGTACCAGTCGCGGCCCTTTTCCCTGTCGCTTCTTGTCAGAAGGATGTGGAGTTTGCCGCACATCAGGGACGGGAGTGTGAGTGTGGGAACGGTGACCTGCTCGCCGGCAATGGTGAGCGTGCGGAATTCACGAAGTGTTCCCTGGGGCGGGTCGAGGTCTAACTCGAAGCTGATCTGCAGTCCGTCGCGCGCGAAAGGTACGATGGAAGGGTGCGTGGCCGCGACGTAGATCGTGAAGCTGCGCTTTTCTACCCGGGCGTCGACCTTCTGGGGGCCTTTGGCGGAAATGTGGGGATTGAGTCCGATCTTCTGGACTGCACGCCGTATGGTTGTCTCCCATTCCGCGGTCGGACCGATGTCCTGGGGATTTCCCCAGATGAAATCGAGGTCCTCCGAGTATCGCGGAAGTTGGTGAAGGATTCGAAGAGCGGTGCCCCCGATGAGGGCAACGCCTGCGAGAAGCCCCTGCCGGCCGAGGGCCGCCAGGAGGCATTGCTGAAGGGCGTCCTTGGCGGCGTTGTGGCGGTGGACGACGGGGGATTTCGCGGCGTGTTGGAGTATGTAATCGAGGTCCATGTTGGCGGAGGCTAGGCGGCCAGATACATGTGGAGATTCTCGACGGCTCGCGTGAGTCGGGGTTGTCTCCAACGCGCTGCGAATTCCTTGAGTCGGCGGATATTGATCTTGCGGAACGGATCTTGAATCCGCCAGCGGCCGAATTCAACTGCGGTCCATTCGACCTGCTTCCACCAGAAAAAGTCGAGGAGCGCTTTTTCAGGCGTAGCAATGCGGATTGTGGCGGCGCCTTCGGCAATCGTTTCGTAGCCGAAGAATCCGCGCTCGCTGATGTGCTGATAGACAAAGCGACCGAGGGGCGTGTTGAAATCGGCGGGATTATTGCGCGTGGCGCTGGTCAGCTCGACGACACCCTCTGGGATCAGCCCGAGTTGGTTGAGGCGCCAGAGCCCCGTGACATACGAATCCTTATAGACGTTGTTCGCTGCGCGTTCCGGAGTGATCGGGTTCTTGGCGAGATCATCCGGGAAGGCGTAGAGACCACGGCGAATCGGGACAATCAATCCCTCCTTCTGCCACCGATGGATCGCTTGGAGGAGAGTCGGGGTGCTCTTTTGCGTAAGCGTCGCCGCGTTCGTGAGTTCGAAGAACCCAAACGTCCCAAAATGGCGGAGAATGTCGGTGTATAGCATAAGAGTTAGATGACAAATAAATGATTTAACTCTGATAAGTCAAGCTGGAGAAATGCAGCGCCGATTAAGGGCAAAAACACGTCGCAGTAGCCGCTTAAGAAAAAGGGCGCCGGTGACTCCGGCGCCCTTTATTGGGAGAACAGGGTTGGTGCAGGCGCGCTCGACTTCAAGCGTTCCGAACCCGCAGATCGCCGCAGCCGCGCTCGAGGCTTGTGAGGGGGGCGGCATTGCGCGTTCGCTAGGAAGCTTTTCAGATCGGCCAGGGACTCCTGGCCTGCGTCTTCGCACTCGGCCAGGCGCAGACGGCGTCTCGGTACTGCTCCCGAACCGTACGGGCCAGCTCAAGTCGTGCTGATAGGGTAAGTTTTGGATCCATGGATGGGACCACATTCTTGAGGCCCCGACGGTGACAATTTCAACGAGGCAAAGATTACCGCTGGTGACACGTTGGGTGGGTCAATTCTAGACGGGCGAAAGTGGGTCCAATCTTCACGGGCGTTGACATCGTTCGTACTGCTCTCCCACGGATAGTGCTGCTTCGCCGTTGAGAGCCCCTTCCCTTCGTCGAAGACGATCTGCTCTTGGTTCGTTCTTGGACAGTACGCTCATCCGGCATCAAATCGAGCCTTCCCTTCGCAACTAGTTTAACAAAAATGCCTTCCGAGCAATGGGAGGCGTTCTTAAATTGGGTGCAGGGGTTGGATTTGAACCAACGACCTTCAGGTTATTAGCCTAATAATCTCCCTATGAATATTTTGCGTCAGAGTGAAGCGGACGGTATCAGACGGGCCTGGACGGGGTCAAAATGGACCGTATTTGGACAGTTACCCATTGAGGCGATTAGACGGGAGCCCAACACAAGACCAGCCCTGAAGAGACCTGTCCGATCTTCAGGGGCCGGCCGCAGCAAACGCTTGCGCCATGAGCTCAATCTCTGCGCGCGGTAGGCGATTCGCAGATGCGACCGATTGCCACTCCCGGACTACTGCCCTCACCCGCTCCAATATCTTGCCCGCTTCACCGCCATCGAGACCGTAGAACTCAGCTGTGGACAGGGCGAGCTCTACGTCGGGCGCGGAGTCGGCGGTGTCGATGGCCAACTGGTGATTGGTTCGGTCAACATTGGGATTGAGATCAAAAGCTGGTGAAAGCCGCCAACCGTCTTCCGCGAGGATGAATCCATGGTTACGCAGATGGTCATCCCGGTTGGAGACGAGGATGTTGAAGACGACCCGCGTCCACAATTCGCGCAGGTCCTCCTGCCTTCCCGCGGGAGTGCCGCGCGTGCTTAGGAACTCCGCCAGTTCGAGATAGCTCGCGTTTTCGCCGTCGCTCCGGTTGAGGAGCGTCATTCCAGAGACGAAGAACCTCCGCTTTCCGTTGGGAAGCCGGTCAAATCGGCGGCAGGCAAAAGTGCGGTGCCGGCTTCCGAGGCTCAAGAGCTGGGAATCTGGAACATTGAGTCCCGACCTTTGCGCCAGCTCATGGACCACCATTTCCCAGACGCCGACATCCCGTCGGTCCTCCCGGCTCGGAAACTTGGCGATCCACAGGGCTCCCTCCGGGTGGGTGAAATTGGCCTTGGGCCGGGCCCCGCCCAATGAGCTCCCCGGGGCCAGGAGCGCGGTCAGCCATCGCCTGAATTGGGGGGATTCATCCGAACCCGGCTCCTCAAGGGCAAGCGAAGCCGCTTCCAATTCCCGAAGCGAGGTTATGGGGGGGGCCGCCAGTTCGCGGTCGTCGTCCAGGAAGGGCGAATCCGCGTTGCGCCTAAACCGAAGCGCCCCCATCCGGCAGCTGTCGTGCACGCCTAGGAGATAGTCCCATTCCGTGAGTGTGCGGGCCTTGCGCCCTTCCTCCCGGGCCCGCAGGGGTTCGCGGCGGTCGAGCAGAAGCCGTCCCCAGCGATCGGGGGCCGAGTCCATGAAGATCCGGAACGCGCCAACCGGATGGCTGGGGTAGCTTTCGGCATCATGCAGCTGTAGGTCCGGATCGATTTCGAATGTGTTCGGCCGGTGCAGCCAGGCGGGGTCGTACGCAAACGAGAAGACGGAATCCCCATGGCTCGCCGCGTGGAAAAGGGTCCCGACCCGGCAAAGCTCGTCCACGACGTCGGCATCGAGGCAGACATCGACCTGTTCCCGTGTGGGATTTCTGGCCCGGGCACTCATGGGGCGGTAGTTGACGGTGACGAAGGCGGCTCCTGGGCGTCTTCAAGGGTCGGCGTCTTTCTTGAGATTCGGCGCGGCGCCGTCTTTCGGGTGGGCAGCCGGAGATCCTGAAGTTTTCGCCCCAAGACGTCGTCGCGCCCCACGAGATCGAGATCACTCTGGAGGCCCAACACCCGAAGCACGCTGGCATACGTCGCGATGCTGACGCCGGGATCTCCTTCCTCGACCCGGTACAAGGTCGCGCGGGCGATCCCCGCCCGCTTGGCGACCGATTCCGCGGAATAGCGGCGGCGCAACCGGGCCATGCGCAGTCGTTCGCCGAGTGCAATAAGCTGGTGAGTCGAAGGAGGGAAAAGCGTGGGAGTGGTTCTAGGCATTAATGTCCCATAAATTGGTCATAATAGTGCCTTTTTGTCTAATATATAATACATTTAAAATATCGGAGCTCCTCCCCCAAAGTTGGTTGATTGCGGATGAGAGGCCGCGGGATTTTGGCGACGGTGGGATCGGCTCAATGAATTCAAAGCTGCAGCACGGCCTTCTGCGACAGCTGAAGGATGGCGTCGACCAGGGATTGGAGGAAGCGCGCAACATCATGGAAGGTGTCTCCCTCGTCGGGAAGATTTGGTCGCCATTCATCGGCAGACGTCTGCGCTGTTCTTACTTTTGTTCTAATCTGAGAATGCCGTATTTTCGGGACTCGATCGAAACAAACACACTCCTTCGCGATTTCACCCGAAGAGCTTTGTTGAGTAATACCGCTCGGCCCGGTCGCAGAGGACGGTGACGACCCGGGCCGCGGGCCCCAGTTCGCCCGCGACCTGAAGCGCCGCCGCGACATTTGCCCCGCTCGACGTGCCGACAAGCAGCCCGAACTCACGGCTGAGCCGGCGGGTCATGGCGATCGCATCGGTGCTCTTCACCTTGAGCGAGCCGTCGAGCTTCGCTTCGCGAAGCAGCGGCGGGATATGGCCACCGGCAACGCCTTCGATCAGATGGCAGCAGGGACACTCCCCGGAGAGCATCGCGGCCTCCGCAGGTTCCATAGCCACAATGCGAACGCATAGATTGGCCGTGCGCAGGGCGCGAGACTTGATCGGAATGCGCCGCTCTCTCATGACAAAGAAGAGACGAGAGAATGGAACCGCGCATCGCGTGGCTCGCGCGAGGGGATCAGGGCATGGCAACCTTCCGGCGCGGCGTCCGACAGGACCGCTGATCCGGGGATGATTCTAACGCACAAGTCAGGAATGTCCGCGATTCCTGGCCAAGACATGAGCCTTGAGCAGGGCGCCGAAGTGTTCGGAAGCCCGCTTTTCAAGAATTTCACGACTCCCCTGCCCTTCAACGAAATCCTTGGCAGCGGCCCGAAGCGGGAGACCCGTGGCCCCTGCGCCGCCGATCTCATCGAGAAACGCCAGGCCTCCGCTCAGCATATTTTGCCGGGCGGCCGGTGCTGCCTTCGCGAACAATTCTCGCAGAGGCTGCAGCCGCGCCACGAGCTCCGCCGCGGTGGTCGGCGTTTTCGCTCCGGGGTCCTCAGGGAGCGGCCGGCTCCTGGTTGCCCGTGGCCGCGCAAGAAACCGTTTGGCGGCATCGAGGCGCAACGCATGGGTCTGCTTCTCCATTTCAAGGGCCCAAAGCTCGGTGTCGGCTTTCGCCACACCTGCACGGTCGGCCTCAGTGCGCCAACCGCCAAGCGTGGCCTCCTCAACTTGTTCATAAATCTCCCGCGCTTTGGCCGGAGAGAGGCCGCCGATTGTAGCAAGGCGGGCCAGAGTGTCGTATTTTTGTGGGATCTCCAAACTGCCGAGCCATTTCAGGCCGATCAGCCGCGAAGACAGATTCGGGGTAAGATCGTAGACCGGAGCCAGGGACCAGGTGCGCGTCTTCTCATCGTAAAGAAATGAGTGGTTTCGGCCGTGATCGTCGCGGTTGGCCGAAAGGATATTGAAGACCGAGCGCCGGTAGCACTCGGCCGCATCCTTCGCACTCCCGAGATTGCGGCTGAGACGCATGAAGTCCTCGTAGTCGATCGCACCGTCTGCGGCCTGGCGGTGAAGAATCCCGCTGAGGGTGTGGACGTGTCGCCTCCCGATCGTGTTGTCAGGCCGCACAAACCGGTCGAACCGTGCGACGGCGAAGTGCAGCCGCTCGCCGTCAAAAACAAGGCTCGTTTTCGGCGTAACAATCCCGGCATTGCGGGCCATCTGCGTAAAGGCGTACTCGACTGCTCCCTCGGAATTGTTGTCCGATCGCGCAAGTTTGACGATGCAGGGGGTGTAACCGGGCGGCGTTTCGCCTCCGACAAGGATCTCCCGCCGGTCGAGAAAATCGCGGTCGAGGACCAGGTGGCCGGTTATTTTCGGGAAAGCGCCGCCGAGCGGGCTGCCGCTGGACGCGAGCGCCGCATCCACGTGTCCGGTCCCAAGCGGGCCCGGCGATTTGTTCAAAGCCTCGGCATTCCTCGCGAGCGCGGGAAGATCCGCCGTCTGCTGCTTGTCCCGTGCAGGCCCGGTAAGAGTCGGCTCATAGGTGATGGCGCCCGGGCCCCGGTTTCCGATCGCGGCGAGTTTCCCGATAGTGGTCTGCAAGCCCGGGAATTCGGCTTCCTGCATTCTTCGGCCCCAGGCGTCCGGCAGGGAATCGGCGATCAGGCCCGGGAGCCCGTCCGCAAAGGGCGTGTCGCCCGGCCGGAGTTCTCGCAAGCCGCCCGCGAAAAGCGAATTCGACAGATTGAGCGGCGACAGCTCATGCCCCTTCGCCAGAAACGAGGCGTCGAGGGCGAGCGCATGGAGCGGACCGTCCGGCCGATAGGCGAGTACACCCATGGGTTCGCCGAGAAATCGCAGCCGCAGTTCTACAGGTTCAATGATCGCCATGGGAATTACTCCTCCCTACGGGGCGCCCTCGCCCGTTGGCGCCCCTTGGCCTTCTTCCCGGCCGCCAGAAATTCCTGGATGTTCTTCGCGGGCGGCGGCTGGGTTTTGAAGTTGGCAAGGAAGGAATCGACCAGGCCCAGCGAAACGAGCAGCCGGGCAAAGCCGATAAAGCCGATATTGCCGGTGCGCTCGAAACGGCGCAGGGTATCGACGGCGATTCCGCTTTTTTCCGAGAGATCGATCTGGCGCAACCCCAACGCCAAGCGCCGTGCGCGCAAAGCCGCTGACACTTCCAGGAGCACGTCGGCCTCTGTTTTAAGTGTTAACATATTACCACTAGAAGCTTGGAATGCGATCAAAACAAGCTTTATATACCATTAATCAGCAAGCTGAGACGACAGCCAGGAGACAGAGCAACGGACCATCGCCTTGGAGATCGAGGTCGAAGCCTCGCCAAGTTTCGACTTCGGGCTGATCGAGCGGTGGCGCCGGAACGCGCACGGCGGCCCGGAAACCGCCTTAGGATGTATTCCGATGCCTCAAGTGGGGGGCGCCTCTGGGGGCGGGCCTCCGCCCGCAAGCCGAAAACACCGTTTCTCATACGGCTTTCCGGCGGGCGGCCGTCCGCGATCGCCGGCATGTACGAGGAGGCCGGCGGACGCCCGGAGCCGACGTGCGCTCTCCTGACCGTCTCCCAAATGACCTGATGGCGCCAATCCACAGCCGGATGCCGGCGATCCTGGATCCCGGCACGGCACGGCGCTGGCTGGCGCCAGGACCGATCACGGCCGACGATTTGCTACCCTCTGCCAGCCCTACCCGGCCGCGCAAATGGAGGCGCACCGCGTCTCCACCCTGGTCAACAACGTCGGGAACAACACGCCGGATTGCGTGCAGCCGGTGGATTGAGAGGTCCGCCCTCCTTTGGGTGGCTGCCCGCGAACGGGAGGCAATCCGGAACGGCGAAAGCAAGATTGGTCGAGAAAGTGATCGGATCGCCCGAAAATCAGGAATCCGGAAGCCAAAGCAACCGCGGCTGCCCTCGAGCATAGCGGCGGCGGCAGCCCTGCTGCCACCCCGGAACAAGCGGGTGAGGAAGGCCAAAGCCTCCCTTTTGGGCCCGCCAACGCGGACCGGCGACAGCGCGCTCATTTGCAGCCTTTTCCACGCGACCTCCGCCCTAGGCCGCAGTAGCTTGCCTCCCTAAGCCCCTTCGAGGCCGTCAATTGCCAATGGTGCCCGGTGCGCAAATGCCGAGTGACCTTCTGAATGCCTGAGTGTCTCGCCGCCGCTGATTCGCGAACTGCTCGATCATCCGGTCCCCCGTGGTTGGCCCCCAGCATGCCGTGAAATGTCCCGATTCAGACGGTCCCCCAGGCGTTGCCCATCTTACGAGGCTTTCAGCCTGCTCAAAAAAAACGGCCGGACGGCCATTTACTTTTAGGAAGCTCAAATAAAAAGCCATATAGAGATATGCCCAAGAAATTTCAGGCACCAGCCCTCAGGCAGTCGAACTGCCGCGACCGCGCTTTCCAGGTTTTTGGTGTGAGGCCTGTCACCCTGCTCCTGACACCGCCCGAACTGGCAATGCTCCGGCAGGCATTCATGAGGAAATTAAGCCACGACTGGACCCTCAAAAGCAGGCGGGAGCACGCAGCCAGCAAATCGGGCGCAGTTGCAGTGAGCTGCGCGGGTGACCGTACCCCTGCGCAGACCGAGATCAATTATCCGACCGAAACATAGAATAATTCTGCGCCAAGACCCAGCCAGCCAAAACCAAGACAGCCAGAAAACAGCCCTCCCGCAAAAGGACAGAGCAAGTGTACACTCCAGTAAAAAACTACCGGCCAGAAATTCCGCCCGAACTCGCGCGCGAGCTCGCCGCCGAAGCCGTGAAGCGCGGCGTGACGGCGACCTCGATCGTCGTGGAGGCCTTGGACCGGCACCTCCGGCCCCGGCGCGGTTCTGGGGAAGCCACCAAACTGCGCCGCGAGCTGCAGGTTTTCCTGGGGCATGTGATTTGCAACCAGTCGCGGTACGAAGCCTGCCTCGCCGATTTCGGATGCGCTCTGGATTCGGTGAAAACAGGAAACGACCTCGTGACATGTGACGCCATTGACGCCCTGCGCGCCCAATTGGCAGCGACCGAAGCCAACACCCGCCGAAAGCGCGAGGACTATTCCATTCTCTACGGCATTATTTGCTACGGAAAGGCTCCTTCTCTGGGCGGCAATGGAAAGGACCAGCCATGATTGTCAAGTTTGTGCCGGTTCGCGGCGCGTGCTACGATGCGGCCCGCTACCTCGCCGAATTGCTGACCGCCCTCGGAAAGCTGCGCCCGGTTGCACCGGTAAAGATCAGCGGCAGCCTGAGTCGGTTTCTGGCAGTGGCGATAGCTTCGTTTTTCCGGCCGACTTACCTTTCAGTTGTCCTTAGCTACTCGGAAAACCGCCGTGACTTGTCACTCCCTAAGCTGGTGTCGCACGTCAACAGCTGCGTGCGGCTCCTGACGGGAGGGTTGCCGTCCTGCAGGTATGCCTTCGTGGCATTCTTGCACGAGCGCGAAAACGGTTTCGATATTCACATATTGTTGGCGAAACGGGACCTCATGACCGGTCTCTGTCTGCCGCTCTGGTCGGCCACAAAAAACGAATACCGCCTTATGCGGATCTGGCGGCGCCTCATAAATCTTCGCGACAATCTTTCCGACCCGGAGGACCCGTGGCGGCGCAGGTTCCTCGTCCGGATTCCGCCTGGGTTGACCCGCGCGCAGAGGGAGGAATTCCGCCTCTTGGATTACGAGGTGACCGTAGCAATTACCTCGGGCGAGATACGCAACCGGCGCGACATTTGCCTTTTTTTTTAAGCGACATGGCTGGGCAATCTTAAAAATCGACAACAATGCAATCACCATCCGGAAACCCAGGAAAGATCCGGCCTACGTCTTCGCCGGCGGAAAATACGCCGACGGATTCTGCCTGGACGCGATACGAAAAGTTCGTCTCCAAGCTCCAAGACGACGCGCTTGCCACGTTCGAAAAAAAATTCAGCGACTATTTTTTCGCCTGGCTCGATTCCGCAGGGCCCGACGCGACTACTTTTTTGGCCGCTTTGGCGGCGAAAGTCTCTGCGCCGACGCAAAAAACAACAAAGCCCACCGGCGCCTCGCCCTCGCCTACGGAGTCACCCTCGCCTCTCCAGCAGAACGCTCCCAGCGCCAAAGCGAAATTTCAAATCCGTCTCAGGACCGCGGCAGTCTGCATTCTCCTGGCGAGCGTAGTGGCCCTGACCGCCTGGTCCCAATGGGAGCGGTCGGACCTGCAGTCCACCCGAATGGAACTGGCGCGCGTCAACAAGACCCTTGTCGGGGCCCAGTCGAAACTGACGCAGATGCAGCCGGTGTTCGACCTGCTCCTGAGAGCCGCCAGGGACCAGGAACTCTACAGGGCGGACGGACGACTTTGGATTCGGATGCCCGAGGACAAGAGCCAGTGCCGCCTCTACCGGTACGGGCCGAACCTTCAGACGGCGGGCCTCTATGCACCGGTCCCCACAGTCAAACCGACGAATTAACGAGCCCGATTGTCACAGCCGCCAAGCCCAAGAACGCCCCCGCGGTTGATGCGGAAAAACAAGAGATACCCACAACCAATCCAAACCCAAATGAGTCATATGAATACGATTCCGATCCAGACACAGAACGCGAACGACGAAAGCGCGCATCGCTTTTTGCTGAAGGCATTGCAGCAGCGGTTCGACGGATTGGAGACGCGCTTCACGGAACAGTCTCAGGCCTACGCCGCATTGCAGAAACGCTCGATCGCATGGGAGGTCTGCTTCAAGAGCTGGGCGGAAAAGTTGAACGCGTTGGGGCAGCAGTTGGAAAGCTGCTTGCCGCTGTTCAAGGGCCTGCCGAACCGGAGCGAATTCGAGGAGATCAAGGCCGAAATCGAGTCGCTGAAGAGCGAACTGGGCGAAGTCGCCTCGATATTGCCGCCGCTTGCGCGCGCTTTGCACGAGCACTTGAACAATGGCAGCCAGCCGAAGGGACCGGCGAAGCCCACGTGGCCGTAAGCCCAAATTCCATCCCGCCGAATCGAACCGTTTCCAAAGCAGAGCCGCCGGAGAAGCCGATCACCGAAAGCAACCAATGGCCGAACACTCACAATTTGTAAGGGAAAAGGGCAGCCTCGGCGCTGTTGACCACCCGATTTCCTCTAGAGCCGACATTGACGCCATGAGCTTTCGAGCGGCGCTCCAGCGTTGCCTTGAAGGCAAGTCTGAGCTGGGCTGTTCGTGCAGGCGCAACGAGGGAATCTGGCCGCCGATTTACTCCCGTCCGTTGCCCAAGGACCGCTTTGCATGTGTTCGGCTTCGTGTGGAAGAGCACGGGGCCGGCTGCATCTTCTCCCTAATCTATGGAAACTCGAGCGCATTGCCGCTCAGTCTGGCTCTTTTTGCCTCCCCTCGCGAGTGCACCAGCGGTGGAGCCGGAGTCGGCCCGGATTCCGGCCGCAGTAACCCAAACCTCCAACACCTGGAGTTTTCGGCGTTTGCCATGCGCTCAATGGCGGAGGCCTGCGTGGAGGCCTTCATTGCCGCCAACCGCTCCTGCCTCGCGACGCCCCGGTTTCAACCCACCGCCGCCGATTTCTTTGTCGCGCTCGACGAATTCTTCCGCCGTCCGATGTTTGCCGGCGACCTCAGCGCCTTCGATGGGGCCAGGTCGACGGGAGCCGAGCTCGTTTTCGGGGTGATCCTGCAGCAGCCCACACCAGGCGGCGGGCCTGAGGCCTGGATCGAGGCTTTCCTCTGGCAAGCGGGACGGATGGCGGGAGAGCTGTTGGTCGGCAAAACCACGGACATCCAGTCCAGCCTCGCCTCGCAGAAAAACAATTATGGACACGCCCTGGCGGCTCCCTACATCGCGATCGCGCTTTTGGAACCAAACCGCGCAGTCCGCCGCCTGTGGGTGCAGGCGATTTGGGCGGACGGGACCTGCCTCTGCGCAGTCAAAAGCGAATACGAAAGAAACTATGCCGCTTTCTTGAGGAAGAAAAACTCCTGTTTCTTGAAGCCCATGCGGCCCGAGGACATGCAGCGCCTCGTTGCCCTTCTGGGAAAGCGCTGCTCAAACCCCGACGCTTTGCGCCTCTTGCCGGATTTCTTCTACTGGAAGCCGGAGTCCCCCAATCCGTCGCTTGTTACCGTGGCCGAGGTGCAGGGCTCCCCCAGAAACGACGAGGAGCCTTCGGACTACCACAAGCAACTCGACCTCAAGGCGGCGTCTTACTGCAAATTGGGCGAAGGCTGGCGCTACCTGGAGATTCCGGGTTGGAAGGTTGAGAAGGCACCAAGGCCGCCTCGGACACCTGAAGAATGGCGATCCCCACCCATGGAAGGAAGCCACCTCGGCAGCGCAGCCGTTGCGTGGATCGAGCGCAAATTCAGCCGTGGCAAACCCGCCTAGATGGAACCCGCGAGCAACAGTGCAGCCCTCTCCCAGCCGGAAACTCCGGCGGAGGATTCGCATCTGGAAGCGCAAATTGCGCGTTTCAACGGCCGCATAGCCACAGAGCAACCCAGGCGCAAAGCTGCGGGCCGAATGCTTGCAAGCAACCTCGAGCTCCTGAAACCCAAGGAGCTGGCGGCATTTGTTCGGATCCCGTACGAATCAAACGACGGAAGCAGGACTGAATTCTGGGATTGGGTTCACAAGGAAGGGATACCGTTCATCACAATCTCAAGGCGGCGGATCCTTTTTGACCGGATAGACATCCTTGCCTGGCTGCAGCGCCGCAAGACCGGAGGCAGAAACTTGCTTGATGCCTGCTGACTGAACGGCAGCGCCACCGGGATTCGGCCGCTTCTTGGGAAGAATCCGAAACCAGCGGGCGGCCTCCGCCGGGGTTGCCCATTTCAAGTAATTTCGAATCGCCACCGTAGCGGTGTGCCCCGCCTCCAACGCGGTGGCAGCGAGGTTTTTCGTGAGCGCCAGGCGGTATGAAACCCAGCTCTTGCGCAACGCGTTGTCAGGAATCCCGACACCGCGCTTGCGCGCCAAGTTTCTGACAAGGGTCATCACCTCCGTCTTGTGCGGATGGATGCGGCCCACCCTTTCCGACTCCGGAACCAGTCGCAACCAGGCAACGCCACAGGCTGGAAGCGGAACCGGGCGATCAGCCGGTGTACCCTCCTTGGCCATGGTAACGCGGAGATGCTTCTGGGCAAAATCGATATCCTCCCAGTTTTGCCGGTGCACCTCGATCGAACGCAGTCCGCAGAGCGCGGAAATCACGATGGCCGGCAGCAAATCGCGCCGGTCACGGAAAGAATTGAGAAGCGCCTCGAGTTCGGAAGCCTTGAGGATGCTTCGGGATGGCGGCGGCTCCTTCGACCTTTCGGTCATCTCCGCTTCGGTCGTGATCTCGCGCGGGAGGTATCCCTGGCGCCTTGCCCAGCGGCACAGCGTCACAACGCGCTTCCGGTCCGTGTTGCGGGTCACCGGATCCTTTCGCAGGGCAAGCCACGCCTCCCAGGCCCGTGTCGAAATCGAATCCAAGTACAAGCTTCCCATGTCCCGCTTCAATCCGGTCAGGCGGGACTTGTAACTCGCCTTGATGTTGACGCCTTGGGCAGACTTGGCTGCCAGGAACAGGTCCACAAGGGCCCCTACAAGGATGCGTTCGCACTTGGTCTCGCGACGGCGCCACGCTTCGCAGGCCGGAATAAGGTCGTATCCGACGATCGAACGAGCCTTGGACCATTCCTGCAGGGCAGACAGCAGGGGAACCTCTCCGGTCAATCTACGGGCTGCAATGAGCTCCTCGCCATCGGAGCGGGAGATATTCGACGCCTCGGCGTGGCCCGTCGCGATCCGGTCGGCAGCCAGCTGCGCTTCCTGCTTGGCTTCCTCCAGGGCGGCGAATTGCCTCACCTTCCGGCCCTCAGGAGAGGAGTAGGCCAGGGAGAAGACATAACCGAGGCGCGCTTTGGGCTGGCGTACGCGGTAAATCTTTACGGCAACCGACCCGGAGCGCACGGTCATGGGAAACCGCTCGTCCGGCTTTTCACACGTTTTCACACACACAAAGCCTTACGAAAGCCTACCAAAGGCAACAAAAAAACCTCCTCCCCAGAGGGAAACGAGACTTGGTGTGGTGCCCAAGGGGGGACTCGAACCCCCATGCTGTTAAGGCACAGGCTTCTGAGACCTGCGTGTCTACCAATTCCACCACCTGGGCGTCATCTCAACCAACCGTATCCAAGCACTTCCGAAGCAAACAGCATCTGCCGGCTGAAGGCTTCGGATTTTCCGAGTTCGATCTAATACCTTTTGGGAGAAGCCGCCGGCAAGCCAAAACGAAAGAAGCGGAACCACCGGGCTCTGTAAGCGGCATCCTCGACGCTTTGCCATGAGCCCGGCTCATGAAAAGGCGGGATTGTATGGGACTTGGGTTTCCGGCAACCTGCCGGTCATGGCGCAGCCTGTTGCATTCATCACCGGGATAACCGGCCAGGACGGCTCCTATCTTGCCGAATTGCTCCTCGGCCGCGGCTATCTTGTCCACGGCCTCGTGCGGCGGGCCAGCATGTTCAACCGATCGAGGATCGAGCATCTGCGCCACGATCCGGCCATCTACGGAAAATCCCTCTTCCTCCACTACGGCGACTTGCTCGATAGCACGGCCCTGAGGCGCATCTTCCGCCGGGTTCGGCCCGGCGAGGTCTATCACCTGGCCGGCCAAAGCCACGTGGGTTTGAGCTTCGAGATCCCGGAGGCGACCTGCCAAGAGGTTGCGAATGCGACCCTCGGCCTTCTGGAAATCCTCCGCGACCAGGAGTACCCCGTGCGCTTCTATCACGCCGCCAGCTCGGAAATTTTCGGCACGCCGGCACAATCTCCGCAAACGGAAGCCACCCCGGCCTGTCCAAGCAATCCCTACGGCTGCGCCAAGGCCTTCGCCGTTCATATCTGCCGCGTCTATCGCAAGGCTTACGGGCTGTTTGTCTGCAACGGCATCGCGTACAACCACGAGTCGCCCCGTCGCGGCGAGAATTTTGTGACCCGAAAGATCAGCCTCGCCGCAGCCCGCATCCGATTGGGTCAGCGGGAGAGGCTGCGCCTTGGCGACCTGGATGTCCGCCGGGACTGGGGCTACGCCCCGGAATACGTCGAGGGCATGTGGCGCATGCTTCAACAGCCCGAGGCCGGCGATTACGTGCTGGCGACAAACGAGACCCATTCCATCCGGGACTTCCTTGAAGCCGCGTTCACACGGGCAGGGTTGGACTGGCGCGAGCATGTGGCGTTCGAGCCG
Source organism: uncultured Verrucomicrobiae bacterium (assembly GCA_963747795.1). Classification (GTDB taxonomy): domain Bacteria; phylum Verrucomicrobiota; class Verrucomicrobiia; order Opitutales; family Opitutaceae; genus Palsa-1447. The sequence goes on from CAVVGS010000006.1 coordinate 722,497, forward strand.
CGCTTCGTGCGTCCCCTAGAGGTCGGTCAGTTGACGGGCGACTATTCCAAGGCCCGCGACAAGCTCGGCTGGGAACCGAAAACGCGCATGGCGGCCGTGGCGGCCATAATGGTCGACGCCGATCTCGCGGCGCTGCGCTCGGGTGCGCTTCCGTCAGAGCCGTCCGCGGACTCGTGAATTCCGGGGGGGCCGGCCTTCGGCTCCCATAACGTCCCGGCCTTCAGCCTGGCAATCTCCAGACTGGCCGCGCGCCTCCGGTCCCGGCAATGCCCATGGTGCATGCGACGAGCGAAACGAACCTGGATAGCGTGGCTCGCGGCCGCGCTTTTCGGAGCCCAAGCCGCTCGCTGCACGAGTTGCTATTATACTCCGCGCAACCGTGACGCCAAAACCAACAAACTCCCCCCTTGCGAACCCGGTTCTTGACCCGGCCGGAGCGGCGGGCATCGTTGCCCGCATGATGCACCGGCTGATAGGCGGCGCCCTTCGCCGCTCCATCCAGGAAGAGATCATCCCTCAGTTCGACGAATTGAAGGGGCGGTTCTCCGCAGTCGAAGGCCGTTTGCGCGAGCTGCAAGATGGCCAGGACAAGCTGAATTCACGCGTCGATCAATTGGGCGCGCGGCTGGACGGTCGGATCGACGCCCTTGGCGAGAGGCTCGACAACCGCATCGTCGGGCTCGACAACCGCATCGTCGGGCTCGACAACCGCATCGTCGGGCTCGACAACCGCATCGTCGGGCTCGACAACCGCATCGTCGGACTTGACAACCGCATCGTCGGACTTGACCAACGAATCGGCGAGTTGGGCGAGAGGTTGGACAACCGGATCGAGTCTCAGACCCAGCGGTTGGATGAGCGAATCGATTCTCTGGCCGGGCGCCTCGACAACCGCATCGGCGAACTTGCCGCCCAGCAAGGGCGCATGGTGGAGGAGATCGCCTCGCTGAAGCGCGACAAGGGATCCGCCGACGACCTGTTCCACCGCGTCACCCGGATCGAAGACCGCCTGTTCGCCCGCGCTGGTTGAGTCGATTCTGAAGCTGCTCGTGTAGGCGGTCCCGCGGCGGCCCGAGCTCGTGCTCGAGCGGCCGCCGGCCATCCTGCGATCGCAGCCGGCAATGACCCCGCCGTCCAACATGACAAGTCATGACTTGACAAGTCACGACTTGTCCTATTTCGCGTAGGCCATGGAAACGAATTTCGTGGGACGGAAGGCCGAGCTGGAGGCGCTCGACCGGCAGTGGAGGGCGCCGGCGGGCTCCTTTGTGCCGGTCTACGGCCGCCGCCGCGTGGGCAAGAGCGAGCTGATCGTCCATTTCCTGCGCGGCAAGCGCGGGATCTATTACGTCGGCAAGCGCGTTCCCCCGGGCCTCCAGATCCGGGAATTCCTCCGGGCCGCCTCCGAATCCCTCGGCGAGCCGCTCCTGGCGGAGCATCCCGCAGACGGCTGGGGACAGGCCCTGCGACTGGTCGAAGGCCGGTGGAAGGGGCCGGGCAAGTTCATCCTGGCCCTTGACGAGTTCCAATGGACGGCCGAGGCAAGCCCCGAGCTCCCTTCGATCCTCCAGGAGGCCTGGGACCGGCGCTGGAAAAAGGGGGGGGTCATGCTGATCCTGTGCGGATCCTACCTGGGCTTCATGGAACGCGAGGTGCTCGGGCGGAAGAGCCCGCTCTTCGGTCGCCGCACGGCCCAGATACTCCTGAAGCCCTTCGGCTTTGCCGAAGCCGCGCGGTTCCATCCCGGCTATTCCCGCGCGGACCAGGCGCGCGTGGCGTTCGTCTGCGGCGGCGTGCCCCTCTACCTGCGGTGTTTCTTGCAGGATCGCTCCGTCGAGCAGAACATCGCCGCGGCCCTTTTCGAGGAGACGGGCCCCCTCGTGCGGGAGCCGGAGTTTCTGCTGCGCGAGGAGCTGCGCGAGGTGGCCAACTACCATTCGGTCCTCCTTGCGCTCGCTTCGGGAAGCGCGACACCCTCGGAGGTTGCCACCGCGACCGGGCTCGATCCGCGCGCCCTGCAATTCTACCTCGGCACCCTGATGGAGATCGGCTACGTCCAGCGGCGCCATCCGCTCACGGGCTCCCCGCCCTCCGTGAGGGCGGTCCGCTACGCCCTGGAGGATCCCCTGCTGCGCTTCTGGTTCCGCTTCGTCTTCCCGAATCTGGGACAAATCGCCGTCCTCGGTCCGGAACGCGCCGTCCAGCAGCTTGTCCGCCCCCAGTTCGACGCATTCGCGGGCCACGCCTTCGAGCGCCTCTGCCGCGAGGCCCTTCCCGCCCTCTATGCCCGGGAGGGCGTCTCCGCCTCCTTCGAGATCGGCGAGTACTGGGACAAGGAGACCCAGATCGACCTGGTCGGGCTCCGCCAGGACCATTGGACCGATCTCGGCGAATGCAAGTGGACGCCTATCCGCTCGCCCGGGGCGCTGCGCGCCGAGCTTGCGCAGCGGGCGGCCCGCTTCCCGAACAAGCGCGGCGCCACGCTCGCCCTGAGGCACTTCACGCGGATGGAGGTGAAGCCGCCCTCAGGCTCCGCGCCGCAGGAGCGCTGGCACTGCCTGGAGGACCTGTACGCCGCCGGGGGTTTGGGGCACTGAAGCCGAGTTAAAACTCGGTCTTGCCATAAGCGTGTCATCCCAGTCCCGCCCGCGTTCGATCTCCGCCCGTCTTCCCGCGATCGCGAATCTTGGAGGCAGCTGAGCCTGCTTGCAGGGCAAATGCACCCCGCTTGTCCTCAACCCTTCTTCCCCTGGTCGCGCTCGGACAGCAGGCGCTGTAAGAATAATCGGTCAACCTCGTCCTTGTCGCGATACGTCTGCTTCATGCGAAGCAACGTGGCGGCCGACGCAAACGGGATTCGGACGCCGCCGATTTCGACGATTTCGGCATCACGCGCGGCTTCTTCATAGCCAATTCCGCAAGCCGCCATCATCAAATCGATCATTAAGTCATCGGCAACGCGCACCACGGAGTATTTGCGGAAATCGTCTTCCGTGATTTCCCGCGCAGACTTACCCGGCAAAATCTCCAATGCCCTGATGATCGCAGATCGGTTTTGTTCCGAGCGTTCGATCAACAGATCAATGTCCTCCGTCGCCCGAAGGTAACCATGATGGACCACAGCCATGCCCCCGATGATGAGGTACTTGGCGCCCTGGCGGTTCAACTCCGCGCAGAGTGAAATCAGGTCTTCGTCTTCCGGAACTCGGGGCGGCCCAGGCGATATTGGTTCTGCCATGCGTCAGCCTCCTCAAAAGTGGCAAAGCGAAAGACCCCTTGGGGATAGGGCAGGCCGCCCATCACCTCATTGCCGGTGTGCTGCAACCGCCGCCATCGCCGCCAATAGCTGCCGGATTCGGGCGCGCGGCCGATGACTTTCATCGACAATTCCATGCCCGGACACTGCGCCATCCGGGAAAAACAGCAAGGATTCAATCGGGGAAAGTGTCATCCAAATCGTTCGCGACGAGTGTGTCACCCCAGTCCCACCCGCCTTCGATCTCCTCCCGTCTTCCCGCGATCGCGAATCGAAAGCACCCCATCGCCTGGACCGCGCGCAATTTCCAGACTGGCCGCGCTCCTCCGGTCCAGGCAATGCCCATGGTGCATGCGACGAGCGGAACGACCCCGGATGGCATGGCTCTCCGCCGCGCTGATTCTGCCGCTCCTCCCGGTTTCCGCCCATTCCGCCTAAATCATCCTGCCCCCTCTCCCGTTTAACTTTGGTTGAATTGCTTGCGAAAACGCAGACCGGTGCTGCGGAATTTTCGGGGCTCAATCTCTCTGCGGCAGCTCAATCCTCAACTCGCTCCAGGTTGACAACGCGGATCTCCCTCACAGCGTGATCGCTCCAAAAGGTCACGAGCCAGTTGCCAAGCAAGGCGACTTCGTTGGCTCTCCCTGTTTTGTCGAGCTGTCGGAAGTCGCCCGCACGGAATGGATTGCTTTTAGCTCGTCGAACAGCGCAAACAGGCGCCGCCTTTCCGCCCCTGTTTCCGATCTAAGCGCCGCCCAAGCGCACTCGTGCAAAACCACCTCGTAGGATTGCACGGACGGCTTCAAAGCAATTCGACAAAATATGTTTTACATATAGACGACTAAATGTCAATTTTGTTTCCATGATCGACCGCCCTTTTTGGCAAAATCGGATACACGATGCCTGGAAGAAGGCTCCTATCGTTTGGTTTTCAGGCGTGCGCCGGGCCGGCAAGACCGTGCTCGCGCAAGGTCTTGGCGATGCCACCTATTTGAATTGCGACCTTCCGTCGTCAGCCCGCTCCCTGGCTGATCCCGAGATGTTTTTCAGCACCCTTGCGACGCCTTATGTCGTGCTCGACGAAGTCCACCAATTGCCGGACCCCAGCCGGGTTCTCAAGATCGCCGCCGATGCATTCCCATCGCTCAGAGTGCTGGCGACGGGTTCCTCCACGCTCGCCGCAACCCGCAAGTTTCGCGATTCGCTGACTGGCCGCAAGCGCGAGGTGCGACTCACGCCCGTATTATGCACGGAGACCGGGGCATTCGGCGTGCGCGACGTTCGCGATCGTATCGTGCGCGGCGGCCTGCCGCAGGCGCTCCTGTCGGCCGAGCCCGACCCGGGCTTCTACAACGAGTGGCTCGACTCTTACTTTGCCCGGGATGTGCAGGAGCTGTTCCGCGTCGAAAAACGGCGGGAATTCTTGCTGCTGGTCGAATTGCTCCTGCGGAAGAGCGGCGGTCTGTTCGAAGCCAGCAAAGCGGCGAGGGACGCCGGCCTCTCGCGGCCGACGGTCTTGAGCTATCTTGAAGTCCTGGAACTCACGCATGTGGCGCACATAATCCGTCCATGGAGTGGAGGCGGCACACGCGAGCTGCTCCGCCAGCCGAAGGTATATGGATTTGACACCGGCTTTGTCCGTCATGAGCAAGGCTGGACGGAATTGAGAGACACTGATCTTGGCCTGCTTTGGGAACACCTGGTCCTCGACGAACTTCACGCCCAGTTTCCCGACAGGGAAGTCCGCTTCTGGCGCGACAAATCCTTCCGCGAGATCGACTTCATCCTGCCGGCCGGCCGAGGCACATGTGATGCCATCGAATGCAAATGGAATCCCGACCACTTCAGCCCGGACCATCTGCATGAGTTCCGCAGGCTTTATCCCAAGGGCCGCAACCTCGTGGCATCGCCCGGGATCGGCCACGCTTACCGACGGCATTTCGGAGGCATGGATGTCCTCTTCGCCTCGCCCGCCAACTGGGTGCTGTAGCGCCAGCGGGCCTGTTGCATAATTAGGGTTCTCCTCGGTTGCTTGGTTGGGACCGCGCGCAATTTCCAGGCCGGTCGCGCGCCTCCGGTCCCGATAATGCCCATGGTGCATGCGACGAGCGAAACGACCCTGGATGGCCTGGCTTCCGGCCGCGCTGATTCTGCCGCTCTTTTCGGTCCGGGCAAATCCAGCCGAAATCATCCTGCCTCCCTCCCCTTCTGAGCGGGAAACCCAGGCGGTCCCGTGATCGTGCCGACTTTGGAGTGCCGCGATTTCGACCCTCTCCCCAAAGATCATACTGAAAATTATTGCGTTTAATTATCATTAATGACATCTAAACGGTATGAAATGGGAGTCACTGCTGACCCTGGTCGCCGACGAAGGGGTATTCAATTCGGCCCTGCCGTTGGCGGGGAACGTATCTGTCGGGCAGGTGCGACTGCAGTTTTCGCGTTGGGTGAAGGCCGGTCGCCTGCTTAAGCTCAGGCGAGGGCTTTACGCATTGGCCCCGGCCTGGCGCAAAGTGGTGCCTCATCCCTTCCTGGTCGCCAACCGGCTTCAGCGGGGATCCTTTGTGAGCCTGCAGTCGGCCTTGGCATTCCACGGCATCATCCCCGAACATGTGCCGGTTGTGACCAGCGTCGGCCCAGGCCGACCGGAAACGGTGAGAAATTCTATGGGCGCCTTCCAATTCAACCATATTGCCGGAGGGTTGCTCTTCGGGTATTCCCAACTGGAGGTGTCCCCCCGGCAGTTTGCCTTCGTGGCCTCGCCGGAAAAGGCGCTGTTGGATCTCGTCCACTTGACGCCGGGCGCCGATTCGACCGATTACCTCCGGGGCCTGCGCCTCCAAAATCCGGCGGCAATTCGCTTGTCAACACTCGGCAAAATGGCGCGGCAAAGCGGCAAACCCAAGCTGGTCCGGGCGGCCCGGCTCGTCGGTCCATTGCTGGCCGCAGTGGAAGGAGAATCGCTATGAAAGAGCATCTGCGGCAATTGGCGGCGCAGGCGGACAATCCCATCGCCCGCGGCTGCCTGGTGCGGGAATACGTGCAGGCTCGCACCCTGGAATCTCTGCAGGACCAGGGCGTGTTCTTGCGGTGGGCCTTCCTCGGCGGCACGGCGCTGCGCTTTCTATTCGCGATCCCCAGGTTCTCGGAGGATCTCGATTTTTCCCTCGTCGCACCGGGCGAAGCCGCCGATTTCCGAGCGGCGTTGACCGGAGTGAAACGGATGTTCGGGCGCGAAGGTTATCGGGTCGAAGTCAAAGTCAGGGAACGGAAGACGGTGGCCTCGGCATGGCTGAGGTTTCCAGGATTGCCCTACGAACTGGGTCTGACGCCGCACGCCTCCCAGACCCTTTCCATCCGGGTAGAGGTGGATACCAACCCGCCGCCGGGCGCCCGCCTTGAAACCTCCGTCGTCCGCAGGCATGTGACTCTCAATCTCTGCCACCATGACAAATCCTCCTTATTGGCGGGAAAACTCCATGCCGTCCTGAGCCGGCCTTGGGCCAAGGGCCGGGATCTGTACGACCTCGTTTGGTATCTGGCGGACCGCACCTGGCCGGCGCCCAATTTGGAGTTGCTCAATGCCGCATTGGCGCAGACCGGTTGGAAGGGGCCCGTTATGACAGCGAGCAATTGGCGAAACGCACTCCGTCACCGGCTGGAGTCGCTCGACTGGAAAACGGCGCAGGCGGACGTGCGTCCATTCCTGGAAAGGGAGCGCGACATCGCTCTCGTCACAGGAGAAACGCTCAGCGGTTTGTTGGACGCGGCAGGCCAGCAGCAGAGCGGCGGGCACCCCGCTTGGGCCCAAGCCCTCGCGCGAACTAACGCATCGCTAGACCAACCATCTTCGCCGCCTCATCAGAATCCGAGCTGATGAAAGCCCTTAGTCCGGAAGTCCTCGAGAATTCGTAATTGCTTTTGTGGAATAACCGGCCGCAAACCAAAATGCCAGGCTAAGATCTCACCCAATTTCCGGACTGGCCGCGCGCCTACGGTCCCGATAATGCCCATGGTGCATGCGACGAGCGAAACGACCCTGGATGGTCTGGCTCCCGGCCGCGCTGATTCTGCCGCTCCTTTCGGTCCGGGCAAATCCCCCGAAATCATCCTGCCTCCTTCTCCTTCTGAAGAGGAAACCCAGGCTGCTGCCGAGCTCGCCCGCGTCTGGCTCCTGGCGACTGGCGAGCAAGTCTCGATCCACGGATCTCCCGCCACTTCCACTGGAATCCGGTTCTTCCTCGGCGACAGCCCCCTCACCCGCTCAGAAGCCTCACTCCCCTCCAACGCTGACGGCGACAGCTACCGCATCGTAACCCGCGCCGCGACCTCCAGGATATCGAATTGAGATCGGGGAGGAAGCCCCTGGCAGCCCAACGGGTGTCCTCTAGGACCACCGGCGTTTCCAGTGATTTTGCTTTGGTTGCGATTGAGCCGAGTGAATCGGCGGTGAATGCTGCGACCCATGGCAAGGTGACCGGGGGCTGGAGCGTCAAAATGCGAGTCCCGGGCGGATGGTTCGGAAACCGAACGATTGCCATCCAAAGACGGTGGAGTGCGTTTACTACTCTTACATAGTATCTTGCATTCACCCCGTCAAGATAGTACCTTTGATGCAATGAACTTTCCCGTCACTACGACTCCGCAGCTCCGCGCCGTCCTGCGCGGATTGCGAAAATCCCGTGCGCTCAGCCAGGTGCAAGTCGGGCAGTTGCTCGGCGTAAACCAGAAGCGAGTGGCGAGAATAGAGGGGGCTCCCGGCGTCACGTCCTTCGACCAGATCGCCCGCGTCGTTGCCGCGTTGGGCGGGCGCCTTGTCATCGAGATGCCCGACCCGCCGCGCTCGGCGGCCGCAGCCCGCGCAAAAGGGAACCCAAAGCATAAGGCAGCCCCGCTGGCGGCCAAGGTGGATCAAAGCAGCTGGTGAGGGAGAAGTTTCCCTATGGCTCAATCGGCGCTGTCTATCTGGATGAACGGACTGCGTGTTGGCACTTGGACGCAGGCGCGCGGAACGCACCAGCTGCAATACGATCCAAAGTGGGTGGCATCGCCAGCCGGTCGCGCTCTCTCCCTCTCGCTTCCCTTCACCCCCGCCAACACTGCGCACCAAGGCGACGTTGTCTCCAACTACTTCGACAACCTCCTGCCCGACAGCGACGCAATCCGCACCCGCATTCGGTCCAGGTACTCCACATCCTCGACCGAAGCGTTTGATTTGCTTGCGGCGATTGGGCGGGACTGTGTCGGCGCGGTACAGCTGCTGCCGGCTGATGAAATTCCAGCTGCCTTCGATCGCATCGAAGCAAAGCCGCTGACTGACAAGGAAGTTGAGCAGCAGATTGCCGCCTCCCTTTCAGGGGCCCGGGCGTTTGGGCAACAAGAGGCTGGCGATTTTCGCGTTTCGATCGCCGGCGCCCAGGAGAAGACCGCTCTTCTGTTTCATCGCGGAAAATGGTGCCGCCCGTCAGGCGCTACGCCGAGCACGCACATACTCAAGCTGCCGCTGGGGCTCGTCGGTCATCTCCAGATGGACATGAAGGGCTCGGTTGAGAATGAGTGGCTCTGCCTGCGGCTGATGCATGCCTTCGGCCTGCCCGTTCCTTCATGTGAGATTGTCGAGTTTGGTGCGCGGAAGGTCCTCGCCGTGGAAAGGTTTGACCGCGCGCGCATGCCCGCCGGGTGGATCGCCCGATTGCCGCAGGAGGACTTCTGCCAGGCGCTGGGGCTGCCAAGTTCGAAGAAATACGAGTCCGACGGTGGACCCGGGATCCGCGAAATCCTGCGTGTGCTGGATGCCGGCCTGCGGGCCGCTGGGGACAAACGAGCCTTCATAAAGGCCCAAATCGTCTTCTGGATGCTTGCCGCGACCGATGGCCACGCGAAAAACTTTTCAATATTTCACGCACGGGGGGGAGGCTATCGCCTGACGCCATTCTATGATGTGCTATCGGCATGGCCGATCATCGGACGCGGCGCAAACCAGCTCGATTGGCGCAAGGCCAGATTCGCGATGGCGGTGCGGAGCAAAAGCGCCCACTGGAAATTGTGCGAGATCAAGGCGCAGCACTGGGACGCCGTAACCCGCGCGGCTGGCCTCGGCAACGCTGGCCCCTTGCTTCAGGAGATCGCCATCGAAACGCCGCGTGTTGTTGAAAGCGTGAATCGCGAGATTCCGGAGAAGTTCCCAGCCGAACTGCCGGATAAGATCTTCAGGGGGATCCAGGAATCAGCGAGACGAATTTCATAAGTCCGATGTCAGACGGCCCATTCTCTCCCAAACGACTGCGAGTGACCCAAGGAACAGGATCGCACGCAATTTCCTGACTGGCCGCGCGCCTCCGGTCCCGATAATGCCCCCTCGGTGCCACAAGCAGGGAGGACCCTGATGCAACGGGGCCACGCTTGCTATTATCCCTCGTGACTCAGCACCCAGGTGACGCCCCCCTCTCAAACCCGCTCCTTGACCCATCCGGCGCAGTGGGTATCGTTGCCCGCATGATGCACTGGTTGATAGGCGGTGCTCTGCGCCGTTCCATCCAGGAAGAGATCACACCGCAGTTCGATGAACTGAAGGGGCAGTTGCGCGATCTGACAGAAAGCCACAACAGGCTGGTTGTGCGAGTCGATGAACTGGGACCGCGATTGGACAAAAGGATCGACGCCCTCGGCGAGCGCCTCGACAGACGCATCGACGCTCTGAGCGACCGGTTCGACACACGCATGGAAGGGTTCGACACACGCATCGGCGAACTTGCCGCCCAGCAAGGGCGCATGGTGGAGGAGATCGCCTCGCTGAAGCGCGACAAGGGATCCGCCGACGACCTGGTCCATCGCGTCAACCGGATCGAAGACCGCCTGTTCGCCCGCGCGAGTTGATGCGCATGAGCTTTGAACCGGCGGCCGTGCTGCCGATGACAGTTGAGGCCGTGGAACTGGCCGACCAATACCTCGCGCAAAAGGTTGTTCCAGTCCATTACGCCGACGACGCCCGGCACGTAGCCGTGTGCACAGTTGCCTGGATCGAATACCTCGTGAGCTGGAATCTTAGGCATTTGGCAAATGCGCACCGGGAAGCAAAGTTTACCGCGGTGAATCTCTTGCAAGGCTACCCGCCTGTGCGCATAATAACTCCAACCTCCCTTATCCATGGTCACAAAGAAAAGAACCTTTGAGAGCCATCGCCGCGTCCCGCCGGTGGCGCCGGGCAACAAGCAAGCTGCTGAACAATATGACGGCCGAAGAGCAGATTGTGTTCTTGAACCGCCATCTGAATAGCCTGCGCGCCCCGGCTGCGTCCAAGCCCCCGCGCGAACTGGCGCATCGCTAAAGCAATCTTTCTCTCAGGGTTGTTAGAATCCGGACTGATGAGGACTGTGAACGCACATCCGCTTCGCCGTCCGCGCCAGCTTTGAGATGCCATAATAGAGGCGTGGAATGAACGATCCCGAAATCCATGCTGTTGAGATCGACGATGCCCGATTGGCTTTCAATCTTCACGACGGGCGGCGCGTAAGCGTCCCGCTTTCCTTTTATCCAACCTTGCTGCGCGCCACCCCTGCCGAACGTTCTCATTACGTCATTTCCCCATTTTCCGTGCACTGGCCTGACTTGGATGTCGATCTCGATGCTGAATGCCTGCTCCGGGGTGCGCACGAGCTCCCGGCCTACGCGCAGGCATCCGGGCCAAAAGCACCTCTTGCTGTCAGCGAATCCGGCGCCAGAGGCGCGGGCGCGGAGGTCATTGTTCAAGACCCGGGTCCGCCACGCCCGTGATCACGGGATCTCACGCAATTTCCAGACTGGCCGCGCGCCTCCGGTCCCGATAATGCCCATGGTGCATGCGACGAGCGAAACGATCCTCGATAGCCTGGCTCCCGACCGCGCTGATTCTTTCATTGCTCCCATCGCGGGCTCCTTCTTCCGAAATCATCCTGCCTCCCTCTCCTTCTGAGCAGGAAACCCAAGCGGCCTCCGAGCTCGCCCGCGTCTGGCTCCTTGCGACTGGAGAGCAAGTCTCGATCCACGGATCGCCCGCCACCTCCTCTGGAGTCCGGTTTTTTCTCGGCGACAGCCCCGTCACCCGCTCAGAAGCCTCACTCCCCTCCAACGCTGACGGCGACAGCTACCGCATCGTGACCCGCGCCGACGGCACCGTGATCCTGCATGGCGCCACCCCCCTCGCCACCACCTTTGCCGTCGATCGATTTTGCTCCCGCGAACTCAAGGCCCGGTGGTTTCTGCCGGGCGAACTCGGCGAAGTGATCCCCCACGCCCGTTGGATCCCCCATCCAACCGACGTCCTCGTCCAGCCCGCCTTCCTATCACGGACATTTTCCGGCCTCGCCTCCTCCGGCCAAGCCTGGGCCCTTCACAATGGCCTCCACGACCGCTGGCCCCACGGCCACGCCCTCCTAAACGTCATCCCCCGCCATCTGTTCGACACCCACCCCGACTGGTTCCCCCTCCTCGAAGGCAAGCGCTATCGCCCCGTCGATTCCAGCGACTACAACTGGCAGCCCGCCCTGGCCAATCCCGCCGTCGCCTCCGAGGCCGCCCGCTACGTAAAGGCGTACTTTGGCACCCACCCCCTCGCCGAGGCGGTCTCCCTGAGCGAAAACGACAGCATCCGATTCGACCAGTCCCCCGAAAGCCTCGCCGCCCGCGGACCCTTGCGCTGGTTCCGCAACCGCCCGGATTATTCCGATCTGGTCTTTGCCTTCATGAACCGCGTCGCCGATGCCACCTCCGCGGACCTTCCGGGCAAGCACCTGAGCGCCTATGCGTACTACTGGTGCGAAAACACTCCGAGCTTTCCTGTCCGCCCCTCAATTCTTCCCTGGCTCACCGCCGACCGCACCCAGTGGTACGATCCTTCCTTCGCCCAAGAGGACCAGGCCCTGATCCGCCGCTGGTGCCGCTCCGGCGCCGCAATCGTCGGCTGTTACGACTACCTCTACGGAGCCCCCTTCCTGATTCCCCGTGTCACGACGCACCTCACGGCCGAAAGCATCCGTTTTGAATTCGATTCCGGCGTCCGCGCCTTCTTCGCGGAAACCGACCCAAACTGGTCTTTCGACGGACCCAAGCTCTGGGTCGCCGCCCAGCTCCTCTGGGAGCCCGACCGCCCGGTCGCGGCACTCCTCGACGAATACTACCGGACGTTTTTCGGCAAGGCCGCTCCCGCCATGGAGCAATTCTTTTCCCTCTGCGAAAAATCCTGGACCTCGCAGCCCGGCCCCGCCCGCTGGATCAAATACTACCAGGACCCCGCCCAGGCCGCTCTCTTTCCCCCAAAGACTCGCGATACCCTGCGCGCCGACCTCCTTCGGGCCGCTGCGGCATCGGACGATCCGGCAGTCCTCCGCCGGGTGGACTTCGTCTCAACCGGCTTCGCCACCACGGAAGCCTTCTGTTCCTTCTGCGAGGCCCGAATCGCCCTGTCCAATTTCCTCTCGGAAAACCCGAGCTCAATCGGGCCCTCTTCAACCCAGGCCAATCCCCTTTCCAAGCTCGTGAAAGATTACAGGGAAAAGCGCATGCGCTTCATCTTGGCCTACACCGCCTCCGTTGCTGCCAAAGCGATGGCCCCAACCGATCTGTCGGTCTACCTCCGAGAAGACCCCGCCGCGAATCTTGACGACAACGCATCTTTGACCTGGCGCCCGGTCCCCCTCCTGGACTCAGCCTGGTCCACCGTCGCCTCCCCCTCCCGCCTCGACGACACAACCTTCATCTGGACCTCGACCCCATGGCTCGGCCGGGGCGAACCCTCGCCGAATCGCACGATCCGTGCCGTCGCGTCGCCCTCCGGCGCCCGGAGCCTTCGCTACGAGCACGTCGCCTCCGATCGCCTCCTCCAATGGATCCCCGCCGAACCCGGAGCGTTCTACCGCGCAGCAATTGATTTCCGGGGTCGGGTCAGCCCCGGCTGCGAAGCCTACCTCGTCGTGAGCTTCCTCGACCGCGCAGGCCACTTTGTCGGCGATGCCGCCGAATCCCGGGTTCCCCTGGGCGACTGGGAGCGCACCCGCCGGCTTGAGGCGACTCTCAGAGCCCCCGCCTCGGCCGTCCTGTTCGGATTCGGCCTCTACGCCTGCCACCAACTTGATTCAGACTTCGCCGAGTTTAGCGCGCCCTCCGTCTTGCTCGCCCATCCGGCTGCCCATTGATTCGCCAATTGCGCAGCTCCTCAACATAGGACTCGGCCGGGAGCGGCTGGCTGAAACGCGGCGGCTGCGCTGATGCTCGCGGGCAGGGGTCAGTCCGCTTTTCGTAAGATTTTACGACTATGGACGTCGGAATCCTTTACGTTTCCGAACAAGCGCACGCAAAACACAAGAAGCAGTCGTTTCTGGCGGAATACATAATCTATTTGGAAAAAGAAACTTAGGCTCTGGCTACGTAGTACTACGACCCCTCGAATGGAGGCTTGGCGAACGAGGTGGCACGTTTGATGCAAAGACGTACCACAGTTTCGTGCCCAAATGAAAACCGCCCTTGTAAGACTGGATCTCGGAAAGCTGCTCCGTCGGAGCACGGCGGTCCTGTTTGTCAGCCTTTTGGCACAGCCTTTCGCCCACGCGGATGAGGCTTATTCTTTCTCCTACTCTGGAGACGGAGTGACCGCCAGTGGAATTTTTATGACGGGCGCCTACAGCGACGATGTCGATGGCGTCCAAGGGTTGGCCGGTTGGGAGATCACGGGCATCGAGGGTACCCGCAACGGCGTGGCCATCACCGGCCTTTGGGATAATCCTAATGGTTTTGATCCCACGACCGTCGGCGACGTTGAGTTCGACAACGTGCTGCTCGCGCAGTCGCTGACCTTGGACTACTTCGGGCTTGCGTATACTCTGGCCAACGGAGAAGCGGTCAACGTTTACTCCCAGGACTATCCCGTCGGCGGCGGCTATTTCGATTGGGTGGACGGCAGCGGCGCTTTCATCCCGGTAAGTCTCGATCCCGAACCTTGCCCGGACAACGCCGATACGGCCCTGTTGCTCGTCCTTGGCTTCGCGCTGTGCGCGTCTGCCAGTCTGTATTGGAAGCGGGGCGTTCGATCCCTGTTCTAAGGTAGCCTGACCCCCATTTTGCCTCCGCATGGAGGCTGGGTTCAGCGTCACGACGATCAAGATGGGGTACTGCGTTTTCCATTTTCGCGCATCCCGGCTTTATCCGGGAATATGGGGCCAAGCCCCCGGTTCCGAATCGAGATTCCGCCGGAAGAAAGATGCGTGCGTAGTTTTGCTACCCTGGATACGTAGTTCCACACCTTGCCGTTTTTCCCGGGGTGAATCTCATCAATGCGATGAGGACTACCACGCAGAGTCAGGGCTTCCGGTTGAACGTTACTCTGCCACCCATTTTTGCCCGGATTATAGCCCTGGCCATCGCGGTCGCGTCCCTTCTGTTTTCCACCAGCCTGCATGCGGGACCCGTGCAGAACGTAGTCTGGGAAAACACGGTCGGGGTGACCGCAACGGGCAACAGTCTTACGCGTGGCAGTAGCACTGCCGCCTGGAACGCCGGCGCCATTTCCACCGTGGATTTCGCTTCGGGTAACGGCTACGTCCAGTTCACGGCGACGGAGACCAACACCGACCGCATGTGCGGCATGAGCCACGACAACTCCAGCCAAAGCTATACGGACATAGACTTTGCTGTCGACCTCGCCAGCAACGGCCAGTTTTACGTCTTCGAGGATGGAGTCAATCGGGGCTCCTTCGGCTCCTATTCCACAGGAGACGTCTTCCTGGTTGCCGTCTCCGGCGGCGTCGTCTCGTACAGCCGCAACGGAACGCTTTTCTACACGAGTTCCGCAACACCCTCCTTTCCCGTGTTCGCCGACGCTTCTCTGGAGACCCCAGGCGCCACCATCAGCACTGTCAAGATCTCCGGCGCCCTGCAGTCTCTCCCCGTCCTGGCTCCCGTCTTCAGCGTAGCCGCCGGCACTTACCCGACGGCCCAAACAGTGACCATCACGGACGGCACGCCGGGGGCGCAGATCTATTACACGACCGACGGCTCCACGCCGACCCAAAGCAGCCAGTCGATCGCCTCCGGCGGCACGGTGGCTGTGAATCAGAGCCTGACCTTAAACGCCGGCGCCTTCGAAACTGGTGTTGCCGCCAGCCCCGTTACCACGGCGGCGTATGTGATCAGCGGCGGCCAAAACGTTGTCTGGGCGAATACGGTTGGGGTGACTGCAACGGGCAACACTTTGACCCGCGGCAGCAGTGCCGAAGGCTGGACAGCCGGCGCCATATCCTCGGAGGAAATCACCTCGGGCAGCGGCTATGTCCAGTTCACGGCGACGGAAACCAACACATATCGCATGTGCGGCCTGAGCCACGACAACTCCAATCAGAGTTACACCGACTTGGACTACGCAATCTACCTTGCCGCCGACGACACCGTCTACATCTATGAGGACGGAAACTATCGCGGCTCCTTCGGCTCCTATTCCACGGGGGATGTCTTCACCGTCGCCCTCACCGGCGGCGTCATCACGTACAGCCGCAACGGAACGATCTTTTACACGAGCTCGGCGACGCCCATCCTGCCTCTGTTCGCCGACACCTCCCTGTACACCCCGGGCTCCACCATCGGCAACTTTGTCATCTCTGGCACCCTACAAGCGATCTCCATCGATGCTCCCGTCTTTAGCATAGCCGCCGGCACTTACCCGACGGCCCAAACGGTGACCATCACGGACGGCACGCCGGGGGCGCAGATCCATTACACGACCGACGGCTCCACGCCGACCCAAAGCAACCAGTCGATCGCCTCCGGCGGCACGGTGGCTGTCTCCAGCACCCTGGCCTTGAAGGCCGGCGCGTTCGAAACCGGTCTTACCGCCAGCCCCGTTACCATGGCGGCGTATGTGATCAGCGGCGGCCAAAACGTCGTCTGGGCGAAACGGTTGGGGTGACTGCAACGGGCAACAATTTGACCCGCGGCAGCAGTGCCGAAGGCTGGACAGCCGGCGCCATATCCACGGAGGAATCACCTCGGGCAGCGGCTATGTCCAGTTCACGGCCACGGAAACCAACACATATCGCATGTGCGGCCTGAGCCACGACAACTCCAGCGAAAACTACGCCGACATAGACTTCGCCGTCTATCTTGCCGGCAACGGCCAGTTCTACGTCTACGAAAATGGAACCTATCGGGGCGGCTTCGGCTCCTATTCCACGGGGGATGTCTTCACCGTCGCCCTCACCGGCGGCGTCATCACGTACAGCCGCAACGGAACGGTCTTTTACACGAGCTCGGCGACGCCCACCCTGCCCCTGTTCGCCGACGTCTCCCTGTACTCCCCCGGCGCCACTGTCGGTGACGTACTTTTCTACTGATCAGCCGGCTGGTCCCGCCCCACTACACCGGCGCGCATGGCTAACTGAGTTCCTGCGATAACGCTAGGCACCGGTCGGCATGCGCCATCGGGCCTGGTGGCAGCAAGCGGCAGTGCGGCTCGCTAGACCGTGGAATTACCGCTGTATTCGGAGCTTCGTCCACAATAGGCCCAGTGCTTCGTGAAACGCCCATGTGCTGCGTTCAAGGGAGTTGTAATTCAACGCACAGAGATCAAGGGGGCTGAAAGGCGAACCGAGAAAATCGGTTGGCACAGGAATAGGATCGAGCCCTTGTTTTCGACAGAGACCCACGGCGCGGCAGATGCAAAGCCGATGTAATGAGAATGAACTGTTCGCCAACCAAGCGAGCGGCAAGCTGCATCGCTTCGTCGCTTGTGTCCCGCACCCCTTCAATCAGGGAAATTCGGTTGGGACTATCTTGCACAACCCGTGTTCTTCAACTCAGCATCATCCGAATGCTCAACGTGATCGTCACCGGCGCTGCCGGCTTCATCGGCAGTCATACCTGCGACCAGCTGCTCGCTGGTAGCTGTCGCGTAATCGGCATCGACAATTTTCGAACCGGCCGACGGGAAAACCTGCTGGATGCTTTGCCGCACGCAAAATTTGTTTTCCGCGAGGCAGACGTGTCTGAGCCGGGAATAATGGATGAACTCGTGGCAGAATTCTCTCCATTTGCCATCGTTCATCTTGCTGCGCTTGTCAGCGTTCCGGAGAGCCTTGCAATGCCCGATCTAAATTTCCGGCTAAACGTCCAAGCAACCCACCTGGTTGCCGAAGCGGCCCGCAAAGGCCGCGTTCCACGCATTGTTTTTTCGTCATCGGCCGCCGTTTACGGCGAAACCTTCGGCCAGCCGCTAATCGAGGCCTCATGCCCCTGCCATCCGGTCAGCCCCTATGGGGCTGCAAAACTTGCCTCCGAAGACCTCCTCCTGTGTTACGCGAGGGCCTATGGCCTGACGGCCCTTTGTCTCAGGTATTTCAATGTCTTCGGCCCGAGGCAGGATCCCGCGTCTCCGTATAGTGGCGTGATTTCAGTGTTCGCCCGCTGTTTTTGGGAAGGCCGGCCCATTACCATATACGGCGATGGCCTGTGTTAAACGAAGGCAATCCATGAAAAGCTATTCCACCATTTCCGGCTTATCCTTTCTTATTTCCCAGTCCCCCTCGGGCATCCTCCTACTACATGTCCACCGAATTCGAGGTTCCGCCAGCGTACGGAGAGGTTGCTACTGTCACGAGTTCTCGCCAACATTTTGACTTCTTTGACAAATGGAGTGTGAGCAAAGACAGATCTTAGATCTTTGCTAGTTTTGCAACTGCGGTGGCATCATCACATTTCTAAGGATTCCCCCCCCCCCCCAAAAAAAAATTCCCATCTCCCCTTGATCCCTGCGGTGGAAGGCATCGACTGATTGGTTTCTCATTTAAACAGTAGTCGGTGTCTGTTTGCGCTCTGAGCGTTTATGTCAAAATATAATCGACAGAAGTACTCAGGCTCATCCATATATGACGTCACCTGGCGAGGGGGGGAGGGGGTCGAAAATTTTTGAATTTTTAGGTGACGTCATATATGGATGAGCCCTAAAAAGTATTATTAATGGTAGGAAACAGCTATAACACATAAAAGAATCTCCAAGCTGAGGCGTAAGAAAAATGCCCTGCTGCCATCATCATTTCAGAATCTTCGCCATCAGAAAACGTCGCGGCAAGCTCGGGTCATCGACGTCGATATACTGCTCCGCGTACAACTCTTCTCGGGTCACGTCCACCGCCTGTGCGTCTCGTGTCTCTTCGCAAATCACCTCGACGCGCTGGCGCGTCACCGCATGCATCAATATCGCAGGCTCAGAACGTTCCGCAGAATCGGTTCCGCAGCAGAACGGTCAGGAACGGTCTCCGAACGCTTCCGGAATAACGGCTCAGTCGATGACAGCGACGTGTTGCTTCCCGCCACTGACGAGTTCTTGGTGGACATCGTCGATGAATCGCTCACGCGTCTTGGAAGCTTTTCGCCCCGTTCGCCGAGTTCGACGTTTGCCGCGTTGTTCGGCGCAGCGGTTTTTCGCTTTCCCTCAAAGAAGCCATCGAAGACGTTCGCCTTCTGCGGCACACGAACGCTCGAGGGCACCGTGAGTTTGAAGACGGACGAGAAGTCGACCATTTTCTACGACGCCTTCTGCTCGTCAAGCGTCAATGCCGTTAGCTTAATGATCTCGTTTGTTGTTTTCGCTAGGCTCAGTCGTACGTGATATTCGTGTGGGGTGAAACAGCTTGACGCGACTGCTGCTGCGGGTAAGGACAACGAGATAGTAGAAGTGCTTGCTCGTGCGTTTCGAGCAAACAATTGTATTACATGGGAGTATTAAATCATGCGCTTGATCTGACTATGCGTGTGAGAGCGAATGATGCAACCATGAATGGAATAACTAACGACGCTGTGAGATTTTATTTCTTCTTTTACGTGATATCCACAGCTTATCCCTTTTATCCTCTGCGCCGATCTACAGCATGTCCTGGAATACGCAAGCAATATTTCTATATGTTTTGGATTGGTCATGGGACGCGACGCTTTCTATCTTATTTATCCCTAGTGGGTCACGGTAAATGTAGAAATGTAGCTCAATTTAGCCTTAATACGTGTATCCAAAATTTGGAACAGTTACGAAATTTTTCCATATTAGTGAGCCGAAATCTATCCTAGTTGGCCAAATTTTGCAAAACTTTCGCCCGATTTTTTTTTCAATTAATCCAACCCGAAAAAAGCGTTTATGGAAAGACAAAAAGTTTGTCCACGGGGGGGGGGGGGCGCAAGCATACAGCTGTGCTGTGGAAAATGTTCGTGTCTGTTCCATCGTAGGGGATGTCAAAACGTTTCACGAAGCCTGTTCACGTTTTATTGGTCATACGATGTTCGACAGTGTCCAGGTACTCTGAGCGTTCCTAACTTTTTATTAAACCCCTTCCGCCAAGTTCACTCTTTCAGGGCGCTACGCCCTTATGGTTTTTTAAGTTTTTGACCCCTCCACTGTTCTTAAGGTTGCCTATCTCCACGTGTTAAAATTGACGTTATGTCCGCAAAAAATCAAATTTTCTTACCCTACCCAACCTCTAAGCCCTTTATGACACGCTCGACGTTGAACGACACGAATGATAACTGACTTTAAAGTAATGAAAGTTCGTTCAAAACAATTTTCAGCAAATTTCATTTTCATTCCCATTTGCCGATCAGATGCGTCAAAGTTTGACAAATCCTCCAACTAAAAAAACTAAAATCCAAAAACCCGTGATCGCTACGGTCCGTACACAAATTAATTCACACGTCCGACTGCGCAGCAGCGCCTACAGCACATAAGCTAAATTATCTGCCGATGTAGCTGAGCGGAGTAGCAGATAATTGTGCTTATGTGCAGGCGGCGCTGCTCGCAGCTTCTTATTGGCCCGGGGTACCAAGCGGAAAATACCTAGCAAAACTTCTCGCCTCCTCTCCCTCGGCATTCACGACCTCTTCTGCGAGTAGCCAGCGGTCGAAGCCCGCACTCTCTTTTCCTCCCTCTCTTTCACCAGTCGAGCCGTTAGATCTTCCCGCCCTCCCACCCGCCGCTGTCATTGACCTCGTGAAGGGAGGCCTTCGTCGACGATTCGTCCTCGGGACTGGTGCACGACCGAGTCGGATCACATGTGGTCGAACAACAAATGAAGATTGGACGAGCTTGGCATCGGTGCGTACTATGTAATCGGTTGGCATTTTGGGGAGGGGCAAAAATCTGTTTTCCCCCATCCCCATGGGGCCCCATTTTTGAGGCAAAAATTTTTTAAGGCCGAAACCAAGCTAATATGCATCACTAACAGTGCTAAATTGTACGCCCTGGTGAACAGAACGATTCGGTCACGCTATTTGCTCAAAAATAATGGAATTTTGAGAAAAACTTGAAAAAATTGTCGAAAAAATGGCCAAATTTTTTTGGAAAAAATGTTCGTTGGCGTTGGAGGGGTTAAAATTTGCCCCATTTGGGGGATGGGGCGGGCGCCCCATTTTGTTAATCTTGCATGTAATCAGAATAGAATTTCGATTTTTTTAACGCAATGAAGACTATCTTTTGCCGTCAAAATCCGCGAAATCGGTGACCTGTGATCTCGCAGTAGACGAAAAGTAATACCTGCCGACATACACTCAATGTTTCCATGTTCAATCGATCATGGAACGCATGACTGAAATTGTGCGATGAGAAGAACATGCCCTCATCGTTGCTGTGTGAGTGGTCTGCTCGAAACACTTTTGTCACGTGACATGTACAGGTTTGCTATGCCACTTTTTAGGAAACTACCCAAACTAGACAATACTCCAAGAAGTCATTGATTGCTGTAGCTGAGCAAATAAGACGCACGCTATCACACGAAAAGAACTCGCTGTGTAGCGGCCTGCTATTTGGCATCCTGCCTGGAGCGTGCAGCGCGTACAAAGCATGGCTAGGTGGTTGAGCTTGATAAATTCCTATCTCCCAATGCAGCAAAGGGTGAAAGTTAGCGAACCTTCAGGAAATCACAGCGCAGTGTCTTCGTGGGACATAGTTGAGTCATACCGTATTCAAAAGTGTTCCAAAGTGTTCTACGCTGCTCCAGAATGTTCCAGAAAATTCACAAAATGGCCTGAACACTCTTTGTATTAATAGACCGGTCTGGATTACGCACCAGCAATAAGGATGTGATCCGCTGTGCTCAAAAATTTTGCAGTATTACATGGTGTCCCAAAACGTTTTGTCTACCCACCTGAATGTGTTTTTTCTCTCTCAGTTGCACGATGCAGTTCTGCTTTTACAGGCTTACATGTTAATTTTTCAACCAATTTTTACTCTAAACTTAGTCTAGCTTGGCCGCAACTTTGGGCTATCTGAATACATTACTGATTTTAATTAATATCCAGTTTCGAAACAGCACGTTGTCATGAAATCTTAACAACGCTGGCCAACGCAGAAGGACTTAATTGCCCGTTGCGCAGTTTGAAAACTCTTTTCAAAGATCATGCAACCAGGAGAATGTTCTTACGCGTTGAGCGTTACAATATCGACTCCTAACTTTCTTTGCAAACCTATTTCGTCTTATCAGCCGCAGGTGAGACATTGAACAGATCGACCCGTCAGAATGTTCAGCGACGGCTCCGTCGCGGACGTTCGTTCTGCAAGTATCGATATGCCTGGCGCACCTTTTAGTCGTCGGCCGTAAAATCAATGAGCTTCCACTTATCCTCGGGCGCCTCGCTGCTTTTCAAGCTGCCAGTCGACGAGATCGTCTTCTGAGATGACGACTCGCTTGTACCGTTGCCGCCGAGCAGACCCAGAAGGAATCGAACGCGTTTGTTCCAGCACGTCGACGGTATCGCGGGTTTGGCATCATTTTTAGCGAAAATAGCAATGCTGGATGTGGAGTATAATTTCCGCTGTGCAGGTCGCAGAGTGCTACGGGCAACAAGCGACCCCTTCTCGACAAACATGTTTATTATTAATCACATGAGTCGTCAGACTGTTCATGTTTATGGAAGCTGCGCGCTATGCATTTTGTGTCTGGAAAACATTTGACGCAAGCGCCTGGTGGGAGTAGCTGTTTTCAACAAGGCAGCTAAAGAGGCTCTATATGCTGTGACGACACTCACTTACTGAACTGAGAACCAACGTACAACGCAACTGCATTGCTGTCAACATATCACGCAAAATTTCTCAATCTTCGCCAACGAGTGTTTTCCTGGTGTCTCTGTCGTTGACGTGGGCGATTTGCTTATAACAACGCGAGGCTAGCTTAACGTTCAGTCTAGACAGTTTCAACGCTGCTGCAGTGCTGGATGCAGCAACGTAGGTATGATGTTGCTATAGTGCACAAATGAGGCAAAATGCATAGCCGTGACGAAACCAAAAACAGTAATAAATAAAACAAATGTCAACGGAGGAGGCAGATGGAGAACGTCATTTAGACACCACATTGTGCAGCCATCAGAGGCAGGAGATCACAAGTGGAACCGCCAAGGGGCGGAAGAGCATCCTGCTTCGGCCAAAAAAAACGAGGCGGTTACGCGAAATGTCCTGGAACAGCCTAGAACACACTGGAACACCATGGAACACCAAGTGCTCCATCACCGTGGAACATTAGGTGTTCCATTAGCTTCAAGGGACATACTGCATGATGATCTCCTGGACGTGCACCAACTTTGGCTGGCTGGGGCAGGGAGGACCGGGGAGCGGGAAGGGGGCGCGGGGGGGGGGGGGGGGCGAGACTGACCATTTAGCATTATATTTGAGCCCTTTTGTTCGATACACACTATGCTAATTGTTCTTACACCGTCTATCAACGCTGAAGCTGCAAGGGCGAGAGTCAATCTGGGGTGAAGCGCTAGTTTATGAGGTTTTTTGAAAATGCGCAAATTTGTTTGATTGTTGATTGTTAATCAATGATTGAAGACGGTAGGTGATACGTTATATCGCTAAAAGCTTTGTGCACACTGCAAGCAGGAAGCGAAGCAACCACTAAAAAGCAGGATAGCTAACTGATCAGATTTAGACGATACTCCTAAATCATGAGTCCAGCTCTCCATCACCACCGCAACACCTGAGCCGCTCCCTCCATTTCCTCTAAGCCGACCAAAGTTGGCGGATGTCCAGGGATCATATGTAGCGCGAATCATATGAACGTCTGGAACGCATGGTGTTTCAAAGTGTTCAGAATGC
>CAVVGS010000007.1:0-182132 GCA_963747795.1 uncultured Verrucomicrobiae bacterium
CCTCCTGGGCCGCCTCGGCGGCGAGCGCGTGGGCCTGGTCGCATTTTCCGGCACAGCCTTCCTGCAGTCGCCGCTCAGCGCCGATTACGAGATTCTGAGGGAGTTTCTTCCATCGCTTGGCCCGGACTTCATGCCGGTCGGCGGAACGAACTATGGTGCATTGATGGACACGGCTGCCTCCGCCTTCAGCAGCGGGCCGGGATCGGACCGCTACCTGATCATCCTCAGCGACGGCGGGGCCACGGATGACGACTGGCGCAGCCATATCCCGGCCCTGACCAACCGCGGGATTCGCGTGATCGGCCTGGGGATCGGCACCGCGAAGGGCGCCCTGATACCGGACGGGGCCGGCGGCTTCCTGAAGGACGAGAACGGCGGTGTGGTCATGTCCAAATTGGAAAGCGAAACGCTGCGCGAACTTTCGGCGAAGACAGGCGGTGTCTATCGCGACGGGAGCGAGTGGGTGGATCTCGCGCAGCTGCTCAAGACGACTGTCGAGGCCGGCCGCAAGGGCCAGTTCGTCGAGCGAAACTCAATTCGCTACGCCGAGCGCTTCCAGTGGGCGCTCGCACCGGCGCTCGTCTGCCTCCTTATAAGCTTCTGGCGGGAGTTCCCGGTCCGTCCAAAGCCGCGCGAGCTGCGCCCCAGGGAAGCCTTGCGGGCCGGGGGCAGGCCCGCGGCCGCGGCCGCGCTCCTTTGCCTTTTGATTCTGGGTTTCTCACGGGAAGTTCGCGCCGCAGCGTCGGAGTCAGCCGCTCTTCCGCCGGCCCCGGGGGTCGTTCTCGGCCGGATGGTCGGGCGCCTTTCCGGCGAGGACCAGCGCAGCGCCATCGACTGGTCGGAACTGGCGGGCCAGACGGTCACCTGGGGGCGCCGGCTTCAGTCCTCGGGCGAGCCGGTTCCGGAGGGCCCCGTCCGCGACGGACTCGCGGCCGTCGATGCGGGTTCGGTCATGGATCCGAAGGCCGCGGACTGGGGCCAACTGCGCGCGCAGCTCGAGGAGATGCTCAAGAAATCGGAGGACCAGAAACAAAAGCAGCAACAACAGCAGAAGCAGCAGGACAAGCAGCAGAAGCAACAGCAGGACCAGAATCAAAGGCGGCAGAACTCGGGAGGCTCCCCCCAGCAGCAGCAGGGCCAGCCCCAGAACCAGTCCGGCCAGCCTTCGAATCCGCAAAACTCCGCACCCGAGCAGCAGTCCGCGTTCGGCGACGTGAAGGGCCAGCAGCAGCCCCCCCCGAGCGGAAACCAGCAGGTCGGCGGCCGCCCGGAAAACAAGCGGCCGGATCCCGCCGAAGCCGATCCGTCCTTGACCGCTCCGCTCCAGAAACTTGACCAGCTGCGAGACCAGGATGCCCCCGCCGAATTATTTCAAATGATCGAGAACAACGAACCGCACCCACCCGAGACAAAGGGCAAGAACTGGTGAAACGGATGCGCGCACTCCTATTTCGGATACTTCTCTGCCTTCCCTGGGCCGCCGGCCTTGCGCGCGCCCAGTCGGTCCACTGGGACCCGCCGAGGGGCACGCTTCCGGTCGGCGAGTCGTCGACCCTCCAGCTCGTGTTCGAGGACTGCGAACCGAAGGAGACGC
The DNA here is from genome assembly GCA_963747795.1 of uncultured Verrucomicrobiae bacterium. Lineage (GTDB taxonomy): Bacteria > Verrucomicrobiota > Verrucomicrobiia > Opitutales > Opitutaceae > Palsa-1447. The sequence goes on from CAVVGS010000007.1 coordinate 1,595, forward strand.
CGGCCCCTCCGCGCGTGCCCGCCCTGGCCCTGGACTACGCCGGGCAGAGCAGCAACCTCTCCATCATCAATGGCACCTATTCGCACAGCGTCTCCTGCTCCTACACGGCGCTGCTGAGCCGCAGCCAGGGGGTCGACATACCCTCCTTTTCGGTGGAGACGAACAAGGGCCAGGTCAAGGTGCCGGCGGCTCACTTCGATCCGGTCGGCGCCGTCGTCGGCGGCGGCCAGCCGCTCGACTCGGCGGCGCATTCCCGCCTCGAGGCGGAGCCAACGACGGTCTGGGCGGGCGAAGTGTTCAATCTTGATTATACGATCCAGGCGGCGCGCAGCTATTATCCGGATTTCGGACGCGGCGCATTCGACTGGAGCCCGGACCCCCTCGTGGCCGAGGACTGGTCGGGGCCGGAGCCATTCGAGACCCGAACCGGCGCCGAGCCGGAGACCGGGCTTGTGCGGCACACGCGGGCGATTGCCCACAAGCCGGGTAGCTACCGGCTGAATCCGGTCAACCAGATCGTCAATCTGAGCGTCGGCGTCACCGGATTCGGCTTTTTTCAGCAACGGCAGTACCAGCAGTTCTCCGTGTCGAGCACGCAGCCCACGCTCGACGTGCGGCCGCTCCCGCCGGCTCCGGCGGACTTCAGCGGCGCGGTCGGCGCATTCAAGATCAGCGCAAAGATTGTGCCGCAGAACCCGACCGTTGGCGATCCGGTCACCTGGACGGTCCGATTGAGCGGCATGGGCAACTGGCCGGACATTTCCGGCCTCCAGCCGAGGGAGGTGTCCCGGGACTTTCAGGTCATCCAGCCGAAGGCGAAACGCACGCCAGTGGAGGGTAAGCTGTTCGATTCGACCCTTTCGGAGGACGTCGTCCTGGTGCCGACCAAGCCGGGAGTCTATTCGCTTGAACCGGTTCATTTCACGTATTTCGACCCGAAGACGGGCTCCTATGAGACCATAACAGCACCCGGCTCGACGGTGTACGTCGCCGCCGAGGCTCCCGCGAGCGCCGGGAGCCCGCGTTCCGGCAGTGCGGCTGCACCTTCGAGCACCGTCTCAAGTGAGCCAGCTGCGCCCGCCCCATCGCCCGCGATCGCCCCGTCCGGACTCCCCCGGGATCCCCTGCCGGCCGACTCGCCCGCGTCCCGGCCCCTCGACGGCGCAAGCGTCATCACCCTTCTGGCGATCCCCTTCCTTATCTTCTTCACCCTTTGGCTTTTCTTTGCCATCCGGCTCGCCAGCCGCACCGATCCGGAACGCCGACGCCGCGACGCCCGAGCGCGCCTGGCCGCCGTCCTTGGACGGCTTCGAAGCGAGAGCGCGGCGGAAACCGTTCGCGGCCTCCTTCTTGCCTGGCAGCATGATTCCGCAGTCATTTGGAAGCTCGCCCACTCGGCCCCGACCCAGGCCTCGATCGCCGATCCAACCTGGAATACCCTGTGGGCGGAGGCGGACCGGGTGATCTACGGACCGGAATCCGCTCTTCCGGCAGATTGGGTCGCCCGCGCCCGGGCGGCCCTTGCGGCTAGATCCGTTCCCGGCTTCTCGCCTTTGCAGCTTTTCAAGCCCCGCAATCTCTTCCCGTTTCTTTTTGCTTTTTGCGCCCTCGCGCTCGGCTTGCTCCCGATCCGGCTCGGCGCCGCGACCGGCGCGCCCCGTCCCTCTCCGGACATTGCCTACCGGCAGGGCGATTTTGCCTCCGCCGAAAGAGGCTGGAGGGCGGAACTGGACCGCGAGCCGGTTTCCTGGACCGCCCGGCACAATCTGTCGCTTGCGCTGGGCCAGCAGGACCGTTGGGACGAGGCCGCGGCGCAGGCTGCCGCGGCATTTGTGCAAAAACCCGGCAATTCCGCCGTTCGCTGGCAATTCAGCCTTGCCTGCGAGAAGGCCGGATTCGTGCCGGAACAGCTCGCCGAATTTCTTTCGCCGGGGCTTCTGCAGTGGCTCGCCCGCCTCGCTTCCCCTGCCGACTGGCAGCTGCTGTCGGTCGTCTCGGCGTGGCTTGGAGCCGGGGGACTGATCGCCGTTCTGGCCGCCGCCTTTGGCGCCGCGGGTTCGCGCAAGCGCGGGATTATTGCCTTGGGAACCGTTCTTCTTGCCGTAGCCGTTTTGGGCGGGGCCTCCTCCGCGGCCGGCTGGAGGGCCTATGGCACGGCGGCCGATCCATCCGCTGTGATCGCCTGGAGAAACAGCACGCTTCGCTCAATTCCGACGGAGGCCGACACGGCCCAGAAGACGACTCCCCTTCTGGCTGGAAGCATCGCAAGAATCGACCGGAGTTTCCTTGGATGGGTGCGCCTCTCCTTCGACAACGGCCAGACCGGCTGGGTACGGAGGGGCGAAGTCATCTGGATCTGGAAGTAGCCGGCGGTCAGCCCGCCGACCGGAGAAGAGCAGATGTCTTTCGCACCATCCGGGCCATCGATTCCTCGGGATTGAGGCTCGTCACCCGGCCGATTTTCACCCAGGCGAGATCCTTGGATTCGCTGGAGATGAGCAGGGGCTCGGCCGGATCGGCCTCGATCACAAATCGAAAGTCGAAATGCCAGTGCGCCGGCTCGTCGCCCCGAGCCGGGATCTCGTGCCGGTCGAAATCGAAGAGCTCGCCCGAGACGACCCGAAGTTTCGTCAGTCCGCTCTCCTCGGAGGCCTCCCGAAGGGCGACGGCAACCATGTCCGGATCGCCGTCGGCGTGGCCCCCGAGCTGCAGCCACCTATCGAGCTTGTGGTGGTGGGTCAGGAGGACCCGAGACCGGTCGGCGCTCAGGATCCAGGCCGAACCCGTGAGATGGCCCCGGAGGCACGTCCGCCAGAGGTGGTCCGGATGGGCTTCGATGAAGCGCACTGCGTCGGCCGCCATTGCGGCCTCGTGCGGATCGAGAGGCCGCGCCAAATGCGAAAGAAGATGAGCCCGGGCTGAGGTCGGGTTCATCGCTCAGGCCTTGGCGCGCCAGGCTGTCGTGTAGTTCGGAGGCGATTCGATGTGCGGCCAGATCTCGTCGATTGAATCTGCGACGGAGTACAGACCCTCGACTCCGGTCACCCGGAAACGCTCGCGCGTCATCCGGTCGAAAAAGCGAAACAGGTCATCATAAAATCCCCCCTGGTTGTAAAAAACCGCGGGTTTGCGGATCTGGGCGAGGAGCCGCAGCGTCAGGACCTCGGAGATCTCCTCCAGGGTGCCGATCCCCCCGGGAAGCGCGAGGAACGCGTCGGCCTTGGCGATCATCATCTGCTTTCTTTCGGCCATGGTCTCCACGGAGATGAGTTCATCCGCCTCATGGTAGGCGAGCTCCCGTTCGACCATGAACTTGGGGATGACGCCGACGACCCGCCCGCCGGCCGCCTTCACCCCGCCGGCCAGGGAACCCATGAGGCCGATCCGGCCGCCGCCATAGACAAGCCCCCACCCGCGCGCCACCATCGAGCGCCCGACAGCCTCGGCATCGTCGTGGTATTTCGGGGCGAGATCGCGGCTGGAGGCGCAGTAAACGCAGAGAAGCTTGGTCATCGGGTTGGGTTTCTAGGCGGCCTTCGGAAATGCTTCCCAAACATAGGCTGCCATTCAATCGTGAACCTGAATGACGCTGCCTTGTCTTTGCGCCGGCCGCTCCGGTTCGGGATTGAGACGGAGCCGGATATTTCGGAGCCTTCATGGCCCTCATGTTTCCCAGTCCAAAGCGCTACCGGGGCCGCCTCGCCCCTTCGCCGACCGGTTACCTGCACATCGGCCACGCCCGCACTTTCTGGACGGCCGCCCGGCGGGCGCGCGCCGCAGGAGGGGCGCTCATTCTGCGCAACGAGGACCTGGACGCGGTGCGCTATCGGATGGATTTCGTGAAGGCGATGATCGAGGACATGCGCTGGATCGGCCTGAATTGGGAGGAGGGGCCCGACGTGGGCGGCCCGAAGGCGCCGTACAACCAAAGCGAGAGAAGGGCCCTGTACAGGAACGCTCTCGTATCGCTGCACTCCGCGGGAATCATCTATCCATGCGCCCGCACACGGCGGGATGTGCTGGATGCCGCGGGCGCCCCGCATGAAGGCGGCCCCGACGACGAGCCTGTGTTCCCCGCTGGATTTCGGCCCCCGGCCGGCGCCCCGTTGCCGCCACTCGGCGGGGCGATCTCCGTCAATTGGAGGATCCGGATCCCCGACGGGGAGGAACTCACGTTCACCGATGGAAACCTGGGGCCGCAGCGCGCTGTTTCAGGGAGGGATTTCGGGGATTTTCTGGTCTGGAGGAAGGACGATTGTCCCAGCTACCAGCTGGCCTGCGCAGTCGATGATGCGCAAATGGGAATCACAGAGGTCGTCCGCGGAGCCGATCTCGTCCGGTCGACCTTCCGCCAGCTCTTGATCTACCGGGCCCTGGGTCTTCCGGCCCCGGACTACTACCATTGCCCGCTGATGACCGATGACAAGGGCGAGAGGCTGGCCAAGCGTCACGATGCTTTGAGTCTGCGCGCGTTGCGGGCGCGGGGGATGACGCCGCAGGAGCTCATCCGCTCGATCGAGGCCGCCTGAGGGGCGGATCCGGGATTACAATTCAGCCTGCTTCTTGAGCGAATGGATCGCGTCGTGCTGCTTGGGCGAGAGCAGCCGCCTGGCCATGCGCTTGTCGGCCTCGGCGACCAGACGATCCCAGTCTTCGACCGTCGGGGCATGTGTCCCCCACGAGGAGAAATGACCCTGCTTGCGCAGCCACTTCAGGTTGCCCCCATGAAAGACGGCATGCACCTGGAACTTCCCCTGCTCGGGGTCCTTTGTCCACCAGCCGAATTCCATGTTTCGTCAATGATCGGAGCCGGGCCTCCCGGCGAGCGCGAACTCACGCAGCGTCTCCCCGGCCCGATAATCTCCCCGGACCCGTTCGATCCTCCGCACGATGAGGCGGCTGGGCTCAATATCGACCGTCAGGCCGCCCAATGGGCCGCAGAAAGAGCCCGTGTTGATGACGGTCACCCCGTCCACCATCCAAATCCCGGGATAATGGGTGTGGCCGACGATCGCGAATCGTGCCGAGGGCCGGTGCCGGCGGGCCAGGGCGGCGATCCGCGGCGGCTGGACCCGCCAGGCATTCAAGATCAGCAGAGCCTTCCAGGGCGGCCAGATCGTATCGGCCGCAAACCGAAGCGCGTATTTGAGCGGGTGGCGCTCGGACTGGTGGCGCTGGGGAATCTCGGCGGACACGAGGCGCCATGCCGCGAGCTGCTCCTCAAGGGTTGCTCCGGCGTGCGCCGGCCACGCCTCCCGCAGGCGCCGGCGAATGACGCCCGCATCACGCCCCCACGGTACGATGTCGTCAAAGACGACATCGCCGTGCGTGACCAGAACTTCCCCGCCGGCAAGTTCACAGGCATGGCACGTTGAAATATCCGGATCGTGGTTTCCCGTGACATAGGTCACCGCGGTTCCGGCGCCCGAAAAGAACTCCAGGACCTCGGCCCGCTGCTCCATCGTCCGCTCCGGGTGCGGCCCCGCGCGGATGTCGAGCGTGTCGCCGTTCAGGATGATCGATTCGACGCCCTCCGTCAGCCTCCGCAGCTGGCGAATGGTGAGAACGCCGCTCGCCCTGTCGCCATAGTGCACGTCGGAGAAGATGCGTGTGGATTTAGCCGACATGAGGGATTGAAAGGTGTGGGTTTCGCGGCTTCTGTGGCAAGCAAGCCCTGTGAATTACCGCCATCATTTTCACGCCGGCAATTTCGCGGACGTGATGAAGCATGTTTTCGTTATCCAATTGGCGCGCGCACTCCAGCGAAAACCAAAGGGGGTCCTTTTTCTGGACACGCACGCCGGCAGGGGCTCCTACGACCTCGAGCTGGCCCGGCGCGGGGACAGCCTAGCCCGCGAGCCCGAGCATCCCGCGGGAATCGGGCGCGTTTGGGCCGGCCACCCGCAAACGCCGGCTCTGGGGGAGTATCTCTCGCTTGTTCGCAGCTTTGACGAGAAGGCGCGCAATGAGGCGGCACTCTGCGGCTCCGTCCAGTCGACGGCGACCTCACCCCGTTTCTATCCGGGATCGCCCTGGCTCCTGAAGCTCCTGGCGAGGGATGCCGACCGAATCGCCCTGTGCGAGCGGCACCCGGAGGAGTTCCAGGCCCTGCGCAGCGGGTTTGACTGGGTCCCGCGAGCATCCACTCACGAAATGGACGGGTACACGGCTCTTCGCGCCATGCTGCCTCCGGCGGAACGGCGCGCCCTGATCCTTATCGATCCCTCGTATGAGGCGCAGGACGAAACCCTGCTTCTCGTGGATGCCCTTGGCGAAGCCCTCCGCCGTTTCCCGAACGGCCTGTACGCCATCTGGTACCCGATAACCGAGAGGTTCGAGTCCCAGGCCTTTCACCGGGAAATTGCCCGGCTTGCCCTGCCACCGGCCCTGACACTGGAACTGATCGTCGAGCCCGACTCGGCCGGACTAAGGGGCTGCGGGCTCCTCGTACTGAACCCGCCGTGGCAATTCGACGGAGAGGCAACGCCGATCCTCGCCGAACTCGCCGAAAAGCTTGGCCGATCATCCGCGGCAGCCGGGCAAGTCCGCTGGCTGATACCCGAGAAATGAAACGGCCCGACGCCTTCCGGTGCGGGCCGTTGATTCGCAACTAACTTAAATCGATAATCTTACCGCTGAAGTCGGTCGCCTTCAGAAGCGTCCGCGTTGAAGTCCTCGGCGACGCTCACCCGGGGCTCGAGTTCAAGCGGGGGAGCCTTGAACATCGGGCGATCCCATTGGACGCCCTGCTGGTAAACCGCCCGTACGATTGCAGGCGGCTGCGGTGGAGGAGATTGGGAACGGAAGAACGGAATGGGAAGTGTCATGGTGTCAGGTCAGACCCGGGCGCAATTAAAGTGTGCCAACAATTTTAGCAAATTTCCGGAAGAATCTGGGGCTAGATATCAGCCGGGGAAGAAATCGATGGTCGGGCAGCGATCTCGGGCAGGTCGGCCGTTTCCGGCCCTGACTTGTTCCGAGTGGCTGCCCGCCCATTAAGTTCGGCGGGTGCGCCTTTCAGGCGACGCGCTGGAAACGAGGGGAGGGTCCCGCCATTTCCCCGGCGCGGCGGGGAAGCCGCACAACGAGCACGCCGTCGTGCATCTCGGCCTGCATTGCCTCAAAGGCAAAGGCTCGGCCGAGCCGCAGGCGCAGCCTGTAGTCGCGCTGCGATCCCTCAAGGTTCAGCGACGGGAAGTTCACCCGTACAAACCGGGTCTTCCGCGCCGTTACCGTAAGGTCGGAACCCGATGCCTCTATGCTTACGCCAGCGGCATCCACTCCGGGAATGTAGACGACGAGCTTCATGGAATCGCCCTGCGACTGGCTGTCGTAAACCGGTTTGCGAAACCCGGTTTCAGTCAGTTCGGCGCCACGGACTCGACGGTCGGAGTTTTTCGGATTGAGGATCGTATGCATGGGAGGAAACGGAAAAGGTGATTGAATGGGGAAAAGGAGGATCGTCCTCGGGGCTTTGGCCGCCGGGCTTCTTCAGGAGTCTGAACTAATCCTCTAAGAGGGGAGGTTCAGGCCTGGGAGCCCGCGCCGGAATTTTTAATCCAATTGGAGAATTCCGGACGCATCGCGGCGCAGCCACGGCTGACGCAGGCCTTCGAATACGAAGCGCCTGCGAGGCTGCGTTGATGTTGCTGGGTCCGGTTCATTGGATCGAAACTTACGGTACACATTGCAGATCCCGTGCCAAGTAATTTCTTTTCGGCGACGGTGAAGATTGCGTGACGGGCGGCCTTTCTCCATGGTTTTCCCATGGCCGCGCTAACCGACTCCACCGCCTGCATAGCCGAGCTGAAGAAACGGATCCTCGCCTTCGCGTGCGAACGCGATTGGGAGCAATTCCACGCGCCAAAGAACCTCAGCATGGCGCTTGCGGCCGAGGCCGCCGAGCTCATGGAGCACTTCCTTTGGGCAAGCCCCGAAAAGTCCCGCGAAATCGCCGGCGATCCGGCAAAACGCCAGATGATCGCCGAAGAGCTCGCCGACGTCGTCATCTACGCCCTGGAATTCGCCAATTCGACCGGCCTCGATGTTGCCGGCGCGATCGAAGCCAAGATGGCCGCCAACGCGCGAAAATACCCGGTCGAGAAGGCGCGGGGGCGCGCCGACAAATACAACGAACTTTGAGCGGTCAGGCCGGGGGCCTGAACACCTTCGGTGCGGCCGGGCCGGCCTCGAGCCGGGGCCCGCCCATCAGGTCTATGCAATACGGGATGGCGGGAAACACGGCCTCCAGATTCTCCCGGATGGCCTTGGGTCGGCCGGGCAGATTGACGATAAGCGTGCGGCCGCGGACGCCGGCCGTCTGGCGCGAAAGAATCGCGGTGGGCACGAACTTGAGCGATGCCGAGCGCATGAGTTCGCCGAAGCCAGGCATCATCTTTTCGCAGACAGCCACGGTCGCCTCCGGCGTGACATCCCGCGGGGAGGGGCCCGTGCCGCCCGTTGTCACGACCAGGCAGCATCCGGCCTCGTCCGCCATGCGGCGCAATTCGGCCTCGATCAGCCGCCGTTCGTCCGGAATCACCCGGTAATCGGTCTCGAACGGGGTCGCCAGCCATTCCCGGAGCAGGGCGATGCAGGCCTGCCCGGGGGTGTCCGGATAGACACCGGCGCTCGCGCGGTCGGAAATATTCAGCACTCCGATGATGGGAGCCATATCGCGGGGGCCTGGCATTTCATGAACAAGGGGAAAGGAGCGTCCCCCCGAGGCCGCCTGTCAAGAGTTCGCGGTTGTGATCGGCCGGACTCTCGGTTTCCTTGAGGAATCTATGAAGTTAATCGACCTGAACCGCGACGGCGGCATTGGCGCCAATTCGCTGTTCGTTCAAATCGGCGACCTCAACCTGCTTGTCGATTGCGGGCTTCACCCGAAAAAGACGGGGCGCCGTGCAGCACCGGACCTTTCCCTGCTGCGGGGCCGCAACCTCGACCTGATCGTCATCACGCATTGTCACCTGGACCATATCGGCAGCCTCCCGATTGTGATGCGCGAGCACCCCGGCGCATCCGTGGTGATGACGACATCGAGCAAGATAATAATCGAGCGCATGTTGCACAACTCGGTCAACGTGATGTTCAGGCAGAAGGAGGAGGAGCAAATCGCCGATTATCCGCTATTCACCCATGAGGAGGTCGAGCGATGCGCCAAGCGGTTTGTCGGTCTGGGCTTCGGAATGGCCAAGCGCATTCGCGGAGCCCGGGACGAGATCGAAATCATCTTTCATGCCGCGGGTCACGTCGCGGGCGCCGCGGGCCTGGAAATCCGCCACAAGCATAGGGGCATATTCTTCACGGGCGACGTGCTCTTTGCCGACCAGCGAACGGTGCCGGGGGCCAAGTTTCCCGCGGGCCACTTCGACACGCTGGTCACTGAAACGACGCGCGGCGACACCGACCGCCCGGCGGACAAGAGCCGGGGCGCCGAGATGGCGCGGCTTGTCGCCAGCATAAACGACACGATCCAGAAGGGAGGCTCCTTTCTGATCCCGGTTTTCGCGCTCGGGCGCATGCAGGAGATCCTCTCGATCATCCACGACGCCCGCCGGTTCCGGCGTCTGGTCGACTGCCCTATCTTTGGCTCGGGCCTGGGCCTCGACCTAGTGGACTACTTCGACGAGATCAGCCGCAAGACCAAGCACGTGCAGTTCCACCGCTCGATCGTGAAGGATCTGCATGTCCGCCCGCTGCCGCGCAAACTCAACCCGGGGGAGGATCCCGGCCAGAATGCCCTTTATGTGGTCAGTTCGGGGATGATGGTCGAGAAGACACCGAGCTACGTTCTCGCATCGGGGCTGGCTGGCCACGCCCGAAACACGATCGGCTTCGTGGGATACTGCGATCCGGACACCCCGGGAGGCAGGCTTTTGGAGGCGAAGCCGGGCGACAGCTTCCTGTTCGAGGCGGTGCACGTAAAGGTAAAGCTCAAGGCCCGCGTCGAACGCTTCGAATTGAGCGGCCATGCCGACCGCGAGGAGCTGGTCGCCTTTGCCAAACAGACCCAGGCGCGAAGCGTCGTCGTCACGCACGGCGATCCGCCGGCCCGCGCATGGATCGTCCGGCAGCTCGCGGCGCAAATGCCGAAAGCCAAGATCCTCGATCCGGTTCCGCTGCAGACTTATCAGGTCTGAGACCGGACGGCGGTGAGGGCCTGCAGGCGATCGCACATCGCTCGGCAGCCCGCGACATAGATGATCCGCTTCATGGCCAGGTCGAATTTGCGGATCGGCAGCTGCGCTCCGTTCAGGAAGCGCACCTCCCCTCCCGCCGCAATACACAGGGGAATGGCTGCCGCCAGATCCCAGATCTTCAGGTTGTAGTCGATCACTCCGTCGAGGAGGCCCGCCGCCACATAGGCCAGATGCAGGGTCGCGCTGCCCAGGGCCCTTATCTTGAATTCGGAAAGAATCCCCTCCGCCAGGGGAACGAGCGACTTGTCGAACGGGCTGTGAAAGCCAACGAGGCTCTCCCGGCGGGGCGTTCCCGCTGTCACCGCGGCCAGCCGCTCCCCGTCGTGCATGCCAAACCCGGGGCCGCCGTGCATCAGGACCCTGCGGCTGTGGTCATAGACAACACCGTATACCGGCTTCCCGTCCTCGATGAGGGCGAGGGCGATCGCGCAATATGGAAGTCCCAGGGCAAAATTGTTCGTGCCGTCGATCGGGTCAAGAATCCACGAATGGCGAGCCGTCACCGCCTGCGGCTCCTTGAAATCGGCCTGCTCCTCGCTGAAGTACTGGTCCGAGGGAAACCGGGTGCGCAAGTCGCGGAAAATGCCCTCGGAGATCGCCACGTCGGTCGCGGTCACCCGGGTGCCGTCGCTTTTCCAGCGGCTCTCGGACCGTCCAAACTCGCGGTGGAGGAGTTCGATCTGCGCGCTCACGGCGCCCTTGGCCGCGTCGATCCGATCAAGGAGGTCCGTGGAGGACGTATGCATGACCCGAGGATTTCATGAACACGGCGAAAGATCACCCTAAATGCGGTAGAAAACAGAGGATGGCCGAATCACCAGGCCGCTTGGATCCGACTTCGGGAGGGGGTCCGACGCTTGCCATTATATGCGAGCATGCCCCCCCTCCTACCTGGATTCAAAGATGAAACGGGAACCGATAGGGCCGCGCGGGTTTGACTTTCCTCAAGCGTAGATACAGGGTAGTTACATGAGCACGATCACGGCGAAAGTTTTCAAGGCGGGCAACTCCAGGGCGCTGCGCCTTCCCGCGAGTCTCAAGTTAAAGGCGAAATCCTATCAGGTGACCCCCACGGCGACGGGCTTTGTCGCGACCGACCCCGCCGTGGAGGCAAAACGTCTGAAGGCCCTCCGGGCGCTCTGGGGTTCCTGCCCGGACTTCCCCGATACGGATAAGTGATATACCTGCCGGACACGAACGTCTTCTCGCGGTTCTTGCGAGGAAGGCCCGAGGACATCGGGCTGCGGGACCGGCTCGCTCAGAGGTTCGCGGAGTGCCGGCTTTCCGCCATTGCGCTCATGGAGCTGGAATACGGGGCCGCGAAAAGTGCCGATGTCCCGGTTTTTCGCAAACGGGTAAAAGCGTTGAAGGAGATCTTTCCCGCGGTCGAGGTGTTTGGCGCCGGGGCCGCATACCATGCAGGAGCGGTGCGCGCTTATCTGGCCAATTTGAAGCCCAATGCCCAGCAGATCGGCCCTTATGACGTCCTGCTCGCCGGTCACGCGCTGGCGCTCGGGGCGATTTTCGTCACCGGAAACAAGAGGGAGTTCGCCCGAGTCCCCAGCCTTGTCGTTGAGGAGTGGTAAGGGTTAGGGCGTCAGCCCTGACGTCCTTCAGCTGTAATCGTACAGCTTGGGATCGCGGATCGGCGCGTTGCGGCGGGCCCTGAATTTCTGCCGCGGCTCCTTCGGATCGACGGGCGGCAGCTCGCCGCCCATTCCTTCGCCGTAGGGATCGCCCTCGCCGGGCTCGCCCGTTCCGCCCAGCTGATCTTCGAGGGAATCCGGATCGGCCCCCTCCTCGAGCTTGCGGACGACCTCCTCCATCTCACCGTCGATCTTCTCGCCGGACAATTCGGCCATTCGCCGCATCATCCGACCCATCGCCCGCGGATCGTTCTCATCCACGTTGGAAAACTCGCTTTCCATGGCGCTCATGGCCGCCTCCATCCGGGGGTCATCGCCTCCGTCCGGGGCCGCCGGCATGCCTCCCGGCGATGGAGCGTCCCCGCCCTCCTCTCCCTTCGTCTTTCCCTTTCCAGTCACCGCGAAGGGCGAAAGGAGTTTCTGCATCCGGAAGCCCGCGTTGTCGGGGCACTTCGGCACGGTTGCGCCCTGAGCCAGGGTCTTGGCAAAAAACTGGTAAATCTTGTTATTATCGGGGCAGTAGTACTCGTAAATCGGCATGGGCAGCTCGAGGGATTATCAGTTTAAAACCTAATCAGGGCGATCCGTGAGGCAAGTTTCTTGGCCAACAGCGGGTCATTTCGCGGGCGTGGCTTTGCGTTTTCCAAGCCATTTCTGAATTTCCGCGAGAGGCCGGGTGTTCAGCACATTTGCGGCCGTCAGCCAGCCCTTTCGCGCGATTCCCACCCCTGCCCGCACGTGGTTCAGTCCCTCGCAGTCGTGGGCGTCGGGGTTGATCGAGCAAACCAGCCCGCGCTCCGCCGCGCGCCTCCACAGCCGCCAATCGAGGTCAAGCCGGTGAGGATCGGCGTTGAGTTCGATGACGACGCCGCGCTCGATGGCCGCATCAATCACCTTGCCGAGCTCGATCTGGCTCGCCTCGCGACGCAGCAGCAGCCGGCTCGTCGGGTGGCCGAGCATGGTCACCCTCGGATTCTCGATGGCCCGGATCGTACGGGCCGTCATCGTCGCCGCGTCCTGGCTCAGGGAGCTGTGGACGGAGGCGACCACGTAGTCCAGGGCAGCCAGCACATCGTCCTCAAAATCGAGCCGGCCGTCGGGCAGGATGTCGCATTCGACGCCGGAGAATACGTGCGTGGCTAACCGGCCCGATTGATTCAAAGCCTTTATCTCCTCCACCTGTTTCAATAGCTGGGCCTCGTTCAGGCCACGGGCCTGGAAGCTCGCCTTCGAGTGATCGGCAATTCCGAGATACTTCCAGCCGAGAAGTTCTGCGGCGGCCGCCATCTCAGCCAGCGTGTTGTGTCCGTCCGACGCCGTGGTGTGGTTGTGGAAGGCCCCGCGCAGGTCGGCCAGTTCGACAAGATGCGGCAGTTCCCCCTTTTCGGCGGCCTCGATCTCCCCCATCCCCTCGCGAAGCTCCGGCGGGATGTAGGAAAGACCCAATAGCCGGAAGAGCTCGGTCTCATTTGAAGGCAGCGTCTCCGCTGAGGCCGAACCCGCAACCTTCTGTTTGACGCTTTCCTCGCCTCCTGCCGGGGCAAGCCCCCATTCGCTCAGGCTGAGCCCGCGGGCCAGCGCCCGCTGGCGCATCTGCACGTTGTGATCCTTCGAACCCGTGAAGTGGTGAAGCGCGAAGACAAACTGCTTTTCCGGCACGATTCGAAGGTCGGCCTGCAGGCCCGTCGTGAATCGCACGCTGGCCTTCGTTTCGCCCTTGGCGGTGACCTCCTTGACCTCCGGCAGCGCCGTGAACCACGCGACAATCGGCCCCGACTCCTCCGCCGCGACCAGGAAATCGAGGTCGCCCACCGTCTCCAGGCAGCGCCGCAGGCTCCCGGCAGCCTCCGCCTGCCGGACCTGGGGCAGCTTCCGCAGCCCATTCACGATTGGCTCGGCGATCTCCCAGGCGTCCCACCAGAGATGCCGCCGCCCGTAGGCCGCTCGGTTGGCAATTCCGGCGAGAATCTTCTCCTGGGTCTTCTCCCCGAATCCGTCGAGTTCGGCCACCTTGCCGGACTGGCAGGCGGCCGTCAGCGATACGATGCTCGAGACGCCGAGTTTGGTGTGCAAGGCCCTGATCTTCTTCGGCCCGAGCCCCGGGATCTGCAGCATTTCGACGAGGCCCGGTTCGATCGATGCCTGGAGCTTGTCGAAGAATGCCAGGCGGCCCGTCGTGTGCAGTTCCGCGATCTTCTTGGCCAATGCCTCGCCGATTCCCTTCACGCCATCGAGTTCGCCTGCATCCACCAGGCGCTTCAGCTCCGCCTCCTCAATCGCCTCCACAGCGCGCGCTCCCACCTGGTACGCCCGGACCTTGAACGGATTCTCCCCCTGCAGCTCCAGCAGGGTCGCTATCTCGCCGAGAACATCCGCTATCTCCTTTTTGGTCATGGTCCGATAGACACCTAAACCCGGCGATAGGAAGCCCCTCAACCCAAAAGGTGCCTGTCCCCCAAAAGGTGCCTGTCCCCTGAAAGGTGCCTGTCCCCTGAAAGGTGCCTGCCCCCCGAAAGGAGGCTGTCTTCTCATTCCCGCTCGACCTGGCGCTTCGGTCGGGATACTCGAAGGTAAATGCCGTTCACATATTCCTGCACGGTTCACTTCGCCGACACCGATGCCGCCGGTGTCGTCTTCTTTGCCAATTACTTGAGGATTTGCCACGAGGCCTATGAAGCGGCGCTCGCCGCGGCGGGCATCGAGTTGAAGTCATTTTTTTCCAAAGCGGGTGTCATGGTTCCGATCGCCAAAAGCGAAGCCAGCTACCTTCGCCCCCTCTTCCCGGGCGACAAGTTGAGCGTAAGTTGTGCTCCAGCGGCTCTTTCCGGAGATTCCTACGAGATCCGCTTCGAGATCACCCGGCTCGGACCTCCGCAAAAAGTCGCCGGCCGCGTCCGGACAGAGCACGTGTGCATTGGCTCCAAGTCCCGCGAACGGCAGATCCTGCCCGCCGCCCTGTCAGCCTGGGTTAATGGGGGCTGACGGCGCGCCGGACGAGTTCGGCCCGGTTCAGCTTGCCCTGCGCATTGCGCGGCCAGTCGGCTATTGAAACGAAACGCCGGGGTCTCTTGAACGCGGCGAGGGCTATTAGGCCCGCTGCGGCGCGGGCGAGATCGGGCGCACGCCCGCCTTCCGGAAAACAGGCCGTAACGGCCTGCCCCCACTCCGGATCGGGCAGGCCGACGACCGCAATGTCGGAAAATTCGCCGGTGGCCAGGAGCGCCGCCTCGACCTCGGCCGGATCAACCTTCTTTCCGCCCGTGATTATGACGGCATCGCTGCGGCCCACGATGCGCAACCGCCCCTTTTCGTCGATCGAACCCAGGTCTTCGGTCGTGATTTCGCGCGAATCGCTCCAGTCGGGATGGTAGCGTCGAAAGACCGATTCTCCGGATACTCGGACAAGTCCGGCGGCGGTCAGCTCTATCCTGGTATGGGGCATCGCCGAACCCGAACTGCGGTCCCCGGCCAGGAATTCCTCCGGATGCTGCGCCGCAACCATCGCCGCCGTTTCCGTCATTCCGTAGACGAGTGAAATCGGAATCGCCGCGTCCGCGGCCGCGGCGAGCAGTTCGGGCCATGCCGGACCGCCACCGAGGAATACGGCGTCAAATGCCCGCAGCCATTTGACCGCATCCGCATTTCGGTCCCAGGACAGGAGGCGCTGCAGCTGCGTCGGAACAAGCGAGAGGTACCAGCCTTCGCGCCGCGCGCCCCGGGGGCCCGTGGAAGTGGTCACGACGGGAAACTCCCCGGCCTCGAGCTTCTTCCAGTCCCACGGCAGGTATTGGCCACCGGTAAGGGCCGCCCTCATCCAGGCCATGAAACCGCTCACATGATAAAGCGGAAGAACGCCGACGTTGTTCACCCGCTCGACGCCGAAATGCCCGCAGAATCCCCTCACCGCCGCGGAAATCGTCCCCTCATCATGCCGGGCAAACTTCAATTCCCCGCTCGTCCCCCCGCTGGGAATCATGAGCCAGCCACGACCCGGAGACTCGGGCGCCATGCCGGTGAGTTTCGAAAGCGCCGAGCGCTCGCGCTGACCCCACGCAGGGTCGGCCAGAAAGACACGCTCGCTTTCCGACACGGCCTTCGAAAAAGCCCCCATGAACGCCGCCGGATCGCGTTCATCGACAACCGACACGCCGCGCAACGGCTCGGCGACGAAACCGGAAGCCCGGAGAATCCGCGCTAGCTCAATGCGCTCCATACGGCCTCCGGATTGATCCGCCCGGCGTCCTCACGCCGGAGGAAGGGCGCCGCGGCAGGGCCGTCGAACGCCGGGTTCTTGAATAGCGGCCAGACTCCGAACCCCAGGGCCAGTTGCGTCCCGGGCCACGCAAAAGCCACCCTAAGGGCCGAGCGCGCCCCGACGGCGGTCTCGAACGCCGAAGAGAACACCACGCGGACTCTTGACTTGGCCATTCGGTCGAGAACCCGATCGGCGCCGCCCATGAGCGAAGGCTTCACGACGAAGATGCCCGGCCAACCAGCCCCAAGCCAGCGCTCCGCATCGCCTGCCCGCACAAGGGACTCATCGAGCGCCAGGGACGTCGGGTAGTCGCCCGCAAGGCCCATGAGCAAATCCTCGGTTCCCGGCGCCCCGGCGGCGACCGGCTGCTCGACAAATTCAATCGGACGCTCGGCGCACCGTTCGAGCCAGCGCTCCGCGCGTCGCCGGTCCCAGGCGCCATTCGCGTCCAGCCGAAGCTTCGAACCGGCGGGCAGAGCCGCCAGCAGGTCGTCCAGAAGGCCGAGTTCGTCGCCGATGTCCGCCACACCCACCTTCCATTTGAAAACCCGGAATCCCGCCTCCACCAGAGGCTCGATAGCAGTCAGAGCCGGGCGCCCTGCCGGCAGCAGCGCCGCGACCGGAAGAAATTCGGGGGCGCCCGGTGTCACCCTGATCGTTGACACCTCCGAAACCGCCGCCTTCAAGGCCGCCCTTAGGCAGGTCAATCTCTCCGGAATCGACTCGATCCCTGCCTGGGTCACCAACGGCTCGAGGGCTCGAATCGCCCCGTCAGCCTCCTCGATGCCTTCGGTTCCAAATTCCGGGATCGGCGCGACCTCCCCCCATCCGACCCTCCCATCGGCGCTCACCAGCCGAACGATCCATCCCTCCCTCTCTTGCCAAAGCCGGCTCGCCGTGCGCATCGGCGCACGGAACGGGAGTCGATACCGCCTGGACTCGAACTGGAAGGTCACCAGAGCCAGCATGTTTATGGCGCGCGCCATTATGGCAAGGCGGTGATATCAGCGCGTGACCATGAAGGAACGATCCGGGTGCGGCTGTTTTTCTCATTCTTGCTGAAGGCCCAGTTGACCATGGATGGTCCTTGAGGGGCATTGCTGGCTCATTCGCCGTCTCTGGGCCGCCATCTTGCCGGCAGCACTGCCGGCTGCATTGGCGGCCGGTCTCGACGGCGACGGAGCGCAAAGCGCGAAGATGGCGAGGCGAAGCCGAGTCCCGAAGGGATGACCGAGGTGGGCGCCCAATGGGCGGCCGCGGTCACATCTTGGTATTGCCAGCTCAGCCCCGATGGGACCCTTCATGGTCAACTGGGCCACTACCAAGAAATCATTTGCCATGGCCGAAACGTGGCTTATTCGGATTGTGGCAACTCATCCCAAGGTTGCCATGTCCACCGATACCGAGTTCTACCTGCCCGCCGACGCTTTTTTCCGCGCCAATCTTCCGACGGCCCTGACGTTCGACGACGTTTCGCTCGCGACGCTGTATTCGGAAGTCCTTCCGAGGGAAACGGACCCCTCGACCGCCCTCTCCGAGACGCTGAAGCTGCCGATTCCAATCGTTTCGTCCGATATGGACACGGTCACCGAGTCGCCCATGGCGATCGCCATGGCGCTCAACGGAGGACTGGGGCTCATTCATTACAACATGTCCCCCCGCGACCAGGTGAAGGAGGTGGCGCGGGTCAAACGCCATGTTCACGGTCTCATCCAGGACCCCATCACGGTCAAGCCCGGCCAGAGCGTAGGCGACGTGCTTTCGATGATCGAGGCGAGGCGGTTCGCCTTCTCGACCTTCCCCGTCGTGGACGAGCAGGGGCACCTGGCAGGATTGCTGTCGGGCAACGTGCTCAAGGAGCGCTACCGGACCAAGAATGTGGCGGAGGTCATGACTCCCCGAAAGGATCTCATTACTGAGGAGGAGAGCGTCGTCGGCCCCGACCCGATCAAGGTCGCCGACGAGTTTTTCAGCCGTCACCTCGGAATAAACAAGATGCTCGTGGTCGACGCGTCCAACCGCCTCAAGGGGCTGGTGACCGCCTCGGACGTCGAGCGAATCACGAGCGAGGCGAAGACGAGGAAAAAGCCGGCCCGCGACGCCGCATTCCGGCTGGTCGTCGGGGCGGCCGTCTCGCCGCTGCGAAAGGCCGACGGCACGCTCGACCGGGAGGGCGTCCTTGCGATTGTCAGCAATCTGGTCGCCGAAAACGTCGACGCGGTGGCCGTGTCGACCGCCCACGGGCACACGAAGGGTGTCGGCGACGTCGTCCGCCTTATCCGGGCCGCTTTTCCCCAGCTCACAATCATTGCGGGCAACGTCACAAGCGCAGAGGGTGTGGAATTCCTGGCCGAATGCGGGGCCGACACGATCAAGGTCGGCCAGGGACCCGGCTCCATCTGCACGACTCGCGTCGTCGCCGGAGTGGGAATCCCCCAGCTGACGGCCCTTTACCTGGCGGGCACGGCGGCGAGGAAGAAGAACGTCCGGATTCTCGCCGATGGGGGCATCGCGAAATCCGGCGATATCGTGAAGGCGCTGACCCTCGCCGACGGAGTCATCTGTGGCGGCCTTCTCGCCGGTTGCCGGGAAGCACCGGGGGAGATCATCGAAATCGGCGGAAAGGCCTACAAGAAGTACCGCGGCATGGGTTCGCTTTCCGCTATGAAGGCGGGAAGCGCCGTCCGTTACGGCCACGACAAGGCGGACCAGAATAGGAAGTTCGCCGCGGAGGGGATCGAGGCCCTGAAGGAAGTCAGCGGTTCGGTCGATGACGCGCTGTCCACGCTGGTCGGCGGAGTCCAGAGCGGCATGGGCTACCTCGGGGCGGCCACGCTCGCCGAACTCCGCGCAAAGGCCCGTTTCGTCCGGGTCAGCTCCGCAGGCCGGAAGGAGGCCGAGCCCCACGACGTTGTCGAGGTCTCGACTCGCAAGCAATAAGCCGCCCGACGGCTGTTTTCCAGGATCAGGTTGCCTTGATCAGCTCCTCGGTGCCCGGAATGTCGCGGATGATCTGGGCCGGATCGGGACCGACGCCGAGATACCGGAGATTGGGCAGTGCGGCGGGCCGGGACTCGCCCTCATAGGCGACATCGAGGATGCTCCGCATCATCGCGGCGACATAGCGGCGGGCCGCCACGGGCAGATCCGCAAAATGCCGGATGCCGGACAGGCTTTCCTTCCACCCCGGGTATGAGGCGTAGACCGGGCGCAGGGTCTTGCGGACCGCCTCGTTGCGCGGGACATGCGCATGACGGCGGCCCTGGGGATCCTCGTAGGCCGTGCAGATGCGCAGCTCGCCATTCCAGCCGCCGGCCCAGGTCAGGGCATCCAGCTTGTTGATCATCACGTCCTGGAACCCGCCGTAGCGCAGAGCATCGCCCTTCTCTACAGCGTCGTACCAGCCCACCATGCGCTGGCGCCCGGTGCTCGTGCCGTACTCGATCTGCTTGAGCCGGGCGGTGAGGGGATGATCCTCCTCCATTTTGGTCAGAAACGTGTGGGTGCCGACTTTGGTGTCGTAGGCCTTGGCCACGCCAAACGTATGGACCGGCTGCACGGGGATCCCGGCGCTCTCGAAGACCTCGGGCGTGAAGGTGTGCGAAGCCGTCAGGTTGGGCGAGTAGCCGCGCCGCTTGTCGAGCCAATAGGACTGCCCGAATTCGCCTATGACGGTCCGCCCCAGGCTCAATTCGGAGCGGACGAGTTCGCGCACGTCACCGATGTTATTCGCCAGCGCGGTCCCGGCTTTCCAATAAACTCCGACCAGCTGCTCGACATTCAGCGAGAACGGGCGATCGCCCCTAAACTGATTGAAGTCGACATCGTCCGGGGTGAGCACCCCCAGTTCGATCGCCTCGGCGTTCGCGCGCTTCTCCGCCGCGCTGAGTTTCTCGAAGAATCCGTCCCAAGTCTCGGGGCGGACGCGGCAGACGTGCTCGATCGTCCGGACGGCCCGGTCGATCCGCTGCCCGAGCTTCCGTGCAAAATAGTTCGGACCCGCAAGAAAGTCCGCGAAGGTGATCTGCCACTGCCCGACCTCGTCGAGGTAGGCCGGCGTGATCCCCCGCCCGGTCGAGCCCCTTGGCTCCTCCTGCAGGTGCTGCACCCGGTAGTCCTCCCAGGCGAGGTCGAGCAGGCGGTGTGTCACATCCGAGACCATGGTCCGCTCGTCGATGAGGAGCCGCGAAAGGACGGCATAGCCCTTTCGTTCGAGCGGGCGGGTCTCCCACCCTATCTTGCGGGGATCGGCGACGACGCCGCTTCCAATCGCCAGGTGGGGAATGTCCTGATCGACGACTCCGGCGGGAAGGAGGTTCAGCTTGATCCCTGCGGCCGTATGGCCGGAATTCGCGCCCCCGTTCACCTTGAGGACGACCGAGACCCTGGCAGGCGTGCCCCGGAGTTCCTCAGCTATCTCGGGAATCAGGCGGCCTTTGCCTTCGTCGCCGAAGGAAATCCCGACATCTGCGATAAGCCGGCTTGAGAAGGGCTGGAGCGACATGGTTGGCGTGGCAACCGAAGCCGAGGGCCCCTGTTGCGGAAGATTAGAGGCTATCCGGAAACTGACAATGGACAGTGCGGGGCAGATTTTGGCCGGGAGCAAGGCGGCGCCGAGGAGGCAATCCTCAGCGAGGCTTGCCCCGAGGCGGCAACGCTGCTCCAGGCCAAAAGATGCCCTGCAATGGCCTTTGGCAGTTATCGGATAGCCTCTAAAGAGTCGGCCTGCCGCCCGAGATCAATTCAAAAATCCTGCAGGCGGCTCTCTTCCGCGCCGCGGCCGGGCTCGATCCGGGCCAGCACTTCGCCGAGGACATAGATCGAGCCCGTCACGACAATTGCGTCCTCCGGTCCGCCCGCGGTGCAGACACCCGGTCCCGGGAACAGCGTCTCCACGGTCGAACGGACGACCCGGCCATTGAAATCCCCTGGCAGCAGGTGCTCCAGTTCCTCGTGACTGCAGGCGCGCGCCTGTCTTGGGACAACCAGGTGTATCTCGCCCGCATGGGCCGCGACGGTGGGAAGCAATGCCGCAGCCCGGTCGGTGCCCAGGGCCCCAGTGATGACGACCGGGCGCCTCCCCGTTTCCGACTGAAGCCGGGCGAGATTGGATTCTAGGACCTGCGCACCCTCGGGGTTATGCGATGCGTCCAGGACCAAAAGGCGTCCACCCAGCCGGGTGCGCTGCCATCGCCCCGGCCAGTCAACCCGGCGCAACCCGCTCGCGACAAGCTCGTCAGTGAGCTTCCAGCGGCTCCCGAGAGCACGAAGGGCGAGGACCGCGGTCGCGGCGTTCCACCTCTGGTAGTCTCCCTCCATGTTGGTTTCCGGATAGCGCTCGATTTCGGGTCCGAATTCCTCTTCCACGGCGGCGACGGGCGATCCCCGTTCGGCGGCTATCATGCGGATGGTCCGAACGGCTTCGGGCGGCATCCGGCCGATCACGACGGGACGGCCTGGCTTTATGATGCCGGCCTTTTCGCCGGCGATCGCCTCCAACGTGTGCCCCAGCAGCTCGCAATGATCGAGGCCGATCGAGGTGATTACGCTGACCTCGGGCAAAACCACGTTGGTCGCATCCAGCCGTCCGCCGAGCCCCACCTCAATGACATTCATGTCACAGCGCTTCCGCTCGAACTGCAGGAATGCCATTGCGGTCATGAACTCGAAAAAACTGGGGCGGTCATCGGGCCCGCCGACCGCCGCCAGGCGCTCGGCGATCGGTCCGAGCTCGCCCGTGTAGGCGATGATTTCCTCCTCGCTCAACGGAACCCGGCCTACTTGCACCCGCTCTCCCAGGCGCACCAGGTGGGGGGAGGTGTAAAGGCCGGTCCGCCAGCCCCCCGTCCGAAGCACGGACTCGATCATCGCGGCGACCGAGCCCTTTCCATTCGTTCCCGCCACATGCATGCACGGCCCCGAAAGCTCAGGATGGCCGAGTTCGCCGACGACGAGCCGCATTCGATCGATGCCAAACTTCACCCCGCACACCTTGAGGCCGTAGAGGTAGTCCTGGACGGCCTGATAGGTGCCCGCAGCCGCAGCTGTTGTCACTGGATTCAAGGGATTGAAGCGCCGGATGTGCCGCCCTTTGTGTCAGGCGCTCAGGACGCGGGCCGCCCAACTAGGCCGACTTCTTCTTCTTGACGTTCAGGGCCAGCAGAAGGTCGCGCAGCCGGTCCCTCATCTCGACGCGGCTGACGATCTGGTCGATGAGCCCATGCTTGAGAAGGAATTCGGCGGTCTGAAAGCCCGGAGGGAGGGTCTGCTTGGTCGTATCCCGAATCACCCGCGGGCCCGCGAATCCGATCAGGGCCCCCGGCTCCGCGATGATGATGTCGCCCAGCGTGGCGAAGCTCGCCGTAGCCCCGCCCATGGTCGGGTGGGTGAGAACGGAAATGAAGGGCAGGCGCGCGGCGGCCAGCCGGGCCAGGGCGGCGCTCGTCTTGGCCAGCTGCATGAGCGAGAAGATCCCCTCCTGCATGCGCGCCCCGCCCGAGGAGCTGAAAATGATGCAGGGGATCCTCTGGGCGATGGCGATTTCGATCGCGCGGGTGATCTTCTCTCCAGCGGCAGTCCCCATCGCCCCGCCGCAGAACCGGAAATCCATCGCCGCCACGGAAACCTTCATCCCGTGGATGTCGCCCGTGGCGTTGATTACCGCCTCGGGAAGGCCGCTGTCCCGTTCATACCGCTTGAGCCTGTCCTTGTAAGGCTGCGAATCGACAAAGTTGAGGGGGTCGCTGGAACGGACACCGGCATCGCCCTCGACAAGTGTGTCCGGGTCGAACAGCTGCGCCAGGCGCTCGCGGGCCGCGATCGGGAAATGGTGGCCGCTTTTCGGGACCACCATCTGGTTGTCCTCGATCTCCTTGTTGAAGAGAATTTCCCCCGTCACCGGGTCCTTCGTGTAAAGACCCTCGGGGATTCCCTTCTTTTTTGTCTTTTTGACCGTATAAGTCGGTTTGTCAAAATGCATGGGATTGAGCGGCTCAGCCCGGGGATCCGGTGTGTGTTCGTTGCGGCGTTGTCGGCAAACTCACGTTTTGGCTAACCGTGGGCAAATACGGCGACGCCCAGGTTCACGCAGCCGTGCCGCCGCAGCATGCGGGCGCAGCCATTGAGCGTGGAGCCGGTCGTGAATACATCATCAACAAGGACGTAGCGTTGCCGGGCATCCAAGCGAGCCCCCGGAGCGAGTGCAAAGGCATTTTTAAGGTTGTCCAGGCGCGAGCGCCGGTCGAAGGCGGTCTGGCTATGCGTATCCGCACGCCGCACAAGGACATCCGCCACAACTGCAGCGCCGCCAGCCGCCCGCGCGAGAGCCTCCGCGAGGAGGGCGCTTTGGTTGAAGCCGCGTTCCCTGCGCCTGCGCGGGTGGAGCGGCACGGGGACGAGCACGGCTCCCCGCACGTGCTCCAGAACCGGAGGCGAACGTCGGAAGATCTCCTCCATGTCCTCCAGGACGTGCCTGCCGCCGTGGTACTTGAGTTCGACCAGCAGCGCCCGGGCCGGCCCACGCAGGAGCGCGGCCGCACGGCCCGTGCCGAACGCGGGATTGAGGCCGGCGCAGTGCTCGCAGGGCCCCTCACCGCCGGATCCGCCAAAGAGGGGATGTCCGCACGTCTCGCAGAAAGGGGGCCTGGCGAACTCGACATACCTGGCGCATCGCGCGCACACGTGCCTGTAGGGGCTGTCCTCGACAAGCCCGCGGCAATTGACGCAAACCGGAGGAAAAAAGACGTCGGACAGGCCCCGCAGGAGCGCACGTGGGAGGGATGTTTCCATCCCCTCAATAAAGCACCTTTTCGAGAAAGAGCCCCTGGGGCGGGGCGGTCTGCACGGCCGCAGTCCGGTGCCGCGATGCCAGGATTTTCCGCACCTGCTCTGGCGCCAGCTTGCCCTCGCCCACCGACACCAGGGCTCCAGCGAGGCTTCTCACCATCTTGTAGAGGAATCCGTTTGCCTCAGCGGTGATCCTGAGCCGCCTGCCCCGCCGCCTGATCTCCAGGCGGCGCAGGTCGCGCACGGTGTTCTCCTCCCCGGCGCCACGGGCGGCCGAAAACGCCTGAAAATCGTGCCGACCGCGCAGGAACGCGGCCGCCTTTTCCATGGCGGCCAGATCCAGCGGCCGGAAAACCGGCCATACTTCCGGGCGCGTGAACGGATCGGGATCCCCCAGATAGATGGTGTAGCTGTATACCTTCCCCTTTGCGGAGAACCGCGCGTGAAAGCCGTGCGGTGCCTCACGGATCGACCGCACCTGGATCGTCGCCGGAAGCCCGATGCGCAGGGCGGCGAGGAATTTTGCGGGGCCGTGCCTCCAGGCGGCGTCAAAATGGAAGACCTGGCCCCGGGCATGGACGCCTGCGTCGGTGCGCCCGCTGCCGTGGATGCGAACGGCCGCACCGAGGATGGCGGCAAGGCGCTTTTCGATGACGTCCTGGATGGCCGGCCGGTTGCGAAGTTCCTGGCTCTGCCAGCCGGCGAATTCAGCGCCATTGTAGGCGCAGACGCACCGCCAGCGGCGGAGGGTCGGCGCCGCGCCGGGGCTCATGGCAGGGGCCGGACCCGGCCCAGGTAATCCTGCAGGATGAGGGTCGCAGCCCGCGAATCCACGACTCCCGAGGACCGCAGCGCGCGGCGCTTCCTTTTCGGGCTCAGCTCCTCCGCCTCATAGCTCGTCAGCCGCTCGTCGACGAAGTGCACAGGAAGCGAAAACTCGGCGCGAAGCCGTCCGGCAAATCCGCCGGTCTCCGCCGCCTTGAATCCGGCCGTGCCGTCCATGTTGAGCGGATATCCCACGACAAGATCGGTGATCCCTCGGCCGCGGACGATGGCCCCGAGCGCCGCCCATCGCTTCGCCAGATCCCTCTCCACGAGCGCCGGAAGCGGAGTCGCCACGCCCAGGTCGTCCCCGAAGGCGAGGCCCCAGCGCCGCGTTCCATAGTCGATTCCGAGGCAGCGCATCAGAAAAGCCTCAATTCGCTGTGCGCCCCGGCGTAGCTGCTTGCGTACCTGCCAAACGCCGCCTTGAGCCGCATCGTGGCCGTCTCCGGCCCGACCTCGAAGCGGCATCCGTCGATGGAGGCCACCGGGACGATGTCCTTGGTCGTGGACATGAGGAGGCACTCGCGCATCGCCCCGAAGTCCCGCTCCCCGAGCGCCCTCTCCTCCACGGCCAGGCCCGCGTCAGCCGCCACCCCGGAGAGCACGATGCCGCGCGTAATCCCGGATAGGATGCCCGCGTGCAGCGGCGGGGTCACGAGCGTCCCGCCCCGCACGAAGGCGATGTTCGATACCGCCGCCTCCGTCACCTCTGCGGCGAGGTTGAGGATGACGACCTCGTCGGCGCCGCGCGCGCGCGCCTCGCGCAGGCACAGCAGGTTGTTCAAGTAGTTTCCCGTCTTCCAGGCCGGATTGAGCGAGTCCGCCGGATTGCGCCGCAGATCCCTTGCCAGGGAAAGATTCAAGCCGTCCCTGGCCTTCTCCGCAGTGAGTTCCGGGCAAGGCTGGACGAGAAGGACGAAGTCGGGCCGGTCGGCCAGCGCGATGTCGAGGCCGATCGGTCCGCCGCCCCTCGATATCTGCAGCCGCACGTACAGCTCGCCTGTGTGTCCGCTCGCCTCCCGGTGCGCGGAGGCCGTTCGGGCGATCTCGCCGAGAATCCGGCCGGGCTCGAAGGGCAGGTCCAGGTGCAACGCGGCGGCCGACGCCCGCAGGCGCTTCCAG
Source organism: uncultured Verrucomicrobiae bacterium (assembly GCA_963747795.1). GTDB lineage: Bacteria > Verrucomicrobiota > Verrucomicrobiia > Opitutales > Opitutaceae > Palsa-1447. The sequence continues at coordinate 27,433 of CAVVGS010000007.1, forward strand.
TGCTCCTCCCAGGCGAACAAGACACCGCCATACGTGCGCCACACCTCGTAGATGGCATCGCCGTAGAGAAATCCGCGGTTGAGTGGAGGCAGGGACGCCTCGTTCGCGGGATGGAGCCGGCCGTTTGTGTTGGCCTGTATGAAAACCGTCGACATGGCGTGCCGACAGTCGCCCCGTGCGGGCGGCCGAGCCAACAAAAAAAGCGGGCGGCCCGGCAAATGCCTACTTGCGCGCCTTGACCAGCCCAAGCGCCTTCTTGATGTTCTGCACGCTCGGCAGGGAGATTCCGAGGGCCTTCGCGATTTCGGCGCCCGTTTTGCCGGCGCCGGCCAGCTTCTTCACCTCGGCGCGCGTCTCGTCCGTTATCACGGCCCGGCGTCGGCGCTTCTTGCCGCCGCGCGCGAGCTTGCCCACGCCCTTCGCCCGGCCGCGCCGCCCTCCTGCGGCCGCGGAAACGGCGGCGATGAACGCCTCTATACTGTCAAACCCGTACGAAGCGGGCAGCGCGGCCAGCTCCTTTCGCAGTCCGGCGGCCACAAACTGCTCGAGTTTGGCCAGCTTTGCCTTCGTTGCCTTTAATTCCCTGATCTTTTCGGTTACCATATGTATCGCAAAACTTGCCACAGATTGCCGGCCATGGCAAGAGCGGGCGGGCCTTATTTTAGCGAACCACGAGGCACTATGTTGATGTAGTCTATAAGATATTGTTAAATCGTCATCGCATGATATCCGCCATCAACGACGATTTCCGCCCCCGTTATAAAGCCGCCCGCCGCGTCGCTCGCCAGCAGGATGGTCGCGCCGACGAGTTCGTGAGCCTCCCCGAAGCGCTTCATCGGCGTGTGGCCGAGGATGGCGGCGACCCGGTCGGGTGACAGTATCTTTCTATTCTGCTCCGCCGGAAAAAACCCCGGCACTATAGTATTGACCCGCACTCGGTTGGGCGCCCATTCGCGGGCAAGGTTCTTGGACAGGTTGTGGACGGCCGCCTTCGTCGCCGAGTATGTGAAGACCCGCGAGAGCGGCACGATGCCAGACATCGAGCCCAGGTTTATGATCGAGCCGCCCTGTCCCCGCTCGACCAGGTACTTCCCAAACACCTGGCAGCCGAGGAACACGCCCTTGAGGTTGACTCGTATTATCCGGTCGAACTCCTCCTCGGTGATGTCCAGGAAGGGGGTCGCGGAGTTCACTCCCGCGCCGTTGATGACGATATCGACCCGGCCGGACTTCGCAATGACGGCGTCCAGCAGGGCCTTCAGCTGGCCCTTGTCGCTTGCCTCGGCCGGATGAAAATAGCCCTTCCCCCCCGCGGCCTTGATCCGCTCGAGGCGGGGCGCCGCCTTCGCCTCGTTGCGGCCGACCAGCACCACCTCCGCTCCCGCGGCCGCCAGGCCCTCGGCCATGGCCCCGCACAGTTCGCCGGTCCCGCCCATGACGACGGCCACCTTGCCGGACAGTGAGAAAAGGGAATCGATAAATTCGCTCATAGGGGCGCAAACGTGTGGGCAAGCTTGCGCCTTTGCGATCCGAAATATTAGATTGCGGCCACCATGGCGCGCATCCCGCTCGAGGACAATTTCACGGACTTGATTGGCAAGGCGCAGCGCGGGCTGCGAATCAGCGACGAGGACCTGGCGGCGCGGGCCGAGGTGAGCGTCGCCGACCTGGCGGCCGTGAAATCGGGGCAGCCGATCGATGCGGTGATCCGCCGCCTGGCGCGCCATCTGCGGATGAATCCGGACGCCCTGGAGGCCCTTGCGCACGGGCGCTGGTATCCGCAAGCGCCGAATTTCCGGAGCGGGTTCGCCATGTTCAACACGACGTACGGGGACATGACGGTCAACAGCTACCTGGTCTGGGATCCGAAGTCGCGCGTGGCCGCCGCGTTCGACACGGGCGCAAGCTGCGAGGGCATGCTCGATCTCGCCAGCGCCGAGAAGCTGAAGATCTCCTATATTTTTCTCACCCATACCCATGAGGACCACGTCGCGGACCTGCCGCGCCTGGTCGCCGGGTCTGGCGGGGAGGTGTGGTCGAGCGACCGGGAGCCGGCAAGCCTGCCGGGGGCGAGGACATTCGCGGAAAATGCGCACTTTCACATCGGACCCCTCGCCATAAAGACGCTGCTCACCTGGGGCCACTCCCCGGGGCAGACGACCTACTACGTGACCGGCCTCAGCTGGCCGCTCGCGATCGTGGGCGACTCGCTTTTCGCCTCCTCAATCGGCGGGAGCGCGTCGCACTTCGCCGACCAATACAAGAACGACCGCGAAAAGATATTCACGCTGCCCCGCGACACGGTGCTGGCCTGCGGCCACGGCCCGCTGACCACGATTGCCCAGGAAAAGGACCACAATCCGTTCTTCGCCCGCTGATGGGGCGCGAAGCGCGCGGATCGCAATGCAAAGCATCGTCCCGAAGGGATGCCTCCGGCGGAGGCGCTAGCTGGCGCCGGATGACAAAGTGTTTGCCCGCGCGGTCGCCGTTGCGCATAAGGGGACCCTTTTCACCATGATTGTGCACCCGTCCAAAGACGAGTTTGGGAAGCTCGCCCTTCAGGGAAACGTCATCCCTGTCTACACCGATCTCATGGCGGACTTCGAGACTCCTGTTTCGGTCTATGCAAAGCTCAAGGACGGCGGGCCCGCGTATCTTCTGGAATCTGTCGAGGGCGGCGAAAACCTTTACCGTTACAGCTTCATAGGATGCCGCCCGCGCATGGTGATAGCCAGTGGCGCGGTGACGACCGAGATCCGCAGGCCGGGAAAGCCGGTCGAGACAATCCCAACCCCGCGGGATCCCCTGGAATTGCTGCAAAGGGAGATCGACGGGCACAGGCCCGTGAAACTGCCAGGAATGCCGCGGTTCACGGGCGGCGCCGTGGGCTATATAGGATATGAATACATAACCCGCATCGAACCGAGCGTTCCCGCGGCCCCGATCGACGCCCTTGGGATTCCGCTCACCTACTTCATGCTGTCGGACACACTCGTCGTGTTCGACCGGGTGCGCCAGACGCTGAGGCTTTGCGTCAACGCCCACCTTCCCTCCGACAGCGGGCCCGGCGTCGACCGGGCCTACGCCGCAGCCGTGGACGAGCTGCAGAGCCTGTACGAGGTCCTGCGCCAGGCGCGCGAGCTCGCGCCGGCCCCGCTTGTCGAGACGCAGGCCGTGGCGGTCCCTCCGGGCAATTTCACGCGGGCCGCCTACGAAAGCCTCGTCTCCGAAGTCAAGGAGTACATCCGGGCGGGCGACATAATCCAGGTCGTCCCGTCGCAGCGTTTCACGCGGCCGTTTGAGCGCAGCCCGCTTGACCTGTACCGCGCGCTTCGCTCGGTCAATCCGTCCCCGTACATGTTCATACTCGACGCCGGCGACTTCTCCCTCGTCGGCGCATCGCCCGAGGTGCACGTGCGCCTGACCGACGGACTCGTTGAGATCCGGCCGATCGCCGGCACCCGCAGGCGGGGCGCCACGGTGGCCGAGGACCTGGAACTCGAGAAGGAACTCATGGCCGACGCCAAGGAGCGCGCCGAGCACCTGATGCTCGTCGACCTGGCCCGAAACGACATAGGCCGCGTCTGCGCGTTTGGCACCGTGCACGTTCCCGAACTGATGGTGGTCGAGCGCTATTCCCACGTGATGCACATCGTCTCCCAGGTCGAGGGTCGGATTGCTCCGGGCCGGACCGCCTTCGACCTCATGCGCGCGACTTTTCCCGCGGGCACGGTCAGCGGGGCCCCAAAGATCAGGGCAATGCAGATCATTGCCGAGAAGGAGACGGTTCAGCGCGGATTTTATGCGGGAGCGCTCGGTTACTTCAGCTACGACGGCAACCTGGATTCCTGCATCACCCTGCGCACCGCGCTCGTCAAAGACGGCCGGATATACATACAGGCCGGCGGAGGGGTCGTCGCCGACTCCGACGCGGCTGCGGAATACCAGGAGACAATCAGCAAGGCCTCCGCCTTGCTGAAGGCCGTGGACATGGCGTCCCGATTCTAGTCTCTCTTGGCCGCAGTCCGGCCATGGGCGCTATATAAAAGCGCCCATAGCGTCATTATGGGGTAAACACCCCATTTCTGTGCGCCCTGCACGCGCGCAAAATGACAAATCGGCCCATAAGCAATAACGGGGCACCGTGGTCTCCCACCATAACACAGGCTAATGTTTGTCCGAAGAAGCAACTCCAGGCGGGTTTTGTGCGTTCTCATCGGGTATGAAGGTATTGTCGGCGCAACCGTGGACCGGGCGCCCGCTGATTTCCCGCCAGGGCCGTCGCCGCCGGCAGTCCTCCAGTTACCAACAGAATTACGCCATAATGAATAATTCAGCGTCGCAAAGCAGCGCAGGCGATGGCGAGGGAATGGGGGCGAATACAAACCTTGATAGTCCGCCCTCATTCCTGGAAAAGCCCGAGCCGATGCCCGCTGAAGCTGCGCCGCTCGAGCGCAGCAATCTCCAGCTCTACCTGCAGGAAATCGGAAAGACTCCCCTTCTCACCATAGAGGAGGAGGTGACGCTCGCGCGGCGCATCCGCCGCGGCGACAAGGCCGCCCGGGACCACATGATCCGCGCCAACCTCCGCCTGGTCGTGAAGATTGCGATGGATTACAAGGATTTCGGTCTTCCCCTGCTCGACCTGATCAGCGAGGGGAACATCGGCCTGATCAAGGCCGTGGAGCGCTTCGATCCGCGCAAGGGCGGAAAGCTGTCGACCTACGCGGCGTGGTGGATCAAGCAGTCGATCAAGCGGGCCCTGGCCAACCAGTCTAAGACGATCCGGCTGCCGGTGCACCTGGTCGACAAAATCTCCCGCATGCGCAAGACCGCGCTGCACCTTTCGGAAAGGCTGGGCCGCGAACCCTCGAACGAGGAGCTTGCCGCCGAGCTCCAGATCCCGACATCGAAGGTCGCCCACCTCAAATCCGTCAGCGTCCGTCCGGCTTCGCTGGATGCGCCCGTCAGCGACGAGACCGACTCGACCACTTTCGGCGAGATTGTCGGCGATGACAATGCCGTGAGCCCGTTCGATGGGCTGAGCGAGAAGAACATGAGCGCGGACCTGCACGCGATGGTCGATTCGCTCGACAAGCGCGAGGCCGAGATAATCCGCTTCCGTTTCGGGCTGGACGGCCGCGATGAGCTGACGCTCGAGGAGGTCGGCAGGCATTTCAACGTCACGCGCGAGCGCATCCGGCAGCTCGAGCACATAGCCCTCACCAAGATGCGCAAGGCGATGAACCGCAATGAATCGATCCGCTCGACAGACGAGATCGAGCAGGAGGAGCGCACGCGCAAGCGGATGGACGTCATCCGCGAGTTCATCGAGGCGAAAAGCCGCAGGGTGAAGCTTTGACAGGCTGCTGAGACCGCCTGCGATCGAAAATCCTGCGTTTGTGCGCTTGCCCGGCGGGGCGGGGGGACGTGGTATGGCTAGCCTGCATCCATCACAAAACCGATGAAGATTGCGCAAGATCGTCGAGCGAAACGGACCGATGGCGACCGAGCTGTGCTAATAGCACAGCGCAGGGAGCCAGAGGACCTTTGCGCCGACGAGATTGGGCAGGATTGTGACCGCTGCCGCGGCCATCCCTTCGGGACTCGGCCTTCGGCCTCGCCATCTTCGCGCTGCTGCGCTCCGTCGTCGGAATTTGTGATGGATGCAGGATAGTGCCGCACATGCGTTGTGATGAAGGAACGCCCGAACCCGTGATCCCGCTCGCCGCGGATCTCTTCGACTACCCGCTTCCGCCCGAATTGATCGCCCAGCAGCCGGCCGCACGCCGCGACCAGTCGCGCCTGCTGGTCGTCGACCGGGCGGCCCGTTCCGTGCGGCACAGCGTGTTTGCCGAATTGCCGGCTCTCCTTCGCGGCGGCGACACCCTGTTTCGCAACAATGCAACGGTCATCCCCGCCCGGCTGCGGGCCCGCCGTCCGAGCGGCGGCCAGGTCGAGTGCCTCCTGCTCGAAAGGATCGACGGCGGTGAGGAGGCCGAAACCAAGCTCGAATCCTGGCGCTGCCTAGTCAAGCCGGGCCGCAGGCTGCCCGTCGGCTCCGTCTTCCTGGGAGACGGAGATGCCTTCAGCGGGGAGATCGCCGCGGTGGAGGACGACGGCGTGGTGCGGGTCCTTTTTCGGACGCCGGGCGGCGAGCCCATGGTCGTTGTCGCTGGCCGCCGTGGCGAAATGCCGCTGCCTCCCTATATTGAAAGAAAGGACTCGTCCCATCGGGACCTGGATCGCAGGCGCTACCAGACCGTCTACGCGGATCCCAGGCGGCCCGTCGCGGCCGCGGCCCCGACCGCCGGCCTACACTTCACGCCCGAATTGTTTGCGGCCCTGGAGGCCAGGGGTGTGCGCAAGGCCGACCTGACCCTGCATGTCGGGCTCGGAACGTTCCGGCCCATTTCCGCCCCCACGATCGAGGGACATCGGATGCACAGGGAGACGTACGAGCTTCCCGCCGCCACGCAGCGCGCCCTTTTCATGCGCCCGCCAGGGCCGGGAACCGGTTCCGCGACGGGCCGGCGCATCGCTGTTGGCACGACGAGCGCCCGGGCGATCGAGGATTTTCTGTCCTCGCACGACGCGCCCCTGGAAAGGACGCACGTCGCATCGACCGCCCTGTATCTGCGGCCTCCGTGCGTGTTCCTAGGCGTCGACGCCCTGATCACGAATTTTCACCAGCCCCGCTCCACCCTGCTCTGTCTCGTCGCGGCGTTCCTGGCGCCCGGTTCGACCGACGGAGCGGCCTGGCTCAGGGAAATCTACGCCGAGGCCGTCGCAAGACGGTACCGCTTCTTCAGCTACGGCGACGCGATGCTGATCCTCTGATTATCAGGATTTAGGCGATTCTTTTGGCCTGGGCCTGGGCGCGCAGGCAAAGCTCCGCGGCCTTGAAGGCATGGGCCTGCGTCATCGCCTTCTCGGTGCGGTTCAGGCAGTCAAGGATCAGCTGGCCGAAGAAGCGGAATCCGACCCGGCCGGCCGCGGGAAGGTGGTGCTCGCCCGAATCGTCGACAAGATACACGTGGTCGCCCGTCTTCTCGCGGGCGACGTCGATGTATTTGCGCAGCTCGATATAGCCCTTTGTCCCGAGGATGAACATGCGCCCGTCCCCCCAGGTTCCAAGGCCCGCGGGCGTGAACCAGTCCACCCGGATGTAGTTGGTCGACCCGTTGTTTCCGAGCAGGGACGCCTCGCCGAAATCCTCGAACTCGGGCCTGTCCGGATTTCCGTAATTTCCGACGGCCGCATGGGTCACCGTCGCGTCGGTCGCGCCCGAAAACGTGAGGAACTGCTCAAACTGGTGGCTTCCGATGTCGCAGAGTATGCCGCCGTATTTTGCCCTCTCGAAAAACCATGCCGGCCGGGCGTCCTTGCCGAGCCTGTGTGGGCCGAGGCCCAGCACCTGGATCACCCGCCCGACCGCCCCGCCGTGGACCAGATCGGTGGCGAACATGGCCGACTCCACATGCAGCCTCTCGCTGAAATACACCATGTACTTGCGCCCGGTCGCTGCCACGACGGCCTTGGCGCGCTCGAGCTGGTCGAAGGCGGTGAAGGGGGTCTTATCCGTGAAATAGTCCTTGCCCGCCTCCATGACCCGGCAGCCGATCGGCCCGCGATCGCAGGGGATGGCGGCGGCGGCGACCAGCCTCACATCGGCGTCCGAAAGGATTTCGTCGAACGAGCGCGCCACCCTCACCGACGGGAACCTGGCCCGGAATGCATCGACCTTCCTGGGGTCGGGATCGTAGACCCATTTCAGGCCGGCGCCGGCCTCGGTGAGCCCGTTGCACTGCCCGTAGATGTGGCCGTGCTCCAGGTAGGCCACGGCCACCGAGAATTCGCCGGGCCGGACAACCGGGTTCGGCTTGCCCTGGGGGGCATAGTTCATCCCGTCCGACGCCTGGCTCATGCGAGCGCCTTGCGCGCCTGGCGGGTCCTTTTTGCAAGGGCCTTCACGTCGGCATCGACCAGCGCGCGCGCCTTCTTGTCCATGCGGTCGATGAAGAGGACTCCGTTCAGGTGGTCGACCTCGTGCTGTACGCACCGCGACAGCAGGCCGTTGCAGCGGAGCGTGTGCCTGTTGCCGCGCTCGTCGTTGAATTCGACGGCGACCTCATCCGGCCTCGACACATCGCCGCGGATCTTCGGGAAGGACAGGCACCCTTCCTCCATCACGACCTGCGGCGTCTTCGGGGCGACGGTGACCTTCGGGTTCGCAAGAACAAGGGGCATGAACAGCTCGCGCGGCGGCCTGGCGCCGTCGAGTTCCCAGCCGTATTCGGCTTCGCTCGCCAGCAAATCAATGACGCAAAGCTGCAGCGAGCGGCCGACCTGCGGCGCGCCAAGGCCGATGCCCTCGGCCTCATGCATCGCGGCGATCATCTCCTCGGCAAGGTGCGCCAGCGCAGGGTCGAAGATCGTGATTTTCTCGCCCTTGCGGCGCAAAACCGGGTCGTTATAGTGAACAATTGACAGGGACATCGGTCAAGTGACGCAGCAACAGCGTGGATTTCGCCAACCGATCTCGCAAATCAATAGTCACAAAGCAATGAGCGAAACGAACCCGCGCGCCGGGACCCCCGTCGGCGCCCCGATGTTGCTGGCCGGCGGCCTGTTCATAGCCGCCGTCGCATGGCTGTTGCCGGCCAACCTGAAGTCGGTCAGCCCGGTTCTTTTGCAGGAGGCCGGAGCCGGGACCCCCTCCCTGTCGGAATTCGGCCGGAGCCTGGTCGACGTCGAAAAGGTCGGCCCGGCGGAACTTGTGTTGTCGGCTGCGCGCGCCTGCAACGACCCGAAGGCGACCGGGCTCGCCCAGGCCCTTGACCGCCAGGTGTCCCGCCAGCCCTCGTTCGCTGCGTGGGGTGGCTGGGACCCCTTCCTCGATCCCCTCTTCAACCTGAGGAAGCCGACCGGACACGGCGCCGACACGCCCATCCTCACGTTTCTCATTCCCCAAGCCTCCCGCGATGTCCTTCGCTCCTACCTCGCCAATTCCGGATCCATGGGCGTGCAGGATCTGCTCGCCCTGCGCGAGCTCACCTCGACGGGCCGCTTCGTCCCGGCGAACCGGCCCGGCGGGCAGCCGCTGGACGCCCTGATCCTGCTCACCGGTCTGCTGTACCAGGGCGAGCATCTTTCCCCCTCGCTGCAGCGCGAACTCCGGAGCCTGGCGCTGACGGCGGCGGCGCAGCGGGATCTCGGGGACCTCGGACCTTTCTTCCTCGATTTGCTCTCGCTCGGGCGCCGGCTCGACTGGACGCAGCTGGGCGAGCTGCTGCGCCGCACCGACAGCGTCCGCACGGTGGGTGAATACGCACAGCTCTCGCGGGCCGCCCCGGGCCGCTTCAGCCAGATCTACACGGCGGCCCTCTTCACCGACTCGGCCGACAAGGTGGCCGCCTACCTTCTGCAGTACGGCCAGGCCGGCTCGGAGGACCTCCAGACAGCCCTTTCCTTCGGGCAGGGCGCCGTCCAGCAGCTCCTGCTGCGCCAAGTGCCCGTCAACCGCACGGCCGGCCCGGCCCTCAGCCATACCGCCGCCATCGTCCTTGCGCATCCCCAGCTCATGCTGGCCGTGAAGTACCTCGGCTATTTTGCGGCCCTTTTCCTCATCCTGAGGGGCCTCGACCGCCTAGTCGTCACGCCCTCGTCCACGCAGGGCGCCCGGGCGGCGCTGCCGGTCCGGGCGGGCGTCCTGGCTCTCGGGCTTTCGACCCTGTTCATCGCGGCCACCGAGCCGTTCCTCCTCCGGGCATCGGCGCCCTCGCCCGACTACCAGTTTCACCTGCGGCTGCCGATGCTTGCGGCGTCCGGCGCGCTCCCGGCGGCCAACTCCCCTCCCCACTCAGAGATTTCCAACATGAATACTTCGACACTCGTCTCGATCGCCGTCTTCGCGCTGCTTCAGGTCGCGATGTACTTCATCTGCCTGAAGAAGATAAACTCGATCAGCGGCGAGGACATGCCTCCGCTTCTCAAGCTCCGCCTCATGGAGAACGAGGAGAACCTGTTCGATAGCGGGCTGTATGTCGGCATGATGGGCACCGCCGCAGCCCTTGTCCTCCAGGTGCTGGGCGTCATCGAACCGAACCTGCTCGCCGCCTATTCGTCCAACCTCTTCGGCATCGTCTGCGTTGCCCTCGTCAAGATCAGGCATGTGCGCGCCTTCAAGCGGCGGCTGATCCTCGAGAACGAGGGCCTCGCGAATCCGGCATGAACAAGACCCTGCTCCTGATCATAATCGACTTCCTCTTCCTCAACCTGATAGCACTCACGCGCTGGGAGAGGGCCGAGCCCATCCGTCCGCACTCGCCGCCGGTGCCGGCGATGGCCGCCAACGCCGCGAGCCCGGACCAGGACCTGCTTGCGTCCATGCGCGATGCGCTCGCCGACGAGCAGCTCGCGCGCCAGGCCCTTGAGCAGAAGCTTTCCGACACGGGCCAGACGCTCGCCGCGCGGGAGCAGAGTCTCACGGCGGCCGAAAGAGACCGCTCAAGACTGTCGGCCTCGCTCGGGGAGACCCAGCGCAGCGCCGCCGAGCTCAGCCGCCAGGTGGAAGCCGCCCGCCAGGAATCGACCCTGACCAAGGACCAGCTCGCCCAGCTCCAGCGCGAGCTCGCGGACAGGGTGGCCGAGGCCGAGCGCCAGAAGCAGGCCCTCATCCAGCTGCAGAATCAGCAGGCCCAGGCCCGCAAGCAGATCGAGGGGTTGACGATGGCCGTGGTCGTCGGGGAGTCGGAAAAGCAGCACCTAAAGGAGGAGGCAACGCAGCTGCTGGACCAGGTGCAGACCGAGCGCGCCGAGCGCATCAAGGTCCAGGCGTCGACCGCGCAGCTAGCGCAAGGTGTGGGCAAGCTGGCGGAAAAGTCGGGCGAACTGACCCAGGAAATCCGGTCCAACCGGCCGATCAATGCAAACGTGCTCTTCAATGACTTCCTCGCCAACCGCGTCGACACCACCTTCACCGCAAGCCGCAAGGGCGTCTTCAGCGAGGTCAACCGCTCGAAGCAAACCCCCACCGTGTTCGTGACGGACGGAAAGGCGGTCTATGCCCTCCTTCACATCGAAGACACCGCCTTCTCCTACTGGAGCCCGAACTACGATTGGGACCGGATCGGCGTCCGATTCCAGAGGCCGTCCGGCTACCAGACCAGCGCGGGCTCCCTCGAGATTCTCGCGGTCGACCCCCGCGTCGTCGCCGTGCCGGTCGACGCCTCCCAGGCGGCCTCCCTCGGGGTCAAGGTCTATCCGCTCGCCGCGGATCCGTTCAAGTTTCCGGACGCTGTCCTGATCAGCGGAAGCCGCGGCTACGGGGAGGTAGGCTTCAAGCTCGATGCCTCGACGCCCGGGTACGTGCGTCTGGACAACCGCTTCTTCAAGCGCCTGTTCGGAGATTTTTCGCCGTCGCGCGGCGATCTGGTCTTCAGCCACACCGGCGAATTGTTGGGCCTGATGGTCAACAACAGCTACTGCGCCATGGTCCGCGACTTCACGACCGCGCAGGTCATTCGAACCGGAGATGACGCCGCCGCAGAAAAGACGAGCGCCATCCTCGACGCCCTAGGCGCGCGAGTGCGCGCCATGCCGCCCGGACTGCAGTAGGCCGCCGGGTACGCCCGATCCGCCGATTTTGACTGGATTGGGACGGGTTCGGGTTTGCAGCCGGAGCCGGCGTTAGCCTAATGGGAGCGATGGCCGCCCCGCCCGACATTCTCTGGATCGTGACCACGCAGTGGCGGGCGCAGGCATGCGGCTATGCGGGGGATCCGAACGCGCGAACGCCCCGGCTGGATGCGCTTGCGGCGCGCAGCATCGACTTCACCCAGGCGGTGACCCCGCATCCCTTCGGACCCTTCGCGCGCGCGGCCCTCCTGACAGGGGTTCCCTCGCCTGAAAACGGCATCCGCGACTATTTCGATCCGCTTCCGAAAGGCTCGCGAACCGTTGCGCACGCGCTCGGCGGAAGCGGGTATGCGACGGCATTCTTCGGCAAATGGCATCTGGCCAGGCGCGATCCGTCGGCCGCCATTGTGGGCGAAACCCACGCGAGAATGGTCGTGCCGCCGGAGGATCGCGGCGGCTTCGGTTTTTGGGAGGGTTTCGAGGGTGGCTTTCTCCTGAATGATCCGTGGCTGCACGGCACCCGGATTGAACAGCCGGCCCGTTTCGAAGGCTACCAGGCCGCCGTCCTTTGCGGGCGGGCGGCGGATTGGATCCGCTCGCCCCATTCCGGCCCGTGGTTCTGCGTCGTGAGCCTGGAGGCGCCACATCCCCCGTATGATGCCCCGGCTCCCGGCGCGGCCCGCCGCGACCCCCGCGAAATCGTGCTGCGCGGAAACGTGCCGCTCGGGGGCGATGCGGAGATTCGCGCCCGGGGCGAATTGGCCGGTTACCATGCGCACATCGAAGCGACGGACGAGGCCATCGGCAGCCTGATCGACGCCGCACCGGCGTCCGCTGTCATCGTCTTCACGTCGGTCCACGGCGACATGCACGGCGCGCACGGGCTTTTCCGCAAAGGCTGGCCCCAGGAGGAAAGCGTGCGGGTGCCACTCCTCGTAAGACTCCCATCCGCCGGGGCGCCCAACAGGGCCGTGAGAACTAGCCAGGCGGCATCCCTTGTCGACCTGCACAGATGGACGTCGGCCTGGGCGGGCCTGGCAGCCCCGGACTCCGGCTCCTGCGCCGCAACCCCACCCGGGCCCGATGTCCAGTCGATCTCGATGCCGTCCGCCGTCCCCTTTCCGCAGCAGTGCGACCGTCCCTGGCGGGGGCTCCGCATGCCGGGCCGCAAACTCATCCTCAACGGGGACGGCACACCCTGGCTCTTCTTCGACCTGGAGTCGGACCCGCTCGAGATGAACAATCTTGTTTCGGACCCCTCGCGAACCGCGGAAATGCGGGAACTGTCGCAGCTGGTCTGACAGGACACCGCCGGCCTAGTATTACTCTGTTAAGTTAGTTGACATCTACCGTCAAGGACGAATGCTGGCGGTCATGCCATGGAACGAACGCCAGTGGACAAAGCAAGCCGAAGGGTTGGCGTGCTTCCTTGAACCGATGGTCGGGACTCTCGGGCGCAAAGAACGTGGAGTGGGAGCGACCCGATACGTGCAGGGGTTGTTGATGCCCGGAGAGCGCAAGTCGATTGAGCCGATGGCGGCGCGGCTGGGCGTGGACCCTCAAGGATTGCAGCAGTTCATAAGCGACAGTCCGTGGGAGGCCGAGGAGCTGTGGCGGGCTATCCGGCGTGAAGTCATTCCCAGTCTTGGAGCGCTGGAAGCCTGGATCGTGGATGAGACCGGATGGATCAAACAGGGCCATCATTCCGTCGGAGTCTCTCATCAATACTGCGGCTCGGTCGGCAAACAGGCCAACTGCCAGGTCTGCGTCGAAGTGGCCGTGAGCGATGGCGAGATCGCCGCCCCGGCCGCTGGCCGGCTTTATTTGCCGCAAAGCTGGACCGAGGACCGCAGCCGTTGCCGGGCTGCGGGAGTGCCCGACAATGTTAAGTTTGCCACCAAGCCGGAAATCGCCCTGGAACTGCTGAGAGCCGTCGTGGCGGACGGGGTCGAGCCGGCGCCGGTTTTGGCCGACAAGGTGTATGGCGACTGTTACGAGTTCAGGGCCGGATTGCGGGAGTTGGGCCTGGAGTATTGCGTCCAGATCACCGCTTCTCTGTTGAAAGCGTGGGCGGAGCCGCCGGCTGTCATTACCAAGTTCCGCCGCCGATATGTCGAAGCGGACTCGGAGCCGGCGCTTACCCTGGGAGAGATTGCCGGCCAAATCACGCCGTCCCAATGGCGGAGGGCCTCCTGGAAGGCGGCGGACGGATCGACGCGGTCCACCCGGCTTGCCTGGCTCAAGGTTTGGCTGGCCCACGGGCTGCGCCGTACTGACGGCAATTTGGAGCCTGCTTGGTTTCTGGTCGATTGGCCGGAAGGAGACGCCGAGCCCTATCACTGCTTCATCGCCCACTTCCACCGCGAGCCGACCAAAGCGCGGTGCCTGCGAGTCAGCCGCTCCCGTTGGCACGTTGAACAATACTTCCAGAGGGAAAAGACCGATCTCGGCCTTGACCATTATGAAGGCCGGTCCTGGCGCGGGTTCCATCATCACTTGGTTCTCAGCGCAGTTGCCTACCTCTTTGTCACCTCGTGCCATCTGCGCGCCAAAAAAAACTTCTGGCCTGACGTGGGAACGGGCCTTGCAAGCAATCCGTCCGTGATTGCTGAGGTCAACCGGGTCCTGTCCCTTCTGCGGAATCAAGTTTGACCGTGTTTTTGTTGACACCACTTAACACAGTAATGCTAAGGAAGTGAAATACCTTGTGCACCCAGGTCCGGTCGCCAGAAAGATTCTCGTGGCGACCGCCCTCCCCGCACCCATTCCGAAGGCCGGAGTTGTTGTAGCCATCGGGAATGCAACCGTGTAATCATACCATCACCCCATGGTCGATCGGCCTGTCATCAACCTCAACCAATCATGAAAAAAAGCGCAGCATTCCTTGTCGCACTGCTGGCCGCAGCCTCCGCCTTGGCGGCCGACACCGGCGCCACCGGCAAAGTCGAGGACGCCCTGGCCAAACTCCAGGCGGCCGCGAACTACAGTTGGACGACGATCATGAAGATTCCCGACATGCCGTTCGAGCCGGGACCCTTGAAGGGCCGCGCGGAGAGGAGCGGGCGTGCAATCATCACCCAGCAGTTCAACGAAAACACCTTGGAGGCCGCCTTCAAAGGCGACAAGATTGCCGTCAACGGCCAGGGCCAATGGGACTCGATTGAACAGGCCGATGAGCAGACGGCGATGATGGGCAGCTGGCTCACCAACTCCGGAGCGGCTGCCGAAGAAGCCGGAAAACTGCTAAAGTACGTCAAAGACCTCAAGGCGGTCGACGACGCGTTGGTCGGCGATCTGACCCCGGAAGGGGCCAGGGAGATCATGACCATCCGCCCTCGCGCCGGCAACGCGCCGCCGGCTCCGAAGAATGTCACCGGGTCGGTGAAATTCTGGCTCAAGGACGGCGCGCTGGCCAAATTCGAGTCGCATTTTTTGGGCACATCGGCCTTCGGTCCCGATCAGGAGGAGCGAAATTTCGAAATCACCCGCACCGTCGAGATTCAGGATGTGGGGACCACCAAGCTCGAAATGCCCGGCGAGGCCGCAAGGATACTTGAGGCCAAGTGAGAACCAACAGGCCACAACAGAGGACCTGGACCGCCTCCTGACGCCTGCCGTGGTTCGCCCTTCGTTGACTCCGCTCCTTCCATCGGTGTTGCCCGAGCGAGCCAAAGTCGTCTTCCCCAATGTCAAACAGTGAAGTCGAGCTTGTTGAGCGGCTGCAGAATCAGATTTTGCAGGCCGCCGCAAAATGGAAGCCTCCGCTGACCGATTCGACGCGTGCCGCGTTTCGCGCAATGCCCCGGCACGCGTTCGTGAAGCGCTTCCGACAGGACGGCAAGATTGTTGCCGTGACGCCGGAAAACCTCCTCCATCTGCTGCCCGCGATCTACAACGATGGCGTGCTCAGTCTGTGGGAGGACCGGGAAAAGCGGCAATGGTCGACGATGTCGCAGCCGTCCTTGGTCCTCGGCATGCTGAATCTGATGAATCTCGCCGAGGGGCAGAGGGTTTTTGAGCTCGGATCGGGCAGCGGCTGGAATGCCGCAATGATGGGGCACATTGTGGGACCGAAGGGCCGCGTCAGCAGCGTCGAAATCATCCCGGAAATGGCGGAAGCCGCACGCCAGGCCATCGCCGGGCGCGGCATTGGGAATGTCGATGTCATCACAGGAGACGCCGGCGACGGATATGCGGCGGGAGCGCCCTATGATCGGGCGGTATTTACGGCCGGATCGTACGACCTGCCGCGAGCCTTTCACGAACAGTTGCGTGAGGGCGGGCTTCTATTGATGGTCGTCAAGGTTGAAGGAGGTGGCGATCACCTCTTCCTGCTCGAAAAGAAAACGGGATGCTTCGAGTCGACCCGCGGTTTGCTGTGCGGATTTGTGCCCATGACGGGCAAACACGCCTTCGCCAAGGCCCACCCAACTCCAATCGAGGCCCTGCCGGGCTGGCCGGAACTGAGTCAAAGGGAGGTCGATCGGCGCCCCTTTTGGTGGGGAACCAGCGACAAGGCTCCAATTTGGGCTACAGCGGGCGTCCGATCGTTTCTGGGCGTTGCAGAGCCGCTTTTCCGCGTCTTTCGGGATGATGTGAAGGGTCTTCAGAATCCCCAGCACTGGTTTTGCGGCCTGTTCGACCCGGAGGCGCAGGCACTGGCCGTGGCCAGGAAAGGGATGCTTGTCTCGTATGGCAACGTGAGCGCCCGCGATCGCCTGCTTATGCGACTCCATGAGTGGATCGATCTTGGCATGCCTACCATGGCGGTGATGCACCTGAGCGTGTTCCCCGCCGACGCCGAGGTTCCCGAAGAGAAAAACAAATGGGTCGTCAGAAGGAATGAGTCCATCTTCGCCTGGAGCCTGAGGAGGCCTGACGAAGCGCGAGAATGACCGTTTTCGCCTGCGGGAAACCGGCTTCCGAAGTCCCGCCGTGGCAACCAGGTCAATTCCCAGAAACGGCTGGGTGGAATGATCCCGAACCGACCGCTTCCCGAAGACTTGCCCTTTGAAGGCGGCTTGTTCGATATCGATCGACCAATTGGTTTTTCCTGACGGCGAACTTCATCGGCAACGGACGTCATCGTCATGCAGCTCATATTCCTCCCCAAGGGCCTCGCGATCGGCTTCTCCATCGCAGCGCCGGTCGGGCCGATCGGAGTGCTCTGCATCCGTCGCTCCTTGGCAGGCGGGCGACGGATCGGGTTAGCCACCGGCCTGGGTGCGGCGTCCGCTGACGCCGCCTATGGATGCATTGCGGGATTTGGCCTGACGGCGGCCTCGAGTTTCCTCGTCGGCGAGAGATTATGGCTGTCCATTTTCGGCGGCTTGTTTCTTTGCTACCTCGGCACGCGCACCTTCATGAGCAAACCGGCGGTGCAGGGTGCAACGGTTTCCGGCAACGGCCTGCTCCCGGCGTATTTCTCCGCATTGGTCCTCACCCTTGGCAACCCGATGACAATCCTGTCCTTCGCGGCCGTATTTGCCGGTCTTGGTCTGGCTAGTGTTCCGGATTATCTGGCCGCGAGTGCGCTGGTCGGAGGTGTGTTTCTGGGCTCGGCTCTTTGGTGGCTGCTGCTCAGTTACGGCGTCTCGCTGTTTCGGTCGCGAATCAATTCCACTTGGATGCGCATCGTGAATCAGCTCTCTGGTGGCGTCATCTTTGCATTCGGACTTTACGCTCTTTCGAGGCAATTGTTCAGATGATCTCCTTTGTAATCTGCCTCGCCGATACGGGGATTCAAAATCGGCGGAGAAACGAAACTCACGGTTGAGATTCTGCCCCTGTTGATGACCTGCATTTCGGATGTGACGACCTTAACCCGAAGATTTCATGAAAACGGCCAAAGATCGCCAAACCGCCGAGGAAAAAGGGCCGAAGACGACCGAGGTGTGCTTGGGAGCACATCGCAGGGAGTTTTCGGCCCTTTTTCGAGAGCGGTTTGGATGAGATTTGGACGAATTTCGTGAAATCTTCGGGTTAACCCGAAGATTGCGCACCGAGACAAAGGCCGGCCTGAATTCCGGCTCAGGAGCGAGCGCTCAGCGGTCGGGCTCCACCTTGGTGGGCTTTCCGTTCTGGACGGCATAGGTGCGGCCGTCCTGCACTTTGCGCACGATCCAATACTTGTCGTCATGCTTGATGCGAAGTGCGGTGTGGGCCCCCACCGGGAGCGCCAGCGCCAAGGCAAGCGCAAAGAACCGGGTGGATTGGGTCACGCCGGCTTCGCCGGGTGCCCGCACTGGCGCTTGATCGCAGCGGAGAGCTCGTTGAGCTTCATCGGCTTGGCGATGTAGTCGTCCATTCCCGCGGCTAGGCACCGGTCTCGGTCGGTCAGCAGGGCGTTCGCCGTGAGCGCTATGATCTTTGGAACCCGCCCCGCTGGCATCCGGGCGTGGATTTCGCGGCACGCCTCCAGGCCGTCCATCTCCGGCATTTGAAGGTCCATGAGGACCAGGTCGTACCCGTGCTTTTCAATCATTGCGACCGCCTGGACGCCATTCGAGGCGAGGTCGGCATGGTAGCCCAGGCGCGCCAGAAACCCCAGCGCCACCTTCTGGTTTACGATGTTGTCCTCGGCCAGGAGCACCTTCAGCGGCAGTTCAGGAGAGATCTTTTGGTCTCCCGCCAGTTCGACGGGTGCCTTCTTGCGTTCCTCGGCAAACAGGTGGATAACCTCCTGGAAGAAGGCGGCGTTCTTGATCGGCTTGGAGACGACGCCAACCGGCCTCGGATCCCTCGAAAGGAGGGGAACCCTTCCGTAGGGGACGAGGACCAGGGTCGGGCAGCGAAACCGCGCAAGCTCGTCGAGCGCGGAGGTGGCGGCGACGGCCGGCTGGTCCACGATCAGCAGCGCAGGCCGCGCCGTGAAGCTCCCCGCCGTTCCGCACGCGGCAGCGGCGCTCGGGGCGAAGAGCCCGTTGACGCCCCAGCCTGAAAGCAGGGATCGCAGCCGGGCCTTCGTCGTGGTGTTGCCCGAGACGCAAAGGACCGGGCCCGCCTTCAGGGATGCCGGCGGCGGCGGCATTTCGGGCGTGTCGGCCGGCGGTGTCGCCGGTTCGGTCACAATCGTGAATGTGAAGGTCGATCCCACGTCGACCGTGCTGTCCACCTTTACGCTGCCGCCCATCAGCTGGCAAAGCCTCTCGCAGATCGCCAGGCCAAGGCCCGTGCCGCCGTACCGCCTCGTTGTGGATGAGTCCACCTGGCTGAACGGCTTGAACAGCCTGTTCATCCGGTCCGGCGCTATTCCTATTCCGGTGTCGCGCACGATGAATTCCAGGCAGATGCGTCCGGCCGGCGCCGGTCCACTCCGCCGCACCTCGACCGAGACGGAGCCGCTCGGCGTGAATTTGACGCCATTGTTCACGAGATTCGAAACGACCTGCCAAAGCCTCGTGGCATCGCCCGTGATCCACGCCGGAACGTCCGCGGCCATGCTGTAGCCGATCTCCAGGTTCTTCTCGTTCGCCGCCTTGGCGACCAGGTCGAGGGCCTCCTCCAGGCACGGCGCCAGCCCGAAGGGCACGTTCTCGATCTCCAGCTTGCCGGATTCAACCTTCGAGAAGTCGAGAATCTCGTTCACGATGTCGAGCAGGGCGTCGCTGGAAGCGCGGATCGTGTCGATGTAATCGCGCTGCTTGGGCTCCAGCTCCGTGTCCATCATCAGGCTCGCCATGCCGATGATGCCGTTGAGGGGCGTCCGTATCTCGTGGGACATTGAGGCAAGGAATTCGCTCTTCGAGCGAGAAGCGGCGTCGGCCTCCGACTTGGCACGACGCAGCTGGTGCTCGGACTCGACGCGGGCCGTCACGTCCTGCACCGTGCCGATCAGCCGGACCGGGCGCCGTTCCGAGTCGAAGGTGACGCATTTGGCCCGGGTGTAGATCCAGCGCCAGTCCCCGGACCCCGATCGGACGCGGCTTTCGGAAACCACGGTCGCCTCGACCCCCTGGCGCAGCATCCTCAACCGGGAATCGAAGGCGGCCACATCGTCCGGATGCATGAGCGACTGCCACGTGTCGAAGGTCGCCGGCATTTTCGCGGGATCATAGCCCAGCATGACCCACAGGCCGGCGCTGTAAAAGACCCGCGCCGCCGGAACGTTCCACTCGAAGATGCCTATCTCGGTCGAATCCAGGGCAAGCCTCAGGCGCTCGTCGGAAACCTTGAGCCGATCCTCGACGCGGCGCCGCTCCTCGTTCTCAGCCTGCAGCCGCTGGTTCGAAAGCTCGGCCGCGCGCCGCCCCAGCGAGGCGCCGCGGCCCAGGCTGACGCTCAGCGCGAGCAGCGCAGTCAGGCTCAGGCCCGAGATCAGGGCCAGCGACGCCATCGGATGAAGATCCCGCGCCAGTTCAGTCGCCGAAGGCACGGCGGTCAGAAAGAGGCGCCGGTCGAAAAGCGGGTAAACCCGGTTCACCGTGTACAGTTCGCCCGGAGGCTTCACGGCGCCCCCTTCAAAGACCGCCTCGCCTGCGATTGACACCGAGAAATGGTAGTCGTCGCCGAGCTTCAATTGCTCGGCCGCGATCGCGGAAAAGAAAGTGTCGTAAAGAAACTCCGCCATCACGAAATCGGTCGCCTGCCCGGACTGCGCAACCGGGGTGACCAGCACAAATCCGGGCCCCCGGCGCCCATTGTAGCCCGAAATCTGGACGACGTCAGTCGTGGCGGAAATTGCCGTCCGGCCGTCCTTTTTCGCCTGCTCCATCGCGGCGAGCCGCGCCCCTGTCGCGGGCTGGTCGTACGTGCCGGCCGCCGCGCTGGCCGGGAAGACCCATCGAACGCGCCCCTCGGTATCCAGCGATTCGATTGAAACGCAACCGAGCGGGCTGGACTCGTTCATTTGCGCGGCGGCGTCCAGCTGCCGGGCCTCGCGCGTCTCGGAGGGCATGTCCGCCGCTTTTCGGCCGAAACGCTCGAAGGCGTTTAGCTGGTGTTCGATCGACGTGTCGGCCGCCTGCAGGAACTTGTCCATCGCCGCCTGGGTCCGGGTGTCGACGTACGCGATCTCGCGGTCCCTCAGTCCGATCCAAAGGGTCAGCGTCACCATGAGCGGCACGACGATGGCCGTCATGGACGCCCACGCCGCGGGTCCGGCCCCCCGGTCGTCCCGCCACGCCAGCATAAGCAGGCACAGGCCGAGCAACAGCAGGCCGGCCGCCGTCGTCGGCGAGATCGGAGCCCCGTCGCCCCAGTCGAAGACAGTCGTCTGGCCGGCCTGATAACCCAGGATCGCCGAGACGGCGGCGCCGACGAGGAGCGACCCGACGGCAGCCTCGCAAAAGACACCGAAGCGCGATTTCGGCTTCAATGCATGGAGCCAGAGGGGGATGCTTCCCAGCAGGACGCAGGACGCCGTCAGAATCGCAGTCTGGCCGCGCAGCCCGAACACGTCCCAGAACGGGTCGGGCAGGAACCCGGCGGTCGGCGCTCCGTTGCGGTCGAGCAGCCCGTAGGCAAGGGCCGGCACCGCCCAGATCATCGGAAGAAAACCAAGCCATTCCGCGGCGCGCCAGCCGATTAGCCGGGCCAGGACCACCAGACCGAGGAGGACGAATGCCGCGGCCTCGATCTGGCGCATGGGAGCGTACGCGGGCCACGCCTGCTTGAAGTTCAGCCACCATCCCGCCAGCTCGGACAGGCCGATTACCACAACGACACCAGCCGCCACGAACAGGACGCGCTCGAGCCACGAAGGGCGCGGCATTGTTGGCAGGGTTGGCATTACTTACTGAATGCTGTTTTGAAGCTGATAGACGGACTTTCAGCTCTTGATTGGCGTCGGGGATGTCGTTCCAAGTAGAAACCGAGGTTCCCCTTTCCCGCAATGCGGATTATTACCGATCCTTCAGGGGAGAGGGCGCCTGTATCGCCGGCGGCTGGTTCAGGTTGCGCAGCAGGTTGGCGGGGCCGTTGGCGAACATCCAGGTCGGCTTCTCGATCTTCCCGGTCAGCTGGACCTCGAATGCCTGCGCAAGCGGGGCGAGCATGGCGTCCATGAATTGCAGCGGCAGAGTCCTGCTTTCCTTGAAAGGGTTGATCCGGGCCTTGAAGTCCAGGTCGTGGCTGTCGATCGAGTAGCTGCCGTGCGCGGTTATCGCCGAATTGGCGCCGGTCACGTTGACTTCGGGGAAATCCAGACGCGTGCCGTTCAGCTTGAATGCGGCGTGCGCCATCGTGAAGCGAAGAGCGGTGAATCGCAGCAGGTCGGACAGCAGCCCGAGCACCCGCACTTCGCCGAGGCCGGCACCCTGAAGCTGGGCGGTGCCGCTGCCCTGGAAGGTCGAGGGATCCCCCAGCCGCCCATTGGCTGCCACGGCGGCGTCCAGCCTGACGCTGGCTTTCTCGTTCAGGAAGCTGCCAACCGCCGGCGCGGCCTTCAGAGACCGGGTGGCCGAGTAATTTCCGACGGCAAGAATCGCGCGGTCGAGCTGCGCGTCGCTCAGCGCCGCCTCAAACGAGAGCCTGCGCTCGGCGCCGCGCCCCCGGACGTTCGCCCTCCCCGTGGCCGCGCCTCCGGCAAATCCCGCCTTGATCTGCGAAATCGTCACGTCGTCGTCCTTCAAATCCACGGCAAAGGACGCGTCTTCTACTGGAAAATCGTTATAACGGAAAACGCCGGAGCTGCGCACCCCGATGTGGAGGACATGATGGGGTCCTCCCGGCGCCTTCGGTCCACTCAAATGCCCGGCGAGCTCAAGGTCGGGCGGCTGCGAGAACGCGTAGGGCGAAAGGAGGCTTGCGCCGCCGGACCCGAGCATCGGGGCGACCGCCGCGAGTTCCATGTTCGAGGTGCCGGCAAAGTCGATATTGTAAGATGAGGGCCCGGCGTCGACATCCAGCCCCCGCGTGAATGTCCCCCTGACGGCACCCCGCCCCTTCGTCACCTCCAGCCTGATTCCATCGTTGAATTGCGGCCGGGAGAAAAGGGTCAGCCGGACCCGGTCAAACGGAGCCCCTAGGACGACGATTCCCGGGCCGTCGACTGACAGGAAGATCCGCGCCTGCCTTCCGTCGATCCAGCAGCTGCGCAGATCGATGCTGGCGGAGGGCGGAACCTCGGGAAACCCAAAGTTGGAAAAGAAGCTCTGCCACCATGCGCCGTTGATCCACGGAGTGATGTCCAGGGGCCGCAGGCGTCCGTCCAGAAGAAACCGATATCGGCGGGTCGCCATCTCCTCCTCAAAGCTTCCCCGCGCAAAGTTCTCCCCTATCCGGGCGTAGGCCTCGGGCGCGTACAGGCGGCTTCCGTCGAACCGGAATCTTCCCCGCACCTCGTCAATCACCACGCCCCGCGCAAAAACCTGCGCCGCGTCGAGCCGTCCGGAGACCTCGCCGAATTTCCAGCCCGGATCGAACCGAAGGTCTCCTTCCACGCCGACCGATCGGGTGAGCCGGACAAAGGCACCCAGGTCGCGCTTGATCCGGGCGCCCACAAAGCCGACCGTCTCCGGCGCCACGGACGCATTGAATTTCGTCTGCGCAGTTCCGCGGACCGGATCGACGACGCCATCGAAGCCGACCGGTTCCCCCCAGAAAAGCGCCTTTCCGGACACCCGCACCGGGCCGGCCCGCAGAAGGTCCGGCCCCGTGGGAGCCAGAGCGACAACGGCGTCCCGGAATTCCAGGCCGTCGACGGTGCCGCCGGCGCATGAAAGGTCGGCCGATTTGATCGGAAGCCGCAGATCGCCCACTGCCCCCTTTCCCGCCTGTGAGCCCACCTCGACCCGCGCCTCGATGCCCTGCGCGGAGGCCTTGACTCCGGGCAGGTCGATGTCGGCCAGGGAAAGGAACACCTCGCCGGAATCGGGTGCCTCACCCAGGACGGACCACCGGCCGGTGGCGTGCAGCCTTCCCGCCCGGAGCGGGACCGGCGTCGACAGCCTCACCCCGTCGGCGATAAAGATCGTGCGGGCAGTAGTTCCGCGCCCCGCGGCGGGTTCGAGGCGGACGCGCAGGCCCGCCTGGTCGAAGGCGGAAATCGCCCCTATGGCGGCCGCGCACCGGCGGATCAGGGGGACATAATTGCGCGCAAAAAATTCAGCGACGGGCAGGGGGACGCCGCGGGGTCCGGGCAGGGCGCCCAGGCGGATCTTCCCCTGGATTGAAACCGCCAGGCTCCCGACATGGCAATGCAGGTACTCGATCGAGAAGGCGTCCCGGTCGGGGACGATGGCCGCGTCGAGGTCCTGGATGACGTCGTCCGCGCGCCCGGAGGCCGAAAGCATGGCGGGCACCCTCACGTTCATTCCAGTGACCCGTATCTCGAGCGGCTCAAAACGCCTCACCGCCAGGGCCCAGGGGTCTATGCGCGCGTAGATCGCGCGCGCCGTGGCAATCGGTTCCTCGAACCCGTCCAGGGTTAGCGCGGCGTTTTCGATGATGACGCGCCCCGACGGATCGAAAAGCGTGTGTCCAAAGGTGATGTGGACTCCGGACGCGGCGAGGCGCTCAAGGAGCGCCCTCTGCACGAAAGTGGGAACCTGCAACTCGTCCTTCGAGGCAATGTAGGCCTGCGCCAGGAGCAGCAGGGACAGGCCCAGCCAGAGCGTCCAGGACCCGAGGGTGAGCGCACCCTTCAGGGCCAGCCGCGCTCCCCCGGCACAAAGTTGGGAAAATGCGCGGGCCATCAGTTTCTCGCAGCCGGCAGGCCCGGATCGCGATTTCCGTAGATCAGCGCCCAAAGGGCATCTATCATCGGCTGCTCGAGAACAAAAACCGCCCCGGATTCCGCCGAGCCGGCGATCTGCTCGGCGCCGCCCGACCTCTCCGCGAGCATTATCGCGTGCGTGCCGGTCTGTTCGCTTGCGCCGGCCCCCGGCAGGGCGACCGTTGCCTGGAGGCGGTATCGCCACGGCCTGTCCTCCCCGGCGACCGGCACCTTGTCCGCAAAGCCGTCGCCGACGAAGCGGACCGCCCGCACCTGGCGCAACAAGTCGAGAACCGCCTGCACATCCTTCGGGGCCGCGCCGGAGGAAGCGTCCCAGCGGGCGACCGGTTTGTTGTCCCTCAGGTCTTCGATCTCGAGGCCGGTGATCCGCGCCGGCCCGGGCAGGCTGAAGACGAGGCGGTCTCGCCATGCGCGCAGCGCCACCGGGGTGTCGGTGAGAATCTGCGGATCGACCGCATAGACCGAGTGAGCGTTCGCCATCATCGCATATACATACCGGTCGTCGCGCTGGGCCGGCCGGCCGATCTCAAGGGTCAGCGGAGAGGCCGCGGGCCCGCCCCGGGACGACGCCTGCGCGGAGGGCTGTTCTGTGATCGTAACCGTGCGTTCCGGGCGGTTGAATCCCCAGTTCTCCAGGTCGCTCTCCTGCGGGGCGTCGCTCATGAACTTCTCGGCCGAGAGAAGGGCGATCGTGTCGAGCAGCCGCTGCACGGCGGCGCGATCGGCAGGCAGGGTCGCCGGACCCTGGGCGCCATCGCCCGGCAGGAGGATCTGCCAGCGCGCCTCGCTTGCGGGGGCTGCCCGCGCCGTGTCCGGATCCAGGCGCTGCAGCGTCAGCTCGGGCTGGTTGGGACCCTTGAGCGTGATCATCGTGGCCAGGCTCGGATCGACGTCGAGCACGTGCTTGTCGCGCAGCCGCTCCAGGGCATCGCGCAGCGAGACCATCAGCGAATCGGGCCCCTCATCGGGTATCTCGACGGTGAACCAGGGAGACCGGTCCATCGGCTTGCTCGAGTCCTCGAGCTGGGCGTAGTACGGGTGCGAGCCGGGCGCCGCCTTGCCCGGGGCCTGGGCCCCGATGTAAAGAGTCTCATACCTCGCGTTGCCATCGATCGTCACCTGCAACTGCGGGGCCGCCGGCACAGGGGCGTTGGGCGCCAGGAACCCCTTCACACTCAGGGAGTCCAGGTTGTTGATCGCCAGCTCGATCGCGTCCTTGCTGGCGCGGGCCGCGATGGGAGTGTAAAACGACCAGCGGGCTCCATCCCGCTGGACTATCACGCGGACTCCGGACTGCGGAGCCGTCTGCAGCACGTTGAGGGTCCGCGCCTCGTAGACCGGGATCGTCAGCACAGTCTCAGCGCGCAGCTTATCAAGGGACACGGAAAGGCTGTCCGCCAGATCCCGCCTGACGACATGGATCCGCGAGCCGTCCGGCGAGAGCAGGTAGAGGCGCTGGCCGTCCTTGGTCGCCTCCCCGATCGCGAGCCGCGTCGTGACCGGGGCCGCCCCGGTTGTGTCGGGTCCCCCGGAGGTGAAGGTCACCGTCAGTTTCGGCGACGAAAGGCCGTAGTCCGCCAGGGACTGGCCGTTCTTCACGACCGCAGGCACGCTGAAGCTCGTGTCGTGCTCGAGAAACTCCAGATCGCTCACAATCCGGTTGACCGCATTCGGATTGGCGCGCCATGCGATCGGCTTGGTCAGAAACCACTCCTCGCCCCGCCGCTCGAGGCTGAAGGAGCCTCCCGGCGCGGCGCTTTCCACATCGAGGGATCGGATGTCGGACGCCTCGGCTCCGAGGACGCGCTTCCTGACTTCGCGCGCCACGCTTTCGGTGCGCCAGCTCCGCTCGAACTGGAAGATGACAAAAAACAGGGCGACGTTCAGGAAGAGCAGAACGAGCGTGACTTTGGTGCGCATGGCTGAGGGCGGGACGATCTAGTCTAGCTGCGGCGGGTCCAGTATACGATCAGGCCCAGGAGCGCCGCGGCGCCGGGCAGAACGAACATGAGGCAGTACCGGAGATTCTGGAGCTCACGCGGACTGAGCAAAAGCTGAAAGCGCTCGATCGGCCGGGGCGGGATGGTGAGCTGCGTGTCCCGATCGGCCATCCAGTTGACAGCACCGATGACCAGGGGGAAGACGCCCTCATCGGCAATGCGGTGATTGTCGACCAGGTCGCCTGAGCCGAACACAATGAGCCGTCCGGTGCGGACGCTGTAGGGAAGGTTGCCGCGCGCGGCGACATGCTCGGCGGCGACGCCTATGCCGAGGCGGTCGGGCGGATCCATCGAATCCAGGGGCCTGACATCGACCATCGGATTCATGGCGATGGTGCCGCGCGCCGAAAAATTGACCTCTCCCCAGGCCGTCGGTGAAGAAGCGGCAAGCGTAACGACATCGAGCCCGTTGCCGGCGGCCCGGGTCATGTCCGGCCGCACGGTCCGCGCTGGGCCCAGCCGCAGGCGGGCCTTGTAGCTCGAATGCAGCAGCGCCTGCGTCACGGGATGAGCCGGCGCAAAGCTGCTGATGATCAAATCGCCGTCCTCCGTCATGTTTTCCGACCCGCTGTCGCGGAGCAGGTCGTTGTCCACCGTGACGCCCCAGTCGCGCAGCAGGCGGTCTAGGCCGTGCTCGTAGCCCGGCGCAAGAAGGAGAATCAGCCGGCCGTCGCCTGCGCCGAGGTATTGACGGAGCAGTTCCTGCTCAGCCGGCGAGAACCTCGTCTGGGGCTGCACGGAGACCAGGAGCGAGGCGTCCGCCGGTATCTGGGCGGTCGCGGACAGGTCGAGCAGCGGTGAATCGACGTCGAAATTGCGCTGTCGCAATAGGTCGCGCAGCGTCGACAGCCCGCGCACCGAATCGGGATCGTCCGGGCGCAGCTCCGAATGCCCGTAAAGGAAGTAGATCTTCTTCCGGGTCGCGCTGGCCACATCCAGGATCGCGGCCGTAATCGCCTGCTCGCCCAGGAAGGCGCTGCGCTCCTGGTCTTCGAAGCGGTACAGTTCGTCGATCTTCAGCATCTGGTGGTAGGGCGGCTGGAGGACAAAGACCGCATTGGGCTCCTCGACGCCGAGTTGCTGCGCCATCCGCCGCGCAAGGTCCACGTCGATGTATTCGACGGTGATCCGGCCCCCGGAGGGATTCGACTCGGACACGCTTTCGTATTCGCGCAGGAGCCCCCGCAGGTCGGCGGGCGCCATGTCCTCGCCTTCGGTCACGATGATTCGCACGGGGCTGGAAAGCTCCCTCACATAGGCGATCGACTCGGGCGAGAGCGTGAAGCGCCGGTAGCGCGTGAGGTCGAACCTCCACGGATCGCCCCCGCCCGCGCTGTTGTTGGCGAGGTAGTTGAGGCCCGCGAAAAGCGTCAGGATCAGGATCGCCTGAAGAATGAGGTTGGCCGTGCGTATCCATCTCGCGGCTCGGAAATTATCGCTCAAGGACATTGCGTTTGGTCCCGAAATCAGCCGTGAAGCAGCTTGGCCTCCACGCCGAGGATGCTGAAAAGCAGGGCCAGCACCGTGCCGCTCAGATAGAACAAAAGCTGGCGCAGATCGACGACCCCCCGCGAAAAGTCCTCATAGTGCCGGAAGACCTGGGCGTAATTGACGGCGGCCTTGACCGGGTGGAGAAGGTCGCTTTTGAGCCACGCGGCGTCCCCAAGGTACGAGCCGCCGAAGATCAGGCCGAAAAGCATCGCAAAGCAAAGGATGCTCGCGACCGCCTGGTTTCGGGATACGGCGCTCGCGAGCACGCCGATCGCGATGAACAAAAGGCCCGAAACGGCTATGAAGACGTACCCGCCGATCATCGGCCCGTAATCAAGGAGCCGGGCGTCGCCCGCGAACCGGCGCAGGATCCAGAAGAACCCTGCGGTCGAGCCCCAAAGCATCGCGTAAAGGGCATAGGCGGCCCCGTACTTGCCGAGGACGACCTCCGTTGTCGTGACCGGCGTGGTCAGCAGCGTCTCGATCGTCCCCAGCCGCCTCTCCTCGGCGAGGCACTTCATTGTGAGCAGCGGCACCATGAAGAGCACCGGCAGGTAAAACTGCTTGAAGAACACGTCGGCCGGCGAGGCCGCCTGCGGCGCCTGGCTGTACGTTTCAAGGATGTCGGTGAAGACAAACCCCATGAGGGAAAGGAAAATCACCGAGGCGATGTAGGTGCTCGGAGTGACGAGCAGCATCCGGATCTCGTGGCTGAGAATCGTCAGAAAGTGTTTCATCGTTTGTCGATCGCATCCCAGCTCCGGCGCGTGGCCGCCAGGAAAACATCCTCCAGGGTCGGGTTGGCCCGGCTGAAGGCGCGAACACGCATCTGCTTGGCGAGAAGCGCCTGAAGGATCGGCTCGCCCAGTTCATCGTCCCTTTCGATCGTGAGAGTCACCGTCCTGAATCCGTCCCCGTCGGGATCGGTCTGCGCGGCCACGCGCAGGGCCGGGTCCACGAGGCCGAGCGCCTCTTCGAGGCGGGACGGCTCGCCGGCGACGACAAGCTCGTAGCGGCTGCGCCCCAGGATCTCCCGCCTCAGGGCGGCTGGCGTTCCCTGGGCGACAATCCGGCCCTGGTTGATGATCAGCACCCGGTCGCACGTCATTTCGATTTCAGGCAGGATGTGGCTCGAAATGATGACCGTCATCCGGCCGCGCAGGCTCGCGATCAGGTCGCGCACGATGAGGATCTGGTGGGGGTCGAGCCCGATTGTCGGCTCATCCATGATGATCACCGGCGGCTCGGCGAGGATCGCCTCGGCGATCCCGACGCGCTGGCGGTAGCCCTTCGAAAGCTGGCCTATGATCTTGTGGCGGACCCGCTTCAGGTCGCAGACTTCGAGCACCTCGTCGATCCGCGGCCCGAGCTTGCGTCTGGGGACCTCCTTCAGCCGCCCCCGGTAGTAAAGGTACTCGCTGACGCGCATGTCCTCCGGGAGAGGATTGTTCTCCGGCATGTAGCCCACCCGCCGCTTGATGGCCTCGGACTGGGTGGTCACCGGAAAGCCGCAGATCATCACGCCGCCCGAGGTCGCCGGCACGTAGCCCGTGAGAATGCGCATCGTCGTCGACTTCCCGGCGCCGTTCGGTCCGAGGAACCCCATGATTTCGCCGCGGGCGACGGTGAAACTGACGTCATTCACCGCCCTGACGCCGGCGAATGTCTTCACAAGGTGGGAGACGGCGATTGCTGTCGGGAGTTGGTCAGGAATGGATACCACGGGCGCTGAGGGACTGCCTTATCGTAATTTACCCCCTGATTGCGTGTCACTTCTCAAGTGTGACCTCGCCCGCCCTGAATCTTTGAGTGCGGCCGCCCTCGTCGCGCAATAGAAGGGCCCCCTCGTCGTCGATTCCGACGACCGTGCCCGGATGCCGCCGCCCTCCCTCGAGCACCGTCGCGCGGCAGCCCCGCAGGACGTCGAAGCGGTTCCACAGGTCGGCGAACGACTTCTCGTGCTCACCCTCGGTGAACGCCTGGTAGGCAAGGATCACTCGGCCGGCAATGGCGGCCGCAAGCCGGTTGAAATCGATCTCGCCTCCCGCAAGTTCATTCAGGCAAACGGCCCGCCTGGCCAGATCCGCGGGCCATCCGCTTTGGGGACCGTTGACATTGAGGCCCAGCCCGAAGATCAGGTCGCGAATCCGGTCCGCATCGATGCGGGCCTCGGTCAGCATGCCTCCCGCCTTGCGGCCGTCGAAAACGATGTCGTTCGGCCACTTCAACCCGGGCGTCAGCTTGGCGAAATTGGCGATCAGTTCGCAGATATTGACCCCCATCCACAGGGTGAAGGTCTGCATGCGCTCGGGCGGCACTCGCGGGCGGAAGGCAAAGCTCGCATAAAGGTTGCCCGGCGATTCGCTGTGCCAGGCCCGGCCGAAGCGCCCGCGGCCACGCGTCTGCCGCTTGGCGAAGACCGCAAACGGGGCCGCCTTTCCGGCGGCGAGTTGCCGGGCTGCCTCGTCGTTTGTGCTGTCCACCTCGTCCAGCACGCTCAGTGTGAATCCCCTCGGCCGGACCTTGAGCTGCATGTCGATCAGCGTCGGATGAAGGCCGTCCGGACGGGAGACAAGTCGGTAGCCCAACGCCCGCTTAGCCTCGAATCCGAAACCCTGGGCACGCAGCTTTTCCATGTGGTGCCAGATGGCCACGCGGCTCATGCCTATCTTCGAGGCGAGGGCGGACCCCGAAACCCACCCGGTTTCCCGGGCGAGCATTTCCCGCAGGATCATGTTTTCAGGGGTT
Organism: uncultured Verrucomicrobiae bacterium; assembly: GCA_963747795.1. Classification (GTDB taxonomy): domain Bacteria; phylum Verrucomicrobiota; class Verrucomicrobiia; order Opitutales; family Opitutaceae; genus Palsa-1447. Next base: position 57,988 of record CAVVGS010000007.1, read on the forward strand.
GGCATGGACCGGCCTTGGCAGGCTGATTAAAAGCTACACGGACCTTCGCCGCCAGCGATTTTGCTGACAGCCGGGCGACGCACTATTTTGGCGGGAGCCCACCCCAGTCTATTGGACGCAGGAACGTGTCCTGGGACTCTTTCTTGATGAACTCGCTCTCGGCGGAATCACCTCCCCGCCCGATCGAGATCGCGGATTCGTTGAGAGCTGAAATATTCTGCAGGCGCCGGTCCTCGAGGTACATCTCCTTCGCGATGCCGCGGTTCATCGCGTTCAGCCAGGCAAAGGGCGTCAGCGCAAGGCCGGGATAGTTCTTCATCCCGATGTCGGCCATGCCCGTCTGCGAGACCAGGTCCGGTTCCTTCAAGACAGCCTGCCGGGCCGTCCGAACGTAATAGGCGGGCAACCGGACGATTTCGTTCTGCGGCTTGTCCACGTCGCGCAGGTCCACGTCCTGATCCGCCGGTTTTGCAGGAACCGGCTTTGGCGGATCATATTTGGGCAGTCCCGCAATGATAAGGGCCGCGGTGGATGGCTGCGGCTCACCCTGTCCGGTCGGTTTCGCGCCCGCGCCAGTCCCGATTGCGGCTCCGCCCGCCTGCTGGGACTGCGACGGATTCGCATCCGGTCGGGGTGCATTAGCAAACACCGAATTTGCAGGTACTTGCGAATCATCAATGGGGGTCGGAACAGGTGGAGGCGGTGGTTGCGACTGGGCCGCAGAGTCTTCGGCCTTCGCCAATGCGACCAATGAGCCCAAGAGGGTCACCGTTGCCAGAAGAAGCAGGGGTCGGCGGAGGTGATTCATGTCAGGATGGTTAGTAATTGGGCCGGTCCAAGAGTTCCACCTAACCTATTGCCTAATCTGGCCTTCACCATCGATTACGAACTTGTAGGAGCACAGTTCCCTCAGGCCCACGGGGCCCCTGGCGTGCAGGCGGTCCGTGCTTATCCCGATCTCCGCGCCGTAACCGAACTCGAAACCGTCGTTGAAACGGGTGCTCGCGTTCCACAGGACGACCGCGCTGTCCACGCCAGCCTGAAACCGGCGCGCTGCGGCCTCGTCCGAAGTGACAATCGCATCCGTATGAGCCGAACCGTCGCGGTTCACGATCGCGATCGCCGCATCGACCGAATCGACGACCCGCACCGCCATGACGAGATCGAGAAACTCCGTTGTGAAATCCGGCGGCATGGCCGCCTTGTGCGCGATCCGGGCGCGGGCTAGGATGTCCGCACTCGCGGGATCGCAGCGCAATTCGACACCCTTTGCCACGAGGCCTCCGGCCAGGCGCGGCAGCAGCGTGCCGGCGGCCTCCGCATGGACGAGGAGTTGTTCGGCGGCGTTGCACACCCCGGGCCGCTGCGTCTTGGCGTTGATGACCAGCCGCTCGGCCATCTCAGGATCGGCGGCCCGGTCGACGTAAAGGAAACACACGCCCTGGTAATGCTTGATGACCGGGATCGTGCTGTTCTCCGCGACAAATCGGATCAGCGCCTCGCCTCCGCGAGGGATGATGCAGTGGACGAGCGAGTCGAGCTTGAGAAGCGCATGGAGGGCGGCGCGGTCCGTCGTCGGGATCAGCTGGACGGCGTCAACCGGCACACCGGGCGTTTCGCCCAGCGCCTTCCGGATAAGCTCCGCCAGGGCCGCGTTCGTCTGGAAGATCTCCTTGCCGCCCCTGAGGATGGCGGCATTGCCGGACTTCAGGCATAGGATTGCGCAATCGACCGTGACATTGGGGCGCGCCTCATAAATGACGCCTATGACGCCGATCGGAACGCTCAACTTCCGGATCTTGAGTCCGTTCGGCCGCGCCCACTCCTCAAGGACCCGGCCCACCGGATCGGGCAACTGCGCCACCTGGCGCACCGACTCAGCCAGATGCCCCAGCCGGGACGGGCTCAGCGTCATCCGGTCGACCTGGGCCTTGCCCAGGCCGTTGGCGCCGGATGATTCGAGGTCCCGCCGATTGGCGTCCAACAGCGCTTGATGCGATCCGTCAATGAGATCCGCCAGCCGGTTCAGCGCCGCGTTCTTGGCGGCAGCGGGCGCGATCGCCAGCGCAAGCGAGGCGGCGCGCGCGCGTTCGGCGATCGATCTGACCATCTGTTCCAATTCGGCGGGCATGACGTTTCCCAATAATCGCAAAAAGCCCCCAAAAGGGCAAATCTTTGTCAGGACGGTTGCACGGGTGGTTTGCAACCCTTGGTGCCATCCAGACACCAGGGGTACCGATCCCCGATGGAGGCGCATTTTGACCCATCCTCCCTCGCTTATTCGGAGATGCCGTTCATCTTGCGACTTTTTGGCGTTCGCCGTGTTATAGATACAACTGATTTCCGACACCCAATGAAGATCCTCATCGTTTTACTTCTCTGGGCCGTTCTCCTGGCCGTCTGCTGGCCGCTCGCGCTCCTGTTTCTCGTCGTCTGGCCCGTGCTCTGGCTTCTTTCCATTCCATTTCGGATCGTGGGCGTCGTCATGGAGGCCCTCCTGGCCCTGGTGCGCGCCATCCTGTTCCTGCCGGCCCGCCTTCTCGGAGCCCGGCATTCCTGAGGCTCGACACCCCGGCCGCTCATCACGAGCGAATGAATCCCGCGCTCGCACAGGGCCCGGTGCGCAGCTCACGGCAACCCCGCTCCATTTCTTGACCTTATCATGGACATGGACAGTTTACTGTCCATATGAAGGCCATCACCTACACAGCGGCTCGGGAGAACCTGGCGTCGACGATGAATTGCGTCTGCGAAGACCACGATCCGGTCGTCATCACCCGGAACCGCGACCAGGCCGTCGTCATGCTCTCATTGGAAGACTACGAGTCGCTCCAGGAGACCGCCTACCTCCTGCGGTCTCCGGCCAATGCCCGCAGGCTCCTCGGATCGATTGCCTCCCTTGAAAAGGGCAAGGGCGTCAAGAAGAGCCTCAAGTCGCTCGCCGGATGAACATTCTGTTCTCGCGCCAGGGATGGGAGGATTACGTCCATTGGCAGCAGACCGACATGAAGATGGTCGGGAAGACCAACGAGCTGCTCAAAGACATCTCAAGAAATCCACATTCCGGAATTGGAAAACCGGAGCCCCTGAAGCACGCGCTGGGCGGGTATTGGTCACGCCGCATGACCGATGAGCATCGGTTGGTGTACAGAGTTGAGGGCCCGACGATCAAGGTCGCCCAGGCGCGGTATCATTATTAATCGAAGAGCTTCCCGCGGCGGAAGCACGCCACGGATACCGCCATCACGGCCGCGGTGATTCCGACAAGGATTCCGATCTTCGGGAGCACCTGGACGAGCGTGTGCCCCGCCCAGAGGACATCCGAGAAGCCCTCGACCGACCAGTAGACGATCGTGAGCTTGCTGACGCGCTGGATGTAATCGGGCATCAGGCTCACGGGAAACCAGGCGCCGCCGACGGCGCTCATCGTGATGACGACAAAAGTCGCTAGGCCGCTTGCCGCGGCGGAATTCGGCGAAACGGACGCAATCAGGAGGCCGAAGGCGGAACAGGCAGCAGCAGCAGCCACGCCTACGGCGAGGAGCGCCGCCGCATGGCTGAAGATATCCAGGTGGAACAGGAAGTGACCGGCCAGGAAAAGGGCCGCGATCTGCACGATTCCGAGCATCATGCCGAAAAGGAACCGCGCCCAGATGATGTGGGCAGGACGCACGGGCGCCGATAGGAGCCGCACGAAAATGCCCGTGTTCTTCTCCTCGAACAGCGTCGCGGCCGAGTTGCTCACGGCAAACAGGAGGAACATGACGGCGTAGCCGCCGACGGTCCGCGCGGCCATCGGATTTGACAGCTCTTTGCCGGCCACCTGCTCGGTGTCGATCTTCACGATCTTCGAGAATACGTCCACCGACCCCGCGGATTTCTTCGCCTGATCCTGGTCCTCCGAGGCCGTCCCACCGGAGGCGGACAGGGCGCCCAGCCCGTAGTCGGCGCGGTTCAGGCGTTTGAGAATCTTGTCGCGGTCGAGGTTGAAGTACTTGGAATACACGCCCGCCAGTTCTCCATTGAAGCCCTCGAGCGCGGGCGCGCCGATATACCGGCTCATCGCCCCGCGCATCGATTCGCCGAGAAGCTCCGGCACGTGGGAGAAGATCGTCTTCTGGACCATGCCGTTCACCGTCTGGGATTCGATCTCATTGCGCGGATTGGTGAGAAACTTCAGCCGGATGCCAAAGCTGTCCTTTGGCAGGAGGTCCGGGGGCAGGATGAGGGCAAAGCGGTAATCGTCGTCATTCATGCCGCGCCGCGCGTCGGATTCGGTGAGCGGGCGCGTGCTGCCATCCCTGTTCCGGAACGAGTCGATGACGCGGAATGTCTTCTCCGCCTTCAGGGCGTCCACAAGCCTGCCGGCGGCCGGATCGGTGCTCGCGTTGACCACGGCGAGCGGGATCCCGGTCGGGCCGGCGTCGGATTTCTTGTACAGGCCGAACACGTGGCCAAAGACATAAATGATCGCGATCGGCACGAGGAAGGTAAGGCTAACCGCGGTCCTCGATCGGGAGAAGACCAGCAGGCTCTTGCGCAGGAGTATGAGAATTTGTGACATGGCTGTGATGGGCGGAGATTGCCGGATCAGGCGTCGCGCAGCTTTCGCCCGGTAAGGTGGAGGAAGACCGCTTCGAGTGTCGGCCGCTCGCTTTTGAAAAGGCGCGGTGAAAGGCCGAGCGACTCGGTCAGGGCGAAGAAGGCGGACAGCGGATAACCGGCGCCCGGACGAAACCGGCACGTGCCTTCCACGGCCAGCGTCTCTCCGTGGGGCAAAAGGCGTTCGACGAGCGGCTTGGTCGCCGGAATCACGGGAAAGGTGACCTCGTCCTCGAAAGGCAGCCGGGTGAGCAGTTCATCCAGGGTGCCCAGCCCGAGTATCCTGCCGTGGTCGATGATTCCGATCCTCGAGCAGTGCCTCTCAGCCTCCTCCATGTAGTGGGTGGAGTAGACTATCGTGACGCCTTCGCGGTTGATGCGTTCGAGGTAATCGAAGATCGCGTTCCTCGATTGCGGATCGACGCCTACGGTGGGCTCGTCGCACAGGAGCAGCTTGGGCCTGTGGAGAAGGGCCGCGACCAGGTTGAGCCGCCGTTGCATCCCTCCCGAAAACGTCTTCACAATCGAGCTCCGGCGGTCCCCAAGCTGGGCCGCCGCAAGCGCCTCGTCCACCCGCGCGCGGAGCACCTCGCCCCGCAGCCCCTGGAGTTCCCCGAAGATGCGGAGATTTTCCTCAGCGGTGAGATCCTGGAACAGGGCGATCGACTGGGGCACGAGGCCGAGCCTGCGCCGCGCCCTGGCCCCGCCTGCGGAGAGCGGCTCCCCGTCGAGGATCAAGGCGCCGCTGTCGGGGGAGCGCAGGCCCGCGACAAGCGACATGAGGGTCGACTTGCCCGCGCCATTGGGCCCGAGCAGCCCGAAGAACTCGCCTTCGGCGATCTCCAGTGAAATGTCGTCGAGCGCGGTCAGGGTGCCAAACCGCTTGGTTACGGATTTTATGGTCAGCATGGGATGAGTTGGGGCGCCGCGCTTGAAACCGGGCGCCGGAATGATGGGTTACGGAAGTTCATGGGGAAATTCCCGCCGCCGCTCAGGCCGGTCGCTCGATGATTGCCTGCAGCGCGGCCACGTGGGACGCGAAGGCGCGGCGGCCGGGCGCTGTGGCCGAGACAAACGTCTTGGGATGCCTGGCGACAAAGGCCTTGTCCAAGGCGATGTACCCCTTCTCCTCGAGGGTCGCCAAATGCGCGCCGAGGTTTCCGTCGGTCAACCCAAGGCTTTTCTTGAGAAAGGCGAAATCGACCTTCTCTGTCGCCTTCAGCTGGCTGAGGGCCGCCATGATCTGCAGCCGGGCCGGTTGGTGAATGACTGTGTCGAGGCTGTCCATGGGGGTCCTTTCAGCGCAGGATGTACCGAAGGTAGAATCCCGTCCCGATGAGCGTTCCCCCGCCGAAGATCGCGAAAAGCCAATAGAAGATCGGCGCGAAGAACCACAGGCCGCCGAGGAGAAAGACGGTGACAAGGATGCCGGTCCAAAGCAGGCAGATGTCAAACCACAGCCCGGCGAGGATATAGATCTGCATGATGACGAGCGCGGAATAGGTCAGCAGCGCCTTGGGGTGGTCGCCATGCACCCCCAGCAGCGCCGGCCAGACCGCGTACCCGAACACCAGCAGCGAGACCACGGCTCCTATGAACCGCCCGTCTATCCCGCTCCTCACCCGCCGGCCCTGCCAAAAACCGATTACAAAAGAGCCGATCACGCCTCCTATGCCAAGCCAGTTCAGCAGAGGTTCTCCGAACTGTCCGCCATTTTGCATGATTACCGCCATGGCGATCCAGATGAGTCCCCACATCCAAAGGTGCAGGTGTCCGCGATTGGCACGGATGGCGGCGCGCATCGCCCGCCGCGAGGATTCGATCTGCTGGAGGGCTTTGGCGGCCTCCTCGGCTGAAATGCTGTTCATGCGCAGAGTACTCTATCTTGCAGAGTACTCTGTCAACATCATTTCCCCATTATTTTCCGTTCGCATTCGGCGCCGCCATTGCCGGCGCCCTATATCCGCGTCATCTTCACCAATTCCCGATAGCGGAGGTCGATCGTCTCGCGGCCCGCCATCGACAGGCGGTTGACCCCGAAGCTTTCGACCGTGAGGCTCGCGCAGGCCGTCGCGTAGGCGATCGCCTTGCGCAGCGCCGCAAAATCCGTCCGGTTGACCGAGGCGAGGTATCCGATCAGGGCGCCCGCGTAGCTGTCGCCAGCCCCCGTGGGATCGACAAGGCGGGAGACCGGATAGGCCGGAAGCGCGAAGAACCCGTCCGGGTGGAAGAGGAGGGACCCGTGGGAGCCCTTCTTCACTATCACGATGCGCGGACCCATTCTGCGGATGTAGCGGCCGGCGACGATCAGGTTCCTTTCCCCGCTCAATTCCGAGGCCTCGTCCTCATTGAGAACGAACAGGTCGACCCGCGGCAGCAGCCGCTCCAGGTCGGGGCGGGCGACCTGAATCCACAGCCCGCGCGTGTCGGCCAGGACGAACGAACCCATCGCCACCTGGTCCACGACCTGGTGCTGGAGGGCCGGGGTGATCGCCCCCAGCATCACGTATCGGCTGTCCGAATACTCGTGGGGAATGACCGGCGAGAACTTCTCGAAGACGTTGAGATCGGTCACCAGGTTCTCGCAGCGGTCAAAGTTCTCCCCGTAGCGTCCGGACCAGAAGAATGTCTTGCCGGCGGGATCCACCTGGAGGCCCCCGAGGTCGACCCCATGCCGGCGCAGCCTTTGCATGAAGCGCTTCGGGAAATCCGCGCCGACAACGCCCACGAGCCGCGCCGGCACGAAATAGCTCGCTGCGATCGAAGCATAGGTCGCCGCGCCGCCGAGGATGTCGCCGCTCTCCGCGACGGATGTCGCTATCCGGTCTATCGCGACAGAACCGATGATCAGGGCCGGCCTGGCGGCCCGGGGATGGGTGGTTGACATGGGGTTATTGGCTTACGGTGAGGCTTGTCGCCAGCAGCGGCTCGTCGTCAACCTCGATCAGGAGCGAATAGTCGCCCGGCCTGGGGAAGCCCAGGTTCCGGATCTCGTTGATCAGGTTTATCCTGTGAAGGGGGCTCAGCGACTCAAAGGGCCTCTCGATGAGGGGCTGCATCTCGGTGGGGCCCAGTCCCATCGAGATCTTCATCTTATGCTGGCCCGGAGCGACGTCGGTCAGCGTGAGGAACCACACCATCAGGGGATGGGTTATCGGGAAATGATGCGCCTTGATGTTCGAAAAGACCCCCAGGATCGTGTACTTTCCCGAACTGGGATCGATGTGGGCGGCGTCACATGTCAGCCAGGCGAGGAGTTGCGGCTTGGATTGCACACTCTGGAGTTGCCCTTCGTCCGGCGCCGGGGCAACTCATTTCCCGGTTCTTGCAACCGGCCTTCATATCGGTTCGTGTACCGGCATGACAGCGCAGACGTTCATCGATTCGTTGTCGTCCTACCCCCGCTGGCTTGTCATCGCCGCAGCGACCCTCGTGGCGGCGCTGCTCGTCTGGATCGTGGCAAAGCTCCTTGAATGGACGCTTTGGCTCATCCTCATCGTCGTCATTGTCGGCGGACTCGCCTGGGCCGCATGGGCGCTCATGACGTAGGGCGGAATTCTCGACAAAGGCTTGCGCGGCGCACAACCGCTTTTTATTCCTCGCGGATGAAGTATATCTTCGTGACAGGAGGCGTGGTATCCTCGCTGGGCAAAGGGCTCACCGCGGCGGCGCTCGGCGCCCTTCTGGAGATGCGGGGACTGCGGGTGAGGATCCAGAAGTTCGACCCCTATTTGAACGTCGATCCCGGGACGATGAGCCCCTTCCAGCACGGGGAAGTCTATGTCCTGGAGGACGGGGCCGAAACCGACCTCGATCTGGGCCATTACGAGCGTTTCACGAGCGGGAAGCTTTCAAGGCTGAACAGCCTGACTTCGGGCCAGGTTTATGAGAGCGTCATCCAGAAGGAGCGCCGGGGGGACTATCTCGGGAAGACGGTCCAGGTGATTCCCCATGTGACAAACGAGATCAAGGAGCGGATCTACGCGGGAGGGAAGGACGTGGACGTCCTCATCACCGAAATCGGCGGGACGACGGGGGACATCGAGGGGCTGCCCTTTCTCGAGGCCATGCGCCAGTTCGCGCACGAGGCGGGCCCGAAGGACGTCGTCTTCATCCACGTCACGCTCGTCCCGTACCTCGCGGCCGCCGGCGAGCTGAAGACCAAGCCGACCCAGCAGTCGGTTGCCAAGCTCCGCGAAATCGGCATCCAGCCCCACGTCCTGGTGTGCCGCTGCGACCATCCGCTCGACAACGACCTGCGCGACAAGCTGAGCCTTTTCTGCAACGTCCCCGTGAAGGCCGTCATCGAGTGCCGCGACGTGGACCACTCGATCTACGAGCTTCCCCTCGCCCTGCAGAAGGAGGGTATGGACGAGCTCGTCCTGGACCTTTTCGGCCTCAAGATCGCCCAGCCCAGGGAGAACGTCTGGGTGAAGGTCGTCCGGCGGCTGCTCAATCCGACCCGTGAGGTGACGATCGGCGTCGTGGGGAAATACATCGAGCTGCAGGACGCCTACAAGTCCGTCTACGAATCGGTCACCCACGCGGGCATCGCGAACAATTGCAAGGTCAACGTCCGGCGGATCGACGCCGAGGATCTCCAGAAGAGCGGCGGGCTCTCCAAGCTGCGGGGCCTCGACGGCATCCTCGTCCCGGGCGGCTTCGGCGACCGCGGGACGGAGGGAAAGATCGCGGCCGCGCGCTTTGCCCGCGAGCAAAAGGTGCCTTATTTCGGCCTGTGCCTGGGCCTGCAGATCGGCGTCATCGAGTTCGCCCGGAATGTCCTCAGGCTCCCGGGCGCCAACAGCACGGAATTCGACCAAAACACCCGCCACCCCGTCATCAACATGATGGAGGAGCAGAAGAAGATCATCGACAAGGGGGCCACCATGCGTCTCGGCAGCTACGAGTGTGCGATTGCACCGGGCACCAATGCGGCGCGGGCCTACCGCGTCTCGAGCGTGCGAGAGCGCCACCGCCACCGCTACGAGGTCAACAACGCGTACGTGGCGCAGCTTCAGAAGGCCGGCGTCGTCGTCAGCGGAGTCAACCCGCGCCGCAACCTGGTTGAAATAATCGAGCTGAAGAACCACCCATGGTTTGTCGCGGTGCAGTTCCACCCCGAATTCCAGTCCAAGCCGAACAAGGCGCATCCCCTTTTCGCCGCCTTCATCGGCGCCGCAATCAAACGCCGCAAGCGATGATCTTCGATCCAGGAAAGCTGCTGTTCATTTCGGGCCCCTGCTCGCTTGAGAACGAGGGCGTTTGCCGCTCGGTTGCGGGCGCCCTCAGGGACCTCGGCCGAGCCCACCCGGAGCTGCTGATCGTCTTCAAGGGATCCTTCGACAAGGCCAACCGGACGTCGCTGGCCGGGGAGCGCGGCACCGGGATGGCCGAGGGCCTGAAGCTGCTCGCCCTGATTCGCAAGGAGTTCGCTTTTCCGGTGCTGACCGACGTGCACGACCCGTCGCAGGTTCCCGCCGTTGCCGCCGTCTGCGACGTGATCCAGATTCCGGCCTTTCTCTGCCGCCAGACTGACCTGCTTCTCGCTGCCGCGGCCTCCGGGAGGGCCGTCAACGTGAAGAAGGGCCAGTTCCTCTCCCCTCAGGAGATGGTGCACGTGACGGAAAAGCTGAAGAAGGGCGGCGCCGCTGAAATCTGGCAAACCGAGCGCGGGACGACCTTCGGCTACCAGAACCTGGTCGTTGACATGCGCTCCTTCGCCTTGATGCGCAAGAACGGGCGCCCGGTCGTCTTCGACGCCACGCACAGCGTCCAGCTTCCCGGCGCCGGTGACGGCCGCAGCGGCGGCCAGCGGGAATTCGTCCCGCCGCTCGCCCGCGCCGCACTGGCGGCGGGGGCCGACGGCCTTTTCATCGAGACTCACCCGAATCCGGACCAGGCGATCAGCGACGGACCGAACATGATCCCCCTGGCCGAGCTCCCGGGCCTCGTGGCGGACTGCCTCGGGGTTTGGAAGGCATCCCGGGCGGCCCGCTCCTGAGCCCTTCGGCGGGACCCCCTTAGGTCTTCGTTTCGCCGGCTTCCTCGTAAACGCCGAGGTGGCGGTAGCGGCCGTATCGGGCTTCCAGGAGATCCGGAAGGGATTTCCTGACCAGGTCAGCCAGGTGCCGTTGAAGGCACTTCCTGAGGGCGGCCGCCGCGGCGGCGGGATCGTGATGCGCGCCGCCCATCGGTTCTGCAATCACCTCGTCCACAACGCCGAGCTCCAGCAGCTTGGCGGCGCCGAGCTTGAGGGCCTCCGCGGCCTTCGGGGCCGCCGAGCCGTCCTTCCAAAGGATCGCGGCGCACCCCTCCGGGGAAATGACCGAATAGTAGCTGTTCTCGAACATCAGCACGCGGTCGGTGATGCCGATCCCCAGAGCCCCTCCGGATCCGCCCTCGCCCAGGACGACCGAAATGGAGGGCACCTCTAAAAGCGCCATTTCCCGCAGGTTGACGGCGATCGCTTCCGCCACGTGCCGCTCCTCGGAACCGATCCCCGGATAGGCTCCCGGCGTATCGATGAGGGTAATCACCGGAAGCTTGAATTTCTCGGCCATTCGCATCAGCCGGAGGGCCTTCCGGTAGCCTTCCGGGTGCGGCATCCCGAAATTGCGGCTGATCTTGTCCTTGGTGTCGCGCCCCTTCTGCTGGGCTATAAGCATGACGGAGCGCCCGTCGAGAAAGGCGGGGCCCCCGATCATCGCCCGGTCGTCGCTGAACTGGCGGTCCCCGTGCAGCTCCTGAAAGCCCTCGAAGATCATCCCGATGTGATCGAGCGCGTACGGCCGCGCGGGATGCCGGGCTATCTGCACGCGCTGCCAAGCCGTCAGGCTCGAGTAGATCTGCGCCTGGGCCGCTTCGATCCGCTTCTCGATCGCCCCGATGTCCTGCGCAAGATCCTCATTTGTCTCGAGCGAATGCTGGCGCAATTGATCCAACTGCCTGGCCAGCTCGCGCAACGGTTCCTCGAACTCCAACGCGTAGGCCGGGGATTTCATTCGTATCGACGTTAACCCGAATATTTCATGAAGCACGTAGAATCTTATTCATGCACTATTCGGGTTACTCGGTCCCTTCGGGCCGTGTCAACGGGACGAAACCCCGTCAGGGGCCAGCCGGCTTGACCGTAACCGGGGGCTTTGCGAGCAGGGCGGGAGGGGCCGTGCGCACCGCCGGAGGAGGCACCTCGGCCTCGAGCGCAAAGGCCTGCTGCGCCCAGGGGCTCTGCGGATCGATCTGCAGGAGCTGGGCGGCGAGGCGCTGCACCTCGTCCCCGCGGTTCGACGATGCGGCAAGGCTTGCAAGCTGGTAAAGGGCCTCGGCCCGGATGGCCTGGTATTGGTGCGCGTCGTCGGCCAGCTGGCGCAGGGAGGCCTCGCCCCCGGTCCTGTCGCCCGACTGGATCTTCGCCATGGCGAGTCCCAGCTGGGCGCGGGCCGCCAGGGGGCCGGTCTTCAGAAGGTCGTTGGCCCGGTTGTAGTCGCTGATTGCCGCGGTCATCTTGCCCGCCTTTGAATCCTCATCGGCGACCATGAGCTGCGCGACTCCGGCGAGTACGTGATCCGGGTGGGCCGCGGCAAAGGCCTGGAGCTTGTCCGGGGTCGTCGCCAGCGCGAATTCGCTCCGGATGCCCTCTTCCTTCTGCGTGGCAAAATAGTCCCACCCTGCCCTGCCGATGTAGAACAACAACACCAGTCCGCAAAGAACAATGAGAGCCTGGCCATTCTTCTTCCAAAAACCGTGAAGCTGCTCGTCAACGGGCGAGTGCGCGGCATTTTCGGCTCCCGATGGATGCGAAGGCGCTCCGGGAAGCTTCGGATTCGTTGGAGAGGAGGGGGTTGGCATGAAACGAGGTTTTCGCGTTGGGAAAAGAGCCAGCAAAGCAAGTCCACGCCGCCGTGTAAACAGCGAATCTAAGCCGGTCCGGGCCACTCAGTCGAAGACAACCGTCTTGCGCCCGTAAACGAGGACGCGGCTTTGCAGGTGCCAGCGAACCGCCTGGGCGAGGACCGACTTCTCGAGGTCGCGGCCCTTTCGGACCAAGTCGGCGACGCTGTGGCGATGGGTGACCCGGACGACATCCTGCTGGATGATGGGGCCGTCGTCGAGTTCGGCCGTCGCATAATGGGCGGTAGCTCCTATGAGCTTCACGCCCCGCTCATGCGCCTGGTTGTAGGGGCGGCCGCCGGCGAAGGCCGGCAGGAACGAATGGTGGATATTGATGACCGGGCGGCCGAAGGAGGAGAGGAACCCGGCCGAGAGCACCTGCATGTAGCGGGCGAGAATGACGAGTTCGACGTCGAGCGAGCGCAACAACTCGAGCTGCCTCGCCTCCGCGGCAAGCTTCCCGGCATCCCCCGGCTCCACCGCAATATGATGGTAGGCAAGCCCGTAGCCGGCCGCTGCCGGCGCAATGTCGGCATGATTCGAAATGACGGCGACCAGGTCGGCCTCGAATTCGCCGGCGCGCCAGCGAAGCGCAAGGTCGTGGAAGCAATGATCCGCATGCGACACGAAAATTGCGACCTTCGGGCGGTATGCCGAGGAGGCGACCCGCGCTGTCATGCCCAGGGAGGCGGCGAACTGGCGGAAGGCCGCAGCCTCGGAGGCGAGGGCCGGGGACAGGGGCGCCGAAGGATTCGGCACCCACTCGACGCGCTGGAAAAAGACGCCCGCCTCCATGTCCCGGTGCTGGTCGGCGTGCAGGATGTTTCCACCCCTTTCGAAAATCCATCCGGAGACGCGGGCGACCAGTCCGGGCTGGTCTGGTCCGGAAAGAAGTGCGATCAATGTGGCGGGCTCAGGCATCCGAGGGGACGGCGACTACATTGCCGCGGTATTGCTGGATCGGCCGCACGCCGAGCGGCTTCCCCCGCAGGGCGCGTATCCCCTCGACCCCCGCCTCGGCGCCCGTGATCGTCGTCATGATGCAAATGTTGTGGGCGTAGGCGGCCGACCGGATGGCATTCTCATCGCGGCGGGGAATCATCCCGCTCGGGGTGTTGATGACCATGGCGATCTGCCCGTTCTTGATCATGTCGACTGCGTTGGGCCGCCCCTCGCTCAACTTGGCCAGCCGTTTCGCCTGGACCCCGTTGTCGGTGAGGTATTTCGCCGTGCCGCTGGTCGAATAGAGGACGAATCCGAAACTTTCCAGTTCGCGCGCTATCTCGACGGCCGCGGCCTTGTCGGCGTCCTTGACGCTCAGGAATACGTTGCCCCGGGTCGGCAGGCCCGGCTTCGCGGCAGCCTGGGCCTTGGCAAATGCGAGGCCGAGATCGTCGTCGAGCCCCATCACCTCCCCTGTCGAGCGCATTTCCGGCCCGAGGGCAATCGTGGCGCCCGGGAATCGCGCGAACGGGAACACCGCCTCCTTTACGCACCAGTGCTTCGGCGTCACCTCGCGGACAAAGCCCAGGTCCGCCAGTTTGAAGCCCGCCATCACTTTCGCCGCAAGCTTCGCCAGGGGAACCCCGATCGCCTTCGCCACAAAGGGCACCGTGCGGGATGCGCGCGGATTCACCTCCAGGATGTACAGATCCTCCTCCTTGATGGCGAACTGCACGTTCATGAGCCCGATGACGTTGAGTTCGCGGGCGAGGGCGCGGGTGGCCGTCCGCACCTTTTTGAGCATGTCGCTGTCTAGCGTATGGGGAGGCATCACCATCGCGGCGTCGCCCGAGTGGACTCCCGCGAACTCGATATGCTGGAGCATGCCTCCGATGACGCTCGTTTCGCCGTCGCTAAGGCAATCGACGTCCAACTCGATCGCATCCTCTAGAAACTGGTCGATTAGGACGGGCTTGCCCGGCATCACGTCGAACACCTGTCGGACCACGCCCTTCAGTTCCTCGGCGTTGTAGACGATGAACATGCCCCGGCCGCCGAGGACGAAAGAGGGGCGGAGCAGCACCGGATAGCCGACCTCCAGGGCAAAGGCCGCCGCCTCGCCCTCGCTCAAGGCCGTCCGATTGGGCGGCTGCCGCAGGCCGAGCTTGTTCAGGACGGCGGAGAAGAGCTTCCGGTCCTCGGCGATATCGATGCTCTCGGGCGATGTGCCGATGATATTGACGCCGTTCGCCTTAAGGGATGAGGCGAGGTTGAGCGGGGTCTGGCCCCCGAACTGGACGATGGCCCCGAAGCACCCCTCCTGATTGTAGATCTCGAGGACGTCCTCGAGCGTCAGCGGCTCGAAATAAAGCCTGTCGCTCGTGTCGTAGTCGGTCGACACGGTTTCCGGGTTGGAATTCACCATGACGGTCTCGAAACCGGCCTCCCTCAGGGCGAAGCTTGCGTGGACGCAGCAGTAGTCGAACTCGATTCCCTGCCCTATCCGGTTCGGGCCGCCGCCGAGGATCATGATCTTCTTCTTTCCGCCCGCGGGCAGGATCTCGTTCTCGTCCCCGTAGCTCGAGTAGTAGTACGGCGTAAAGGCCTCGAATTCCGCGGCGCACGTGTCGACCAGCCGGTACACGGTCCGGATGCCCTTTGCGATCCGGGCCGACCGCACGGCCCGCGGCTCGCTGCCGAGCAGGTGCGCCAGCTGCACGTCGGAGAATCCGAACTCCTTGGCCCTGCGGAGATGATCGGATCCGGTTCCCTCGAGCGTCTTCCCCCTGAGGCTCTCCTCCATTTCGAAAATCTCGCGCAGCTGATGAAGGAACCAGCGGTCGATTTTCGTCAAATCATAGATCTGCTCGACCGAATAACCCGCCCGAAAGGCGTGGCGGATGTAGAAGATGCGATCGCCGTAGGCCGTCCCCAGTTTTGCCTTGATGACAGCATCGTCGGGGCGCTCGTCGCCGCCCAGCCGGCCGCCTCCGCCGAACCCGCGGGCCCCGATCTCGAGGGAACGCAGGGCCTTCTGGATCGATTCCTTGAATGTCCGGCCGATCGCCATCGCCTCTCCGACAGATTTCATGGAAGAGGTCAGCGTCGCGTCCGCGTCGGGGAACTTCTCAAAGGTGAACCGCGGGATCTTCGTCACGACATAGTCGATCGTCGGCTCGAAGCTCGCGGGCGTCAGCCGCGTGATGTCGTTTCTCAGTTCGTCGAGGGTGTATCCCACCGCGAGCTTGGCCGCGATCTTCGCGATCGGGAATCCCGTCGCCTTCGAGGCCAGGGCCGAGGAGCGCGAAACGCGCGGATTCATCTCGATCACCACCATGCGGCCGGTCTCCGGCTCGACGGCGAACTGGATGTTCGATCCGCCGGTCTCGACGCCGACCTCGCGGATGACCGCGAACGACGCGTCGCGCATCGCCTGGAATTCCTTGTCGGTGAGGGTCATCGCCGGGGCCACCGTGATCGAGTCGCCGGTGTGCACCCCCATCGGGTCGAAGTTCTCGATGGAGCAGATGACGACGCACTGGTCCTTGTGGTCGCGCATGACCTCCATCTCGAATTCCTTCCATCCGAGCAGGCACTCTTCGACAAGGACCTCGTGGACCGGGGAGATATCCAGCCCGTTTGAAACGATCCGTTCGTACTCCTCCCTGTTGTAGGCGATTCCGCCGCCGGCGCCCCCGAGCGTGAACGAGGGGCGGATGATCAGGGGAAAGACGCCTATCTCTTCCGAGGCCGTGCGGGCCTCGTCCAGCTTGTGCACCATCCGCGACTTCGGCACATCCAGACCTATGCGGATCATGGCCTGCTTGAACAGCTCGCGGTCCTCGCCCTTCGCAATGGCCGTCGGCTTGGCCCCGATCATCTCGACCCCATACTTGGCCAGGACCCCCAGGCGGTTCAGCTCCATCGAAAGATTGAGGGCCGTCTGACCGCCCAGGGTCGGCAGAAGGGCCGAAGGCCGTTCGGCCGCGATCACCTTCTCCAGAATTTCAGCCGTAAGCGGTTCGATATAAGTGACATCAGCGAACTCCGGATCCGTCATGATGGTTGCCGGATTGGAGTTTACCAGGATCACCCGATACCCCTCCTCCCTAAGCGCCTTGCAGGCTTGCGTGCCCGAGTAATCGAATTCGCAGGCCTGGCCGATCACAATGGGACCGGCGCCTATTATAAGGACTGATTGGAGATCGGTGCGCTTGGGCATTTACGGGCTGGCACAAAATTCCCGTGAGGGTTGCGGCCGGGGAAACCCGCCGCAAGCCCATTGTCACTTGATCTGCGAAAGCCTTGCGAAAGAGCCGCGGCAACACTCAGCAGGAGGAACAGGGCGGCGATGGGCCTGAGCATGGGTTGACCTTTCTTGGGGAACCGGGGAGGGCCTTGCGTTCCTAAGGGCGGGTCAAGACCGGTTTGAAGGACAAACGCCATAGCAATAGTTGATCTTTCGCCCGGCCGTCTCCCGCTCGGAATTCGCTCGCCTCAGGCCGGCGTTTTGCCTTGTTCTGGCATCATGGCCGCCCCAGCCGAAAATGGCAGGATGAATGGAGGGCGTTGCGCGTGACCGCTTTCCTTTTCAGCGAAGCATACCGGAGCAAGATATGAAAATGAATGTAAGACCCACGTTGGTTGTATTTGCGTGCATTGCCGTCCTGTCGATTCCGGCAGGGGCGCAGACCGCCAGCGGCGCGCCTCATTTGCAGAAGCAAGGAACGGCCACCCAGCTCGTCGTCGATGGCAAGCCGTACCTCGCCTTCGCAGGTGAACTCACCGGCGACGCGGCCACGAGCCTCCCCATGATGGAGCCCATCTGGCCGAAGATTGCCGCGGGCAACCTGAACACCGTCCTCGTCGCCATGTCCTGGGCCCAGTTCGAGCCAGAGGAGGGCAAGTTCAACTACGTACAGTTGGATGGGGTGATCGCAAGGGCGCGGGAAAATAATCTGCACCTGATCTTCCTGTGGTTCGGTTCATGGAAGAACGGCACATCCAGTTACGCCCCATACTGGGTCAAGAAGGATTATGTCCGTTTTCCGCGGATCCAGATCGGCGAGGGCAGGACTGTTTCAATATCGGGACCGATCGAGCTGCTCAGCACGTTTGGCGAGGCGACGCGGGATGCGGACGCCGCCGCTTTCGGGGCATTCATGCGGCACATCAAGGAGGTCGACGGCGGCCAGCACACGGTCCTCATGATGCAAGTGGAGAACGAGGTGGGCGTGCTGCGCGATTCGCGCGATCGGTCGCCGGCGGCCAACCGCGCATTCGCCGGGCAGGTGCCGGCCGAATTGATGAGCTACCTTGAGAGCCACAAGGACGCCCTCATCCCCGAGTTCCGCGAGGTCTGGGCGGCGAACGGTTTCAAGACATCCGGCACCTGGGAGGAGGTCTTCGGCCCCGGCAAACCCGCGAATGTTGAGATTCCGATCCAGACGCAGAGCCCGCCGATGAGCGCCTATGAGCATGAGACCAGCTGGAGGCAGCTGCACTGGGCCTCGGACGAGATATTCATGGCCTGGAATTACGCGCGCTTCGTGGAGAAGGTGGTCCATGCGGGCAAGGCCGCCTACGACATTCCCATGTACGTGAACGCCTGGCTGCAGCAGCCGAATCACGCCTGGCCGGGAACATATCCCTGCGGCGGCCCCCTCCCCCAGGTGCACGACATCTGGCGGGCCGGTGCCCCTGACGTGGACATCCTTGCGCCGGATCTCTACTTGCCGTATTTCGACCAAGTCTGCGAGAGATTCACCCGCAACGGCAATCCCCTCTTCATACCGGAGACGGAAACCAATGCGTCCAATGTCATCATGGCCGTCGGCAAGTACAACACGATCGGCTTCTCACCCTTTGGCATCGACGGAGGAAGGCCGATGCCGGCGGAGCTCGGCGCCGCCTACCATATGCTCTCCCAGATGTCGCCGATGATACTGGCGCACCAGGGGACAGGCACCATGACGGCCGTGCGGATGGTCCAGGGCGAGCCACCGAAGAAGGTCAGCCTGGGCGATTACACCCTGACGTTCCGCTATACCGGCCGGATCAGGGGCCTTCCCCCGCAGGAACGGTTTGGCGTGGTGGCGCCGAACTACGGACCGCCGACGCCGTCCGCAGAGCCGCTTCCGCCGCCGGAAGCGGGCGCGGTCCTGATTTCCACAGGTCCCGACGAGTACTATTTCGGCGGCGGCGGCATGCGGGTCGATTTCGCGCCGAACACGCCCGGACCCTCCAATGTGGGCCTCGGCGACGTGCAGGAAGGCCGGTTTGTCGACGGGAAATGGGAAGTCACCCGGCAGCTGGCAGGGGACGACGATGCACAGGGAGAGATCCTTGTGCTCCATCCCGCCACGATCCTGCGGGTGACCCTCTACCGCTATCCATAGTCCCAGGCGGTTGCCTAGCCCAGTTTCGCCCGGATCTCCTTGTAGCGCGTACGGCCGACCGGAAGGCGGGTGCCGTTCTTCAGTTCGGCCTCATAATGGCTGCCCTCGCTTGCGTGCAGGGCCTTGACGGCGCTCATACGCACGAGGTAGCTCTTGTGGATGCGGTCGAAAACCGCGGGCAGCAACGCTTGCAGCTTCTCCAGGGACTTGTCATGAAGTTCCGTGGCGCCGCCTGTTAGCACGAGTTCGGAGTACGAGCCCGAGCCCTTCGCGTAAAGGAGGTCGTTCACCGCCACGAGATCGATGCGGCCGTGCTTTCGCACCGCCAGGTATTTTGCGGCGCAGTCCGACCGGGCGGAGGCACCCGCGCTCCGGCCCAGCGCCTGGGCGAGGCGTTCCCGGGTGAACGGCTTCGGCACAAAATCGAGGACGCCGTATTCGAAGGCCTCGAGCGCCCGGTCGGTGTTGGCCGAGACGATGATCGTGTGAAAGGAGCCTGCCACGCTTCGCTTGAGCAATTGCATGCCATCGGAGCCCTCGAGATTGAGGTCGAGCAGCATCAGGTCGATGGGCGACTCCGCCAGCCGCACCTCCGTCTCCTCGGGCCGCGCGGCATGGATCACGATCTCGAGCGCGGAGCCCAGGATTTCGCGGCACATGCGCTCAAGGCGCTGCGCGATCAGGGGTTCGTCTTCGACAATCAGGAGGCGCATGGCATTCAGGCGGCCAGGATTTCGATCACAGTCTCCCACCCGGTGGCGGTCTGGCAACTCCGGAAGCCCCAGCGCCCCGGATAACTCTCCTCCAGCCGAGCCTTCACGTAGCGAAGCCCCGTGCCGCCCGGGGTCCGCAATGGGTCGTCGTGCACCTCGCCCGGCGAAACGAAGGTGTAATTCCTTGCCCCGTTCGCCGGGTCACCCTCGCGCAGGACAAACGTGGCGGCGGGAGTTGCGACGCGCTGGTGGGCGAATCCGTTCTCGATCAGCGTAAGGAACAGCGCGGGCGGAACCAGGGCGGCCGGATCTACGTTTTCCGCCTCGAGCGTCCAGAATTTCCCTGTGCGCAGGCTCATCACCCGCAGGTGGGCGCGGCAAAGGTCCAGCTCCTGGCCGAGGGGGATGAGCTTTTCGGCCGACATGCGGGAGAGGGACCGGAATTCGTCCGCGAGATCGTTGACCAGCCTCACGGCGCCGGACGGGTTCTGTTCAATGACCTCCGAGAGGGCCGTCAGAGTGTTCAGGAGAAAATGCGGCTGGAGGTTCTTCTTCAGCAACTCGATCTCCATTCTCGCCGCCGTCAGCTCAGCTGCCCTCGCCGCACGGCGCGCAGCCTGCACTTGCAGGCCGATGGCGGCCAGAATGGCAGTCACGAGCAGGCAGAACGTGAGCAGGAATGTCGGGGCCAGGAACTGGGGCGGATTCGAAGCGCGATGCACGGTCACCAGCCCAATCAGGGCGGCCGCCAGGGCCAACCGCGCTCCCGTGCGCCGCCGCCAGACCGCCCAGGCGGCCGCCACGGCCGAGACCGCCAGGATCGCCCGGCATTGCCACAGTACATTCCCATAGGTGCCTCCGCCCCACGTCGCCCGCCAGACGGCTGCCAGCAACACGCCCTGCGCCGCCAGCCACCACCGTTTACGCGGGATCGCAAACTGCTCGAGAAACATCATGGGCAGCAGCCAGCCAATCAGCGTCATGACCCACATGATCGCCATGTACCGGGGCGCGAGCTGGTCGTAGGTCTCCGGCTTGAAAACAAGCCAGCTCAGGTAGCGCCAGCCGACGAGCAGATTGTAAACCGCCACGGCGAGGCAGAAAAGGCCGCAATAAAGCAGCGGCCGCCGCCGATCGACCAGCCAAAAGAGCACGCCGCAGATCACGGCGAACACCAGTGCGCAGCCCATGCCGAACATCGGAACAATCACCTGACGGTCGTACTCGGCGTTCCTCCGGTCGTAATTGAGCGTGGAAAAGGGTATGCCGAAGGATTGGCTGTCGGTGAAATTGTAATGGAAGCTGGAAATCCGAAACGCCACCACATGCTCCCCGGATCCGAGCAGGTCGCCCGGCAGCAGCGCCAGGAACTCGAGCGTCCCGGGCACCTCCGACGCCCGATCCCTGCCCACGACGCCGTTGCGCATGACGAGCCGCCCATCCCAGTAAAGATCGAATGAGCACGTGAAGGCGCCTGCGATGGCATTGACCGGTCCGCCGTGCTCGGGCTGCAATGTGTCGGGGCCGCCGCCAACCTCGGAAGCCTGGCCCAAATGCGTGTGCCAGCGCACCCAGTAGATTCCCGTGCGACCCGGAACCTTGCGCACCGTCGGCCAGCCGCTGTCATCCCAGTCGCGGGCCGCCCAGCGCACATCATCCCCGCGCATGATGCGCAGATCTGCCGCGGGCGCAGCGCGCGCCGTGGATAGAATCGCGCCAGCGAGGGCGACGAAACAGCACTGCGGAATTCGCATCACGAAAGCGAGTGTGTGTCCCGAAGGCGGTTCCGTCCATGCGGATTCCGAGCCGTTCAGGGGCTCCACGAGCCGTTCGTTTTCAATCCGACGCCATTTGAGAGGGCCACGAGCCGTTCAGGGGGCGCGCCTCGCGGCGGGAGCGCGGGCGAGGCACCTTGTCCGCGTCGCCCAACCGGACGGCACAATCAAGAAGCTCAAATCCAAATCCGCCATGAATATCGTCTCCTCCACATCCCTCCGCGCCGCCGCCTTCGCCACCGCGCTTGTCTTGTCCTCCACCATCGCCCCCGCCAAGGACGCCGCCCCGGCGGACTCCACCGCGCGCCTGCTCTCCTCCGCCGGCTCTGTTCCGGTCAAGGCCGCAGGACCCTACGTTCAGATCGGCAGCTATCGGATTCACGTCTGGGCCCGGCTCGGCCATCCGAGCGCCGTCACCTCTGACGGCACGTGGTTCTACCGCAATTTCAGGGCCGACGAGAGCGCCGCAAGCGGAACGCTGGTCGTGCGTTTCGACCGCGGTCAGGTGTCATCCCTGTCGCTCGTCACGCCCGCGATCGAGACGGCGATGCTGGCCTCGCCGACCAACGCCAGGGGAGTGACCCAGATCGCCTCGAGGTAACCGGCATGGCTCGCGCCAGACCGATGGGTGGCATGGATTCCAGGGGCGGGGAATGCGCCAGTTTGACTGGCATTCCCAAATTGCGAATGCTGGATCCATGCCCCCCTCATGCCGCGCCTCCCTTGTCCGCATCGCCTGCGCAATTCTCGGGGTGGCGCCCTTGGCGGCGCACGCCTGGTACGAACCGGGCCACCGAATCATCAACCGGCTCGCGATCGACGCGCTGCCGCCTGATTTTCCATCCTGGGTCCGCGAGCCCGTGGTCACCGAGCGGATCGTCTTTCTGTCCCAGGAGCCGGACCGCTGGCGCCGGACCCGTGAACTGTTGCTCCAGCACGACAATGCGCCCGATCACGTGGTCGATTTCGACCAGATCGCCTGGGCGGGCATCGACCCCTCCACGCTCACGCCTTTTCGATACGAGTTCGTTGCCCAATTCCTGAAGGGCCGCGCCGCCCATGCCGATCGGTTTCCGGCCGTCGATCAGGCCAATGACCCGAATCATTCGCTCGGACTGCCTGGCTTTCTCCCCTGGGCCATAGCCGAATACTACGCAAAGCTTCAGGTGCAGTTCTCCTACCTGAAAGCCTATGAGCGCTACGGGACCACGGAGGAGATTGCGAACGCGAGGGCCGATGTCGTCTACGTGATGGGTGTCATGGGGCATTTCGTCGGCGACGGTTCCCAGCCCCTGCACACGACCGTCCACAATCGCGGCTGGGTCGGGCCGAATCCGAACAACTACGCGACGAACGACATCCACGCGCTGATTGACGGCGCCTTCATCGCGAAGGCCGTCATCACACTCGACGAGCTGGCGCCCAGGGTCGTTCCGGCCCGTTCGCTCGACATGGCTTCTCGATCCGACGGCCGCGATCCGGTTTTCGTCGACGTCATCGACTACCTGCTGGCTACAAGGGCCGCCGTGGAACCGATGTACCAGCTGTTGAGGGACAAGAAGCTCGTGGATGGCGGCCCCGGCAGCCGCGAGGGACGGGCATTCATCGACGGCCGCCTGATTGCCGCGGGCGAGATGCTGGGATCGCTTTGGCTCACCGCATGGCAGCAGGCGGCTCCGGATACCTACCTGCAATCGACATTGATCCAACGGCGGGCCGGCGGCGGTTGAACGGGGTCGGGTTAGACCTGCCCTGGGCCCTGCAGGCGCACTAGATTCTCGCAGAGCCAGGCAGCCTGTCCGGCCGGCAGGATCTAACTGTACGGCAAATTGTCTTATTGCCTTTCCGCCGCATATAATCATCCGGGTAATACCCTACATAAGGGCGGTGACTCCGCCCTCCTGCTCCCAGTTGTTCCCCCATTTTAGCGCCCCGAGAAGCCGCCCGAGTCTGTCGCTCTGCGCGTCCTTTTGCCCAGACCAAACCCAACACACTGATCCGAAATGAACAGATCCCGTGTATCACGAGTGAGAGAATCCGCAGCCTTTTGGCCGGCCTCAGCCGTCCTACTGGCCGCTGCACTGATCCCCGCCACCGTTTGCGCGCAGACTGCGAATCCGCCGCCAGCAACTCCGCCGGATCAAACAACGGCGCCGGCGAACCAACCGCCGGTCCCGGTCGAGACGACGCCGAGCCCGGCTCCCTCAGGCTCGAGCGAGACGGTCAAGCTCACTCCCTTCGAGGTCAATGCCGATCAGGCGAAGGGGTACTTCACCCCCAACACTACCTCGGGCACGCGCCTGAGCAATAATATCGGCGACATACCCTCCGCGGTCACGGTCATCGACAAGCAGCAGCTGGATAACACGAATGCGCAGAACATCAATGACATCATGATGTACGAGGCGGGCACGCAGGGCTCGCACACGTACACGCCGTACACCGGGTTCACCGAATCCACCCGCGTCGACGACGCGCTCGCGGGCTCGAACGACAACCAGGCGAGCATCGGCGGTCCCAACACGCTGAGCACCCGGGTCAACGGGCTGGGCGCGCCCGACAACGAGGTGGACAACGGCTACGGCATCTACCGGATTCCGTTCGACACCTACAACGTGCAGTCGATCGAAATCGACCGCGGCCCCAACTCCCTGATGTTCGGATCCGGCTCGGCGGCCGGCATTGTCAACGCCACCAGTGCCGAGGCCCAGCTCAACAAGCTCAATGGCGACGCGAGTTTCCAGGGCAGCAGCTTTGGCGGGTTCCGCGAGACCGCCGACATCAACATCCCCCTGATTCGCGATCATGTGGCCTTGTATCTGGCCCAGATGTACAACTCGGTCGGCATGCAGCGCAAGCCCTCCTCCGACCTGACGCGCCGGCAGTATGCGACAATCACGATCGACCCCTTCAAGTCGCACAAGACGAAGATCACGGCCTATGCCGAGTTCTACAACAACTACGCCAACGACGAGAACACCCTGCTGCCCGAGGACCTGGTCACTCCGTGGCTGGCGGCCGGCAAGCCGATGATAAACCCGGTCACGGGCATGATCACCGATCTGGCCACCGGCAAGGTGCTGGGGCCCTATGTCAGTTCGACGACCAGCCCAGGCTGGACCACGGGCCTGCCGACTGGCACGGGAGCGATGACGAGCATCACCTCGCCGCTCTTTCAGATGGGCCTGACTGCGGCCACGAACCACACCACGTATGCGTTCGGCCAGTCCGGCCAATTTCTCTGGGGCTACCAGCCGCAACAGACCCTCGGATCGAACTACGGCGGGCTTATCCCTGTCCAGGTGCCGACGACGCCGCTCACGGCGCCGCAGGCCTTGGTCCGCTCGATGTTTCTGACCGAGTCCGCCCAGCTTCCCATTCCGGGTGTGGGCGCTCCCGGCACTCCGATCGTCTATATCAATGGGCTGCCAAACGGCGGATATTCCTCCTACTTCCAGCCCGAAGTCGTCAACCAGGCCATCTACAATTCCCAAAACGGGCCGAATTATGACGCGACGGACTACACCAAGTCCAAGGCGAGGACCTACCACGCCGACCTGCAACAGAGCATCCTGTCCAGCAGCAAGTGGGGTCAGTTGGACTTCGATGTCAGCTTCTTCCGGCAGGAGTACCACGATTTGCAGATGGATCCGGACAACCAGCACAGCAACGGCACGCCCGCGCAGGGAGCCTTCTATGTGGACACGAATTCCTACCTGATGAACGGGGCGCCCAATCCCTACGCCGGGTCGGACTTCATCTTTGACTACCAGGGCGACGGCTTTTACCACCCGGAAATCAACCAGAATTGGCGCGGGATGCTGACGTACGGTTTCGACCTTCGGGACAAGCTTCCCAAATGGCTGACATGGCTCGGGCACCACCGGTTCATGACTGAAGCGTCCACCCACGACGACATCCAGCAGCAGATCCGCCTTCGCACGGTCATCACCGGGGGCGACGGCTCATACACATCGGAGCTGTATCAGCTGAACAATCAGCCCGCAATTCCCGGAAACTGGAATGTGACGACCGGCGGAAATCCGGTTCGCTGGGAATACATGAGCGCCCCCGGAAGCAACGCCGTCACGCAGGGCCCGGCCCTCTCCGGTATTCCGGGATACGGCTCGCCGTCGAACTTCACCGTCACCACGTACAACTACTATACGAACCAGTGGGTGAACAGCGGGCTGGCCGTGGATTCCCCCGCGTTCAACGGCTATCAGATCACCGAGAACGTCCAGGACCAGAAGACCTACTACTGGAACAGCTTCTTCTGGAATGACCGAATCGTCGGTTCGCTTGGACTCAATGACGACGTCGTCAAGAATCGCAACGGCGCGACCATCTACAACGCGATCATAAACGGCGTCCCGACGGCCACGACCAATAATGCGGGCCTGGTGAGCTTCATCAACGGCGTGCCGAACCCCGCCACCAAGTACATGCTGGGCCCGTGGAACCCCACCTCGTACGCGAACGTGTACCAGCCGGGCACCAACCAGCTGGCGATGGAGACCCTGGGTGAGATCGGCGGCAACACGTACAGCGAGGGTTTCGTGATCAGGCCCTTCGAGAACTGGAGCGCGATCGACGCGGCGGCCAACAACGGAAACATCCTGGCCGGCTTCCTCCGCACGCTCGGGATGACGTTCAACAAGGCGGACAACTTCAATCCGCCGACCGGCACGTACACCGACCTCCTCGGCCAGCCGCTGGGGAAGCCGGCGGGCACGGAAAAGGACTACGGCCTGGAGATCGCAACGCCCGACAAGAAACTGTACCTGCGCATGACCTGGTTCAAGAGCAGCAACCAGAACAACATCTCGGGTGTGTCCCAGACGCTCACCGACCGGGAGCTTTACATCGACCAGAACGAAATGAAGAACTGGGCGAGGTACATCGTGGACCTGGAATCCGGAGAGGATCCGACTTCGACCAATTTCGACAATCAATCGCTCTACCCGACCACCACGGCCCAGTACCAGACGATGGCCACACTGACCGGAATGAACTTCAACTACCTCCAGACGGGCTCGGGAAACACGGTCACCGGCGGCTACTCCAATCCGGAAGCCACGAATACGTACACCTCCGGCGGCTACGACCTGGAGCTGACCTACAACCCGCTGCCGAACTGGACGATGAAGTTCACCGGCTCCCACCAGGGCGCCCAGCTCTCCGCAGTCGACCTGCAAGCTAAAGCCTACCAGGCCGTCCGCATGCCGATCTGGACCACAGCCTCGGCGCCTGCCGCGTACTCCGGCGTATATACGAATTGGAAGGGCGGCGGCTCCACGGCGATCGTTTACCTCGGCAACTTCTGGAATTCCTACGGCTACGGCGGCAACTCCGGGTCAGCCACCTCGGGACCCAACGGCGGTCCGGGGGGTGTGGGCCAGTACTTCGCCAGCGTCGTCGCGCTCCCGATCGCGGTTGAAGAGGCTGCGCAGGGCAGCGACGTGCCGGAAGAGACCCCGTACACGTTCAACTTCCTCACCAACTATAGTATTATGAGCGGGCCCCTCAAGAATCTCGGCGTGGGCGGCGGCCTGCGTTGGATGAGTCCGACGATCGAGGGCTACTATGGCGCCACGCAGGCGTCCCTCCTGAACGGCAACGGCCAGGTTGCCGCGAACGACCTCACCAAGCCCATCTACGCTTCGGCCCAGCTCCACGTCGATGCCTGGCTTTCCTATGTTTTCAAGCTCCCGTGGGATAACGGAAAGATCAAGTGCGCGGTCCAGCTCAACTGCGTGGATTTGACCTCCAACGGATACATCCTGCCGATCGCGTACAACATGGACGGCACGCCCTACACCTGGCGCATCATCCCGCCGAGGCAGTGGTCCCTGACGACCCGGTTTAGCTTCTAGCAGCGCGCCGGCACTTCCTCGTCCAATAGTCGGTTCGAGGGCCTTAGTGTGGACGGCGGCCGCGGAATCCCGCGGCCGCCGTTTTCGCTTTCGGACTCAATGAGGATGCCCCTCGCAGATTGCTGCGGAGGGTTGGCCGTCAATGGCTATGACCAGCTCAGCACAATCTTGCCGGACTTGCCGGAACGCATGAGTTCAAAGCCCTGCTCGAATTCGGTGAACGGAAGGCGGTGCGTTATCACCGGGGTGATGTCCAGGCCGCGCTGGATCAGGGACTGCATCTTGTACCAGGTTTCGTAGATTTCCCGTCCGTAGACGCCCCGGATCGTCAGCATGTTGAAGACCACCTTGGTCCAGTCGATGGAGGCCTTCTCCGGCATGATTCCCAAAAGGGCGATGCGCCCGCCATGGGCCATGTTGTCGATCATGTCGTTTAGCGCCTTAGGGCTTCCGGACATCTCCAGGCCGACATCGAAGCCCTCCTTCATGCCGATTTCCCGCTGGACGTCGGTCAGGTTTTCCTTCGAGACATCGACCGCCCGCGTGGCGCCCATTCTCGTGGCGAGCGCGAGCCGGTCGGCATTGATGTCGGTGACGACCACCTTGCGGGCTCCCGCCTGTTGGGCGATGGCCGCGGCCATGCAGCCGATCGGTCCGGCTCCGGTGATCAGGACGTCCTCACCGACGAGGTCGAACTGCAGCGCAGTGTGGGTTGCATTGCCCAGCGGGTCGAAGCAGGAGAGGACATCCAGGGGAATCGACGGATCGACCCGGACGGCATTGCTCGCCGGCAAACACAGATATTCAGCGAAGGCTCCCGGGCGATTCACCCCGACGCCCTTGGAGTCCTTGCAAAGGTGCCGCCTGCCAGCCCGGCAGTTGCGGCATATCCCGCAAACGATGTGCCCCTCCCCGTCCACCAATTCGCCGCCCTTGAAAATTTGGACGTTCGAACCGACCTGGACGATCTCGCCGACAAACTCATGGCCAATGATCATGGGAACGGGAATCGTCCTCGCCGCCCATGCGTCCCAATTGTAGATGTGCACGTCCGTTCCGCAGATCGATGTTTTCTTGATCCGGATGATGACGTCGTTCGGTCCCGCTTCGGGCACGGGAGCCTCCGTGAGCGCAAGGCCGGGTCCAGCCTTCAGCTTCGCAATGGCACGCATTGTTTTCATAGGCGGACTATAGGGTGCGCCGGGCTCATGAGTCAAAGGGCGAGCGGCCTCCCAAGCTCTTCCTCAATCCGGGACCCTCGGGCGTTGGCCGAAACGACTGTGCCGCCTTGGTGCCGGACTGGACTCAACCGCAACAGGGCGAAAGTCCACCTTCGCTTGGCTACGGCGGACAGCCTTCGCCTCAACGCATAGGGTGCCGGACTAACGGGCGAGGTGGTCGGAGCAGGGCCCCGCCAGCCGAAGCCCGCAGGGCGAAGGCTGGTGCGGCTGCGGAGAATCGAACTCCGGACACCTGCTTGGAAGGCAGAGGTTTTACCGTTAAACTACAGCCGCTTCAGAAGAGGGAAGAATGAGCCATACAGCGGCTGGCGGGTCAAGCACGCGGTCAGGGGGACAGGCACCGGAAACGACGCGGCAGCCGGCGCCGGGGACAGGCCCTTACAGGAGATCGGCGGCGAGCTCAGCCAGCTTCGAGCGCTCGCCCTTGATGAGCTTTACGTGGGCGGCGAGTGCCTGTCCCCGCATGCGGTTGTGGCAGTATACCAGGCCGTTGCTGCGGGCGTCCACGTAGGGATTGTCGATCTGGGTCGTGTCCCCGATAAGGACGATCTTCGAACCCTCGGAAATGCGGGTAATGACCGTCTTCACCTCATGGGGTGTCAGCTGCTGCGACTCGTCGAGGATGAAGAACCGCCGGGCGATCGAACGGCCGCGGATGAAGCAAAGGGCCTCGATTTCCACGAGGCCCGACCTCAGCAGGCGCTCGTAGGGCTTGACCGGCCCGAAGCCCGTGTGGCCGTTCTGGCCGGAATGCGAAAGGGAGGGGTAGGCAAACATCGAATCGTCGCCGTTCCGATGCTTCTTCTTGGAAACCTTTTTCGAGGCGAACTGCGGGTCTTTCGGCGGCTTCGAGGGCATGAGCACCTCGAGGGCGTCGTAATAAGGCTGCAGCCAGGGCCTCATCTTCTCGTCAAGGGTGCCGGGGAGGAACCCGATGTCCTTCCC
Source organism: uncultured Verrucomicrobiae bacterium (assembly GCA_963747795.1). Classification (GTDB taxonomy): domain Bacteria; phylum Verrucomicrobiota; class Verrucomicrobiia; order Opitutales; family Opitutaceae; genus Palsa-1447. The sequence continues at coordinate 87,374 of CAVVGS010000007.1, forward strand.
TAGGGAGATCACCGGCCGGGAGATCGAGAGGCCGTCGTAACGGGAGGGCTCGTCGCAGACCTGGTGCAGGGCGCACACGGTGGACAGGAGGGTCTTGCCCGTGCCCGCCTTCCCAAAGCAGGTGACAATCTGGATGCTCTCGTCGAGCAGGGCGTCGACGAGGAACTGCTGCTCGAGGTTGCGGGCGCGAATCGGTATTCCGCCGGGTGCCTTGACGAACTCCGGAATCTTCAGGCGTCGCACGACGTTCTCGCCGTAGTACCTGGCCGGCATGGTCTTGCCCTGGTCGGAGCGCAATAGAACGTACTCGTTGACAAAAAGGCTCCGGGCGTCGTCGCGCCCCAGCGCAAACTGGCCTTCCGAACAGAAGCGCTGCAATTCGTAAACCGTGAGCCGGATTTCGCGGTAGCTCGCCTCCTCCAGGTCCTCCGGCACCTTGTCGTTCAGGTAGTCCTCGGACTCAAGGCCGACCGCGCGGGCCTTGAGCTGCACGTTGACGTCCTTGGACACGAGAATCGTCGGCGGGGGAAAGTTCTCCTGGACGAAGATGGCCGCGGCGATGATCCGGTTGTCCTTCTTCGTCATGTCGGGAAGGATGGTCCGCAGCCTATCCATCGCCGGCGAATGCCGGCCCGACTCGAGGTAGGGGTTGATGATGATCGAAAGCGTGCCGCCGTTGGGCAGCTCGACACCTTCGTGCATCGAGCGGGAGTCGGGCAGAAGCTCCTGCAGGATCCGGTGCACCCGGCGCGCATTTCTGCCGCGTTCCGTTGATTGCTCGTTCTTTATCGCATCCAGCTCCTCGAGGACCTCGACCGGGATCGTCAGGTTGTTCTCCTCGAACTTGAATATCGACTGGGGGTCGTGGAGGAGGACATTCGTGTCGAGCACGAAGGTCTTTATCTTGGCCGAAACTCGTATCCGCGGCTTAAGGGCTGTCGCCCCACGCGTGGTTTCCATTATCGGTGTGGATATGTTGTGAACAACTATGCAGCATCCGGGCCGTTTGTCCACGATGGATTGGCGAAAATCCGCGTCGGTTGTGTTAAGAATATGACATCCAATCGAGTTGACGGATCACTTGGAGCGTACACGTTGCTTCGCGACGTGAACCTCTTTTTCGCCAAGTTCAGGACCTGCATTCCGGGCTGCTGCGGCCGGGGATGCCTTTGCTGCCTGAAATAAGAGATGCCGACTGCGGAAAAAGTGGTTTCTGCCGCGGTTGATCCAGCCGCGGCAAACGGGTGGTTGTCCGGCGTATCTGCCGAAGAGCGCATCCGCTGGGCTTTCCAGCAGTTTGGGGACGCGCTGGTTCTCAGCTCGAGCTTTGGAGCCCAAGCTGCCGTCATGCTGAGCCTGGCGACGCGGGTAATTCCAACCATTCCCGTTATCCTTATCGACACGGGGTACCTGTTTCCTGAGACTTATCGGTTCGCAGACGAGTTGACCTCACGGATGAGGCTGAATGTAAAGGTTTACAGGCCAGAGCTTTCGGCCGCTTGGATCGAAGCGCGCCATGGACGGCTATGGGAGCAGGGAATCGAGGGCATCGATGCCTACAATCGCCTGGTCAAGGTGGAACCCATGCGGAGGGCCCTGCGGGAGACGGGCGCCCGGGGCTGGCTGGCTGGGCTGCGGCGCGTCCAGTCGAGCACGCGGGAAACCCTGAACGTCGTCGAGCACCAGGACGGCCGCGTGAAGATCTGCCCGATAGTCGATTGGACGGACCGCGATGTTCACAAGTATCTCGCGGATCATGACCTGCCGTACCATCCGCTCTGGAGCCAGGGGTATGTTTCCATCGGCGACGTCCACACGTCCCGGCCGCTCACTGCCGACCTCACCCCGGAGCAGACACGCTTCTTCGGACTCAAGCGGGAATGCGGCCTGCACGAGTCCGGCGACGGGGCCGACATTTGACCCGGAACATGTTGATCGTCCGTTCCCCTCCTTCCATGTCCCACATCGACGAACTCGAAGCCCAAAGCATCTACCTCATGCGGGAGGCCTTTCACTCGTTTGAAAGGCCCGCGATGCTCTGGTCGATGGGGAAGGATTCCAATGTCCTCGTCTGGCTCGCCAAGAAGGCATTCTGCGGCCACGTGCCGTTCCCGGTCGTCCACATCGACACAACTTACGAATTCCCCGAAATGCTGGAATTCCGCGCCTGGGCGAAGGAGCACTACGGATTCGACCTGATCGTGTGGATCAACCAGGAGGCGCGCGGGCGGGGCGTCGGCTATGAGACGACCGACCCTGTCACGGTGACGCACGAATTGAAGACGGTCGCCCTCCAGCAGTGCCTGGCCGCGCACAAGTTCGACGCGCTGATCACCGGCATCCGCAGGGACGAGGACTCGACGCGCGCGAAGGAACGGTATTTCTCCCCCCGCAATTCGGACTTCGAATGGGACTACAAGGACCAGCCGCCCGAATTCTGGAATCATTTCACGACGGAGGTGGGCGCCGGGGAGCATGTGCGCGTGCAGCCGCTGCTCGACTGGACCGAACTGGACGTGTGGCGCTACCTCGAGCGGGAAAAAGTGCCGCTTCCCGGGATGTACTTTTCGCGCCAGGGAAAGCGGTTCCGCTCGCTCGGCTGCTCGCCGATCACCAAGCCCGTCGAGAGCAATGCCTCGACTATCGCCGAAATCATCGAGGAGCTCAGGATTACCCGCGTGTCAGAGCGCGCGGGCCGCGCCCAGGACCACCATGAGCGCAACGCCATGCAGAAGCTGAGGGCGAAAGGATTCATGTGAGTTCGACCGATTCATCGCTTTCGTTTCAGCTTTCGGGCGAGCCAGCCGAGCCGATTTCAACCTCCTTGGCCGGGCTTGCCGCCGCGGCCGATTTGCCGCGCGCAGGCGTCGCGGCCATTCCCGGGCATCTTTCCTTCGTCGTCGTCGGACACGTCGACCACGGCAAGTCGACCCTGATCGGCCGGCTTCTGTTTGACACCCATTCGGTGCCGGACGGGAAGACCGAGCGGATCCAGGCAGCGTGCAAGGCGGAGGGGATGGAATTCGAATATGCGTTTCTCCTCGATGCGCTTCTCGAGGAGCAGGCCCAGAACATCACGATGGACACGACCCGGGTGCCGTTCCGAACGGCGCGCCGGACCTTCACGATCATCGACGCCCCCGGACACAAGGAGTTCCTGAAGAACATGATCACGGGAGCGGCGAGCGCCGACGCAGCCGTCCTTCTCGTGGACGCCCGCGAGGGGCTGCGGGAGCAGACGCGCCGCCACGGATTTCTGCTGTCGCTCCTCGGCCTGAGGCAGGTCATCGTCGCCGTGAACAAGATGGACCTCGTCGACTACGACAGGTCTGTCTTCGACCGGATTCGCGCCGAACTCGGCGAATTCCTTGGGCAGCTCGGCGTCACGCCATCCCACTATGTGCCGCTGTCCGCGAAGTTTGGCGACGGCCTTGTTGGTCCAAGCGAACGGCTGGCCTGGTACCACGGTCCGGCGCTCCTTCCCGCCTTGGAACAGTTCCGCGCAACGCCCCGGATCGAGAACGCCCCACTGCGGATCAACGTGCAGGACGTCTACCGCTTCGATGCCCGCCGGATCGTCGCGGGCCTGGTTGTCGCGGGAAGCGTCTCCGTCGGAGACCCGATCGAGTTTCACCCCGGCGCCAAGCGCTCCAGGGTCAGGTCGATCGAGACCTGGCCGGTGGCCGCCGAGTCGCGCGCGCCGACAGGTCCCGTCCACGCGGGCCGTCCGATTGCTTTCATGCTCGAGGACGAGCTCTTCGTCGAGCGGGGCCAGATCGGCGCGACGCCCGAGGAGCCGCCGGCCGAGGCCCACGAGTTCACGGGCCGCCTTTTCTGGCTCCATGCGGAGCCCCTGCGGACCGGCGAGACCGTCCCGCTCCGGCTGGGCACCCAGCAGGCCGAAGCGCGGGTCGTTTCCGTTCTTCGGACGCTGGACGCGGTTACCCTGGAAACTGGAGACAGCGCGGCGACCGAGGTCAAGCGGCACGAGGTTGCCGAGGTCCGGTTGCGGGTTCGCCGGCCGCTCGCCTTCGATCCGGCCGGCCGCATCCCTGCGCTCGGACGGTTTGTCCTCATGCGCGGACGCCGCATCGCCGGCGGCGGGGTCATCGACGCGGCGCAGCTCGACAGCGTGACCCCGGCATCCGAACGCCGGATCAAGCTGAGCGCCCGCACCGCCCTCCTCGGGCACCGGGGCGCGATCATCTGGCTCACCGGGCTGTCCGGGTCCGGGAAGACGACGCTCGCAACCTCGCTTGAAAAGGAGCTGTTCCGGGTGGGCGTCCTTCCGGCCGTCCTCGACGGCGACATGCTGCGCAACGGCCTCAGCCGCAACCTCGGTTTCTCAAACGAGGACCGGAAGGAAAACCTGAGGCGCGCGGCCGAGCTGGCGCTGCATCTGGCGGACGCGGGCGTCGTCGTCATCGCGGCCCTGATCTCCCCGTTCCGCGCCGACCGCGCGATGATCGCCGAGCGGGCCCGCGAGCGGGGCACTGCTTTTGCCGAGGTGTTCGTCAATGCCCCGCTTGCCGAATGCGAACGGCGGGATCCCAAGCAGCTGTACAAGCGGGCCCGCGAGGGCAAGATCCCGAACTTCACCGGCATCGATTCACCCTACGAGGTGCCGCTCGCGCCCGATCTTGAACTGCGCACGGACCGCGAGCCGCTGGAGGAATCGCTCGAAAAACTGACGCGCCTGGCCATGGGATTGGCGAGGCCCGCCGAATACGGATCCGGCGCCGCCGGAGAGAACATATGAACTACACCCCGGGGAAAGTCTATCTAGTCGGCGCGGGCCCGGGGGAGCCGGAGCTGCTCACCGTCAAGGCGAAGCGGCTGCTCGCCGAGGCCGACGTCGTCGTTTACGACAGCCTCGTATCAGAGGAAATCCTCGCCGAGGCGCGCCCGGGCAGCGAGCGCGTGTTTGTCGGCAAGAGGGGCGGCTGCGCCTGCAGGCCCCAGTCCGAGATCGACCGGATCCTCGTCAAAAAGGCGCGCGAAGGCAAAAATGTCGTGCGCCTGAAGGGGGGCGACCCCTTCGTTTTCGGCAGGGGCGGGGAGGAGGCGGAGGTCCTCGCTGCGGAAGGCATCCTCTTCGAAGTCGTGCCCGGCGTCACCGCGGCGCTCGCGGCCGGGGCCTACGCCGGAATTCCCCTCACACACCGCGCCCATGCATCCTCGGTCGTCTTCCTGACCGGACACGAGGATCCGTCCAAGCCGGAGCCGCTCATCCGTTGGGAGGACTACGCCCGGCTCGAGGCGACCCTCTGCATATACATGGGCATGCACAACCTGGAGGCCATCCTCCGGCGGCTGCTCGATGGGGGGCTTCCCAAGTCGACCCCCGCTGCCATCGTCCAAAGCGCCACCACCGCGGAACACCGTTTCCTGCTCGCCGATGCCGGAACTGTGGCCGCGCGGGCGGCGGCCGAAGGTTTTGGAGCGCCAGCGGTCGTGATCATCGGCGCCGTCGCCACCTGCGCCGAGCGCCTCTCGTGGTTCGAGCCTGCGCAGGCCACCGCCCTCGTCCCATGAAGGCGGCGCTGATCGACAACGGCTCCCTTGAGCCCGAAGCCCACCGGAACCTCCGGGGGCTCGCGGCGGCCGTTGGGGAACTCGCGGGAATCGCGGTGGCGGCCGTATCGTGGAAGCACAGCGGCCGCATTCCTGAGGCGGCTCTCGACGGGAGGAAGGCGTGGACGATTGAGGCCTGGATTCGAAACCAGGTCGCAGGCGGAGAGAGGGAATTCATTTTTGTTCCCTTCTTTGCCTGCCCGCAAGGGGCGGTCGGCTCCTTCCTTCGGGAGGATTTGGAGGCGCTCGCGATCGAGTCCGGCCTGGAGTTCACCTTCACCGCCGGTCTTTCTTCGGATCTTGTCTCAATCGCAGCCGAGCGGGCCGTCGAGGCGATCGCGTCGCACGGCCTCGACCGCCCTGCTGTGATCGTCGTCGATCACGGCGGGCCTGCGGCGGCGTCGGCCGAGATCCGAAACGCAGTGGCAAACGGTGTTCGCGAAGTCCTGGGCGCATCGATCGGGCCCCTTTCGGCCGCATCGATGGAGTCCCCCGAGGGACCCGGATTTCAGTTTAACAGGCCCCTGTTTTCCGAACTGCTTTCATCACCTGCTCTTGCGGCGCGGGACACGGTCGTCGTCCCGCTCTTTCTCGCACCCGGCCGGCACGCGGGCCCAGGCGGGGACCTCGAGCGGATTGCCCGGGCTGCGGAAGCACGGCGCGCCGGACTCCGATGCCACTTCGCCGGGCTCGTCGGCACGCATTCCCGGGTGCCAGAAATTCTTGCGCTTCCTCTGCGGGCGGCGGCACGAACAGGCAACCTGCAATTGAAAACGCCATGACTCCACCCACCGGCATCCCGGCCCCCGAAGAGGCGGCAACAGTCACCCCGCTCCACAAGAACGAGCAGCTCAAGGCCGGCAGCAATTTCCTGCGTGGAAATATCCTGCGCGACCTCGAGGATCCTTCCAACGGAACGGTCACCGAGGAAAGCAACCAGCTCGCCAAGTTCCATGGCGTCTACTCGCAGGACGACCGCGACTTGCGGGCGCAGCGCCGCAAGGAGGGAAAGGAAAAGGCCTACATATTCATGGCTCGGATCCGCGTCCCGGGCGGCGTCTGCACGCCTGCCCAATGGCTCGCCATCGACGCGCTCGCCGACTCCCACGCGAACGGCACGATCAAGCTCACCAACCGCCAGGCCTTCCAGCTGCACGGCGTCGTCAAGGGGAAGCTGCGGCCCGCGATCCGTGAGGTGAACCGGGCCCTTCTGACGACGGTCGCCGCCTGCGGCGATGTCGTTCGCAATGTGATGTGCAACCCCAACCCGGAGCAGTCGCGCCTGCACGCCGAGGTGATGATGCTGACGCGGGCCTTGAGCGATCATTTCACTCCCCACACCCGGGCCTACCACGAGCTGTGGGTGGAGGACCGGCAGATCGCCGGGGGCGAGCCGGATACGGAGCCGATCTACGGCAGGACCTACCTGCCCCGGAAGTTCAAGATCGTCGTGGCCGTGCCGCCGAGCAACGACGTCGACATCTTCGGCCACGACCTCGGATTCATCGCAATCACCGGCCCTGACGGAACGCTCGAGGGGTTCGACATCACCGTGGGCGGGGGGCTCGGCATGACCCACAACCAGGTCGATACGTATCCGCGCGCGGCCGACGTCCTTGGATTTTGCCCGACCGACCGGGTCATAGATGTCGCCGAGAAGATCATCACCGTGCAGAGGGACTTCGGCGACCGCGTCGAGCGCAAGCACGCCCGGCTCAAGTACACGATCGCCGACCGCGGCCTGGCCTGGTTTCGGGCCGAGCTCGAGCGTCGGCTCGGCTACCAGCTGGCGCCGCCGCGCCGGTTCGAGTTCACGAGCACGGGCGACCGCTACGGCTGGGTCGACGGGCCGGACGGCACGGCCCATTTCACGCTTTTCATAGAAAACGGCCGCGTGAAGGACACGCCCGACTACCCGATGAAGACGGCGCTGCGGGAGATCGCCGGGGTTCACCGAGGCGATTTCCGCCTGACGCCCAACCAGCACCTGATTATCGCCGGAGTGAAACCCTCCGAGCGCCCGCAAATCGAGGAGCTGCTTCGGAAGCACCGGCTGGCCAGCGCCAACAATGCGAGCGGTCTCAGGCTCGGTTCGATGGCCTGCGTCGCGCTGCCGACCTGCGGCCTCGCCCTCGCCGAAAGCGAGCGCTTCCTGCCGGATCTGGTCACGCAGCTCGAGGGCGAGGTCGAGGCGGCCGGACTGCGGGATGACGCGATCATCATCCGCATGACGGGCTGCCCCAATGGCTGCGGCCGTCCGTATCTCGCCGAAATAGCCTTCGTCGGCCGCGCTCCGGGAAAGTACCACGTCTACCTGGGGGCCGCCTTCAACGGCTCCCGCCTGAATGCCCTGTTCAGGCCCTCCGTGCCCGCCGAGGAGCTCGCCCCGCTCATCCGCCCCCTCCTCCGCCAGTACGCCACGGAGCGGCTTCCCGGCGAGCGCTTTGGCGACTTCGCGGTTCGTGTGGGGCACGTCAATCCAAGCGGCGATCCGCACGATTTTCACGAGACGAAGGGTGCGACTCTGGCTGCAGAGATTTAACGGCGATCATCACACCCTCCGTTGCCTGTTGGGCGGAGCTTGTCTCGCCGTAGGCGTGGCGAAGGCGGAGAGGGTTGAATTCGCCTTTCCGAATCGGAAGGGCGCCGCGCCGAAGCCCAACGGGCGGAGGCGGGCCGGCATACGGCAAAAAGGCGGGCCGCTTACCCCTAAGCGGCCCGCCCATTGCTTTCTAACTTACCCCATTTCTCCTCCGCTAAGCGGAGGAGAAAAACTATAAAATCTTATCACAAGAGACGCCCGGAACCCCGAGGATGTTCCACAGGCCGAGATTGTTTTCCTTATTAGTCTATAATCAATGTCTTAAGCATCACTTTTGCCCGCATTCACCCCGCCGGGCCGGCGTCCTGGCGCCCGGCGGCCCGTTCATTGGCCGGCCGCTTCCTCGCGCGCGGCTCGATCCAAAGCCGGATGAGCAGCTCGGCCAGCGTGTGCATGCTGGTACGCTGCAAGCCCTCGTGGCGCACCGCTTCCTTGAACGGGCTGGCGACGGCGCTTCTCTCGGTGTAGTAACGCCACAGTTCCCCCTCGAGGCGTCGGAGGCCGTCCGACTCGCCTTCCGCCCTGGCCACAATCGATTGAACCTTTTGCCTCCAGAACTGTCCCTCATCCCTGTTGGATTGCAGATAGTCGAACAGTCGTTGTTCGGATCGGTTCAGGCTCACGCGGCCAACCTGCCGGCGGCGGCCTTCAAAACAACAGCAAAAACACCAATCGCCTCCCAAATCCGTTACAGCAGCATTGCAATCACATTACAATTTTCGCTAGGGTGCCGCATCGACAGGCTGCTATATAAACACGCGCCCCGGCCCAGGAAAAACCGAACCCCCTCCAGCTATGTGGCAAAAACTTAAGGAACAGCTCCCCGCGATCATACTCACCGCCGTCCTCGTCGTCGGCGCGGCCGTCTGGATACAGTACCACACCGTCAAGGTGATGTCCGCCCGGGAAGACGCCCAGTTTGCCCCGATCAGGGAGCAGACTGACGCCCTCAAGGCGGCGACGGAAGACAACCGCCAGCAGCTCGTGGCGACAAACCAGCTCCTCAAGGACGCGATCGCCAAGCGCGAGGCGGACCTGTTCCGCACCGACGAGGAAATACAGAAGCTGAACACGGACCGGATGAATGCGCTCGCCGAGGCGATCGCAAAGAAGGTCCGTCCGTACGACCCCCTCCCGAAGACGCCCGAGGAGGCCGCGCGGATGCAGAACGAGCAGGTCGACAAGGTTTCCGGCCGGATGGCGGAGCGCATCCGCCCGATCCTCGACCAGATGGCGAACGACCAGCACCTCACCCGCGACTCGATCATGGAGTACAGCCGGAAGATTTCCGACCAGGTCGGCATCGTCCTGACCGCCGAAATGGCGAGGAACCAGAAGCTCAACTCCAACCTCCAGGAGACACAGGCCGCCGCGCAGGATGCGCTGTCCCTCTCACACGAGATCACCGCGCTGTACCTCAGTTCCTTCAAGGACCAGGGCCTGATCACGCGCCTTCTTTCGCTTCCGTCCAACGTCGTCAAGGACGCCGCAAGCCTGAGCATCGTCAACAGCAGCGAGCGGAAGAAGAAGGAGCAGGAACTCGTCGATCGGATGAATCAGATCGACAAGCGCCTGGCCGAGATCCAGGCGCAGAACCCCAAGAACTGAGCCCTGGCTACTCGAACTGCTGGCGGAACCGCGCCAGCTGGTCGCGCACGTCGCCAAGCTCCTGGCGCAGGTCGGCGACTTCCGCCTCGAGCCTGCCGATTCGACCGTCCTCCACCCTCACGGCGATGGTTGCCGTTTCGGGCCGGGGCGCCAGCTTGACGGGTTCGACGCGGACTTCGCCACCCAGGAGGTGGGCGTACCGGCATTCCTTCATTCCGGACTGCCGGGCCAGCTTGACGACGAGGGGCTTCGGCGATCGCGTCGCCAGGCCCTCGAGCACGCCCTCGACCTCGGACAAGGCCTCAAACGCGTGCATGCGGGAGGCGCGGCCGCGAAGTTCGCCGACCGTCTGCGGCCCCCGAAGCATCAGTTCGCACAGGATGGCCGTCTCGGGCGGCGCCAGCTCGAACACCTCGGCAAACTTGTGCCCGTAGCGGGGCACCCGGCTCTGCGCCCCGTCAAACAGGTACGCCAACTTCTTCTCACGAAGCAAATTCAGCGCCCGGACGACGGCTGTCTCGTCAAACGAGACAACGGGTTCCCGGTTGGAGCTTTGGTTGCACGCGTTGGTCAGCGCATTGAGGCTCAGCGGATAGTAGTCGGGCGTCGTCACCTGCTTTTCGACCAACGATCCGAGGACCCTCTGCTCCGTCGCGCTGAGAATGGCTGAATCCATCTGGTCTATTAGTGCTTGTCGGGCCAGGGCGGGGGCTGGGGCAGCGGCAGAGTCGGGCTCGCGCTTTTCAGGTCGGCCATGATCTCGACGATGGCCCGGTCGAGCTGCTGGTCGTCGCCCGCAAATTCCGTCGCCGGATCGTTGTCGACCTCGATGTCGGGGTCGACCCCGTGTCCCTCGATGATCCACTGCTTGCCGTCCTTGCTGTACGGGGCGAACTCGGGCGTGGACAGGAAGCCTCCGTCCGTCGCCACCGGCACAAATCCCCGGATTCCGACGACACCGCCCCAGGTCCGCTTGCCGATGACCTTGCCGAGGTGGTAGGTCTTGAAGCGGAAGGGGAAGATGTCTCCGTCTGACGCCGACATCTGGTTGATGAGGAGCACCTTCGGCCCCACCAGCATGTCCTTCGGATTCGGCACGGGCTGGCCGTTGCGGTCGATGTCGATCATGGCCAGCTCGCGCCGCAGCCGCTCGGTGATCATGGGCGAGACGAATCCGCCTCCATTGTGGCGGTCATCGATGATAAGCGCCCGCTTCCCGAGCTGCGGATAGAAATGCTTCACGAATTCGTCGAGCCCGTCGAATTCCATGTCGGGGATGTGAATGTACCCAACCAGTCCGTTGGTCTTCTGCGTGACAACCTCCGTGTTGCGGCTGACCCAGTTGTAGTAATAGAGCGTGTTCTCCTCGCCGATCGGGATCACCGTGACGTCCCTGGCTCCCGTGTCGGACGGGGTCGAATTCACCCGGAGGGTGACCTGCTTGCCCACGGTTCCGATGAGTGACGCATAGATGTTGGCCATGTCGCGCACCGGCTTTCCGTTCACGGCCAGGATGTAGTCGCCCTCCTTCACATTGACGCCGATCTCCGTCAGCGGCGAGTGCGTGCCGTCCTGCCAGTTCTCGCCCTTCAGAATCTTGTCCACCCGGTAGGCGCGGCTCTGCGCATCGCGGGACAGCTGGGCGCCGAGAAGGCCCATGGGCACGCGCGGGGCCAGGGGCCTGTCGCCTCCGCCGGTGTAGGTGTGGCCGATATGCAGTTCGGCGATCATCTCGCCGATCAGGTAGGTGAGGTCGTACCGGTAGGCGACGCTCGGCACCAGGGCTCCGTATTTCGCGCGGACGGCCGGCCAGTCGACCCCGTGCATGTTCGGCGCGTAGAAGTAGTCGCGCATCCTGCGCCACGACTCGTTGTAGATCTCGGCCCATTCGACCCGGCGGTCGAGGTGCATCTCGAGGCCGGACAGGTCGAGCTTGTCCTTGATCTCGATCTTCGCCGAGGGCAGGTCGATCAGCGCGTAATCCGAGCCCTGCTTGACGAGGACCCGCTTGCCGTCGGCCGTGATCTCAAACGAGTCCACCTGGCCCAGTTCCGTCTCCTTCTTTTCCTTGGGATCGTAGAAGGCAAAGGTTCCCGGCCCCGCGCCCTCCGCGTCATCGGGGCGCGCATCCACGGGGGCGCCCATGACGCGCTGGTAGTAGACCTTGCCGTCAATCATCCGGAGCGATCCATAGTTGGCCGGCGTCACCGGAAGGCCGATCACGCGGTCGTTGAGTCCGTCCACGTCAACGGTGACGGTGACGGGCTTCTTGGCGGATGCGTCGGCCGGCTTTGCCTCCTTGCCATCGGCGGGCTTGTCCCCGGCTTTTGCGTCGGTGGACTTGGCGTCGGCTGATTTGGCCGGCTCCACCTCGTCGCTTTCCGGCTTCAGGGGCGATTCGATGTCCTTTGCGAGCGCCAGCAGATAGACCCGCTGCATGTTCGTGTAGGCGTGGTTGAACTCGGTGTCGCTGAAGATCGGGTGGAAATCGCGGCTCGAGGCAAAAAGGAGGAATTTTCCGTCATCGCTGAACCGCGGCGAGTCGGCCTCGTACCAGCCCTCGGAGGCCGCATAGCCCTTCTTCGCCGCAAGCGAGTAGATGTGAACGCCGGACTCGCCGTAGGCCTCGGTCTGGGCGTAGGCGACCCATTGCGAGTCGGGCGACCAGACGTACTGGGTGTACTCGGCGCTCGGGTTGGCGGCGACGAGCGTCACCGCCTTGGAATCGATATCAACATAGCGCAGGCGCTGGGTCCGGTCGCCCCAGAGGAGCTTCTTGCTGTCGGGGGACCACTCGGGGGCAAAATAGTCGGTATCCGCGCCGCTCGTCACCTGCACCGCGTCGCCGCGCCCGTCCTGCGGTCGGATGTACAGTTCGGTTTCGCCCGTCGCATCGGAGACGTAGGCGATCCACTTGCCGTCCGGGGACCACGAGGCGCCCCGCTCGTGGGCGCCCGAAGTGTCGGTCAGGTTGCGCGTCGGGCCGTTCTTCGCCGGCACGGTGAAGAGGTCTCCTCGGGCGACAACCACGGCCCGCTTGCCGTCGGGCGAGGGGCGCACCTCGGTCACAAACTTCGATACGTTGGTCAGGCCGCCGCGCCCGACTGCGAGGTCCTCCTTGACGACGATCGGCACGCGGTTGAACCGCTCGGAGGCAACGTCAAAGCGCCAGATGCTGCCCGCCTCCTCGAAAACGATTGCTCCCCTGCCGAGCGAGGGAAACTTGATGTCAAAATCGGTGAAATGGGTGTGCTGGACGGTCTGTTTTGACGCGAGGTCATAGGAAAACAGGTTCAGCCGTCCGTCGCGGTCCGAAAGGAAGTATATCTTGTTGTTGGGCGCCCACATCGGGATGATGTCCTGGGCGGGGTTGTTCGTGATGTTCTCAAGGGAGCCGGTCTTGAAATCAAAGATCCAGATGTCGTCCGCCATGCCGCCGCGGTACTGCTTCCAGGTGCGAAACTCCCGGAATATGCGGTTGTACGCCATCTTCGAGTCGTCCGGGGAGAACGACATGAATCCGCCCATCGGAACGGGGATCTGCTTGGGCAGGTCTCCGTCGAGGCTGACCGAGTAGAGCTGCCCGACGAAGTCGTCTATCGAGCGCATGCGGGAGCGGAATACGACCGAGGGCTCCGTGTTCTTCCAGGTCATGACGATGTTGTTGGGGCCCATGCGGTCGCTCAGATCATCGCGCCCCAGGGTCGCCGTGTACGTCAGCCGCTTCGGCGCGCCGCCGTCGCCGGGCATCACGTACACTTCCGTGTTGCCATCGTACTGTGCGGTGAAGGCGAGTTGCTTTCCATCGGGGGAGAACCGGGGGAACACGGCATACCCGGGAGTGCTTGTCAGCCGTCTGGCGAGCCCGCCTTCGATCGGCACGGTATAGAGCTGGCCCGTGTAGGAGAAGACGATCGAACGGCCGTCGGTCGTCGGGAATCGCAGGAGGAGGGTATCGGACGCGCCGGCGGGCGCTTGCGCGAGGATGGAAGCCGCGGACAACAGCGCGCCCGCGATCGATAGGAGAACTTTTCGCATGAGGGTCTTGCTTATAGATTGGAGGGGGTTTGGCCAACAAAATGGCGTTCCAAAATCTGGGGACAGGCACCTTGAAATCCAAAAGGTAATGAACCACCCGGCATTGCCCACCATAAGCTGTTGTGATTGCCAGCTCTCTGACGGCTCCTACCCTCGGTCCATGCGCCAAGGCCTTCTGCTAATCCTGCCGGCACTGTTTCTGTACCCGGTATCCGCAATGGGAGACACGATGATCCGCGAATGGAACTACCCTGCAGCACCGCAAAACAACACGATCGACGACTACCATGGGGTGAAGGTCGCCGATCCCTATCGCCCGCTCGAGGATCTCGATTCTCCCCAGACCAAGGCCTGGGTCGCTGCCGAGAATGCCCTGACCTTCGGTTTCCTGGCGAAACTGCCCCAGCGCGCCTGGTTTCACGACCGGCTGACAAAGCTTTGGGACTATCCGCGGTACGGACTGCCCTTCAAGGATGGAGGGCTGTATTTCTTAACGAAAAACAACGGCCTGCAGAACCAGGCGGTCCTTTACGTGCAGGCGGCGCTCCGCGGGACGCCCCGCGTCCTTCTTGACCCGAACACCCTCTCCGCGGACGGGACCGTCGCCCTTTCGGCGGCGGAGGTCTCCCATGACGGTCGCTGGCTTGCCTACGGGACGGCGGCCGCAGGGTCGGATTGGAACGAATTCCGGGTGCGGGACGTGGCCTCCGGAAAGGACAATGACGAGGTGCTCCGCTGGATTAAGTTCTCGTCGCCTGCATGGACCCGCGACAGCCGCGGATTCTTTTACGCCCGTTTCCCGGCGCCGCATTCCGACTCGACCAACGGTCAAACTTTCAGCGACCTGTCCAACCAGAAGCTCTACTACCACCGGATCGGAACGCCGCAGTCCGACGACCGCCTGATCTTCGAGATGCCCGATCAGCCCAAATGGCTCATGGGGGCGGACGTGACCGAGGACGGCCTCTATGCCGTGATCAGCATCGAGAAGGGCGACTCGAACTTCAACCTCCTGCGCTACATCCCGCTCGGCGACCCGGCCGCGCCGGATGTCGCCGCTCCTGTCAAGACCCTTGTCGGTTCCTTTGAGGCCGAGTACGCCGTGATCGGCAGCGCAGGCCCCCTCCTTTATGTCCAGACGAACCGGGATGCCCCCAGAAAGAGGATCGTCGCCATCGACACCCGCTCGCCCGAGCCCTCGCACTGGACGACCCTCGTGGCGCAGGGACAGGACCCGATCGAGTCGTCCGCCGTCATGGGCGGCAAACTGATCGTCCTCACCCTGCACGACGCGAGCAGCCGGCTCCTGGTCTACTCCCTCGACGGGGCGCCGCTCGGGCAGATCCCGCTCCCGGGCCTGGGCACGGTCGCCTCGCTGAGCGGCAGGGCGGACGACCCGGAGATGTTCTTCAACTTCACCTCGTTCACGCGGCCTACCTCCAATTTCCGGCATGATCTCTCGACCGGTGGGAGCGAGCTGTACCAGGCGCCCCGGGTCGCCTTCAACCCGGAGGATTACGAGACGCGGCAGATCTTCTATCCTTCGAAAGATGGAACCCGTGTGCCGATGTTCATCACTGCCAGGAAGGGCCTGAAGCTCGATGGAAAGAACCCCACCCTCCTGTACGCCTACGGAGGCTTTGATATCTCGATGACTCCCGCCTTCTCGGTTCCCAACCTGGTCTGGCTCGAGATGGGCGGGATCTACGCCCAGCCGAACCTGCGCGGCGGCGGCGAGTACGGCCGCGAGTGGCACGAGGCGGGAACGAAGGAGCGCAAGCAGAACGTCTTTGACGATTACATCGCCGCAGCCGAGTGGCTGTTCGCCAACGGTTACACCTCGCCCGCGCACCTGGTCATCCACGGGGGCAGCAACGGGGGACTGCTCATAGGAGCGACCCTCAACCAAAGGCCGGACATCTGCCGTGTCGCCTGGCCGGCCGTCGGCGTAATGGACATGCTCCGATTCCAGAAGTTCACGATAGGCTACGCCTGGGTCGCCGACTACGGATCGAGCGACGACCCCTCCCAGTTCCGCGCGCTGCTGGCCTATTCGCCGGTGCACACGGTGAAAAGCGGCGCCTCATACCCGGCCATCCTTGTCACAACGGCCGACCACGACGACCGCGTCTTTCCGGCGCACTCGTTCAAGTACACGGCCGCGATGCAGGCTGCCGTCGCCAACGGCCCGGGATCGCTTCCGGTCATGGTGCGAATCGAGACGCGGGCCGGGCACAGCCTGGGGAAGCCCACCTCGAAGCTAATCGACGAGGCGGCCGACAAGCTCGCCTTCGCCGCGCACTTCCTGGAGCTGCACCCGGAAAAGCCGTAGCCCCGCTCAGCGGTACATCCAGAACCGGCGCGTACGCTCCTGGAACGCCGCCGCATCGGCGTGCCACTGGTTCAGGTATGCCTCCACATTCACCCTTGAGCCGTGCGCAGTCATGTCGCGGTAAAACGCGGTCGAGCCCATGCACCTGAGGAAGACCTCGGACTCGCCCTTGGAAATGAACAGAAACGGATTCTTCGGCTCCAGCCTGCAGGCAAGCCTCATCAGCTGGAAGTTCAGCTCCGTGGGCCTCCACTCGTCCCAGTCGGTCACCTCGACATAGAGCCCGTTCGCGGGCTTGCCCGTGTGCGGGTTGGTCACGCTCACCCAGCGAAACTGGAGCCCGGGGATGTGCAGGGCATCCAGTTCGCGTTTCACGATCTCGGATTTCACGAGCGGATTGTAAATGCCGCGAAACGGATACTGGTCCCCAACTCCGCTGGAGAAATGCCCCACATACGCGATCAGGCCCGTCATCGGGTAGCCGACCACCGCCGAGAAATCGGGGATGTACTCCGATGTCTTGATCCAGGGAAGCCCGGTCTCCGGCCAGCGCATGCTGCGGCGCCAGCCGCTCATCTGGACGACGGTGAGCCGGCCGCGGCGGCGCACCGCCTCCGAGACTCGCAAAACCCCGGGGGTTTCCTTCGCGAACGTGGCCAGTTCGCCGATTGTCATCCCGTGCACGTAGGGCACGGGAAACTCGTTCACGAGCGCCGCCGGGCTGAGACACTGCGGATCGATCGGGGGGCCGTCCACCTTCAGGCCGCCGAGGGGATTCGGGCGGTCAAGGACGATCACTTCCACGTTGTTCTCAAAGCACCCCTCCATCGCCTGCTTCATGGCGCCCGCGAAGGTGTACGGGCGGACGCCCACGTCCTGCAGGTCGATCACCAGGGCGTCCATGCCCTGCAGCTGCGCCCGGCTGGGCCGGTGGCCGTTGACGTGGCCGTTGTAAAGCGAGCAAATCTTGAGGCCGGTCCTCGGATCGATCTGGTCGTCGTAGGGTTTCGATGCCGGCAGATTATCGTAGATTCCATGCTCTGTTCCGAAAAGGGCGACCAGACGCACTCCGGGCGCCCGCCTCAGGACGTCGATTGCGCTCTCGCCGCGGCGGTCGGCTCCGGCCGGATGGGTGAGGAGCCCGATCCGCTTGCCCTTGAGCACCACGAAGCCCCCGGATTCGAGGACGTCCAGCCCTGTCATGACCTCCGTCGGCACCTCGACCCGGGGGATCCGCACGGGCGGCGCGGGCGCGGCAGCCACGGGGGCCGGCGCAGCCCGCGTCGCCGAGGCCCGGTTCGCCTGGCAGCCGCACAGGCAGAAGAAAGTCGCCAGAAAACAGCCGAGGGACGACAGGCTCCTTGCGGGCGATGTGTCGGACATGCGGCGTAGGCGGAAAAGGGGAAACATTGGACTCGAGACACACAAGTTTGTGCAGGGGCTTGCGAATAAGTCGAGCAGGCTGCGCGGCTTGGACGGGAACGGTATTGCCCGCCGGCGCCCGGCATGATTAATTTCCAGAAACCATGCCCCCATTGAAATCGCTTTCTTTTCTGGTTTTCGCAATCGCCGCCGCCTCCGCACCGGCCCTGGGCGCGGACACCCCGGCCGTCGCCGGGGACATCCTCTACACGGCCCCCGACAATTTTGAGGGCAAGTATCCTATCTCCTATAAGAAGCCGAAGGCGGAGGAAATCACCGCCCTCATGCTCCGCGTGCTCGACCATGCCCAGC
Organism: uncultured Verrucomicrobiae bacterium; assembly: GCA_963747795.1. Taxonomy (GTDB): domain Bacteria; phylum Verrucomicrobiota; class Verrucomicrobiia; order Opitutales; family Opitutaceae; genus Palsa-1447. The sequence goes on from CAVVGS010000007.1 coordinate 105,262, forward strand.
ACTACGGGGCGCCGCACGTCGTGGATTCGGCGACAAAGGCGGAGATCACCGACTTTTCCGTGCCCAATGCCCACGCCTCCGCAAACCCCGGGAGCTACTCAATAGGCGTCCTGCATGCGGGGGCGCTGCTCGCGGGCGAGGTCACGGGCGACCGGCGATTCACCGATTTCACGGCCGTCCGGCTGCAGTTCATCGCGGAGCGCCTGCCGTATTTTCAGATGCAGGCCGACAAGTTCGGGCTGGACTCAAACCCGTTCCGCAACTTTCTCAGGCCCGCCTCGCTCGACGCATGCGGCGCCTGGGGCGCCGCGCTCGTCAAGGCCCGGCTGGCCGGCGTCGGGCCCGACCTGAAGCCCGTCATCGACCGCTGGGCGGACTACGTCAGCCACAGCCAGTTCCGGCTGGCCGACGGCACCCTGGCTCGGACCGAGCCGCAGCCTGACTCGATCTGGGCGGATGACATGTACATGAGTGTCCCGTTCCTGGCGCAGATGGGCAAGCTGACCGGCGACACCCGCTACTATGACGACGCGGCGCGCCAGGTGCTCCAGATATCAGGGCGGCTCTTTGTCTGGAACCACGGCCTGTTCGCGCACGGATGGAGCGGCGGCAACGCTGACTACAACCCGGAATTCCACTGGGGCCGCGCCAACGGCTGGGCCCTGATGGCGATGTGCGAACTGCTCGACGTCCTCCCGGAGAACCACCCCGCCCGCCCGCAGATCCTCAGGATCCTGAGGACCGACATCAAGGCACTGGCCCCGCTCCAGTCCGACCACGGGCTCTGGCACCAGCTTCTCGACAAGAATGATTCATACCTGGAGACCTCCTGCTCGGCCATGTTCACCTTCGCGATCGCGCACGCCGTCAACCGCGGCTGGGTGAGCGCCCCCAGCTACGGCCCGGTAGCGCAGGCGGGTTGGAATGGCGTCGCAAGCCGCATCCAGGCCGACGGATCCGTGGACGGCATCTGCGTCGGCACGAATTACGCGAGCGACGCCTTGTACTACTATTACCGGCCGGCGCGCGACGACGAGCACGGCTACGGGCCGGTGCTGCTGGCCGGCGCCGAGATGATCAGGGTCCTTCAAAACCCGCACCTCTGGATTCACGAGGTCTGGGGCGGGGCGCCCGTCTACAGCCTCAAGTGACGTCGCCGGCCAAGGGATCCAGCCCAGGGCTAATTCCCGTCCCATGCGCGTTCTGATCGCATTCGACAAGTTCAAGGACGCGCTGAGCGCGCGCCAGGCCTGCGACGCGGCCGCCCGGGCCATGCGCCGGGCGCACCCCGACTGGCTCCTCGACCTCTGCCCGCTTGCCGATGGCGGCGACGGATTCCTCGACGTCCTTGCGCTCGCGGCCGGCGGAAGGAAAATCGACTTCCCGGTGATGGGGCCGCGCGGCGGAACGGTCCAGGCTCCCGTCGGGATGGTGCCGGTCGGAAACATCCCCCCGGGGGCCCTCTCGCTCCTCGGGCTCGAGCCGAAGCTCGATCCCGCAGGCAAATCGACGGTCGCCGTGGTCGAAATGGCCGCAGCGAGCGGGCTGGCGCTGCTTGCGCCGGAATCGCGCGATCCGTGGCGGGCGACCTCGTACGGAACCGGGCAGCTCATCAGGGCGGCGGCTGAAATGGGCGCCTCGGCCGTCCTGCTGGGAGTTGGCGGAAGTGCGACGCATGACCTCGGATTTGGCGCCCTGGCGGCCCTGGGCCTCGAGTTCACGACTGCGGACGGGCGCAAGCTCAAGCCCCCGCTGCCCTCCCAGTGGGCCGAGCTCGAGCGGATCGAAGGCGAGCTGTTTCCCTCGATCCCGCAGATTCGCATCGCCTGCGATGTCTCCAATCCCCTTCTCGGGGCCAACGGGGCCGCCGCCGTGTACGGGCCGCAGAAGGGCCTGGCGCCGGCCGACTTGAACCGAATGGACGACGCGACCGCGCTTGCGGCCGCGCAGCTCTGCCGAATGGAGGCGAATCCCCGCTTCATCTCGGAGTCCTTCGACTGGACCGAAATGGGGCCCGCAACCCCCGGGGCGGGTGCTGCGGGCGGGATCGCATTCGGGCTCATGGCCGCGGCCGGGGCGCGCCTGGTGCCCGGATTCGCGCTCGTCTCGGCCTGGCTCGGCTTCGAGCGCCGCCTGGCGGCGGCCGACCTTGTCATCACCGGGGAGGGCAGCTTTGACGAGAGCTCATCCCAGGGCAAGGGACCGGGAGCGGTCGTCGGGCTCGCCCGCCGCCTCGGGAAGCCCGTGCATGTATTCGCAGGCCGGATATCCGGGGCGGGGAAAAACGAGCCGGGGCTGCACGCGATCAGCCCGCCGGAAATGCCCCTTGCCGAAGCCCTGCCGAGGACGGCGGCGAACCTGGCCGCGTCCATCCGCGGCGCCCTTTGACTTCAGGCCGCCATCGGGCGGTTCTGGGCGGGGGCGGGATCCTGGACGAGGAGCGGGGCCTTCAGGTCGTCCAATTCGGCGAAATTGCGAATGCGCTCAATCATCGAGGCGGTCAGTTGGTGGCCCGCGCAGACCAGGGCGAGGCCTTCGCGCGTGAGGATGTCGGAAACGACGACCTGGCCCGGCGCCAGCTGGCGGGCGGCAAGCGAGAGGACGGGGCGGTCCGCCGAGATCGCGCTTGCGAGAAAATCCGGAAAGCAGGCGAAACATCGGTCGACCAGCGCCGGGTCGTAATCGGCCGCGCGCGCCCGCATGGCATCGTGGGCGCGCCTCCCCACAACGCCATCGGCCTCGAGTTCGAGCCTTTCGTGGAGGATCTTCAGCAGGCGGGCTCCCAGCGGGATTGCCGCCCCCGATGCGGCATCGGCGGGAAAGCCGGTCCCGTCGAAGCGCTTTCCCTGATAGAGAACGATGTCCGCCACGCCCGCCAGGCGCGGGATGCCGGCGAGAAGGTCGTGGCCTATCTGGGGAACGCGGCGCAGGATGGCCTCCTCCTCGGGGCGCAGCGGCGAGCCGGCGGCGGCCTTTCGGAGGACGGCCTGCGGGACGGCGGCGCAGCCGATGCCGGAAAGGAGGGCGCCCAATTCGAGCTCCCAAAGCGGCTCGGCGTGGATATGGCGCCCCAGGCAGGCCATCGAATTGCGCAGGCGCTGGCCGCGTCCGAGCGCGTCCGGCGCAGCCATGCCGAGGACGTCGGTGAGCATCTTGATGCTCCCGGCAAGCGTGCCCTCGAGCAGCTCGCGCTCGATGCGGAGGCGCTCGTGCCGCTCGAGGCCGGCTTCAAGGGCCGGAATCAGGACGTCGGGCGGCGCGGGCTTGTTGAGGAAGCGGAAGACGTGGCCGCGGTTGACCGCGGCGGCGGCGGTCTGCTGGTCCGCATTGCCCGTAAGCATCATGCGGACTGTGTCGGGGCTGATCCGGCGGATGTTCTCCAGCACCTCGATCCCGTCCATGCCGGGCATCCGCATGTCCACGAGCGCCACCGCATAGGGGCCGCTTGTCCTGACAAGTTCCAGGGCGTCGGCTCCGCCGAGCGCTGTGTCGAAGCAGTACTGCTTGCGGAAGCTGCGCTGGAAGGCGGCGAGCAGGTTGGGATCGTCGTCGACAAAGAGGATTTTGGCCTTGCTCATGGCGCGGGGGCTTCGGACGAGAGCGGAAGGCGGATCCGAAACGTCGTCCCGCGGCCGACTTCGCTCGTGAAATCGACCGAGCCCTGGTGGTGCTTGACGACCACGTTTCGCACGATCGCAAGGCCCTGGCCGGAGCCCTTGCCGACCTCCTTCGTTGTGAAGAACGGGTCAAATATGCGCGGGCGGATCTCCTCCGGGATTCCGGCGCCGGTGTCCTCGATTTCAACGAGCGCGTGAGCCCCGTCTCGCCGTGTGCGGATCGTGATCGTCCCCTGGGCGGGGCCGCCAGGCCGGGTCTTCAGGGCAGACTCGATCGCGTGGGCTGCGTTGATGACAAGGTTCAGGATCACCTGGTTGAATTCGTCGACCACGCAGGGCACGGGCGGAAGCGCGGGATCGAAATCGGTGACAACCTCAGCGACGTACTTCCACTCGTGGCGGGAGACATTGACGGCGATGTCGATCACGTGGTTCAGGTTGACGGGTGCCCGCTGCGAGTCCCCCGGGTGGGAGAATTCCTTGAGCGAGCGGACGATGCGGGCGACGCGGCTCAGCCCGTCGAGGGTCTGCCGGATTGTCTTCGGGATCTCCTCCAGGAGGTAGTCCAGTTCCTGCTCCTTTTCCGCGGCGGCGGCGGCCTGCGCAAGCCCGGCCAGGGCGGGCTGGCCGGCGGCGGCGTCCCGAAGGGCTCGGTGGGCCTTGAGCAGCGCCGTCAGCTGCGCGAAGGCTCCCTCCAGAAAGCGGGTGTTGTCCGTGATGAACTGGTTGGGCGTATTCACCTCGTGCGCGATTCCCGCGGCAAGGCGGCCGATCGACTCCAGTTTCTGCGCGAGCTGGAGCTGGACCTGGAGCTCCCGGTTCTCCCGCTCGGCCAGCTTGCGCTCGGTGATGTCGCGGGAAATGCCGAAGGTTCCGACAATCCGGCCCCCGCTGTCGCGAAGGGGGAGCTTTGTCGACGACACCCACGTCACACGGCCGTCCTGCCAGGTCTCCTTCTCCTCGAGATCGATGATGGGCTGTCCGGTCCGGATGATGCGCTGCTCGTTTTCGTAGGCGGGCTTCGCGTGCTCGGGCGTGAACCGGTCGAAGTCGGTCAGGCCCATCAATTCGCGCGGGTCGGAACGGCCGGCCTTTCTTGCCAGGGCCCGGCTGACCCGGATGTAGCGGCCGTTCAGATCCTTGAAGAAAACCGATTCGGGCAGGGTCTCGAGCAGGGCCTGGAGCAGCTCGTGATCGGAGACGCCCCCGTTGTCCGCAGCGGGACGTTCCGCGGACGATGCAGCCGCGGCCGGCTCACCCGCAAGGGCGGCGAAAGGCGGGAAATTGACGGGCATGGTGGAAGCGCACGCGCCGGATGCGCGGGCTCCTTTCCGGTTATCGGCACGGGGCGGGCTGAACTGAAGGCCGCGCGGCGCCGGGCGGCGTGTCACGCTTCGGACACGCCCCCTGTCCCGGCCTTGAACCTACGCGGAAGGCGCCGCGTGGATCGGCTCATCGACCGCGGGCAGCGTAAACCAGAACGTGCTCCCCTTGCCTGCGGCGCTCACAACGCCTACTGTTCCGCCGTGGGCCTCGACGGCCATGCGGACGAAAGTGAGGCCCAATCCGGTTCCGACGCGCGCACCCGAGTCTTTGATCTGGCCAAATTTCTCGAATATTTTGGCATGATGCTCCGGCGCGATTCCCCAACCGTTATCCGACAGCTCGACGCGGATGACCGCCTCACCCCGGGCCACGGTCACGCCGATGATCCCGTCCGGAGCGGTGAACTTGACGGCGTTGCCGATCAGGTTGCCTGCGATCCGGCGCAGGAGGTTTGCGTCGAAACGGGCGAAGATCGGGCCATTTTCCCTGAACTCCAAGCGCCGCGCGCCGAAAAGCAGCCGGTTGGCCTCGACAGCCCGGTTCATCGCTTCCACGACATCGCCGTAAGCAAGATTGAGTTGCATCGCGCCGGCCTCCATCCGGCTGATATCGAGCATCTGGTTGATCATCTCGACGATCGTGTCCACCCCCATCCTCGCGCTGAGCAGCACCTTTACCAGTTCGGGGTCGGCCTCGGGAACCATCGGGTCGAGCAGATCAAGGCACAACTGCACCGTCGCAAGCGGTGATTTCATGTCGTGCGCGATCATGTGCGTCAGGCTGTCGCGCAACCGTTCGAGGTCGCGCATCCGGGCCAGGCTCGCCGCCAGCTCCCGTTTCTGCCTGCGCAGTTCCAGGTGGGTTCGCACGCGCGCCTCAACCTCCTCGAAATTGAACGGCTTGGTCACAAAATCCACCCCGCCCGACTGGAACGCACGCACCTTGTCCAGGGGTTCCGTGAGCGCGCTGATAAAGAGCACGGGAATGTCCCGGAGGCGTTCGTCCGCCTTGAGGCGCCTGCAGACCTCGTAGCCATCCATCTCCGGCATGTTGACATCGAGCAGGACGAGGTCAGGCGGCGAGGCGGCGGCTCCCCGCAGCGCCAATTCGCCGCTGGGTGCGGGGCGCACCCTGTAGCCCCGCTCCGTGAGCATCCCGGCCAGCAGTTCGAGGTTGGCCGGGATATCATCGACCACAAGTATGCTGCCCATTGGACTGGCGGCCTCGGCGTGCATTCGGGATAAGTTCAAGGCAACGGGGGAAGCAGGGACACCAGGCGATCGTAGTCAAAGTTGGCGGCTTGCGCGCCCAGCTTGTGCGCAAAATCCGCATCGATCCCCTGCACCTGCCCGATCAGCGCCCTCACGAGCCCCATGTCCAGCTCGAGCGCAGCCTTGCGCAGGGAGCGGTTCAGCTCAATCGGCAGCGCTGCGGGCTCTCCCGCCACGGATTCGTGCGCCATCGGGGCGCTGACCTCGGTGCCAGCCATCGTCCCGGGCTGAAAATCCGGCTTCGCCCCGGCCTCGCTGCTTCCCGGTGCCGCCAGGCCGAGCGGCACCTCGACCCTAAAGACACTGCCCCGCCCGACCTCGCTGGACACCGTGATTTCGCCGCCCATCAGGCGGGCGAATTCACGGCTGATGGCCAGGCCCAGGCCCGTGCCCGTTCCGGATTTGCGGCCCAGCGCCGCCTGCTCGAACGGCTGAAAGAGGCGGTCCAATTCCGCAGCATCAATCCCGGGGCCGGAATCCTCCACCTCCGCCACCAGGCGCAAGCCGTCCGTTGGCATCGGGGCCGACCGGATGCGCAGGACGACAACGCCACGGCTCGTGAACTTGATCGCGTTGCCCAGAAGGTTGATCAGGATCTGGCGCAACTTCCCTTCGTCACCCAGGACCCTGCCGGGCAGATCCTCGGGCGTCTCGACCGAGAACCGGAGAGCCTTCGCCGCGGCGCTCGCAGCAAACATGGATTGAAGGTCGCGCGCCAGCGTGGGCAGGTCGAACAGCGATGGCTCCAAGGTCATCCGCTTCGCCTCGATCTTCGACATGTTCAGGAGGTCGCTGATTATGGCCAGCAGGTGCCCGCCGCTGCGGCCGATGACGCGCAGGCGGTCGCGCTGCGCCGCGGAAAGCGCCTCGTCGCGGCCCATCAGCTGCGCAAAGCCGAGGATCGCGTTCAACGGCGTGCGGATCTCATGCGATATGTTGGCCAGAAAAACGCCCTTTGCGCGGTTAGCGGCCTCCGCACGGGCCTTCTCCAGCTGGAGTTCGGCAATCCGCTTCTGTTCGGTCACGTCGAGGCCCGAGCCCTCGTAGTAGAGCGTGCGCCCGGCGGCGTCCTTGACCGAGCGGGCGTTGACCAGCGCCCATAGTATCTGGCCGCCCCTGCGATGGAGCTTCAGCTCGAGGTTCTCCACCCGGCCCGATTGCGTGAGCAGCTGCAGCAGGCGCCCCCTGTCCCCGGGCTCCGCATACAACTCTCCCGTGCTCTTGACTTCGGCCATCATTTCCCCGGGCGAAGCGTAGCCAAACGCACGGGCCATGGACGGATTGATGCTGTGAAACCGGTTGTCCAGGCCGATCTGAAAGATGCTTTCAAAAGCGTTCTCGAATATGCCGCGGTACCTCGCCTCGCTTTCCCTGAGCTCCCGTTCGGCCCGCGTCTTTTCGGAGATGTCCTGAAGGGTGAACTGCAGCAGCCTCCGCTGGTCCGATTCAAAGCTCATCAGGTGAACCTCGGCAGCCCAGACTTCGCCGTCGGGACGCCGGCCGAGCCATTCAAAGACCACGCTGCCCTCCGCCAGCGCCTTCCCGACGTAGAACCGCGCCTTCTCCTGCGAGGCAGTCCCGTCATTCTGCACCGGGGCGGAAATATCAAGGGGGGTCTTGCCCAGGGTCTCCTCTCGGGAGGGTAAGTGAAATATGTTCACCGCCGCCATGTTGCAGTCGACGAACTGCAGCGTGACCGCATCCATGACCACAATCGGGGTCCGCGAGCTTTCAAAGACCCGTTTGCGGAACGCCTCGCTCTCCCGCAAGGCAACCTCGGCCTTCTTGCGCTGCGTGACGTCGCGAACGACCGCCGCGAGGCAAACCGACTCTTCGAGTTCCACCCGGCTCAAGTTCACCTCGGCATCGATCGGCGTCCCGTCCCTCCTCAGAAACCGCCATTCAAATGACTGCGGTGTTCCGGCGTACGCCGCCCCGATCTTCTCCCGGGCGCTTACCTCCGAATCCAGTCCGTCCGGCTGCAGGGCGGGCGAGAACTCGACGGCAGACTTGCCGACAATCTCCTCGCGGCTGTAGTCGAAAAAGTCCTCGGTCCTTTTGTTGCACGTAAGCAAGGCCCGCTCGTCCAGCAGAAAGATTGCATCGTTGGCCGTTTCAAAAACCGCGCGGAATTTTTGCTCCGAGGCGCGGAGCAACCCCGTTTGATAGAGCAATTCGGCGCTGCGCTGCTGCACCTTCGCCTTTTCCGTCGCGAGAAGCTGCAGCGAGGCGTTGGCCTCGTTGAGCGAAACCCGCAACCTCCGCAGGACGAGGCCCATGACGCTCAAAAGCGCGATCATGAAAAGGGCCATGATCGGCAGCACCTGGATCCACAGGAGGGGGGTCCGGAAATCGAACGGGAATCCCCCCGGGGCTGTCGCCAGCGGCAACTGGCCATGGGTCCAGCACCAGGCGCTCGCCAGGAGCATGCCTGCGTACACGCCCAGCCCGATCCATCCGGCTCGGCGGCCGTAGAAAAACCCGAGGCCTCCTATGACCACGAGCGCATTGAAGGGCATGCTGGGCGACACGCCCACCATCAGCAAATTGCCGGCAAAGTTGACCAGAAGCGTCAACGCAATCATCGCAAAGCGCACCGGGAAAGGCAGCCCGCGGAAGATTGTCGCGCCAAACGCGAGTAGCGCCGACGCGGCTGGGAGAACGTACCACCCGGCGGCGAGGCGGGCGATGCCCAGGGCATATTCGGCATAGCCCAGCACCACGCTGACGACGACCATGAGCGATACCGTCCACCCGAAGAGATCCAGGACGGCGTAGCAGATGTCGACGGGAACCAATGCGTTCGCGCCCTGCCAGCCGCGGTTCAGCCTGAGCAGCGGATGCCTGAACGGCCGCCCTGGCATGAAGGATTGGCCCTCCCTTTCGGAACTGGGCGGCGTGGCCGTCTCCTTGAGCATGGTTTTTGGGTGCCGGTGGCGGAAAAGCTCGAGTGGACCTTTGAGCGTCCGAGCCCGAGCCGATCGTTCCGGGTTTGGCGGATTTCAGCCGATATCGGTCGTCAGGGTCAAGGGGGCACTCGGCCGGCCGCGGGGACCGCCTCCAAGGCAACGTGGAAAATCCCCAATGCTCATCGGGCCACGGAAGGGGCATCCGGACTCGCCCCCGGAAAGGCCTTCAGGGCGGATTCCACCGCGCGAAGGAAGTCTTCGGCCTCAAACGGCTTCGCGAGGGTTTGGGTCGCGCCCAGGGCTCTGGCGACATCCAGGTAGATGGAAGGATCGACCGAGCCGCCGCCGGAAACGGCCAGCACGCGCGCACGGGGATCCATGCGGCGCAGTGCCACCAGAGTTTCGACGCCGTCCATCTCCGGCATGACCATGTCGAGCAGAACCAAATCCACCCGGCCTGCTTGGTAGGCCTTGACGGCTTCGCGCCCGTCGCCGGCCTCAGTCACCCGATGAACTTGGTCAAGAAGCAGCCGGCGCATGACAGACCGAATGGTCGGATCGTCATCAACAATGAGAATATGTGCCATGATCAAGGGTTCGCATCTTCGATGCCTTGGAATCGACCCGGCAGCCCTCCCATTCAACTCCGGATATCCGAAGGCCCCGCAGTGGTATCCACAAGTCCCTGTCGGATGTTTCACGGACAACGCACCAGACCGACCGGCTGCCGATGCAGCAAGCGGATGCGTTTCCCGCTCCCGGGAGATTCCGTCTACGGCTCCGCCAAACCGTTTCGGACGGCGTAGCGCACCAGCTCGGCGCGCGTGCTGCAGCCGAGCTTTCTCACAAGGCGCATGCGATAGGTCTCCGCCGTCCTCACGCTCACTCCCATCCCGGCCGCGATCTCCTTGTAGGCGAGCCCTTCGGCCAGCCCGTGGAGCAGCTCCTTTTCACGGTAGGAGAGCTGCAGTTGCGGCCCGCTGCCCTCACCCCGGGGCTCAGGCCGCTTTCGGAGCTCATGCACGATGGCGGTGGCTGCCCGGGGCGAGAAGTAGGACTGGCCGGCCATCACTGCTGGGATGGCGCGCATTATTTCCCCCGCCACGTCTTCCTTGCGAATCAGGCCGTCCGCTCCCGCGCGAATGGCTTTTGGGACCACGGCTTCATTGCTGTCGCCGGTCAGCACCAGGATCTTGGTCTTCGGCCATGTCGAACGGATCACCGCTGCCAGACTGGCTCCGTCCTGGTCGGGCAGGTTGAGGTCGAGGACAACCAAGTCCGGAAGGGTCTTCCCGACTTCTGCAAGCGCCTCGCTGGCGTTGCACGCCTCGCCCACCACCTCGAGTCCCGCTGCCGAGCGTGACAGGCGAACCCGAAGGGCGTCGCGCATCAATTCATGATCATCAACCAGGACAACGCGCAGCGTCATATCTGGCCCGATGCTATCCGGCCGGCAAAGCTGCATCAATGACGTAAATGATACGCGTCTCCGGCGGCGGCATGCGCCGCACGGCTGCCTACGGCCTGGCCTGCACCGAAATCCGGGCCGTCACGTTGGAAACGCCCTCGGTGTCGAGCGCCAGCGCCGTCGCCTTCCCCACGAACTCCGGTGCGGACACGGTGCCGTTCAGGCTCACCTGGCCGTTTTTCGACTGCACGTGGATGTCCGTTGCCGAAAGATCGCGGTCGAGAATGTACTTTGCCTTGATGGTCGCGACGATCCGCAAGTCGTTGATTTGCTCGCCCGCGGCCCGCGCCCTCGCCCGCACCACCTCCCCTGTCTTCCCAAGGTCGGTTCGCACGTCGTCCGGATCCAGCTTCCATTCATGAAGCCGTGCCGAGACGCTGTCCTTCGCCTCGCTTTCGCGGCCAGCATAGACGTACATCCCGTACGCTCCGGCTGCGGCGCCCAGCAGAAAGAAGAATATGGCTTTCATAGTTTTGGCCTCCAAGGCATGGACAGCCATGGAACGGCGTGGTTCAATAGCAAACATGGACAAGAAAACAGCCCTGGTGACCGGAGCGTCGCGCGGCATAGGCCGCGGGATCGCGATCGAACTTGCCCGCGCCGGCTGCCGCGTCGCCATCAACTATGCGGAAAACGCAAAGGCCGCGGAGGAGGCGCTGGCGCTCGTCCGCGCGGCCGGCGGCGAGGGATTTGCAATCAAGGCGGACGTCGCGCAGGCCGCCGACCGCAGGCGCCTGCTCGACGAAACGCTCGGCCGCTTCGGCCGGATCGACCTGCTGGTCAACAATGCCGGCGTGGCCCCCGCCGTGCGGGCCGACCTTCTCGAGGCAAGCGAGGAGAGCTTCGACCGGCTCATTGCGATCAACCTGAAGGGCCCGTATTTTCTGACGCAGCTCGCGGCAAAGGACATGCTTCGCCAGGAGAAGGATTCGTCAGGCTTCCGGGGCCGCATCGTCACGATCACCTCGATCTCATCCTATGCGGCATCGACCGGCCGCGGCGACTACTGCGTGGCGAAGGCCGGCCTGTCGATGATGACGAAGCTCTTCGCCGACCGGCTCGCCGCCGGCGGCATCAATGTCTATGAGATCCGCCCCGGCATCATGGCAACGGACATGACCCACGGCGTAAAGGAAAAGTACGACAAACTGATCATGGAGGAGGGGGTGACGCCCATACGGCGGTGGGGCTCTCCGGAGGACGTCGGCCGCGCCGTCCGCGCGGTCGCCGAGGACCGTTTTCCCTTCTCGACCGGGGCGGTTTTCGACGTCGACGGCGGATTCCATCTTCGCCGGCTGTGAACGCCCGGACGCCTCCAGCACCCTCCGTCCTCTGCACCTGCCAGGCCGCGTTCGAAAGCCTGCTTGCACGGGAACTGGAGGGCGCGGGCTTTGCTGCCGTTGAAAGCGGTCCCGGATGGTGCCTGTCCCTCCGGCCCGGGGGACAGGCACCCCAGCACCCTGAAATCGCCTTTGCCCACGCATTCTACTCATCACCCGCCGAGGTCCGCGGCGAATCGGTGAATGCGCTCGCTCAAGGCCTGCTCGACTACTTTTTCGCAGGGCTCGGCGCAGAGAGGGTCGAGGGTCCGTGGCCCTGCCTGTGGCAGGCGCCGGCGGAGCCCGTGGGCCTCGGCCGGCGGGCAACAGCCGTCGAGAAGGCCTTTGGCGAGCTGCTGCGCCGGCGGATGTCGAGGGTGGCAAAACTGGCGTCGGCCTCCCATCCCCGGATCCTTGTGCCCGTCAGAGGCCTGTTCGTTCGATTCGTCGATTTTGGCCGCGTGTTTGCCTCCACCGAAGCCCTGTTCAACGGGCAGCGCCGCATGGCGGACGATCCCCTCGCTCCATCCCGCTCTTACCTGAAAGTGGAGGAAGCCTATGGCCTTGTCGGCTGCGAACCCGGTCCGGGAGAGCTTGTCGTGGACCTTGGGGCGGCCCCGGGCGGCTGGAGCTTCAGCGCGGCCAAGCGGGGCGCCCGGGTGCTCGCCGTGGACAACGGTCCGCTCAAGGGCGGCGCTTTCGGAAATCCGCTGATCGAGCACATCCTGGCCGACGCCTTTGGCTTCCGCCCGCCGGGCGAGCGCCGGGTGGATTGGCTCTTCTGCGACCTGGTCGAGGAGCCGCACCACACCCTGCGCAACCTGATCGCGCCGTGGCTTTCCGAGAGCCGGTGCCGGAATTTCATCGTGAACCTGAAATTCGGGAGGACCGACCCCCTGGCCCTCCTTCAGGAGTTGCGCATGCCCGCTTCGCCCTTTGTCATGCATGGCAAAGACGTCCGCATCCGTCATCTCTTCCACAATCGGGAGGAATTCACCATAGCGGGCAAATGCGCCTTGCAATGAGCAAACCAATCGAAGTCAAGATTTGCGGCCTCGCCGCCGTGCGGGCGCGATTCCGGCGCGACGCGTCGTCCATTCGACGGCTCTATTTCGACTACGCCACAAGCCGCAAGATTGGGGTCATGTGCCGGGTGCTCGCGGCCTCAAAGAAGATCTACCGCTGTATCGAGCCCGCCGAGCTCGAGAAGGTTGCCGGCACGATCCATCACGGCGGCATCGTGGCCGTCGTGGCCCAGGAAAGGCCCTCCCCGGTGGCCCCGGGCGAACCCGCGGCCTGGGCAAAAAGGCGCGAACCTGTGCTCATCCTGGACCGGATCGGCAATGCCCATAATCTCGGCGCAATCGCGCGAACGGCCGCGTTCTTCGGCGTGCCGCGGATGGTGATCGCGGACGATCCTGCGGCGGCCCAACCCAATGACGCCGCCTTCCGGGTGGCGGAGGGTGGATTGGAGTCCGTCGATGTCAGGACCGCCCATTCCCTCCCCGTGTTACTTCGTCAGCTCGCCTCCGCCGGCTATGCGGTCCTCGGGGCCTCTACGCACGGCGGACAAGCGGGTGCCCACAAACGCCCCGAGAAGTCTTCAAGGGCCCTTCCCGGTCCCGTGGCCCTCGTGCTCGGCAATGAAGAATACGGGTTATCCCCTGATGTGTCAGCGGCTTGCACTCGCATCGTGACGATTCCAGGCAGCGGTATGGTCGAGTCGCTGAACGTTTCGGCCGCTGCCGCCGTGCTGATCTGGGAGTTCATGATGCCGTAGCGTTGGGGACAGCCTCCGTTACCGGGGGACAGGCACCCCGAAGGGGACAGGCCCCTGGGCGATTTCCCGCAACCTTTGGGCATCCCATCCGTCAACGTACGAAATTCCGGTTGCCCTCGGCGGCCGACCCTATCTCCTTTTCCACCGATGAAATTCCGACCAAACCGATTCAACAAGCACGCCCTCATGAACCTTCGCATCCTTGTTTCGACCCTTCTGCTGGCCCTTCTCTCTTCGACCCCGGCGCTTTTGGCCCAGGACGCTCCGCCCGCGGCTCCCGCCTCGGGCGACCAGCCAAAAGCGCCAAAGACCGAGCTCGAGAAGAACATGGACACCATGGGCAAGGCCTTCCGGACCCTGCGCAGGCAAGTCTCCGATGCCACAAAGAATGACTCCTCCCTGGAACTTGTCGCGACGATCCGGACCGCTGCCGAAGCGGCCTCGAAACTGACGCCCGCGAAGACGGAGGACCTGCCGGAGGCGGATCGCCCCCAGTTCGTCGCTGATTTTCAGGCGGGCATGAAGGACCTCGCCGCGGGGCTCGACAAGCTCGAGGCCGATCTGAAGGCGGGTGACAACACGGCCGCCGCAGCCGACCTCAAGGACGTCGGGGCTATCGAGGGCAAGAACCACAAGAAATTCAGGCGCCCGGAGAAGGAAAAGAGCTGACGCCCCGCGGCGCAGTCCATTCCCGATCGGTTCAACCCGAGGCCAGCAGCCGGTCGAGAGTTTCCGCGTTTCGCACGGTTTCCGCCAACCCGAACTGCGGCGGCCGGCCAGTCCGCACCGCGTCGGCGAAATCCTCAACCTCCGCGCGATAACGATCGCTTTCAGCGACCGGAATGACCGTCTTCGCATCGCCCGTCGTCAGGGTGAGGCCGCCGGCATTGTCGAAAAATGTGTCGGGCACCTCCAGGACGCCCTGGGTGCCGATGATCTCCGAGCATACCCGCCGGTGCGATTTGAATCCCGCGTTCAACGACGCGATCAAGCCGGAAGGGTATTTCAGAACCCCGGAGAAACTGACATCCACCCCGCCTTCACGCACGAATCCCGCCGCGACGGATTCCGGCCGGATTTCCCCCGGTTGCGTTCCCGCCACTGAATCGGCGACGAGCCCGGCCAGGTTTATCGGGTAACACCCGACATCGTAAAGCGCCCCTCCACCGAGTTCGGGCCTGAGTTTGATCGAGGCCGGATTCGAGAGCAGGAAACGAAATGTCGAGCCGACAAACCTGACCTCGCCCAGGGCTCCGCTCCGCAGAACTTCCAGGACCCGGCGCACGCGATCGGTGTACCGGTACATGAATGCCTCCATCAGGATGACGCCGTTTGACCTGCAGGCCTCCACCATTGTCCGGCACTCGGCTGCGCTGAGGCCGAGCGGCTTTTCGCAGAGGATGTGCTTTCCCCGCTCGGCCGCCCTGACCGTCCACTCCCGGTGAAGCGCATTCGGAAGGGGGATGTAGACCACATCGATCCCGGGATCGTCGAGCAGCTCGCCGTAGGCCCTGTAACACCTCACCTCGCCAAACCGCCCGCGGCACTCCGAGAGCTTGGCTTCATCCCGCGAGGCGATGGCCTCGAATTCCGAGTTGGCCGAACGCCGAATCGCAGGGATCAGGGATTCGCGGGCTATCCGGGCGTACCCGAGCACGCCCCATCGAACTTTGCGATCCGGGGGATTCATCGTTTCGATATGCCGGCTCCCGGCCGGCTATTGCACCGCCGGCTGGGCGTCTTGCTTTTGCAACGCCGGCGCAAGCGCCGCCTGCAGCCTTGTCATTCGAGTCCGAAGAGCCGGCTCGGCGGCCACGCCCAGGCCCTTTTGCAGGACATTGTTCGCCGCATCAACGGCGCCGCTGCGGGCCAGCATCAAGGCCGCGTGATAGATCAACGGCGCATTCTCGGGGAACAGCTTCACTCCGTCGCTGAAGACCTTGAGCAGGGCGGGCGTGGGCTGGGCGGCAGCCGCCTCCACAATCTCAAAGTACAGTCCGTAGACCTCGGGCAGCGCTGGCGATTGCGCGCGCGCCTGGTCCAGAAGTCCCAGGAGGGTGGCGGCCTGGATGGGGCTCAGACGCGCCTGGGATGGATCCGGCTGCGCCCTGATCAGCTCCTTGAAAAGCAGGCTGGCCAGTTCGTAATAAACCCGCGGTCGGACGACACGGCCGGAGGCGGCCGTCCTCAGATACGGGTCCGCCTGCCCGGGCTTCCCGCAATCCAGGTTGAAAAGGGCCATGACCGCCAGCAATCCCGGGTCGGTCTTGTTCTCCTGGTAGGCGAGTTTGAGCGTTTCCTGCGCGTGCTCGCGATATCTGGGCGCGAGCTTTGGAAACTCCACGGCGACTCGATTCATTTCCAGCCGCTCCCAGTCGCCCTTGATCCGGCCGACTTCCGCGGGTGTCGCATCCCGCATCCTGATCTCCGTGTCGACGGGAGCCGGGGCGGACGCCAGGCGGAGGGAATGGGTCAGCGCCCAGGGCAGATAATCGCTGAGATCGTTGAGAGCCGAAACATAGTCCTCCCCGAACAGCGCCTCGAATCGGGCCTCGCTGACCGGACCGGCCGAGGCCTCGGCCACGAATTTCCAGAAGGTGCCCTTATGCGGAGCTCCGTCGCCGTCGAGGGCCCAGCGGATGAAGAGCGCCGCCTCCTCCCGGCGCAGCAGGGCGCGGGCCGGGACTTCCGCAGGTCCGCCGGCGGGCGGGCCGGCGAAAAGATCGGCCAGGGGCAGCAATTGGCGGGGGGATTCCGGGTCATCCGCGAGCGCGGTGGCCAGGTCCCGGGACATCCACCCGGCCGCGCCGGTTCCGGCGTCGCCCTGCCGATAATCCAATCGGCTGTATATCTTGAGGAAGCCGGTGATGAACCAGCCCGGCAGGGCGGGAACCCGCCGCTCGAGCGCGAGTTCCACTCGGTCCAGGGAGAACACCACGTTTGCGTCATTGATCGAGGGGCTTGATTGCACGAAGACGACCAGGCAATCCCGGTCCCAAAGCAGCAGGTTCGGGAGGAAGCGCACCGAAGACTGCCAGTCGGAAGCGGCGCCCTGCGCCGTTGCCTGCGAAAGCAACTCGCCCATCAGCGGCGCCGAAAGCGACTCGGTGCCGTTGTCGGGAACCAGCACATAGGCGGTCGGCACCGAAAACTGGGCCTGAAATTCGGGCGGAAGCAGGAGATCGAAAAGCTGCTTGGCCGAAAGGAGCGCATTGGCAAAGGTCTTGGTCCTGGAGTCGGGCCACAGCGAAATCACCTCGAATCCGGGCGGATGTGCATAGCGCCACGCCGCACCCTGCACCACCATCGCCGGCAGCATGACAGCGTGATCCGCCGCGGCGCCGGGCGCCTGCGCGCGCAGGCCGGGCCCGGCGGCCGCGAGCACGCCCAAGGCAAGGGAGGCGGATTTGAGACGTAAGATAGGAGGCATTTCAAAATCGAATACTCGCGCCGGGGCCGCCCTATTGCTTCCTCAAGGGGCCGATCTCGACGTTGTAGGTGTAGAAGTCGATGTTCAGGAATGCCTCGATCTGCGTCAGTACCTTTGCGTGCCCGCTCGCGTCCATGTCCGAAAGGCGCCCATGAACCGTGAGCAGTTCCGCCTGGCCGCCCCGTTTTTCGATCGCGCCGCACAGGGCCTTGGCCGACGAGAGGTAGGCCGCCTCGGCAGTGTCGTCCTGGACGAGGAGGATCGGCCGGTCGATATCCTGGGGAGAACGGCCCGGCGAGATGGCCGCAAACGCCTTCCGGTCGCCGCCGAAAAATGCCAGCCGGGCCTTCGCGAGGAACAGATCGGGCGAATCCTCCTGCGGCGGCGCCGGGAGGGGCTGGTTCACGGTCGCATGCAGCGCATCCAAGGTGAGCAAGGGATTGCCCGCGTTCTGCTCGGCGATGAGGGTCTTGAACGCGGCGGAATCGTCCACATGGGTCCGGGTGCTGACGATCAGGTCCGGCTCCCTCACCCACTGGTCAAGATCGACGGGCGCACTGATCGCGACGGCGCATCGGAAACGCTCCGGATGGACCTGGACGCCCCGCAGGGCAAGATAGCCTCCGAGCCCCTCCCCGACGAGTGCGATTCGCTGGCGGTCGATCGGCGTCTGCGCGCCGATCGAATCGATGGCCGCGATGATGTCTTCGATCGGAACCCGGTCCACGCCGCCATGGATGGCCCCGAGATGCCTGAGCCCCATGCCGCCGGTGCCCCGGTAGTTCACCCGCAGGACCATGAAGCCCATCCCGGCGAACGCCTGGGCGTCGCGGTCAAAGTCGGCGGACAAGGGCTGTCCGGGTCCGTCCGGACAGAGAACGACGAGCGGGGGCGGGTGGATGCGCGAATTGCGGGCCTCGGTCACGCTGCCCTTGAGGGCGGTCCCGTCCGCAACGGTGAAGGCAAGCGGCCATTCGCGGCAGGTATTCGCGCTCGCGATCCACGGAGCCCGGCGCGCGCACAGGATGAGCTGATCGCCCGCCGGCATATAAACATAGAATCGGCCGGGATCTGTCCGTCCGGTCACCAGCGCCAAAAACCGGGTCCGGCTTTCGTCCCATTTCAATAGCTCGACGGTCCGGTCCGGGAACTTTCCTTCGAGCTGCGTTTGAATCTGGGCAAGGCCGGAATCGAGCCAGCGGGTCGAAGGCGTTGGACCGGCCAGCCGCACTCCAACCAGCTTTCGGAGATGGCGATCGAAGACCAGGGGATCCGCGCTCTCGCCAAGCCCTCCCGTGAGACCGGGATTCACGGAGTCCGAATCGGGGCTCTCCACCGCAAAGGCCGTTCGCTCACCGCTCTTCACGTCGAGGGCGTACACGCCCATCTTGTCTCGCCCCAGGTTGGAGGCGTAATAGAGAACGTTGGGATCGTAATCGAAGCCGATCGGAACGGCCCTTGCGCCAAAGAAGGTTTCCGGCACGGCCTCGAAACCCCGGTTGGCCGGATCGCGCACGATCTTGTCCAGCGGCTTGGAACCGCGCCAGACGGCCCGGCCCGGGAAGACGTGCAGGTAGGTCTTGCTGATCGCGCCGAGGACGACCCGCAAATGGCCGGCGCGGTCGTATAATACCTGGTGTCCGGGAAGCGCGCCTTCGCCCAGGGACACTCGCGCTCCGGTTTCCACGTCCACACGGAAAAGGCCGTAGGGATAAAGCCCCGAAAGGGGGTTTTGCACGCCGCTCGCCTCGACAATGATGTGGCCGGGATCTTCGGGAGGCATCGCGACCACGCGCGGCGCCCTGGGCAGGGTCTCGTCCGGCAAGTCCGTCGGCTTGGTGCCGCCGAGAACGGCGGTCGGGTCGGTCGCCCGGTCGGGGGAGGTGCCGTTATTGATGTAGGAATTGCTTCTCGGATCGGCCATGGCCAGGTCCTGGGCATTTGACGGGAGAATTGTCACGGGCCCGTTGTCCGGTTGCCCGCCGACCCGCAGCGCCGGATCCAGGTTCGTCGGCGGCGACCCGGCCATCATGTCGAGCTGATTGATCTGGATCGCCATGCCGGGGGCGGTCGAATCAGCCAGCACCGTCAGGTTCTGGCCCTTGGGTATCGCGACATCGGTGTCCTGGACGAGTTTGGTCAATCCCTTGCCGTCGGCATTGACAGCAAAGATTGCGCTATCCCCTTCGGCGAAGACCAGCCGCCGGGCGGTTGCCCAACGCAGAAACGTCACGCGCGGGGCGCTCCAGTTGGCACCTGTCACCTGTTTCCACCAGCTTCCTTCGCCGACCGGGACGCTCACCGGTGATTCAAGATGGTCCAAATCGATGATGATCAGCCGGACGCTGTATTTTTCGAACGCGACATAGGCCAGGTGGCGGCCATCCGGCGAAAGATCGATTTGGTCCACCCGTTCCGGCCGCATCAGGTTGAGAATCAAATCCTCCTGTGAGGGCTGGTTGCCGGAAGCTGCGGACGTTTCGATGTTCGACACCCTGTCCATCTGCCGGGTGGCGTCGCTCAAGGCCGGATTTCCCCCTCCCGGCCCGGCCTGCGGCCTGGCGGCCATCATGGGCAGCGTCGCGGCCGCTCCAAGCCCCAAAACCAGAAATGCACGCCGGGTTATCGCGCGGGCGGTCATCGACAGGCGCCGCGGCACGGCAGATTGCAGGGGTTCACTTTCAGAAGGACGCATGGCGGGGACGGAAGGTGCGCCACCCAAGGGACGTCTACGCGGGCGCATATGTTCTCAGGCGGCAGGCCTGTGCAAGAGCTCGATCTGGGCAACATGGAGCGGGTTGACCAGAACAAATGAGCCATCGTCGTGATCGACGGTCACGCGGCGGGAGATCCGGGCCACGGCGCAGTGGTCGGGGGTTGGAACCTCGTGCCGCGAACCGTTCGACAGCACAATGATGAACGGCTCGAAAGGCTGGGCCTCAATCCGTCGCTTCAGATCGGGGATGATGACGGCAACTGGATCGATATCCGGCATGAGGACAAGGTGCCGAGCCGGCGATTCGGGTCAAGACGAGCGGGAGGATGGGGCCGTTGGGCCTTCCCCCTCTTGATCAAACGGCATCGGCCAATCGGCCCATTCGCCGGATTCCCTCAGCCAGCTTATGCAACCGTGTCCGCGCGATTTCATGCAGGCGGGCCAGGTGGTCCTCGGCCGCCTCCTGGAGCGCCCCTATGCCGCGCAGGTACGCCAGCATGACGCGGGTCTCGGGGCAGACGTGCGTTCGAAACAAGGCCCTCACTTGGGCGGCGGTCTCGTCCTGATCCAGCGCGTCGTCCGGCTCCGGGCCTGGGTCTTGCAGGAGATGCTCGATGGCCGGAGATGCGGCCTCGGAGCCGGCGCACTCGTGCATCGAAACGATCCTGGGGCGGCAGCGGCTCCAATAATAGGCGTCCGGGCTGATCCGCAGTTCGGCGCACAGGCGGGAAAGCGACGGCGGCGGCTTTCCGCTCGCGTTGCGCTCGCCAAGGTAGCGCTCGATCTGCCTGCCGATTCGCTGTTGGTTGATCGGAAAGGCGATGAGCGAGCCAAATTTTTGCGCGTGCCGGGAAACGTGATAGCGAATCCAATAGCTGGCAAAATAGCTGAAGCGGGCGGCCCTTGGCCCGGGAACATAACGGTCGATTGCATCCAGAAGCCCGCAGGAGGCGGCGCTCAGGCGTTCGTCGAAATCACGGTTCCCGGCACCCATCGCCGCGTTTCGGGCCAGGCCAAAGTTTGCGGAAAAGAGGGCATCGCGCATGCGGATCAATTCCATGCGGCAATCGTCGGCTGCCGGGTCGACCGCGCGCAGGTCCGGCTCGGCAAAATCCACGATGTCGAGATAGGTGCGCACGGGCATCGAGGCCAGGAGCCACCTGCCGAGGCTGTCGGCGCCCGCTCCCTTCCCTTCCGCCTCCGAAACCAGCGTCTTCAGTTCGCGGCGCCTGGCAAGGTTCAGCCGCGAAGTCCTCCATGCCTTTGACGGACCGCCGCTCACCCCGGCGTCCTCGCCCCGGGAAGGCTGCGAGGCGAGCCACCGGGCAACAAGGGAGGGATGGTGCGCCAGATGGCAGGTGAGTGTCATCTGAAGCGCGTGGAAACGTTCGAATCGTTCAGAATTTCGGGCGTAGGCGGGTTCAGCATTCATAGAGCCCGGATTAAAGCACAGGCGCGCCGGCGTGTATGCGGGCGAAACTCAGCCCATGGTCCGCAGGGCGTCCACCCCATTGGGCGGGGCCAAAAATGGTCTCCCCATGAAAGTGCTATCATGCGCGATGCGCCTGTTCGTCCATGCAGCCGCACTGGAATTTTACCATGCCCATCGAGTCCGTCCCGGAGTCCGCCATATCCCGCTGGCTTTCGCTCGGGGTCACCTCGGGCACACATCCCGTTCTGCGCAGCGCATATCAGGGCTTCTTCGCACCCCTGGGGATCGAAGCGGCCTGGCTCGAGGCCGAACCGTTCAGTGCGCTTGAATCGGGATCCGGCGAATGGTGGCTCAGGGATGCGCGGTGGAATCCTGCGCGAATTCGCCCAAATCACCCGGCGGCGGGCGATTTCGCAATTCTATTGTCGGATCCCGGGCGTTACAGGGTCGATGTCGAATCCCAGGGCGTGTTGTCGATCAGTCCCGCCAGCGCGCAGGCCTGGGCAGCAGTCTTGCACAGCATTCGAGCCGGACAGGATGCCGGGGCCTTCATCAACATGGCGGCGGCACTCATTCTCCTAGGCGATCCGGCGGCTGCCTTGTTTGCGGCTGGCGACGACGATGCCTTTTGCGGCTCGGTCCGCGCCAGGCTGGCGGGAGTTCCCCCTGGGGAACGCATCGAAACGGCCGGCAATACGGCTGGTACAGCGGCCGGACTGCAAGGCCACGAAAACGCGGCGGCATGTCCTCCACGATGAACGGGGCGGACGGGAATCCGCTGTGCGGCGCTGCGTCCGGAAGCGGGCGATCGGAGGCATTTGGCCCCGGCACCTCAGCCAGATCGCCTTGCAGCGCAGGCAGCCGATCGAAAAAACTTTCGATCGACGAAGCCAACCGCTGCGCGGCGCCGTCTGCTTCAACAATCCTTCGCTTTATCGCTCCGGCGATCTTCGGACCGGCGAAAACGCTCAGCGCTGCTGCGAGCGCCAGGGTGGCGATTGTGCCACCGAGACTGAACCCGTGATCCGAACCGGTCTCAGGCGTGAATGGGCGCATGACCGATATTAGCAACTCCGGCCGTGTGGCCCGCGACCTTGCCATTATCCAGGCGACGCCAACTCCGGCGCCTTCCCATCATGAGCCGCATTCGAAAGCCCTTTGCCTTATTGCAGGTCGCAGCGTTCGCGCTGGCCTTTGCGCCGGCGGCCCGGCCCGAAATCAATACAAGCCGCCACGCCAGCGCAGCCTCGCCGACGAAATGGGCCCAGGGCGAGCCCACACCCCAGGAGCAGGATGCCCTGGAGCACATCAACCGGTTGCGCGCCGACCCGATCCGGGAATTGACCCGAATCCTGGGCCTTGCGCCCCAGAGCGCGTCGATAAGCGCAATCCTGCTCCCGTACCAGGACCGCCTGCCGGACGGTTCATTCGAAACGTTGGCCCAAACGAGCGCCCGCCTGATAGCGGGCGTCAACCAGGATCTGGCCTCACGCCAGGCAATCCTGCCGCTGTCGACGGCGCCACTCGTTTTCTATCCGCTTTTTCAGCAGAGGGCCTCCTTCCAGCGTGAGAATTTCTACGCCTTCGAGCTGGCCGGCCACCTCGCCAATCCAACTGCAATCTTCAACCCGGTTTACCCGGGCGCCGAACAGCCTCCCGCTGACCTTTTCAGCCCCGTTGTGCTTTACAGCAACACGTTCAGCGACCTTCCCCTCGCGTCATTCTCCGGGCCCAACGCAACGGGCGGAACCGCGACTTTCGGGCCCTACGGAAACAACGGCACGATGATCACCTGGACCGACTTGTCGGTCGAGGGGGGGATTAATTTCGACCAATGGGCAGCGTTCCTCATGCTCGGCGAGAACTACCCGGCGCTGCTTGCCCAGGGACCATATCTTCCGACGCTTGCCATGGGCCACGGGCGCCTCGCCGGGGTCGATTATTCCGCGAGAAGCGGCTCTCCGGGGACAGGCGACAACATCCTCACTGTCGACATAGGGGATGCCCAGTTTCTGACCGCCGGCGGCGACCTGCCGTACGGACCCGCCGGCACCGTCTTCATAACGGGCGTCGTCTATCAGGACAACAACGGCAACGGAATTTACGGTGCGGGCGAGGGCATCGGCGGGGCGACCGTCAGAATCGGCGGCGGGAGTTATTATGCGGTGTCCTCCGCATCCGGCGGCTACGCGATCCCCGTGCCGGCGAACTCCGGAGCCTGGACAGTCACGGCGTCGATCGGGGCGGCGACCCTTTCAGGAAACGTGATAGTAGCCGGCGACAGCGTTAAGCTCGACTTCGCAACGCCGGCGCCTCTCCAGAGCCCCACGGGTTCCAACCGGCTGATCAATATTTCGAGCCGCGCATTCGTCGGAGACGGTGATAGCGTGCTGATTGCCGGGTTCTACGTCGCAGGGAGCGGCGTCGAGCAAGTGCTCGTGCGCGGCATAGGCCCGGCCCTTGGGGCCTTTGGCGTGTCCGGGACGCTCGCAAGGCCCCAACTCACAGTTTACGACTCGGGCGGCAACGTCCTCGCGGCAAATTCCGGATGGAGCACCGACCCCCGCGCCGCGCAGATCGCCGCGACAGCCGCCGCGGTGGGCGCCTTCGCGCTTCCCGCCGGCAGCGCGGACGCCTCCGTGCTTCTGGACCTGCCCGCGGGCGGTTATACGGCGCAGGTCTCGGGAGCCGGCGGCACGACCGGCAATGGAATGGTTGAAGTCTATGAGATTCCGCCTCCGGGCGGCGGATGACGAATGGCGTCCGCCCGAATGAGAGACTGCGCCGTTTTGCTCGCGCTGCTTGCCACCGCGGGACTGGCGCGGGCCCAGGACTACCCGCCCGGCCAGGGGACGGCGCCCGACACGGGGCGGGCATTCGCAGTCGCGCCGTCATCGCTGATTACCGACCAATACTACGGAATTGCCCATGGCGGCGGGGGTCTGGCCGTGACGGGCGTCAGCTTCAGCGGCGGACTCGCCAATTTCACGCTCACGGTCAACATCGCCCCCTGGGTCGCTCGAAATTCCGAAGGAGTCTTCTACGCCGAGATCTGGGTCGAGGGGTCGTCGGGCGGCGGCTGGCCGGGAGACATCGAAGGCTACAGCGGCGTCTACGCCGTCAACGTCAACAGCGGCACTCCGCCCGGCGGCGGTTGGTCATGGTCGAAGCAATGCCAGGACGTCGCACCCGGCACGCAGTTCAGGGCGTTCGGATACTGTTACATGTACAACCAGGGCGGCGGACAGCAGGGAGAATACGCGCTCTATTCGTGGACGGCACCCGTGACGGTCCCCCCTCCGGTTCCGATGACCCCTCCGACCTCGGCCGATTCGACCGCCACCTTTGGCGTCGCCTGGGCGCCCTCGGTCTCCGGCGGCGAGGGCACCGGCGCCTACCTCTTTTGCGTCGGCGGCCAGACCAATTTTTCCACCCTTTCCACGCCATGGGTGCCAACCGCCGCGGGCGCCTACGGCTTCTGGGTGGGCCAGATGCCCGACGGCTCGAACGCCGGCAATGTGGTCGATCCGAGGATCGGGGAAATGGAGGTCAACCCGATTCCCTATTCGCTCACGGTCAATCCGGCGCCGTTGAACCAGGTGACGTCGGTTAACGCGACGATCACCGTCGGCCAGTCCTGGACGCCGAGCTACTATGGAGGCACGCCGGGCGCGGGGCCGTTTGTCTTTGCCGTCTGGGGCCAGACCAATTTCGGCTATTCGCCGACCAGCCTTACCGGCTCCTGGACTCCGTCGGCGGCAGGCGTCTACAATTTCAATGTGGGCCAGCAGACCGGCGGTCCAAACTACACGGGGAATGCGACGGACCCCAACGTCGGGCCCATGGAGGTGAACCCGGTGCCCTACACCGTCACCGTGTCCAAGGCTTCCCAAAACGTGGGCTCGACCGACGCCGCGCTTGTCTACGGCCAGTCATTCACGCCGGCGTATTTCCAGCTCGGGGGATCCGGCTCGGGCATGTTCCAGTTCTGCATCGTCAACCACACCACCTTCAACGGGGGGGCAACCGCCGACACCGGCACAAGCGATCCCGCGCGCGGCGACGCATGGGAAGCCTCGTGGCCGTCGCCCCCGACCGGCACATACCAGTTCATGGTCGCCGAGGACGGCAACAGCGCCTACAATCCCGCCAATCCCGGGACGTATTTCACCCTGACCGTCAGTCCGGCCAATCCTCCTGCTGTCGCAGTCAGCCCTTCCTCCGCATCGGTGGCGACAGGCGGCTCGGTCGATTTGACCGCCGCCAACGGCTTGAACGGCTATGCCTGGTCGGTGAGCCCGGCTGGACCCTCGGGAATCTCCGGAAACGGAGCGGGCCAGACGATTTCATTCCCGTCGCCCGGCAGTTACACGGTCTCGGTCTATTCGCCGGCCGGGGGCAATTACACGAGCTCAAACACAGCGTACGCGGTGATCAGCGTCGCCACGCCGCAGTATACGCTGGCCACGGGCGCCGTCGGCGACGGTTCGGTGACCCCCGGCGGCACATACCCCGCCAACACTGTCCTCTCCATCTTCGCATCCCCAGGAACCAACGCCTCATTCACCGGATGGACGGGAAGCCTCTCGTCCCAATCCAATCCCCTGTCGGTGACCCTGACTGGCGACCTGACACTTTATGGCAATTTCTACTCGCTTCAGCCGCAAACGATCGATTTCGCCCTTCCCGGGGCGGCCAATTATCCCGGACCTCCGGTAGGCCTGACGGCCGCCGCCAGTTCGGGCCTTCCCGTTGATTTTGCCGTCGTGAGCGGTCCGGGCTGGATCGCCGGCTCCCAGCTTTTCCTGACCGGAACCGGCCCTGTCGCCGTGCAGGCTTCACAGGGCGGGAATGCGCTGTGGCTGCCCGCCGAATCGGTGACAGCCGCGATCAATGTCAGCGCCCCGCTTTCGATCGCCCGGATCCGTTTTCACTCGGCGGGCCACGACGCGGCGGTTTCGGCGCCGGGCTCCGGGTCCGGCTCCTCAGCGCTTTGGACCGATCCAATGGGCCTTCAGGCCTCGCCATGGCCCTCCTTCGGGTCGCCGGCCGCCGCCGTTCCAGGCGCAATGGATACGCGCCTTCCCGCCGTTCCCCAGGCTCCCCCGCTGTCCCCCTGAACGACGCCGGCGGCAGTCACCGAAAGTCGTGCGAGGCCTGCGCCGGGAGGCCGCTGCTTGGAAGCTTTTCGATGCGTTCGGCTTGGATATGAACCACGTTTTCCTCGTTCTGCACGCGCCCGGTGATGATGAGGGCCGGCTCCAGGTTGATGACGAGGCGGTACCGCTCGAAAAGCGCCGGGCGGACGATGGCGTTCGCGTGGCCGGTCTCGTCCTCGAGCGTGATGAAGCAGAAGCCCTTGGCCGTGCCCGGCCGCTGCCGCGTGATCACCGCACCGGCGACCTGCACGCGCGCCCCGCTCCGCGCTTTCGCAAGGCCGGCGGCGGTCGTGAGGCCGGCCAGATGGCAGCGGACAAGTTTCATGGGATGGGCGCCGGTTGTGAGCGACATCGTCCGGAAATCCGCCTGCAGGCGTTCCAGGTGCGTCATCCGCTCCAGCGGGGAAAGTTCCTTCTCGTCAACGGGGGCTCCGCCTGCCGGCGGCGGCCGGGCCGCCGCCGCGCCAAATAGGTCCTCGCCATCGGCCGCTTCCTCGACAAGCCAGAGAGCCGTCCGCCGGTCGCCCGCCAGGGCGTTCAGCGCACCCGACTCGGCGAGCGAGCGCCGCTCCGGGGCGGTCAATTTGCCCCGGCGCAGGAAGTCCTTCAGCGACTCGAACGGGCGCGCGGCCCGCGCCGCGACAAGGGCCTCGACCGCGCCGGCGCGCACCCCGTGCACGGAAGAGAGGCCGATCCGGATCGCCGTGTCGCTTTCGACCGTGCACGCGGCCTGGGAGCGGGCGATGCACGCCGGCCGCACGTCGATTCCGTGGCGGCGCGCGTCCTGGACGAGCGTCGCCGGGGAATAGAACCCCATCGGCTGGCAGTTGAGCAGGGCCGCGTAGAACTCCGCCGGCCGGTGCACCTTGAGCCAGGCGCTCGCATAGGCGATCAGGGCGAAGCTGATCGCATGGCTCTCCGGAAAGCCGTACAGCGAGAACGACGCGAGCGACTGGAGGATCACGGCCGCCGCCGCCTCGGCGACGCCGTTGCGGCGCAGGGCCTCGCGCAGCTTCTCGCCCATCTTGAGCATGCGTTCCGGCGAACGCGTGAACCCGATCGCGCGCCGCAGCTCATCGGCCTCGGATGCCGTGAATCCGCCCAGTTCCATCGCCAGCCTGAGCATCTGTTCCTGGAAAAGGACGATCCCAAGGGTCCGCTCGAGGATCGGCCGGGCGCGCTCGTCGGGATAGGTGACCGGCTCCCGGCCCGCGCGCCGCGCGAGGTAGGGGTGCACCGCATCTCCGTGGATCGGGCCCGGCCGGATGATCGCCACTTCCACGGCCAGATCGTAGAAGGTCTCGGGCTTCATGCGCGGCAGGGTCGACATCTGCGCCCGGGATTCGATCTGGAATACGCCGACCGTGTCCGCCTCCTGGATCATCCGGAACGTCGCCGGATCGTCCTTTGGCATCCGCGCGAGATCGACGGGCCGGCCCCGCTCAGAGCACAGGTGCAGGGTGTCCTGGAGGACGGCCATCATGCCCAGGCCCAGGAGGTCGACCTTGACGATCCCCAGGTCCTCGCAGTCGTCCTTGTCCCACTGCAGGACGACCCGCCCCGGCATCCGGGCATTCTCCAGGGGCACGATGTGGTCCAGCCGCCCGGCGCTGATGACCATGCCGCCCGAATGCTGTCCCAGATGGCGCGGCAGGCCCATCATCGCCCGGCTCAGGGCGAGCAGGGCCGGCAGGCGCGGGTGCGAGTCATCGACGCCGGCCAGCCGCACCTGCTCCGTGGATTCCAGGGTGTGCGGATAGTCCCCGCCCGCAAAGAGGCTCGAATACCGGCCCAAGACATCTTCGGGGAACCCGAGCACCTTTCCCGCCTCGCGCATGGCGCTGCGTCCGCGGTAGGTGATGACGTTTGCCGTCATCGCGGCCCCGTGCCGGCCGTACTTGCGATAAACCTCCTGAATCACCTGCTCGCGCCGCTCCTCGCTCGGCAGGTCGATGTCGATGTCTGGCCAGCTCGTGCGCCCCTCCGAGAGAAAGCGCTCGAACAGGAGCCTGCTGTCGATGGGATCGACGGCGGTGATGCCCAGGGCATAGCACACGACGGAATTCGCGGCGCTTCCCCGGCCCTGCGCCAGGATCGCCTGCTCGCGTGCGAAATTGCAGATGTCCCAGACGATCAGGAAGTATCCGCTGAAGCCCAGTTTTGAAATGAGCGCCAGTTCGCGCTGCATCTGCGTCCGCACGGGGCCGGCGACGCTTCCGTAGCGCTGCTGTGCGCCGAAATACGCGATCTTCCTGAGGTAGGAGTCCATCGACTCGCCCGGCGGCACGGGATAGTCGGGAAAGCGGTAGCCCAGGTCCGACAGCGTGAATTCCAGCCGCTCCGCCAGCCGCTCCGTGTTCGTCACGGCCTGCGGCATGTCCGCGAAGAGGGCCGCCATCTCGCCGCCTCCCTTGAGCCGGCGCTCGTCGTTGCGCGCGAGGAGCCTTCCCGCCGTGTCGAGCGTGACGCGGTGCCTGAGGCAGGTAAAGGCGTCGAAGACATTGCGCTCGGCGGCGGTCGCATGGGCGACGCCGTTCGTCGCCAGAAGGGGTGTTTTGCCCGCCTGCGCCAGGTCGACCAGAAACTGGTTCTCGAATTCCTCGCCCGCGACGAGATGCCGCTGGATTTCGACGAAGAGGCTGTCCCCTTCGAAGATCCTCCGCATTTTTCCGAACGCCTCCCCGGCGGCCGCCGGACCGTGCTCGCGCCAGGCCCGGCGCACTGGGCCCTCCTCGTCGCCGGTCAGGGCGACGAGCCCCGCCTTCATTTCGGCAAGGGCGGACCAGCTCACACGCCCCTCCCCTTTGGGCGCACTGAGGTGGCCCGCCGTGAGCAGGGCGCAGAGGTTGCGGTAGCCCTCGCGCGTCGCGACCAGGAGCGGAACCACCGATTCGTCCTCCATTTGCACCTCCGCGCCCACGATCGCCCGGACGCCGTGTTCCTTTCCCTTTTGGTAAAGCCGCGCGGCGCCGTATACGCCCCCGCGGTCGCACAGACCGATGGCGGGAAGGGACAAGTTGGCGCAGGTCTCGATCAGGGATTCGGGTCCCGAGGCTGCGCGCAGGAAGCTGAAGGCGCTCCGCGCATGCAGTTCGACGTAGGAGGCTGTCCCTTTTTCGCCCATGGCACCCGGTGTCAATCCAGCATGCCTTCGGCGACCCAGCCGGCGGCCGTGCGCGCAATCTGGTAAAGGCCCCCGCCGGCAAGTTCCACGCACCAGATCTCGCGGGCCCATCGATCCGGCTTCCACCAATCGCCGTTTTCGTGCCAGGGCCCGCGGCATGCGGCGATGGTCCCCCGCAGGCCCCCCCCCTCCAGCCGCCGTGGCCGCGAGGATCCGTCCAATTCCACGCTGAGGGGCCGCTCCGGGCGGAAACGCCGCAGCGCGGGACCCCGCTGCGGATGAGGAGGCTGTCCCTCCGGAGGAGGGACAGCCTCCTGCGGCTTTTCCAGCGTGAAGGCATCCAGCCGGTGGGAGTCGGCCGGGACGGGGGTCCCCACCCGGTCCGAGCCCACGATCGCGCCCAGGCGGGCCAGGTTCTCCCAGAAGGCCTGCGGGTCGCGCAGCCCCATGTCAAAGAGCCCGTCCTGCTTCTCGGGCGGGCGGGCAGGGGAGGCGGCAAGCCGCGCTCCGCAGATCCGGGCGGCCGTGCGCATGCCCTCCAGGTACGAGGCCAGCACCC
The DNA here is from genome assembly GCA_963747795.1 of uncultured Verrucomicrobiae bacterium. GTDB lineage: Bacteria > Verrucomicrobiota > Verrucomicrobiia > Opitutales > Opitutaceae > Palsa-1447. The sequence goes on from CAVVGS010000007.1 coordinate 135,372, forward strand.
GCATCCACCCGTCGATGTCCGTCCCCGGCTCCGGCAGCCGGAATTCCCGCCGGCAGTCGGTCTCGTCCTCCATGAGCAGCGTGAGGGTGAGCCGCTCGGCGACAAATCCGGCCCCGCGCAGTTCGAGCGCGATCCGCTCGGCAAAGCGTCGCAGCCGGAAAAGCAGCGGCTCCGCCGACTCGACCGGCGGCTCGTAGTTCCACTCCGCCGCGAATGTCTTCGCCGGCTCGACCGGCCGCAGGACGCGGATCGTCTCGCCGGCAGCCCTCTCCCAAAGCGCCACCCCTTCGGCGCCAAGCCGCGCGCCGATTCCGGCCTTGGGCAGTGCGGTCAGTTCCCCGCAGGTGAGAAGCCCCCAGCGGGCGAGGATCTCCGCCTGCGGCGGCGAGGGCGACGCCGCGGCGATGGGAAGTGCCGCAAGAAAGGCGCGCTCGTCCTCGAGGAGCGCCAGCGCCGCCTCCGTTTTCACCGACTCATCGGACCGCGGGCAGCGCCGGCCCGCATGCTCCGCCGCATGGGATGCCAGCAGCGGCGTGCGGCCGAATCCGATCGTCACGCACAGCCCGGCCATCGCAAGCTCCGCCACGATGGCCTGCGCACGGGCCCACGCCCGCGGCGGATCCGCGCCCTGCAGATCCGCGGTGCACACACCCGGCCCTGTCGCCTCGACGCGCGGCGAGAGGCCGAAGGCGGCGGCGATCAGCAGGCGCTGCGCCTCCACCTCCCCGGAAGGATCGCGCGAGCGAATGACGATGCCCGGGCAGCGCGCGAACGCCAGGGCGGCCGGGATGCCCTCCTCCACGCCGAGCGCTTCCGCGGAGACCTCCGTCACCACCGCCTTTCGGCCCTCCCCGCAGACAAGCGCGACCGGGCGGCCGGCCAGCGCCGGATCGCCCCGGCGCAGCGCCTGCAGGGAGAAATTCCCCGCCCTGATCACGGCATAACGCATCGCCCCGGGTGTCATCCGGCCCGTTGTTCGCCCTCGTCCAGGCGCCGCGGCGCGCGCGCCCGGCACGGCTCCAGCGCGTCGAGGATTTCCACCCTCGTCCGGAGAGCGGCCGACAGGGGCAGCCCTTCTTCCAGTACCAGCCGCGCCGGCATGGCTGGCGCGAGTGGAAACTGCGTTTGCACCAGGACCGCGGCGCCCCCTGCCTCAGCGGCGCGCTGAAGGCGATGCCAGACGGACGGGGGCGTCCGGCGCAGGGCGCGTTCGTATAGGCCCCGCAGATCGAGGATGACGACTGCGTAATTTCCGTCCCGAAGCAGGATGTCGGCGGCAGCGAGGGCCTGGCCGCAATCCCGGCACCGCACCCAGACCAGATGGCGGAGGCAGTCCGGCGGCACGGCGGACGGATCGAAGGCGTCGCTTCCATCGACAAGCGCCACCCGTTCGCGCGCGACCCGCGTCTCGGAAAGAAGCCGGCTTAGTACCGATTGCCCTCCGCTGCTCGGCCGCGCCGAGACAAGCTCGGTCAGGCGCCCAGCGGGAAGGCCGCCCCCGAGGGCCGCGTCAATCCCCGCGATCCCCGTCGGGTGCGATCCGCGGGGTGCCCGCGGTGTCTGCGGGAATCGTTCGGCCAAAAGCTGCCGGAGCGTCTGAAGCGTGGTGGGTGGGTGGGGCATCCGGGCGCATGGAGCCGGAGGCTTGAAAAAGCCGGCATTCGACGCGTCATTTCGGCTGCCGGCGGATCAGCCCTACGAGGACACCCTGCGATTCCAGGCTGCGTTCGGGCACGATGTCGCGGTAGCGCCTGTTCTCGGGCCGCAAAACCGGCCTGCCGCGCAGATAAACCAGGCGCTTCAGGGTGCTCGTCGTCTCATCCACCAGCGCCGCGATGATGTCGCCCGGCCGCGGATCGCGGCGCGCGAGCACAGCCAGGTCGCCATCCAGGATGTGGGCCCCGATCATTGAATCGCCGCTCACACGAAGCCCCCAAAGCAGCGGCGCCTGCCCCCTGGGCGAGGGACGCCTCATCCCGAACAGCGCCGGATCGATCGGCACGGTCTCGACCGGCTGCTGCTCCTGCATGGCCGGAAGTCCCGCAGGAATGGTTCCGTATACCGGAAGCTCGAAAAGGTGCAGCTGCACCTCGGCCGCCTTCAGGCCCCAGGACCGTCCCGCCAGCTGCTCGACCATGCCCTTGTTCGCAAGCGCCCGCAGGTGGCCCATGACCGCCGTCTGGCTTGCAAACTTGAAATGCCGCTGGATCCCCCGGCTGGAGGGCGGAACGCCCTCCTCTTCCTGGAAGGCGCGGATGAAATCCAGCACCTCCTGTTGTCTTTCGGTAATGGTGTTCATTCGATCAGTGTGTTCAAATGAACATTATTTCCGTCCGCATGCAATCCCAATTTAGCCTGCCTCCTTTCAGGTGGAATCGATGGATTCCCGCGCGACCTGCAGCAGCTGCGTGATGTCGAACGGCTTGCGGATCACGGTCGTGCGCGAGCCCGCATCCAGCCCCTGCAGGGGCGACTCATGGCTGTAACCGGTGCAAATGATCACCCTCAAGCCGGGCTTCTCCGCGCGGAGCCTGTCCGCCAGTTCCCGGCCCGTCATCCCGCCGGGCATCACCATATCCGTGAAAAGCAGATCGAACCCGCCCTGGTTCTCCTTCCACAGGCGAATGGCATCCAGCCCGTTGACCGCCTTGAAAACCCGGTAGCCGTGGCGCAGAAAAGCCTCGGCCGTCACGGCGCGCAGGCTGTCCTCGTCCTCGACCAGCAGAACGGCTTCGTTCCGGCCCAGCAGGGATTGCGGACTTTCCGCCTCTTCCGCGGCTTCCGCGGTCCTTTCGCACGCCGGCAGATCCACCCGAAACGCCGTGCCGCGTCCCACTTCGCTCTGCACCTCGACCCAGCCGCGATGCTGCTTGACGATGCCATACACCGTCGCCAGCCCGAGCCCGGTGCCCCGGCCGACGCCCTTGGTGGTGAAAAACGGCTCGAAAACGTGCCTCAGCGTTTCCTCGTCCATGCCGCAGCCGGTGTCGATGACACTGAGCCGCAGGAAGCGCCCCGGCCTCGCCTCAGGGTTTGCCGCCGCAGCCTCGGCACTGACGTCGATGGCCTCGAGGCGCAGTTCAAGCCGCCCGCCCTTGGGCATCGCATCGCGCGCGTTGATGCACAGGTTCATCACCATTTGCTCCATCATTCCCGCGTCGGCGTCGACCAGGGGCAGTCCCTCCGGCATGTGCATGGACAGCGCGATGTGCTCGCCCAGCAGGCGCCGCAGCATCGCCAGCAGGCTTTGCAGGACGCCTCCCAGATCGAGCACCTTGGAGTCCAGGGCCTGCCGCCTGCTGAATGTCAGCAGCTGCCGGGTGAGCGCGGACCCGCGCAGCACGTCCTTTTCCAATTCCTTCAGCGAAGCCAGCGTTGACTGGTCCATCGAGGGCTCCATCTGGAGCAGGCCGACCTGCATCAGGACGGCCGCCAGGATGTTGTTGAAATCGTGCGCCACGCCTCCGGCGAGCAGGCCCACGGCCTCCATTTTTTGCGCCTGGCGCAGTTTCTCCTCGGTCTGCTTCAGCATCACCTCCGCCTGCTTGCGCCCGGTGATGTCCCGGATTGTTCCGATCATCCGCGCGGGCTGGAGCCGGTCATCAAACTCAAGTTGACCCAATCCATGCACCCAGCGCACGGCGCCGTCCTTCACCCTCACGATCTGGTATTCACGGTCGAAGCGGGCATGGCCTTTCAGGACTTCGTTTTCAAAATGCTCGATCATTTGCCTCCGCCAGTCCGGATGCAACAGGTCGACCCATTCCTGGATGGATCGTGCGCGGGGGCCGTCGAGGCCGAAAATCTCGTCGAGCACCCTTGAACCCGTCCAGGTCCCCGCGGGAATATCGAGAACGTAGCTGCCGATGCCCGCGATCGATTGCGATTCCTGCAGAAGCCGTTCGCTCTCCATCAGCGCCTCCTCGGCCCGCTTCCGCTCGGAGATGTCCTGGATGATGCCAAAAACCACGCGGGCCGCCCGGTCATAGAACGCGGTCGAATGCACCGTGACGATCCGGCCGTCGCCCGGCCGCCTGATCTTGAACTCGATGCCGTAGTCTCCTTCGCCGGCGACCAGCCTGCGGAACTGCTCATCGAGCGCCGCCCTGCAGGCCGGCAGGGGAATTTCCTTCACCCTTTCCGCCGGCCATTCCCTTCCTTCCAGCCCGTAGATCCGGCAGGCGCCCTCAGATCCGCGCACGACGCCCCGGTCGATGTCCCATTCCCAATGGCCAAATCCGCCCGCCAGCTCGGCCCGGCGCAGTCGCGCCTCGCTCGCCAAAAGCGCATCTCTCTCGGACAACGACTCACGCAAATCGCCCACGGTCGCTGCATCATGATCCGTTGGACCGGGGCTGAACAGCAATTTCTCCGCTTCCAAGGCGGCCTGCGACGGCGGCCCCCTCATGCGCCGAAATCGAACTCCGGGGGCTCCGGGTCGGGCGGCTCGAGGCAACGCGGCCCCTCGTTGCGGCTGCTGTTCACGTACGCATTGACCTGCCGCGCGACAAGCAGCTCCGAGGGCAGGGCCCGCCCGATCTGCCGCAGCGCCGCCGCTTCCAGCGGCCGATCGCCAAGCCACAGGCCCATCGCCGGGCCCGTCAGGACGAGCGGCATCCGGTCGTGGATCCCCGCCATGGCCGCGTTGGGCGCCGTCGTAACGACGCAGAAGGACGGCGGCAGCCCGCCCTGCGGGGGCTCCCACAGGCCCGCCAGGGCGAAGGGCTCCCCGTCCGGCAGCATGAACACGTACGGCTGCTTCCGCCGCCCCAGGTCCTTGTATTCATAGAATCCATTCACCGGCACGAGGCAGCGCCGGTCCGCCGCGGCCGCACGGAACGCGGGGAGGCGGGCCAGCGTCTCGAGGCGCGCATTGCCCAGGGCGCGCCTCCTCGGGCTGCCGTGGTCGGCCGGGGGAACGAAGCCCCACTGCATCGGCCGCAGCCGCGGCGCGCCGCCGTCCGCCTGCACAACCGGCGCAGTCTGCGAAAGCGCGACATTGTAGCGGGGCGGCTGTATCCAGTCTTCGGTGTCAAGCCGGACGCCGAGCGCCTTCGCGACCGTCTCGATCGCGGCATCCGGCCTGTGGAGCGTGTAGCGGACGCACATGGCGAGGGCCTGTATTCGCGCGGGAAAATACCGCCGTGTCAACCGGACCGGTGCCGCGGGGGCGGGTTTTGCGCCGGAAACTGGCCTTCACTCTGGGCGGCTAGGGAAATCGCCCTAGTCGATCCCGGCTCCCGGGCCTTTTTTGAATCCGGGCTGGGAGATCCTGGCTTAGCAATTGGGTTATCAACCTTCACGCCATCAGGAGCCTGTCCCTATTCACGGAAATGCGCGGCGGGAGTTAAATGGGCGCAACAAAAGAAAGCGCGATGCGAACCCTTTCCTCCCCCTATTCCAAGCTCCTCCTCAATCGCCTCGCCGGCATCGCGCTGCTCTGTGGCGTGTCGGTCTGGTCCGGCTGCGCCGGCATGGACATGGCCGCGAAGCTTCCGACCGAGACGATCGCCCGCATGTCGCCGCCGCCGACCGTCGTCACACCTTACCAGGCCGTTGAACTCGCCAAGCAGTACGTGAGCGAGCACCCCGGCTCCGATTTTGCGATAGGGAGCGGCGATTCAATGCTTCCCCTATATTCAGATCACGACGTTATCATCCTTGAGCGCCCCGCCCTCTCCGAGCTGAAGCCCGGGCAGACGGTGGTCTTCATGGGCGGGAACGGCGTTCCGGTCGCCCATCTCCTCGTGAACCATTCCTCCAGGGGTTGGTCCACGATGGGACTGAACAATACGTCTCTCGACCCGGATACGCTGTCCGAAGGCGGTTACGTGGGTGTTGTGGTGAAAGCCTACCACCCGACGGGCAGCCCGATTCTCGCCTATTGGAAGACCTCTCCGAAGAATCTGCTGGCCTCAAATCCTTAGAGGGCGGGGCGCAGAGGATGGTCGGCCGGGCCGGGGGCGCCGGCCGATCCGGGGCCGCGGTCCTCTCCGGTGCGATAGAGGAGGACCCTCGCCTTTTCGAGCGTCACGAGGCCGCCCCCCACCATGGAGTCGAGAACCGGGAGGAATGCGTTGATCTTCTCCTCGCTGTCGACGATTTCGATGATCAGCGGCAGGTCGTAGGACAGGCGGAGGATCTTGCTCGTGTGGATGCGGCTGGACCGTCCGAAGCCCATTGCGCCCCGGATCACGGTCGCGCCCGCCAGGTGCTGCTCGCGCGCCTTGAGAACGATGGCTTCGTACAGGGGCCTGCCTTTGTGGCGGTCGGATTCGCCTATGAAGATGCGGAGCAGAAGAGACTCTTGCGGAATATCCATGGTCAGATGCCCTTCCTCAGGTTGATCCACATGGCGGCGAGGTGGCCGAGCCAGACCGCAACCAGGCAGAATCCCATGCTAAGCGCGACATTCGCGCCGGCAAGCAGCCATTCCTCGTCGTTGGCGAGATTCAGCGTCTGCAGGCTGAAGGAGGAAAACGTCGTGTAGCCGCCGCAGATGCCGGTCATGAAGAACTGGCGGCCGTTCTGGTTGACGAAGATCCGCCCCTCGGGCCCCGTCAGCGTCGCAAAAAAGCCTATCGCGAAGGAGCCGGTGACGTTGATAATGAGGGTGCCCCAGGGGAAGGTGGCGCCCATCGAGTTCGAGACGATTCCGTTGAGCAGGAAGCGCAGGACGCTTCCGAGCGCGCCTCCGATTGCTATTAGGGCATAGAGGATCATGGCGGGCCTGCTGGTTGCTACGGGGTGATCTCCACCCTGGCCGGAGTCCCGCGGGCGCTGTCCGGCGCAATCCAGACGTAAAGCGCGCAAGGCTCAACGACGCGCTTCATATCGACGTTCCAAAACGCGAGTTCGTCCCGTCCCAGGCTGAACTGGACGCGCCGCGACTGGCCGGCGGCAAGCTGCACGCGCCGGAAGCCCTTCAGCTCCCTTACGGGACGGGCGACGCTCGTTCCGCGGAGGCGAATGTAAAGCTGCACGGTCTCCGTCCCGTCGCGCGGGCCGGTGTTCCGGATGTCGGCCCCGACGGAGAGGCGCGATTTCCCCTCATTTATCGACCTTGCGCTCATCGCCGTCGCCCCCGGCTGGACCGCGGAATAGCTGAAGTTGGTGTAGGTGAGCCCAAGGCCGAACGGATACAGCGGAGTGCTCTCCTCGTCGAGATATCCATTCACATAGTGTTCGCCCGGCTTAGGCGCGCCGGGGGCGATTGCATCGGCCTTCGGCCGGCCGGAATTCAGGGCATTGTAGTAGATGGGCACCTGGCCCACGGAACGCGGAACGGAAACGCTCAGGCGCCCCTGCGGCTCGGAGTCTCCGAACAGGGTCCGCACAAGCGCGGGGCCCGCCTCGATGCCCGGAAACCATGCGAGAAGGAGGGCCTGCGCATGCCGGGCGGCCCAGGGGGTCGCAAGCGGCCGCCCGCTGAACAGAATGACGACCATGGGAGTGCCCGCCTTTGCGACGGCCTCCAGCAGCTCCTCCTGGTTGCCAGGCAGGTCGAGCCGGGATCTTGACGAGGCCTCGCCCGAACTGTGCCCGGATTCTCCCAGCGCCAGGATGGCCACATCCGCGCCCTGCGCCGCCCCGACCGCCTCGGCAAAGCCTGATCGCGATCCGCCCTCGATGTCCGTCCCTTTTGCGTAAGTGACGGCCATCCCAGCTTCTGCCGCACGATCGGCCAGGGCCTTCCGCAGGGTGACGACCTCACGGGCTTCGGCCTCGCACGACCACGACCCCAGCATGTCGGCGGCACTGTCGGCCAACGGTCCGATCAGGGCGATCTTCCTTCCTCGGGACGGCACCAGGGGAAGCATTTGCGCGCCCTTTGACGGCCTGTTTTCAAGAAGGACAAACGATTCCTCCGCCGCGCGCCGGGCGAGGGCCCGCCCCCCTGCCTGGTCCGCGGGCGCCGGCGGCTCCTGAACGTACGGATGCTCGAAAAGGCCCAGGGCAAGCTTGATCCGGAGCACCCGCCTGACGGCCTCGTCCAACCGCTCCAATGGGACCTCCCCCGAGCGCACAAGCCCGGGCAGCTCCTGCACGTAGAGGCGGCCCTCCATGTCCATGTCCACGCCCGCCTCGATGCCTTTCCGCGCGGCCGTTCGCTCGTCATTGGCGATGCCATGGACCATGATCTCCCGAACCGCCGCCCAGTCGCTGTCCACAAAGCCTTCAAATTTCCATTCCCTGCGAAGCACCTGTCTCAGGGTGAAGGCGTTCGCGCTCGCGGGCACCCCGTCGATCGAGTTGAAGGCGGACATGAACGATCCCGCTCCCGCGTCCACCGCCGCCCGAAAAGGCGGCAGGTAGATTTCCCTGAGCGTCCGCTCCGAAATCTCGGTCGTGTTGTACTCGCGCCCGCCCTCCGCCGCTCCGTATCCGACGAAATGCTTGGCGCAGGCGATGATCGAGGACGGATCGTCCAGGCTGGAACCCTGGTATCCCTCCACATAGGCGCGGGCGATGACTGAGCCCAGGTAGGGATCCTCACCGGCCCCCTCCGCGATCCGGCCCCAGCGGGGATCCCGGGCGATGTCCACCATTGGGCCGAAGGTCCATCTCACGCCCTGCGCCGAGGCCTCCCCGGCCGCAAAACGGGCCGTTCGTTCGACCAGGCCCGTGTCCCAGGTCGCCGAAAGGCCGAGGGGAATCGGGAAGAGCGTCCGGAAGCCATGGATCACGTCCAGGCCGAAAAGAATCGGAATTCCCAATCGCGACTGGCCCACCGCCTCCTTCTGATAGGCGTTGGTCTCGCGGGCCGTGGTTGAATTGAGAATGGCGCCCACCAGGCCGCGCTTCACCAGTTCGTCGTCGTTGCCCGCGGCATGGCCGGGCCCCGAGAGCGTGCCAGCCGTCAGCTGGTTTAGCTGTCCGGCCTTCTCCTCCAGGGTCATCCGCGCAATCAGGGCATCCGCCCGGGCCGTCAATATGGGCGACGCAAATACGGGCGCAGGCTGCGCCCGCGCGCAGGGCGCAATCAAGAGCAGGCCTAGCGACAATCCACCGGGAGGAAGGATGGAGAAACGGCGGGGCATGAGCCCTGTAGCCTTGTTGCGGAGCCGGCCGGGTTGCAACCCAAACTCCGGGCATCTTGTCATGATCGATGTTGGCATTCCGCAAAACCTTGCGCCCTCTGGCAGCACTTGCTTTCCTAAAGGCGGAACCGGACACGCGCCGCCTTGTGACATCCGCCGAAATCATAGCCCATCTGCGATCCCTCCGTAGTCCGCGCGATATTGAAGGGATGCGGCGCTTCGGCATTACAACGACAGGCGAGCAACTCGGTGTTTCCGCCCCCGCATTGCATGCGCTCGCGCGCCTGAACCGCCGCAATCACCCCCTGGCGCTCGAACTTTGGGAGAGCGGAATCCACGAGGCGCGGGTGCTTGCCGCGCTGGTGGACGATCCGGCCAGCGTCACCCGCAGCCAGATGGAGCGGTGGGCGCGGCAGTGCGACAACTGGGCGCTCACCGATGCCTGCTGCTGCTGCCTTTTTGACAGGACGGAGTTCGCCGTGGAGAAGGCCCACGCCTGGAGCCGCCGCCGCGCGGAATTCGTCAAGCGCTGCGGCTTTGTCCTTATGGCTGGGATGGCTGTCCACCGGAAGGAAGCGCCCGATTCCGTCTTTCTCGGCTTCCTTCCCGTCATCCGGCGCGAAGCCGGGGATGACCGCAATTTTGTCAAAAAGGCGGTCAACTGGGCCCTTCGGCAAATCGGGAAACGCAATTCCCGCCTGCTCCGCGCCGCGACCGTCGAGGCGAAGCGAATCCGGCGCCTCCCCCATCGGTCCGCCCGATGGATCGCCGCCGGCGCCCTGAGGGAATGGGAAGCCCGGTCGCGGCGGAATGACAGATAGGGGGCGGCACCGTCCACGATTCATCAGTGCCATTTTTCGCATCACCAAACCGGCGCCCGCGCATTCAACAGCTCCAGCTTTTCCATCGGAAAGAACCAGTCCCACGGATTAATCATAAAGCGATTATTCAAATGAAACCGCAGATCCTCCTGTCCTGCCTCATCCTATCGGCCCTGGCGCCGGTCTACTCGCAGACCGCGCCAGCCGATCCGAACATACCCCATCTGGAGAGGCGCGGTGCGGCCACCCAGCTCATCGTCGACGGAAAGCCCTACCTCGCCCTCTCCGGCGAACTGAGCAACACGATCTCCTCCAACCTGGAGTACATGAAGACCGTCTGGCCGGTTCTGGCCGGCAAGGTCCACCTGAACACCGTCCTGACGGGCATGGCCTGGGCCTGGATCGAACCCGAGGAGGGCAAGTACGATTTCAGCATCGCGGATGCGGCCATCGAAAATGCCAGGCAGAACAACGTGCACATCGTCTGGCTGTGGTTTGCGAGCTGGAAGAACGGCATGTCAAGCTTTCCCCCTCCCTGGGTGAAGGCCGACCAGGACAGGTTCCCCCGCGCCCAGATCACCGACGGAAAGTCCGTGGAAGTCCTTTCGACCCTCAGCGAAAACAACCGGGAGGCGGACGCCCGCGCATTTGCGGCGCTCATGCGCCACACCCGCGAGGTGGACACGACCCACCGCGTAATCATGGTCCAGCTGGAGAACGAGGTCGGCCTGATCGGCGACTCGCGCGACCGGTCGCCCCTGGGAAACGCTGCCTTTGCCAAGCCGGTCCCCGCGGAACTGACCGACTACCTCCAGAGGAACAAGGACAGCCTCCTGCCCGAGTTTCGCAGGATCTGGGAAGCCGCCGGTTTCAGGACCTCCGGAACCTGGGAAGAGGTTTTCGGCAAGGGTCCCGGCAAGGCGGACGAGATATTCATGGGCTGGAACTATTCGCGTTACATCGGCCGCGTGGCGGAAGCCGGCAAGAAGGAACTGCCGATTCCGATGTTCGTGAACGCCTGGATAGTCCAGCCCACGGACAGCGTGCCCGGCGATTATCCAAGCGGCGGTCCCCAGGACCACATGCACGACATCTGGCGGGCGGGCGGCCCGCAGATCGACCTGCTCTGCCCGGACATCTACCTGCCCAATTTCGTCGAATTGACCGCACGGTATACCCGCTCCGGAAACCCGTTGTTCGTGCCGGAATCGGCGGGCGACATCCGCGGCGCCGCCAATGCATTCTACGCAATCGGCCAGCACCGGGCGATCGGCTACTCGTCCATGGGCATCGACTCCATGGCGCGCCTGACGGTGGAGGGTCCCGACTTCTTCGGAGAGGCAACGGCCTCGCAGCCCCCCATCGAGGCGCGACCCCTTCCGATGGCCTACGCGACCCTGGGGCAGCTCGCCCCCTTTATCCTGGAGCACCAAAGCCGCGGCACGATCGCGGCGGCGACAGTCAACAAGCAGAATCCGCTCATGCAGGTCGATCTGGGGGACTACACTCTGAGCGTCACCCTGCAACGCGATCCCCGCTCGTACGACGTGGTGCCCGACATGACCGGTTACGGCATATTCATGCTTGAAGGGCCCAACGACTACCTGATGGCGGGAAACAACATCCAGGTCACCTTCACCCCGCGCACGCCCGGGCCGCCGATCGCCGGGCTCGCATGGCAGGAATCGGGCCGGTTCGAGGACGGGAAGTGGGTCCGCAACCGCATACTCGGCGGCGATGATTCGGTGCTGAGGTTCGACAACATGGTCACGGTCGCAGCCACGTACCAGTCCGGCAGCGGCGTGCGCCTCTCTGCCGGCGAGCGCGGAATCCAGAAAGTCAAGGTCTACAGGTACAGGTAGCCGGGCGCCGCAATGCGCGCGCGGATCGGGTTGGTGTTGCCCGGGATCGGTTTTTCGGGCAACCCGGAGGGGTGAAACAAACCCAAGCCCTTTCCGCTCTGCTAGCCCTGCTGCCCCTCGCCGCCCTCCCCGCCCGGGCGGCTGACGCGCCCATGGCCGTTCCCCTTTGGACCCAGGGCGCGCCCGGTTCGGAAGCGCGCATGCACGAGGCTGAGATCGTCGGGATGCACGACGCCAACACCCCGGCGGTTTACAACATTCACAATCCGTCTCTCACGGTCTACCTGCCGGCGGCGGGCAAGGCGACGGGCGCCGCGATCATCGTGGCCCCCGGCGGCGGGCATCAATTCCTGTCGTACGTCCATGAGGGCAGCGCGGTGGCCCAATGGCTGAGCGAGCACGGGATAGCCGGCTTTCTGCTGAAATACCGCCTCGCCCGGGATCAGGCGGGCAACTCGCCCTACAAGGTCGAGGTCCACGCCCTCGCCGATGCCCAGCGCTCCATCCGCCTGGTCCGCAGCAGGGCGGCCGAATGGGGCGTAAATCCGGCCCGGATCGGGATCCTGGGCTTTTCCGCGGGAGGCGAACTGGCCCTCCTCGCCAGCATCCACTCCGACGCAGGGAAGCCCGGCGCGGACGACCCGATCGAGCGCTTCAGTTCGAGGCCCGATTTCACGTGCCTTGGCTATCCCGGTGTGAAGGAGGACACTGTCGCCATCACTGCCGACATGCCGCCTGCCTTCATGTTCAGCGCTTACGACGACGCCCGGACATCCAAGACGATCGCCTCGCTCTTCCTCAAGTACCGGGCCGTCGGCGTGCCCGCGGAAATCCATATTTTCAACCGGGGCGGCCACGGCTTCGGCATCCGCACAAGCCCGAGGCCCGTGTCAAGCTGGCCCCTGCGCCTTCAGGCGTGGATGGATGACCGGGGATACCTGCGCTGAGCGCAGGCTTCCCGTCAACTCCCGCCCTCTCCCAGCCCCCGGCGCCGGATCAGGGGCCCCAGGTCGGGGTCCCTGCCCGCAAACTCCCTGAACTGGAGGGCTGGCTCCACGGAATCCCCCCGCGAAAGAACGGACGCCCGCAGCCGCTCGCCATTGGGTCGCAGCAACCCGCCGTTTCGCTCAAACCACTCGACGCCCTCGGCGACAAGGATCTCCGACCAGATATAGGAGTAATACCGGCCGGCATAATCCTCCGTGAAGGCGTGCGCGAAATACGTGCTCCGGTACCGCGGAGGTATCGGCGCGAAACTGGCACTACAACGGAAGAAGACGTCCTCCTCGAAGGCCGCCACATCCGCCGGGCCCTGGCCCGGCTTTATCGCATGCCATGCCTGGTCGAGCAGCGCCGCCTTCAGGTACTCGGTCGTGGCAAAGCCCATGTTGAATTTCCTCGAGGCGAGCATCCTGTCCAGCATCTCCCCGGGCATCGGCTCCCCTGTCCGGAAGTGCCTTGCGTAGTTTTTCACGACCTCGGGCCAGACAGCCCACATCTCGTGGACCTGGGACGGGAATTCGGCGAAATCCTGGGGCACATTTGTCCCGGAAAAGAGCGGATAACGGACATTCGAGAAGATGCCGTGGAGCGCATGCCCAAACTCATGGAAAAACGTCGTCACGTGGTCGTACGTCAGCAGCGCCGGCTGCCCCGCCTGCGGCTTCGGCACGTTGAGGTGGATGGCGACCACGGGCTTCGTGCCGAACAGGGCGGACTGGGGGACGTAGGCGCTCATCCATGCGCCGCCCTTTTTCGACGGACGGGCAAAGAAATCCATGAGGATGAGCGCCAGCAGGCTCCCGTCCGACTCAAACACCTCGAAGACCCGAACATCCGGATGGTAGACCGGAAGGTCCCTGCGCTCCTTGAAGGTGATGCCGTAAAGCCGGCCGGCGGCGAAGAACAGGCCGTCCTCAAGCACGCGGTTCAATTCGAGGTACGGGCTCAGCAGGGATTCATCGAAGGCGTAGCGGGCCCTCCGCACCTTCTCCGAGAAAAACGACCAGTCCCATGCGCGGAGGGTGAACCCGCCGAGGTCGCCATCGATTGCCGACTGAATCTCGGAGGCCTCGCGTCCGGCCTTCGCCAGACACGGGGCCAAAAGCCTGGAAAGGAAGCCAGCGACGGCGCCGACCGACCCGGCCATCTGGTTGGCGACGCTGTAGGCGGCGAAACTCTCAAACCCAATGAGCGAGGCCAGCTCCGCTCGGGCTTCGACAATCCGAAGGACGGTCGCCCGGTTGTCAAAGGGGCCGCCGCGCGCGCCCCTGGCCAGGGACGCCTCCATGATGCGCTGACGAAGGGCGCGGTTTTCAAGCGAATGGAGGACCTCCTGGCCCGTCGTGTTTGCGATCGGGATCAGGAATCCCCCCGGCTTCTTCTCGAACCTGGCCGCCAGCTCGAGCCTTTCCACCTCCGGCTCCGGAAGGCCCGCGAGTTCGGAGCGTTCCTGCACCAGGACGGAGGAGGCATTCCTCTCGTCCAGGACGTTTTCGTTGAATGCGGTGATGAGAGCCGCGAGTTCGGCGTTGAGCGCCCGCAGGCGGGCCTTTCCGGCGCCGGACAACAGGGCGCCGGCGCGCACGAAAACGCTGTGATAACGCTCGACCAGCCGGTTCGACTCGCCGTCGAGACCAAGGCTCGCGCGCTTCCCGTGGACCGCGCTTATCCGTGCAAACAGCGCCGGATTCAGGTGGATCGCATCATCGTGGGCGGCGAGCCTCGGGGCCATTTCCCTGTCGATCTCGCGGATCCGCTCGTTGATATGGGCCTCCTTCAGGTTCGAGAACACGGCCTTCACCCGCGCGAGCAGCTGACCGGACCTCTCCATGGCCACGATCGTGTTTTCGAAGGTGGGTTCCGCGGGGTTCGATGCGATCGCATCGATCTCCTCGAGCTGGCTGGACATTCCGCTGGCAAAGGCGGGCAGGTAGTCGGTCTCCCCGATTGCGTCGAACGGCGGAAACCGGTACGGAAGCGGGCTCTCGGATAGGAACGGGTTGCGGCCGGCCATGTCAGGGCGATGGCAGCTGCGGCGCGCCATCGACCTTGAGGCCTTGGACGTCCTTGAAGACAAACGGTCTTCCCGACTTCACATCCACTCGAACCCCGCGCATGTCGATGTCCGCGGCATGGCTGCAATCGAACCCCGCCGCGCCGGTTGCAACGACATCCGTGAAGCGCAGCTGCTTGATCGGCATTTTCGCAAGGCCTTCGATCGTGGCCACCTGGACCGCATTGACGATCGTCAGGTTGCTGAACGCCAGATTGCGGAACACCGGCGTGCGCTCGGAGACCTCCTCGCTCGACAGGCGGACGGCGCCGGTCGAATCCGTCTTGTCGTGGTAGAGCGCCGTGATCTCGATCGCCACCACCGTGGGGTCCTCGATCACGAAATTGTCAAAACGCATGTTCTCGATGACGCCACCCCGGCCCAGCATGCTCTTGATCCGGATGCCCCGGTCGGTCCCGCGTGCGACGATGTTGCTCGCGACCACGTCGCGGATGCCGGCTGCCGTCTCGCTGCCGATGACAATAGCGCCATGTCCCTTGTACATGACGCAGTTGGTGACCGTCACATGCTCGGTCGGTCTCGCCGTCCGGCGCCCGTCGGCATTGCGGCCCGACTTGATGACGATGCAGTCGTCGCCGGTGCTGAAAAAGCAGTCGGAAATGCGCACGTCCCTGCACGAGTCGACGTCCACGCCGTCGCCGTTGGGCCCCGTCGAAATGAAGGAAACACCGCGGATGGAGACGTTTTCGCTGTAAACGGGATGGAGAAGCCACATCGGCGACTCGGTCAGCGTAACGCCCTCGACGAGGACATTCCTGCAGCCGTAGAACTGGACGAGCGAGGGCCGCAGGTACTCGGCGGCCAGCTGGAATTCCGCGGGGCCGGGCTTCTCGCCGGCCTCGATCCGGTCATAGAGCTTGAGCCAGGCGCTCACGGCGGGCTTCGTCGCGGCTGACCGGGTCTTGTCGTAGACGCCGTTGCGCCACCACCAGTTGCGGCCCTGGCCGTTGATCGTGCCGCGGCCGACGACCGCGACGTTTTCCTTGCCGTTGGCGTAGATGAGGGGCGCGTGGGTGTACGCACTGGTGCTCTCCCACCGCGACTCGACGATCGGCGAATCCGCCGGATCGCCGCTGTAGAGCAGCTCGGAGCCCGCCTCCAGCCACAAGGTGATGTTGCTCTCGAGCGAAATGGATCCGGTCAGGTAGCGGCCCGCGGGGAAGCAGACCGTCCCCCCTCCTGAGGCCGAGCACGCGGCGATCGCCCTGGCTATCGCCACCGTGTCCTTCGTGCGCCCATCGGCCACCGCGCCGTAGTCGGCGACGTTGAAAAGGGCGGCGGGGGCGGCCGCAAGCGGCAGCGTCAGGCCGAGAAAGGCGACAAAGGCGGGTTGAAGGTTCATCGGCTTGGCTGGAGTAAGTCGGGGAAAGCGGGCAGCGTCCCGAATGTCCTCGAAATTCGGCGGCCGCAAGTCAACCTCATTTTAGGACACGTGTCCTGATATTACGCAAATTCCGACCACCATGAAATTCACGCACCGTCTGAACATGCCGTCGCGCGGATTGGCGGCGGCCGTCGTCGCGCTCTGGCCCCTCCTGCCCCGGGCCGGGGCCGCAGCCGGCGAGGCTGCGGCGAATGCCGACACGATCGTTGCGGCCGACGGCAGCGGCCAGTTCACGACCGTGCAGGCGGCGATCGACGCCGCGCCCCAGCTCGCCCGCCCATCCCCGCCATGGATCATCCGCGTCAAGGCGGGCTCCTACCGGGAGCGGGTCTATGTCCAGCGGGAAAAGCGTTTCGTTCGCCTGATCGGCGACGATCCCGCGCGCACCGTGATCGCCTTCGGCCTCTACGCCAAAGTGCCCGGGCCGGACGGGAAACCCATCGGGACCTTCCTCACCCCGACCGTGTGGATCGACGCCGACGATTTCCGGATCGAGAACCTGACGATCGCCAACACGGCCGGCCCAAAGGGTCAGGCGCTCGCGCTTCGAGTCGACGGCGACCGCGACGTGTTCAGGAACTGCCGGTTTCTCGGCTGGCAGGACACGATCCTCGGGAACCGGGGCCGGCATTATTACGAGGGATGCACGGTCGAGGGCGCAGTCGATTTCATCTTCGGCGCCGCCACCGAGTTCTACGAGACATGCCGGATCCGGTGCGTGGGCGACGGCTACATCACCGCCGCCTCGACGCCGGCGGGCGAGCCCTTCGGCCTCGTCTTCTCGAATTGCGAGATCGAGGGGGGCAATCCCGGCGTGCGAACCTACCTGGGGCGGCCATGGAGGGCGTATGCGAGCGTCACGTTTCTCAACACCCGGATGAGCGAGGTCGTGAGGCCCGTCGGCTGGCACAACTGGGACCGCCCGGAGCGGGAGAAAACCGCCCGTTACGCCGAGTTCAACAGCACCGGGGCGGGCGCCGATTCCTCCGCGCGAGCACCCTGGAGCCGGCCTCTCGCCGCCGCCGAAGCAGCGACAATCACGGCCGTGCGGGTGCTCGGCGGCCAGGACGGCTGGAAGCCCTAGCCTGCATCCATCACAAAGCCGATGAAGATTGGCCAAGATCGTCGAACGAAAAGGACCGAAGGCGACCGAACTGTGCTAGAAGCACAGAGCAGGGAGCCAGAGGACCTTTGCGCCGACGAGATTGGGCGAGATTCGTCGGAATTTGTGATGGATGCAGGTTAACCCGCGCGGAACCGCCTTCACCCTCCCGAACCTCACCTCAACACCTGCAGGACCAGCCAGAAAAAGCCGAGGATCGCCGCCGAGATCGCACAGCACACGAGAAACCCCGCCGTGTCGGCGCGGTCCCAGCGGGTGAACTCCCAGTCGGACCGGGGGAAAATCTTCAAATGATCGAAGCGGCCGGGATTGCGCCGGGTCTCCTCGAGGCCCGCGGCCTCGAGTTCGGGTGTCGCGCCCACCGGCGTCTTCATGATGCCGAAGAACCGGTCGACGCTTTCCGCGCCGGGCGGACGGGTGAGCAGGCTGACTCCGACCAGGATCGCGAGGGGAAAGACGGCATCGAAGAAAAATTGCACGGCGAGAAGCCCGCTCGGGCTTGCGCCGGCCAGGGGGAGGCCCGCGCGCCGCAGGAGCCATGCCTCCAGGTTGAACCGCCCGCGCCCCGCCAGGGGGCTCGCCGGGTTGCCCGGATCCCTGCGCTCGATTGAGTCAAAAAACAGCGGAAGCCTGTCCTCGAAGCCGCTGGCCTGCGAAAAGACCAGAAGCGACCGGGACGAGCTGAGCGCCGGCACCGCCTGGACGCAGAATGGCGCGACAAAAACGACGCCGAACGTGAGAACCACGCACGCCCACACGGCAGTCCGGGTAAGGCGCCGCCAGAAGAACATGAACAGCAGGGCGGCCCCAAATGGCAGGTTGATCGTGAGGATGATCTTGAGGACCGTCACCGCATGGCTCATCGCCAGGGCCGCGGCCACGCTGCACGCCAGCGCGGCCGCCACGGCGAGGCGTCCGACGAGGACCGCCTTCGCGTCGCCGACCCGGGTGGCAAACGGCCGGTAGATGTTGCGCACGAAGAGGGCGGACACCGCCATCGTCTTGCTCGCCGTCGAGGGCATGTTCGCGGCGAGGATACCGGCCAGCATCAGGCCGAGAAACCCGGGTCCCAGCAGCTGCCGGGAAAGGACGCCCCAGGCCAGGTCCGGGTCCGCCAGCCGCGCTGGGCCCCGGCAGACCGCCGCCGCGATAAGGCCAAGGAACGCCCAAAGGACGATCATGATCCGCTTGCCAAAGGTGCCCGACACCGCGCCGAAGCGCGCGGCGAACTCATTTCGGGCAGATCCGCCGAGGCCCATGTTCACGACGTTGCCGTTGATCTGGATGGCGCTCACCGACAGCAGGGCCAGGACGGCGTACCAGGTGTACTGGTCGCCGCCCGGGGCGCCGAACAGGTCGAACATCCGCTGCGGGAGCCGCTCGCGAAGCGACTCGGATCCGAGGGCCCGCCAGCCGAACGGCAGCAGCATCACGGAAAAAAAGAGAACCAGAAAGACCTGGAAGGCCTGCGTCAGGACGGTTGCGACGACCCCGCCCATCGCGAGGTAAACGCAGATGATGGCAACGTAGCCGGCATAGAAGGCGGATGCGGGGACCCCGGGAACCAGCGCCGACATGACCTTGTACGAAATGAAATTGCTGAACCCGATCCCCATGATCGCCACGCCGATCTGGAAGACCGCGTAGGACCGCGCCAGCCAGCGGCTTCCCAGGCGCTCCTCGAAGATTTCCGCCGTCGTCATGAGGCGGACGCGGCGAAACCAGACGTTCATGAACCAGTAGTAGGGGTTCAGGAAGATCATCTGCAGCGGCAGCCACGCGCCAGAGGCGCCCTCGCTGTAGACGAGGCTGACGGTGCTGACCGCGGTGTTCGCCTCGGTCGTGTTGCCGAAGTTGAAGAAGAACTGATACAGCTTGCCAAATTTCCTCTCCGCCAGAAAAAACGCCTCCTCGCTGCGCGCCCCGGACGCGCCCCTGCGCCCGAGCAGGAGGACGATGCCGAGGTAGGCGGCGACGATGGCGATATCCAGGGGGTGCATCTGTTTCGGCCGGTTCCGCTTTGACAGTGGCAAACGGCGCGGCCGAGGCGACGTTTGTTTTGACGTTTCCGGAATTCCGCTTTGCCTGCGTTGCTCGTGAGCAAGCCAGCTTCCTCCCGCTCCGCGCCGCCGGTCATTCGTTCCGTTGCCGAGTTCGCGCGCTACGTGGGACTGGCGCGGACCACCGTCTCGCGGGTCATCAACGGCCAGCCCGGCCTGAAATCGAAGACGATCACCCGGGTGCAGCAGGCCATGGAGCGGACCGGATTCACTCCCAACGCCCACGCGCTCCACCTCAAGGGCAAGCGCACGGCGACCATCGGCTTTTGCATGGAGACCCTGCTGACCTCGACGGCCGTGCTCAAGGTGGCGGCGCTGCAGCGCCGACTGCACGAGCGGGGATATTCTTCGCTGATGGAGGTGCTCGAACCGGGCGACAGCCGGCGGGTGATCCGCCACTTCCTTTCCCTGCGCGTCGATGCGGTCATCTTCATCGGCCACTTTGTCGAGGAGGAGATTGCCCAGCGGGTGAAGGAGCTGGAGACCCACGCGACCCCCAACATGGTCATCGACCAACTGGGCATCGCCGGCGCGAACACGGTGGCGCTGGACCGCGCCCGTGGCATGCGCGAACTGGTCGGGCACCTGCTCAAGTTCGACCACAGGCTCTTCGGCCTGCTCGGCATAACCGGCATGACCCGCTCGATCCGCGACCGCGTGACCGGAATCGAGGCGGCACTGGCAACGCGGGGCCTGACCTTTGCCGGGGCCACCCGCTCGCTCGATCCCCTGCATGCCCGGGAGAACGACTTCGAGTACGGGCGCGTCCTTGCCCACAGTTTCGCCATGGAGGTGGACCGGCCGACGGCATTCGTCGCCCTCAACGACGAAATTGCCATCGGCGCCCTCCACGGATTCCAGGAGCTCGGCGTGCGCGTGCCCCAGGACGTCTCGGTCGCAGGCTTCAACAACCAGGACCTCTGCCTCATGCCCACGCCCGCCCTAACGAGCGTGGACCAGCAGATCCAGCGCACCGTCGAGACGGCGGCCGACCTCCTCCTGGCAAGAATCGGGCGGCCTCCCGCCCCCCGGGCGCAGGTGCGCCTGATTGAGCCCCTGCTCGTCGTCCGGGAATCCACCGGGCCGGCCCGGCGGTAGGCTGCCGGCCCCCTTGACCCGGGCGCGCCCCGCCCGGGCGAAGATATCGGGGAACTCCCGCCACGGATGGCGGACTGAACGAATCTGCAGAATGCTCGGATACGTGTCTCCCCCTCTGGGGAAGAAAATATCTCTTGACTAGGACAGGTGTCCTAAATATCGAGAAACCCGCCTCATGAAAACACCCCGTAATCCATATCCCGGACTGATTGCCGCCGCCGCCATCGCCTTTGCCGCCTCCGCCGGACACGCCCAAGTCGCTCCGCCCGCTGCACAGCCCCCGGCGCCGTCGGCACCGATTCCGGTCGCCACGTCCGCCCCATCCGACGCCTCCGCCCCTGCAGGCGACCAGGTCGTCACCCTGTCGCCCTTCGAAGTCACCGGCAACGGTGAGCACGGCTACGTCGCCTCAGAGTCGGAGACCGGCACGCGCATCGCCTCGAAGATCGCGGACCTCCCCTTCTCCGTGAACGTGGTGACCGGGTCCTTCCTGAATGACTTCCAGGAGTTCGACATGAACTCCCAGCTGGCCTTCGTCCCCGGATTCACGCCGTCGGAACTCGCAGGCCAGTACCAGCTCAACGGATTTCCGCAGAATGTCTCCCTGGTCGACGGCTTCCGGCGCATCGGCCTGGTCGACACGGTCGACATCGACCGCATTGAGATCATCCATGGCCCGGATGCATCGATCTACGGCGCGACCGCCCCGGGCGGCGTGATCAACTTCATCACCCTCCAGCCGACGACGACCCAGACGGACAGCCTTCAGATCGGCGGCGGATCGGACGACTTCTACCGGATGGCGCTGCATTCGTCCGGCCCCCTGGGGGACAGCGGCAAGCTGTTCTACCGGATCGACATGGCCGATCAGTTCAACAAGTACTCCGAGGAGTTTGCGAGCAAGCACAACGACTACATCGCCGGCAAGTTTGTCTACAGGCCCGATACCGACACGAACCTCACGCTGACCATCGATCACTCGGATCTCTACGAGCACCCGTTCAACCAGGTGCTGACGGTCACCGAAAAGCAGACGATGCCCTGGGCCGGCAACAACATCACCGAAAGCCAGTACTACGGCATGACCACGACCGGTGGCCTCCTCGACTACAACTATGCCGGGCCCGAGAGCTACAACCACAACCGCGTCGACAGCATGACCCTCACCTTCGAACGCAAATTCAGCGACGCCTGGTCGGTCAAGCTCGGCGCCAACGAGTTCCTCAATCCGTACAATGACCAGGCGATCGGCAGCGGCGCCTACTATCCCTACGGGACCGGCAATATCACCGTGACCAACGGTGTCGTTAACCAGGCTTTCGCCCCGGTCGTCAAGGACCAGCCGGTGGTCGACTGGAAGCCCCAGCGCGGCGGTGGATTCCAGCTCGACAACCTGTTCTCCTTCGACACGGGTTTCATCAAGAACAAGCTGCTCGTGACGGAAGACTACTACGAGCTCACCCAGCGGACGGTGAGCGACGACATGATGTTTGCCGTGGGCACTCAGGCCACGGACTATTACGCCCTGTACAGCCCGTACAATCCGTCGGGCGCCCCCTATTACACGCCGTTTACGCAATGGACCCCGGCGACGATGGGCTACGGGTGGAATACGACCATGTACAGCCAGAACCCGAGCCTCTATTACGGCACTGCCACGGATTCATGGATCGCCGACGCCGACTACGGCCTGTTTGCCAGCGAGCGGGCGTCGATGTTCAACGACCGCCTGATCCTGATGTTTGGCGCCCGCCGGGACTACGTGAGGAACGAGGTCAAGAATTACAACCTCGCCGCGAGCGGATCCAATCCGGCCTTGGGAGCCGCCGAGCCCGCCAACTACCAGCAGTTTGACTACAATACTTCGGACACCACCTACCAGCTGGGCGCCTCGTTCAAGGTGGTTGATGGATTCAATCTCTTCATCAACAAGAGCACGGCCTTCAATCCGCAGCCCCAGATCGACACCGTCACCGGCTTGGCGCTGCCCAACAACACGAGCAACGGGTACGAATGGGGCTTCAAGGCTGCCTTCCTGAAGGGCCGGGCCAATCTTGAGGTCAGCCGGTTTTTCATCAATGAGTACAACCTCGCCGTGACCGAGACCGATCCTGTCACAGGGGTTAAAGACACGATTCTCAACGGCCAGGAGCAATCCAAGGGCTATCAGGGCGACCTGAATTACCAGGTGACCAGCGATTTTTACATCCAGGCCAACTGGGGTTATGCCGTCGCGAGGACGATCAACGGCTATGCGCTCACCTTCTACGATGCGCTCCCCGTCCGCCGCGTGCCCACCGACAATGTCGGCTTTGCGATGCGCTACCAGCTCAGCCACGGCCCACTGCACGGCCTCTTTTTCACCGCCGACGCGAAGTACTACAGCAAGTCGCTCGTGAACCTGGGCTCGGGCAAGAGCCTGATCCCCGGACCCGCGAGCGCCACGTCGGGATCCACGCTCAGCATGTATTACGTCGCTGCCACCAACACGACGTATGCGTACGCGGCCGGAACCGATCCAAAGATTTCGGGCGAACTCAAGCTCACTGCGACACCCTTCATCAATGTGCCGCTCCCGGGCAACGGACTGCTCCCGTATCCCAATCAGCCGCAGAATGCGCTCATCAATTTCCCTGTTAATGGGAACGGCACGCCCCTTCCGCTGGTCAACGCGTCGGTTCCCGGAGTTTACTCGGGCGAGCCGTCCGGCGTGTACGTGGACGACGGTCGATCGGTCAACTTCAACGCGCCTTACGCCCTCGTCGACATGGGCATGGGATACACGTTCAACCTCTTCCGCAAGGAAACCAGCACTATCCAGGTGGGCGTCAAGAACCTGCTCAATCGCGCCTATACCTACGGCTCGGGCGTCCCGGGCGCTCCATTCCAGGTGGTGGGAACCTGCACAATCAACTTCTGACGCCGGCAAGGTCCGCCTGTGAAACGCGAATATCTCGTGCGTTAGAACGCATAATGTTTAAAACGCGGGGAGGATGGACCTTCAACCCGCGACCTCGGAGTGGAATGGGATCCGCAAGATTATCTTCGGATCCCTTTTCATTTCGGCTGTTTCGTGCGTCTTTCTGGCGCCTCCCGACCTGCTGATCGGTTCCTCCCGTACCGACGTCGGACAGCAGTTTCTCGCCTGGCGCGCATTCGCGGCCGAAAGCATTCGCGCGGGCCACGCGCCGCTCTGGAATCCCTACAGCTACGCCGGTGAGCCCTTCCTGGGCGGATTCCAGTCCGCCCTGTATTACCCGCCCAACCTGATCTTTCTGGTTCTGCCGCTGTGCCGAGCTCTCAACCTCTCGCTGGTCGTCCACCTGTTCCTCCTGGGCGCGGGCGCGCACCGCTGGGCGGCGCGGCGCGGCCTGCATCCCGTGGCAGCCGGCCTGTGCGCGCTGGCGCTTCCCCTGAGCGGGCCCGTCTTCCCGCACGTCTTCGCCGGCCACCTGCCCAATCTCTGCACGCTGGCCTGGGCTCCGTGGATACTCACCAGCCTGGAGGATTGGTACCGGGGCGGCGGCAGGCGCTGCCTTCTTTTGGCGAGCGCGGCGGTCTGCATGCAGATCCTCGCCGGGCAAATGCAGTATGTCTTCTACATGGCGGTTGCGGTGGCGGTCCATGCCGTCGCCTTTTCGTTGACGGTTCCGGGGGCATGGCGCCGGGCATTGCCGGCCGTGCCGGGCATCTATGCCGCGGCCGCAGCCCTTGCGGCGGCGCAGCTCATCCCCGGGCTGGCCGCCACTGCGGAGGGTCTGCGCGCGACGCGCTTGAGTTACTCCTTCGTGGGCCAGTTCTCGCTTCCCCTGGAAAACCTCCTGACCTCGGTCGCCCCGGGCTTCTTCGGCGACACCAACCGGCATCTCTACTGGGGCCGGTGCTACCCGTGGGAGATGTCGGTCTTTGTGGGCGTTTCAGGCGTTGTCCTCGCCGCGGTCGCGCTTGCGGATCCCGGGCGCCGGAAATCGGCCGGTCTCTTCATCGGCATTGCCGCCCTTCTCCTGATGCCAGCCCTGGGTCATAACACTCCCCTTTTCCGGCCGTTGTACGAATTCATGCCCGGATTTGGGCGTTTCCGCGGCTGGTCAAAATTCACCTTCCCCGCCGTCGCATTCTTCACCGTCGCCATGGGGATCGGCGCGGACGCCCTGCTGAGGCGATCTCCTCCGGGAAAGGACGTGTCCAGGTGTGTCCTGGCGGCTGGCTTTGCGGCAGCCGCCGCGGGCCTCTGGATTTGGTCCCATCCCTTGTCCATCGCCCCGGTACTCGCGTGGGTTCGCGACACCCGTGAAAGCTACCTTCCGACCGCCACATTCACGGACCCCGGGACCATCCGCGATGCGGGAATCCATGCGGGCCGGTCGCTGGCAATCGCAGGCGCCCTGGCTCTCCTGTGCGGAGCCAGCGTGGCCTTCGCGAGGCGCCGGGCCGCCTGGGGATGGGTTGTCCTGGGCTTGCTGCCGCTCGAGATGATCTGCTTTGCGGCACCTCAGTTTGCCACCTTTCGCCGCACGGAAGTCGATTCGCCGGAACTGACCGCTTTCGTGACGGCCCACCCCGGCGATTACCGGGTGCAGAATATCCTGGAGCCCAACAATGGATTTCTCCTGGGCAAACCGGATATGTGGGGCGACGACCCGGGACTGCTCGCCCGCTATGCCGAATTCATCACCTTCACCCAGGGAGGGAATCCCGACCAGGCCACACAGAATGTGACGTTCCGGTCGCCCTCGCCCCTCTATTCCCTCCTGCGCCTGCGTTACGTCTTTACCGAATCCAGCGAGAAGGTGAACAAATACGAATTCCCCGGGGCGATGGAGCGGGTGCAGCTCGTGCCGGACTACCGGGTGCTGCCCGGTCGGGACGCGATCTTCTCCGCCATGAACCAGCCCGGCTTCGATCCGCGCAAAACGGTGCTGTTGGAAAGCCTGCCCGGCTTCAATTCTTCGAGGGGCATCGATCCCGGCTGGGCACGTGTCATCGACTCCTCCTCAGACTGGCTGACGGTCGAAGCCGAAGTCACAACTCCCTCTCTTCTGTTTGTGACCGATGCCTACAGCCGGGACTGGCATGCCCGGCCCCTGGCCGGCAGCAGCCAGGCTCAGTACGAGGTGATGCCCGCCGACTACGCATTGCGGGCGACGCCCCTCGCCGCGGGTCACCACCTGATCCGCTTCGAGTACGTGCCCACCGGCCTTTGGACGGGACTGGCGATCTCCGCCCTGGCCTGGGTCGCCTGGTTTGGGCTGTTCCTGCTCCCCAGGTGCCTGTCCCCGGCGGACCGGGAAACGGCCGCTTGAAATGAGCAACAGCACGGAATCAGCGCTTCGCACGGGCATCAAGGCGGCGACGATTGCCGCGGCCGGGGCATTCGCATTTGCCCCGGCAATCCGGGGGAGCTGGCTTTGGGACGATCTCGCGGCGATCGGGGAGAACCCGATCCTGCGCTTTCCGGCCGGACTCTGGAAGATCTGGAGCGGACAGGCCGGGCAGGACTATTTCCCTCTCACAACCTCGGTGCAATGGGTCCAATGGCACCTCTGGCAGGGAGATGTGTCCGGCTACCACGCCACCAATATAGCCCTGCATATCCTGAGCGCCCTCCTCCTGTGGCGCGTGCTGCGCAGGCTGGGTTCCGGCGCGGCATGGCTGGGCGGGTTGCTTTTCGCCGTCCATCCCCTGGCCGTGGAGTCGGTCGCGTGGATGTCGGAACTCAAGAACACGCTGTCCCTCCCGCCCCTCCTGCTGGCGGCGCTGGCCTACCTCAATTTTGAGAAAACCAAGGGCCTGTCCCCCGCCGGGTGCCTGTCCCCCGGGGCCAAGTGCCTGTCCCCAACCGCGCCCGGCCCATCGTCCAATGCCTGGGGATGGTACCTCTCATCGCTGGGGTTGTTCACAATCGCCATGCTCTGCAAGAGCTCGGTTGTCATGTTTCCAGCCGTGCTTCTCCTTTATGCCTGGTGGCGGCGGGGCCGCATCGGATGGAGGGACATCGCAGAGGATGTCCCGTTCTTTGCCGTCTCGATCGTTCTCGGCCTTGTGACGATCCAATTACAAACCGCCCGGGCCATGGCGCACATTCCTGCGCCCTCGGAGGGCCTGCCAGGGCGCATCGGCGCGGCCGGCCCGGCGGCCTTGTTCTACCTCGCCAAGGCCATCCTGCCGTTGAACCTGATGCCCATTTACCCGGACTGGAGCCTGGCTGGTCCATTCCCTTGGATGGCGCTGGCCTGGTGCACGATCGCCGCGGGATTGGGCTTTTGTTGGGCAAAGCGGGCGTCGTGGGGGCGGCATGCGCTGTTTGGATTCGGATTTTTCTTCCTGAACCTGCTCCCGATCCTCGGGATCGTTCCCATGGCATACCTGCGGATTTCCCGGATCTCGGATCATTTTGCCTACCTGTCGCTTGTGGGCCTGATCGGGCTTGTCGCGGCGGCGGCCGGACGCTGGCGCGCCGCGGCCCGCCCTCCCCTCTTCTGGACCTGCGCTGCGATCGCCGCCGTCGCCTGCGCCGGCGCAAGCCGCAATTACGCCAGGGTATTTGCCAGCGAAGAGACCCTTTGGACCTATGCGCTGCGGTTTAATCCAAAGGCCTGGCTCGCGCACAACAATCTGGGGATCATTCTCGCCCAATCGGGACGGTTCGACGAGGCCATCGCGCACGGCGACGAAGCGGTGCGCCTGAGGCCCGGTTTCGCAGAAGCCCGCAGCAATCTCGGCCTGACCCTGACGGAGGCCCGCCGGCTGCCTGAGGCGATCGACCAGCTGACCGAGGCCGTCCGCCTGGACCCCGATCTCGCCGGCGCCCGCCTCAACCTGGGACGGGCCCTCCTTGCTGCGGGTCGGGCGCCGGAAGCGGTGGTTCAACTTGAACAGGTCCTCCGCCTTGAGCCCGCGAGTCCGGAGGCGCGAAGAAACCTGGCCATCGCCTACAACAACTTCGGCAACGCGCTTGCCCGCACAGGCAGCCTGCCCGAGGCCGTCGCCGAATTCCAACGGGCGCTTCAGCTCGACCCGGGCAACGGCGGCACCCACCGCAACCTGGGCCACGCCCTGCAGGCCATGGGTGAGACCCGGGAGGCGTCCGCCCAGTTCGCCGAAGCGGACCGGCTCGATCAGAACCGTTGACGCGGGGACAGGCACCGGTTCCTTTTGCGGCGTCCACCCTCTTTTCCAACATGAATAAACTTTCCTGCTTTGCATCCCGGGCGGCACTCGTCATCGCAGTCTTGATCGGCCCCATGGGCGGTTCCGCAAGAGCGGACGAGCGGGCGCATGTCACGCTGCTCTGCACCACTGACTTGCACGGGCACATCTATCCGATCGACTATTACACAGGAAAAACGGCCGAACTGGGTGTCGCCAAGATCGCAACGATGGTGGCGCGTGCCAGGAGCGAATTTCCCCATCTTCTCCTGCTCGACTGCGGAGACACGATCCAGGGCACGCCCCTTGTCTATTATCACAATCGAAAGGACAATTCCCCCATTGACCCGATGATGCTCGTCATGAACGAGCTGCGGTACGACAGCATGACCGTGGGCAATCACGAGTACAATTTCGGCCTGGCCGTACTTGCAAAGGCCCGCGGCGAGGCGAAGTTCCCGTGGCTTTCCGCCAACACGTACCGCGCGGGCACCGGAGACACCGCCTACAAGCCCTATATCGTGAAGGAAGTGGAAGGGGTCCGGATCGGCATTCTCGGCCTGACGACACCCGGAATCCCGGCGTGGGAGAACCCTGAGAACTACGCCGGGCTCGAGTTCCGCGATCCGATTGAGGAGGCCGCGAAGTGGGTGCCCATCCTCCGCGGGCGCGAACATGTCGACGCAGTGGTCGTGGCGATGCACATGGGACTCGAGGAGGACCTTGGCACGGGCAAAGGGAAGATCGGCGATGTCCCGCATGAAAACGCGGGCCTCGCCATCGCCAGGCAGGTGCCGGGGATCGACCTGATCCTCCTGGGGCACACGCACCGCGACGTGGCGTCATTGGTCGTTTCGGGCGTCCTGCTCACGCAAGCCGGCAGGTGGGGCGACCATCTGGTGGAAGCCGACCTTTATTTCTCCCGCGAAGGCTCCGGAAGCTGGACCATCATCGGCAAGGCCGCCCAGTCCCTGCCGGTCGAGGCGGACATCCCCGCCGATCCGAAGATCCTGGCCCTCGCCGAACCGTACCACGCGGAAACCCTGGCGTGGCTGAACAAGCCCATCGGGACGAGCGACCGCGCGATCGAGACGGGCGATTCCCTGCACGACTCGGCGATGATCGATCTCATCCAGCGCGTACAGCTCGAGGCGGGGCATGCCGACGTGTCGCTTGCGTCCAGCTTCAATCCCAACGCCCGGATTCCAGCCGGGCCGGTCACGGTGCGCGACATCGCCGGACTCTATGTCTACGAGAACACCCTTTTCGTGGTCGAGGTCACCGGCGCCCAGCTGCGCGCCGCGCTCGAGCACTCGGCCCGTTATTTTCTGCCCTACCAAGCGGGCAAGTCGCCGGCGGAACTCATCGACCCGAACGTGATGAGCTACAACTACGACGCCGCCGAGGGGGTCACCTACGAGATCGACATAACCCGTCCGGTCGGCGAGCGCATCCGCAACCTGAGCTTCAAGGGGGCTCCGCTCGATCCGACGGCCCGGCTCAAGCTCGCCCTCAACAACTACCGCTTCAACGGTGGAGGGGGCTACACGATGTTCAAGAACGCCCCCGTCCTCTCCCACACGAGCGAGGAGATCCGGGACCTGATCATCGACTGGGTCGAGCGCCACCACACGATCCCGGGGGAGCCGACCGGAAACTGGCGCGTCATCTACTGACGGAGGACCGACTTTTGGTTATCGCCATCCGGCAGCGGATACGCTAGGGATTGGGCTGTCAGAAAGAGTTCCTCTCCAGATTCAGTTTCTCCAGCTTATGCACGCCACGTTTTACCCGAAGGCGGCGCTTGTCCTACCCCTGGTCGCCTTGCTGTCCGCCTGCGGCGGCCCGAAGCAAAGCCCCGAGACCCAGCGCTATCTCCAGCAACTGACCGCGACAATCGACCAGTTCAATCGCGACCTTTCCCAGGAAAGCGCGCCCAAGGCGCCCCAGGTGCCGAACCTCGTCAAGGTCGAGACACCCGCCAACATGGAGGAGTTCATGCAGGCGAGAAAGGACCTCAACGCCTATTATGCGGCGGTGACGGCGACGATCGGCCGTGTTTCCGCGCTTTGCGACAAGGCCCAGGCGGGCATCCATAAACCCGACATCTTTCACATCGACGCCGCGGCCATGAATCTGGGCGACCGCTACGGCAGCCTGACCGACCGTCGCTGGCAGTTGTCGGTCAACCTGAAGGCCTTCATCATGTCCCAGCAGGCCGACCTCGCCAAGGGCCGGATGTCGCTGTACGCGTCCAGGCTCGTTGCCGCGGGCGTCGCCGCCATGCTCGCTCCGACAAGCGGCTCGGGCAGCGGGTGCGATTTCACGCCCACGGCAGCGGAAAAGTCCGAGATGGACCAGCAGGCCGTAGCCGTGCAGCAGGCGGCCGCCCAGCTGGAAGCCGACACCGCCTCGGTCGCCGCCGTCCGGAAGGACCTTGGCGACGCGCTGAAGGTCCAGTACCCCGGGACCGATTGGGGTTTTCTCGCCGCCGGATAGGTTGTATTGTCAGGGCATGGGTAATATCGGACGTGGCGGAATCCGGGCTGCGGTCCTGGTGTTAGCGGCGTTGGCTTTCGGCGCACAGGCGCCGCGCCTGCAGGCGGTCGGCGACAACCACCGCATGATTCTTATCACCGACCTTGAGGGGGAGCCGGATGATTCGCAGATGATCGTTCGCCTGTTCATGTATGCGAATGAAATGGACATCGAGGGCCTGATCGCCGTCAGCATCAGCGATCCCGGGTACCCCGCGAGGCCCCCTTCCGAGCCGCACCGGATCGGTGTGCACCCCGAGGACCTCGTCAAGGACATCAACGCGTACGCCATCGTGCGCCCGAACCTTCTCAAGAATGCCCCCGGCTGGCCGACGGCCGCATTCCTCATGAGCAAGGTGGGGGCCGGCCCGTACGGGTATGGCATGGCCGCGGTGGGCGACGGACAGAGCACGCCCGGAACCAGGCTCATCGTCCAGGCGATCGAAAAACCCGACCCGCGCCCGGTCTACATCTGCATAACCGGCGGCGCCAATCCGCTCGCGCAGGCCCTTTGGGATTACCGGAATACGCACTCCCAGGACCAGGTGAGGGCCTTCACGGCCAGGATCCGCGTCTATGAGGACTACGGCCAGGACGACGCGGGCGCCTGGATCTGCCATAATTTTCCGGACATACCGTGGATCCGAAGCCTCGACCAGGTGTTTGGACTCATGGGGCCCGGCCCGCCCCACATACCGCCCGGCCGCTCCCAGACCAATCGCGAGCCCTACGTCTGGCAGCCCTATCCCCCGACCGATGAAGGCGAGCATCTCTGGATGAAGGAGCACATCCAGCACGACCACGGTCCGCTGGGGGCGCTCTACCCGGACCGCACCGAGAGGAACGGCCGTTTCCGCTACCTCGAGGGCGGTAACACAAGCACGTGGATCGGCCTGGTGAACAAGGGCCTCTACGATCCCGAGCACATCGCCTGGGGCGGCTGGGGCGGCCGCTTCCATACCCGCGGTGTCCAGATCCCGGCGGGCCAGAGCCGCGTGCGGTACGGCGAGGGGGAAAAACCCTACGAACCCTTCGCCATGTATCCAGATTCGAGCGACAAGTGGACGGATCCCGAGACCGGCAAGACCTACGACGACGTCTGGACGCCGATCCAGCGGTGGAGGCGCGCCTACCAGGACGATTTCCAGGCGCGCATGGAGTGGTGCGTGAAGGACTTCAAGGACGCCCACCACAATCCGATCGCCGCGTTCAACGGCGACCCCGCCCGCACGATCGTATACCTGACGGCGGATGCCGGCCAGCACGTCGCCCTCGACGCCTCCGCGTCAAGTAGCCCGGACAACGATGCGCTTGGCTTCCGCTGGTATACTTATCCCGAGGCCGGCACTTACGAGGGCGAGCTTCCCGTTCAGCATGCCGACCGGCCGGTGGCGGAGATTGCGATCCCGGCCAATGGCACCGGAAAGCAGATCCATGTGATCGAGGAGGTCAGGAGCCTCAATCCGGTCGTGCAGCTTTTTGCCTACCGGAGGATTGTCATCACGGTGAGGTGACGGGCTTCTGCCGTCAGTTGATTCGGCATTCAGCCCTAGCCCGAAGATTTCATGAAAACGGCCAAAGATCGCCAAACCGCCGAGGAAAAAGGGCCGAAGACGACCGAGGTGTGCTTGGGAGCACATCGCAGGGAGTTTTCGGCCCTTTTTCGAGAGCGGTTTGGATGAGATTTGGACGAATTTCGTGAAATCTTCGGGTTAGGGCTGAATGCCGAATCAACTGACCCTCATGCGATGTTCTCGATCACTGGCCATCGGCCAGCTTATGTCTCAGCTTCTCGATCTTCGGGCGGATCACCACCGAACAATAGGAGCGCTCGGGGTGGTTCGCAAAATAGTCCTGATGGTAGGCCTCCGCGGGCCAGAACCTTGCCAGCGGGACGATTTCGGTCGTGATCGGCAGGGCGAGCCCTTTCTGGGCCTCGGCCCGGGACTTCTCGGCAGCGTCCTTTTGTGCGGCATCTGCGTACAGGATGATCGAGCGGTACTGCGGCCCCATGTCATGGCCCTGGCCTCCAACCTGGGTCGGATTGTGACACTCCCAGAAGTAAGCCAGGAGCCCCGCCAAGCCCACCTTGGCCGGGTTGTAATCGATCTTCACCGCTTCGGCATGGCCCGTCGTCTTGGCGCAGACGTCCTCATAGGTCGGATTGGCCACGGTGCCCCCGGCATAGCCGCAGGTGACATGGGTCACACCTGGCAGGAGCTTATAGGCGGCGTCGACGCACCAGAAACATCCGCCGCCGAGAACGATGGAGTCGGCTTTCGCAGTGGTTTGGAGGGTCATGGCAACAAGGGTGGCTTGGAAAGGAGGATAATGAATGGCGAGGGCCTTTTGGTGCCCCCGATCACCTGGCCTGGGCGGCGCTGCGCGCCGCGACCCAGTCCTCGTATTTCTTACGGGGCATGAACTTCAGCGAGGCCGAATTGATGCAATAACGCCTGCCGGTCGGAACGGGGCCGTCGGGGAACACATGGCCCAGGTGCGAACCGTCCACGGGACAGTGGACTTCATTGCGTATCATGCCGTGGCTCCTGTCGGTCGACACCTCCACAAAGCTCGCCTCGATCGGCCTGCTGAAGCTCGGCCAGCCCGTGCCGCTCTCGAACTTGTCGCGGCTGTCGAATAGCGGCGTGTCGCTGCACACGGAGAAATACACCCCATCCTCGTGGTGATCCCAGTACTCGTTGCTGAAGGGGCGTTCCGTTCCCTGGCGCCGGGCAACATGGTATTGCATGGGAGTCAGGAGATTCTGCCATTCGGCATCCGAGTGCTGGACAGCCGCCTTTGACATGTCGATGACAACATTCGACGGAAGTCCGCATTCTGATTTCGCGCCGTCGACGGCGCAGGCGGCGGCGCTCTTTGGCGCAGAGGGTGGAGCTTTGTGTTGCATGGCAGGTTCGAAAGACATCCTAGCAGCGGTTGCCTCGATTGCAACGGACCGGAGCGGAAGCAGACCCGCGCCTCCTGTCAGAGGGCCCAAGCCGGCGGGTATTCCATGCGGAGAGCCGACTGGTCTGAACTTTGCGTTGCCTGAAGCGTCGCTTCGCCCCGCAATGAACGACCATCCGCCATGCACGTTGTCAAAACCGCCGCTGGGCCTTCAAAGACCGCCGCCTACCGCGAGCTTATCGATCAACTGGCGGCGGTGTTTTCTGACGAGCGCGACGGCCTCGCCAACACGGCGAACATGGCGGCGCTGCTTTACCAGGCTCTGCCCGACTTGAACTGGGCCGGCTTTTATTTCCTGCGGGCTGGCGAACTGGTACTCGGGCCGTTTCAGGGGAAAGTCGCCTGCGTTCGAATTGCCGTCGGCCGCGGAGTCTGCGGCACAGCGGCACGACAGCAAAAGACGATCGTCGTCCCCGACGTGCATGAGTTTCCAGGGCACATCGCCTGCGATGCCGCGTCGCGTTCGGAGATCGTCGTGCCGCTCGTGCACAACGGGCGCCTGCTCGGCGTCCTCGATGTCGACAGCCCCCGCGTTGCGCGATTCGACCCGGCGGATGCCGCAGGCCTCGAGGCAGCGGTCGAACTGCTCCTGCGCCACTCCGAAGCGGGGTGGCTGGCCGATTAGCCAGTCCTTGGGGCCGATCTACTGAAAACTGGCATACGGACGCGACCAGGCGATCGCCGGGTTCAAGTCGACGCCGAATCCCGGCGCATCGCCCAGGTTCACATGGCCGTCGACAGGCACGATCTCATTGGTGAAGAGCGGGGAGAACATCGGTTCCACCTGGTCGGCTTTGGGTGCCATCATCAGGAACTCCGAGAACGGTGTCACGTCGCTGGCGATGGAGAAATGATAGCTGTAGACCGACGAGGCGTGGAGAACGCACAGCCGCCGTTTAGCCGAGGCCATGGCCTTGATCTTGAGCAACTCCGTCAGGCCGCCGCACCAGTGGATGTCGGGCTGCACCATGTCGACCCCGGTGTTGAGAAGGGTCTCGAACCCCCAGCGGGTGTATTCGTGCTCACCGGTCGAGATCATGATCGGGTGGCTCCGGGATTCGACCAGGCGGCGATAGCCGTCATAGTCGCTGGGCGGCAGGCATTCCTCGATCCAGAGGAAGTTGTACGGCCGGAGCGCATCGATCAGCCGGAGCGCATAGGCCGGGGTCAGCGCCATCCAGCAGTCGAATGCGAGTGGAAAATCCGGCCCGCACGCCTCCCGCATTTGGGCGGCGAGTTCGATGTTCCTGCGCAGGCCCTCCTCGCCATGGGCCGGCCCGAAGGGAATCGGAATCTTGCCGCCGATGAATCCCATCTTCTTCGCGAGGTCGGGCCTGGGTCCGGTTGCGTACATTGGCTGCCGTTCGCGCATCTTCCCGCCGATCAGCGCCCAGACCGGCTCCTGCTTCAGTTTTCCGATCAGGTCCCACACAGCGCAGTCCACGGCGGAGATTGCGTTCAGCGGCAGCCCCTTCCCTCCATAGTACAGCGAGGCGTTGTACATCTGGTCGAACATCACCTCCGTGTTGCAAGCCGGCTGGCCGACGACAAAGCGGCGAAAATGCTTTTCGATCAGGTAGGCCGCAGGCACGCCGCCGGTTGTCATCGCGAATCCGACCGTGCCGTCCTCGGCCTCCACCTCGACGAGCACGGTTCCCAACACATCGATCCCGAAGGAACGCCGGGTCGCCTGGTATTCCGGATACTTGCTCATCGGCGTGGCGATCACCGTGCTGTTGATCCAATGGCCGTCGGGCTTGGCGTGATAGTCGGCTCCTTGATCCTGGCCCCCCTGGACCAGGGCGCGCAGGGCTGTGATTTTCTTCATGGTTTTGGGTGGGAAAAAGAGGGATGCGCGGGCTTCGCACGATAGATAAGCAGGAGTCCGGAACCGGCAAGCGCAGCCGCCGCCACGCTCAAGCTCCCCGCAACGCCCGAGTGGAAAGCCGCATTGGCGGCGGCCCGGAGGTTGGGCGCAACGAACGAACCCACCGCACCGATCGAGTTGATGAGGGCAATTCCGGCTCCGGCGCCCAGCGCCGGAAGCTCATCGGCGGGAAAGGTCCAGAACACAGGCTGCGCCCCTATGAATCCGGCGACCGCGAGACAAAGGGCGGCCAGTTCGATTCCGGGCGGGGAAACGGCCGCAACTGCAATGCCGAGGGCCGACAATGCCAGAGTGCCGGAGGCGACCGCTCTCCGGCCGAGCCTGTCCGCCAGCCGGGGTATCGCGTAGGCAGCCGCCAAGGCGCAAATCCAGGGGAGCGCGCTCACCACACCGACGACAAACCCGGTTTCGCGCCCGAGGAGCCTGGCGACATCGGAGGGCAGATAAAAGGTCACGCCGTAGACGCTTGCCTGAATGAAAACGTAGATGAGTCCGAAGCGGAAGACAGAGGGCGTGCGCACGGCGGACAGCAACCTCCCCCAGCCGGTGCCCTCGGAAGTCCCGTGACCCTCGTCTTGGAGCGTCGCGGCAAGAGCCCGCCGCTCGTCCTGCGCCAGCCAATTCGCTCCCGCGGGACCATCCGTCAGCCGTCGCAGCGCCCACAGGCCGGCGAGGCTCGCCATGACGCCCTCGACCAGAAAAAGCCACTGCCAGCCCTTGAGGCCGGCCGCTCCGTCCAAATCAAGCAACAACCCTGAAATAGGTCCGCCCGCGATTTGGGCCAGCGGAGCCCCGAAATAGAAGAGGCCAAAGACCTTGGTCCGCTCCCGCCTTGGAAACCAGAGTGTCAGGTAGTAGATGATGCCTGGAAAGAACCCGGCCTCCGCCGCTCCGAGCAGAAAACGCAGGGAGCAAAACGAAGTGGCGGTCCGGGCGAACATCGTCAGGGCCGAAACCAGCCCCCAGGTGATCATGATCCGGCCGATCCAGATGCGGGCGCCATACCGCTGCAGAAGGAGGCTGCTCGGCAACTCAAGCAGGGCGTAGGCGATGAAGAAAACGCCCGCCCCGAGGGCGTAGGTCGCCTCGCTCAGCCCCGCGTCCCGCCCCAGCATCTCCTTGGCGTAGCTGACATTAACCCGGTCAAGGAATGCCAGGATGTAGAGCAGCAGGAGAAACGGCACCAGCCGCCGGCCCGCCTTCCGGACCGCGATGGCGACGAGGTCGTCGTCGGGAATCGATGTCGGGGCTGGGTGAATCATCGTGCTTGGCAACCAGTGCGCGATCGGCAACCCCCCACTATTCATGCCAAACCGAAACGATTCAAGAGTCGTCGCGGGAAAACTCCCGAATTCAAGGGCGTCTGACCATGTCCGGAGTCAGAGCAACCTGCGGAGGTCTTCCATGCTGCGATCCGAGACGAGGACGTAAACATGGTTGGCAGCGGTCCAGGTCACGGAGGACATCCCGCCCTTGCTTTGAAACGCGGGTATGCCAGGGTCCGTCTGCGTTTTGAACTCCCCGGTCCGGGCGATGTAGAGATGAAACACATCACCGCGTTTGAAGCAGATTTCAAAGACGTCGCGGCCGGCCACTTGCACCGAGCGGCATCCCCTGGCCCGCAAGTCGTCCTCATTGACATTGAGTCCGTGTGCAAGGTGGGTCTTTGGATCTCCCAGGGTGTCTTCCACGTCGGCCAGGCCGGCGACAATGCCCTTGTGCAGCTCCTCATGGGCCGCGTCGCTCAGGGCAAACAAGGTCAGTTGCCGGGCATCGACAGGGGCCGCGGGACGGAGGCGCACCACAGTGAAGAACAGCGCCGCGAACACCGCCGCCACGCCAAGCCAGACGGGAAGCCACCACGTGTTGCGGTGCCACATGCCCGCCCGCCCGCCCGCAATGATGTTGTCCCGCAGCTCCGCCGGCGGATTGATCTCCCGCAGCTTTGCGGCGATCGCCGCATCGAATGCCTGTTCGCGGGCAAACCACGCGCGCAATTCGGCATCGCTGTCCGCCTGGCCGAGGGCCTCGGCAAAGAAAGCGTTGGATGAGTCGGCTCCGTTTGGCCGATAAGCCTGCAAGACGAACCTTGCCTCTTCGTTTTTCATTGGATCCCCCCCTTTTGGGCGGGAAATTGAACGACGCCTCCGTCGTTTTTGCGCGCGGCCAGCGCCGCGCGCAATTGCGCCTTTCCCCGGGAAAGGCGCGACATCACCGTGCCAACTGGCACGCCCAGCGTTTCGGCGATCTCCAGATAGGAGAGCTCCTCCAGGTAAAAGAGGGCCAGCGGCGCCCGATGAGTTTCGTCCACGTCAAGCAGGCCCTGAACGACCGCAGCGCTATCCATGCGCCGGGCCTGGTCGACATCCTCGGCGGCCACCTCCCGCTCGCCCGGGGGAAGATCCTCCACCGAGGTCACCCGGGCGGAGCGTTTCCGCATCCTTAAGAATTCCCGATAGAGCGTCGTAAAGAGCCATGTCTTCACCTTGGAGATGTCGCGGAGGCTGTGACCCTTTGTCGCCCACAGATAGAATGTCTGTTGGGTCAGATCGCAGGCGTCGGGCTGATTGCGCGCGAGGCTCAGCGCGAATCGGAATACGCCTGCGTAGTGGTCATCGACCAATCGGGCAAAGGCCTCATCGGACATGGCGCAATCAGTTCAGGAATTGCCCCGGCGCAACATTTTAAGCCCCGGCCCCGAGTTTTCCACCGCACGACTTTGCATTCGATCAGGATAAGAGCATCTAGGCGGGTGGCTTATTCCGGGAATCGCTGTGGAGGGTTCCAGCTTCAGGGCGGTCGCTTGCCGTTCGCGGCAAATTGGCTGGCAAGGAGGAACTGAGGAAACGAGAGTATGAAACCCTTCGTCATTCCCGCCCCCATGCTGCTCCAGACCCGCCGCCAATTCGCCAAGCTCGCCCTTGCCGCGCTGCCCGCCTCCGGAATCCTCGGCTCCGTGGGCCGCCTCTGCGCCCAGGAAGCCCAGCCGCTCCGATCGAGGCCAGATTCCAGGGTGTCCGGCGTCCAGATCGGCCTCAACGTGCCTTACAGCTTTGCGAATCTCCAAATGGGCGGTTCCGAAATTCTCGATCGTTGCACTCAGTTGGGGATCAGCGGGCTGGAACTGCGCACCCAGCCGGTCGAGGCGTTTCTCGGCGCACCGGCGCACCTGGTCGGCGCCAAGGCGCTTGTGGCCGAGGCGGCCGGGGCGCAGTCGGTCGACGCCCAGATGCGGCGCTGGCGCCGGTCCGCCCCGACCGGGCGAATCCCCGAGTTCCGCCGCATTTACGAGTCGGCGGGCGTCCTCATTGAAATCGTCAAGGTCGACGGCATTTTCAAGATGTCGGACGAGGAGTTGGACTACGTTTTCGAGCTCGCCAAGGCCCTCGGCGCCCGCGCCATCTCGACCGAAATCAGCAAGGACGAGGACGACCTGAAGCGGCTCGGCGCATTTGGCGAAAAGCACTCGCTCTGGGTGGCCTATCACGGCCATACCGCCGTGACCCCGGCCCATTGGGAGCGGGCCTTCGCCCTTTCACCGCGCAATTCGGCCAACGTCGACATCGGGCATTTCATCGCGGGCAACAACTATTCTCCGGTTCCCTTCATCAAGCAGCACCCCGGGCGGATCACCCACGTGCACATCAAGGACCGCAAGCTGCACATGGGCCCGAACGTCCCATTCGGAGAGGGGGACACGCCGATCGTCGAGGTCCTGCACCTCATCCGGGACAATCACTGGAACATCCAGGCCACGATTGAATTTGAGTACAAGGTTCCCGCGGGTTCGGACCGAATGACGGAAATCGCGAAGTGCGTTAAGTTTTGCCGGCAGGCTCTGGCCTGAAACCTCCCGGATGCGGGGTGCCTTCGAAGCCGGACAGAGCCGCCTGAATTCAGCCTTGCGCAAAATGCAACGAGGAGCGCGTACTTTCCCATGAAATGGACATGGCTATCCGTGTTGCCGGTGCTGGTCGGCCTATTCGGCGGCGCCGCCCGGGCCGAGAACTATCCGACCCCAACCGAGGCCGACTACCTCATTCGGGATTTCAAGTTTTCGTCCGGCGAAAGCCTTCCCTCCCTGCGCATCCATTACCGGTCACTCGGCCGCCTGGAACGAAGGGCGGACGGCACGGCGGCGAATGCCGTCCTGATCCTTCACGGAACCGGCGGTTCCGGGGCCAACTTCATCAACACCTATTTCGCGGCCGAACTGTTCGGGCCGGGGCAGCCGCTCGATGCGGCGACCCACTTCATCGTCATTCCGGACGGAATCGGCCACGGAGGCTCATCCAAGCCGAGCGACGGGATGCACGCCCGCTTTCCCGCCTACGGCTATGCGGACATGGTCGGCGCCCAATACCGGCTGCTGACCGAGGGCCTCGGCGTGAATCATCTGCGCCTGGCGATGGGGACATCGATGGGCGGCATGCACACGTGGGTATGGGGCGAGCGATACCCGGCGTTCATGGATGCCCTGATGCCGCTGGCAAGCCTGCCGACCCAGATTTCGGGGAGGAACCGGGTCTGGCGCCGGGCAATAATCGACTCGATCAGGAACGACCCCTCCTGGAAGGGCGGGGAATACGCTTCGGAGCCCCCCAGCCTCCGGGTCGCCGAGGAGATCCTCTTCTTCATGGGCAGCAATGCCGTTCGCAGGCAGGCCGATATGCCTACCCTGGCGCAGGCGGACTCGGTCCTGGACCGCTATGTCGACCAAGCCGTCAAGACTGACGACGCCAACGACCTCCTTTATGCCGTGTCCGCATCCAGGGACTACAATCCCGGGCCGGACCTCGCGAAGATCCGGGCGCCGCTGCTTGCCGTGAACTCCGCCGACGACCTGATCAATCCCCCGGAAATCAGAATATTGGAGCGGGAGATTGCACGCGTGCCGCACGGCCGTGCGATCGTTATCCCGCTGAGCGATGCCACATACGGGCACGGGACGCACACCCATGCCGCGGTATGGAAATCCTACCTGGCCGACCTCCTTCGCCAATGACATCCATGAATCCAAACGAGGGCGTCATCCTGCTCGATCCCCATCCCCGCCGGATCGACCGGATCTTCGACGAGCCGACCAAGCGCCGGCTCGAGCGGCTCGGCCGCGTCGTCTGGCATGACGGCTCCCCTGCCTCGGCCGAACACATCGAGCGGCACCTGCCGGATGCGATCGCGCTGATCGGCCAGTCGCCATTGGACAGGGCGCGCCTCGACAAGGCACCCCATCTGCGCGCGGTGTTCAATGTCGAAAGCAATTTCCTGCCGAACATCGACTATGCCGAGTGCCACCGCCGCGGGATACCGGTCCTTTCGACCGCCCCCGTGTACGCGCGGCCTGTCGCCGAAATGGCGCTGGCAATGGCCATTTCGCTCGCCCGGCGGATGCACGAGGCGGACGCCGCCCTGCGCATCGGCCGGGAATCCAAGGGGGACAACCACGACTCCTTTCTCCTGCACGGCAAGCCGCTCGCCCTGGTGGGGTTTGGCAACCTCGGCCGCGCCCTGCTGCCCCTGCTTCGGCCCTTTTCCCGGGAGCTTCTCGTGCACGATCCGTGGATACACCCGGCGGTGCTCCGGGAATTGGACGTGATTCCTGCATCGCTCGATGAATGCTTTGCGCGCGCCCGCGTCGTCTTTCTTCTCGCGGCAAACACGAGCGAGAACACCGGCCGGATCGGCCGGCGGCAGTTCTCGAGCATGCAGAAAGGCAGCGTGGTCATCCTGGCGAGCCGGGCCGCGCTGGTGAATTTCCCGGAGCTGCTCGCGGCGGCGGCCAGCGGACAGATCCGCGCCGGCATCGACGTCTGGCCCGAGGAGCCGATCCCCGCCAGCGAATCTGGCCGGAGCACGCCAAACACCCTGATCCAGGCGCACCGCGCCGGCAGCGTGCCGGAAATCCAACCGCTCATCGGTCAGCTCGTCGCCGATGACCTGGAGAGTATCCTGGCCGGCCTGGCCCCGCAGCGCTGCCAGCGCTACGCGCTGGAAACAGGCGGCAAGCTGCGCAGCATACCCGTCGGCGCCTGGTCGCTCCAGGGCAACAGCCCCTGATATTCTCCCGGAAGCTCTGCGCAGGCCTTGGCGCCTGTGCGACCACTCGCGCACCGTGCGTATGCAGTTCCCCATTGCACGACGCGATCCGCGTCCTGACGTAGCGGCGAGTTTATCGCTGCGCGCCTGAAATTGGGAAGATTCTGAGCTCCATTGCCATTTGAGAGGAGTTTTGGCGGAA
Organism: uncultured Verrucomicrobiae bacterium; assembly: GCA_963747795.1. Lineage (GTDB taxonomy): Bacteria > Verrucomicrobiota > Verrucomicrobiia > Opitutales > Opitutaceae > Palsa-1447. The sequence goes on from CAVVGS010000007.1 coordinate 176,619, forward strand.
GCCCGCGGCCTGCAGCCGGCCCGGGCCATTCCGCCGCGGCGTTCCGCTTATAAGACGGGATGAAAGCGCATCGCCGGCGCGCATGTCCTCGCCAACCTGATAAGCGACTCGCTTGCCGCATCCGCCCGGGCGGCCAACCCCGGAACATCCGCCCTTCCCCATCGGTCGCGGTACAATGTGAAACAGCGCCCAACCATGGTCTTTGACCTGCCGCCCCGGGTTGAAGACGACCCGCGCGCGGATGAGCGCAAGCTTTTTGCCTCGATCGTCACCCCCGGGGTGACGATCTCCGGGTGCCGGTTGGCAATATACGCTTCCGGCCGGGGTCAGCAGGGCTGGTGCCCCCAGTCGTTTTCCTTCAGGTGCTGCTCAAAAAGCGCCATCTGCTCCTCGGGGGTCAGGAGCTTCGCCTGCGTCTGGCCCGGTTTTGCAGACCCCGGCCCAGCTGCAGCCGGCTTTTCCGCAGCCGGATCGGGCAGGTGTCGTTCATTCGGTTTCGGTTCCGTCGCCATCCCGCCAACATATCACCCTAAGGGCTCCCTGTCACGGCCGGAGCGCCTATTCCTGGGCCCAACAGCGGGCCCGGTCGAGAAGCAGGCGAGCTTGGATGGGCCGTCCGGCGTGAGGGACCAGTGCGGCAGGTATGCGAGGTACACGGCGACTGAACCGACAAAGGCTCCCGCCACCTGGGCCGCAATATACCCGGGAACCTGCGCCCAGGAAAACAGGCCGATCGCCGCGAGCGAGAGGGTCAAGGCCGGATTGAGGTGCGCCCCGCTGAAGGGAGCCGCGGTGTACGCACCGACCTTCACGGCCATCGCCCAGCCGAAGCCGATCATGATCCATCCCGAGGAATTGCCCTTGGTGCGCGAAAGAACGACATTTGCGACAACGCCGTTACCGAGGAGAATGAGCAATGCCGTGCCGACGATCTCGGCCATGTAGGCGTTCAAGCGGCAAAGCTGGTTTGGTCGACAGACCGGGCAACCCTTTTCCAGAGCCGGATCCGGTTTGCGCTGGGCGTGGCGACATCAGACACCACGGCCCTCCAGGCAATGGGCCATGTGTTCGTGTGCCACAACGGCGCCAGTCTTAATATGGCGGAAGGGCATTCCGCGGCTCATTTGTTCATCGCCTCCCTCTTGAGCGCTTCTTTCACCTTCGCCACGTCCGTGCCTGCTCCAGCTCCCTCATAAAAGGAGAGGTCCTCGTCGATTCCGACCAACCGGAGGCATTGACCTCCTGGAGCCTGGAAGTAAAGGTGAGGGTCCGGCAACTCAAGTTTCCTTACGAGGCCGGATTCGAGGATTTTTCGGCTCATTTCCTCCACGTTGTCGGATTTGATCTCCAGCCAGACCGACCTCGCAGTCCGCAAGAACTCGCTCTCATCAGGGACGTCCCCATAGAGAAACACGATGTAGAAGTCTTCTCCCAGACGAAGGAAGTCCCTGTCGCCTTCCTCCTTGGTGATCTTGCCGCCGAGAACATCGCAATAAAACTTGCGGATGTTGTCCCGGTCTTGCTGCGGAACTATGACCGAAGAATGACTTCCAAAAACTACGTTTGCCATGATCGCTCCTTTCTTGATGGCTTCGCCTGCGTCTTGGTTGAATTTCGTTACGCTCTTGGAACTGCCGAACTATTTCTTCCTCCCGGAGCCATTGGTGAATCGCCCGGGAAAGATATCCAAGAAGTAATTCCAGCCTTTCTCGTGCGATCTTCCACCGTCCGTATCAGGAAGGCCGGAATGCACGAGGGTCATCAGGGTGTCTTTCCCCTTTTTCTTGAAGGTCACCGTTACCGTCGACTCCAGCCCCGAAGTATTCGGCGACATCCACGTATGCTGAATTCGAGCCGGTCGCTTGACCTCCGTAAATCTCCCGTAGTGGGGAGTCCCGTGGACGTTCCAGTAGAAAAACCCGTCGACGTGTGGATTTAAAAGCAGCTTGTCAGCCATGTTCCAGGGATTGCCTGGCACCTTGGGATTCAGCCAAGCGTCGAACACCTCGCCCGGAGGAGCGGGGATTGTTCGTTCAACATTAACTTCAATCGTCCTCTTTGACTTACTCATCTTTTTTTCTCCCTTTTTTTGCGGTTGGTTTTTTGTCCCTGAAAAACTGCTCAAACTGGTCGAGGCGTGTGTTCCAGAACCGCTCGTACTGATGCACCCAGCCCGCCACCTCCCGCAGCGGTTCCGCCTTGAAGGAAATGAGGACTTCGCGGCCCTGCTTCTTGCGCGAAATCAGACCAGCCCTCTCCAGCAGCTTCAGGTGTTTTGTCACCGCGTTCAAAGCTGTGTCGAACGGCTTTGCGACATCCAGAAATCGAGCAGGTCCGTTTGCCAGCTGCCCGATGATCGCCCGCCGGGTCGGGTGAGATAGGGCGGTCAGCACATCGGTCAATTGATCCACGCGCTTAGTACACCATAAGGTGTAATATTGTGCAAGCTATTTTTTCGCGAGTCGGATATCAGGTGCGAACGCTCGGAGACGTTGCCCATGCGCCGAGACCTCCCGCGGCAAGGGCGGATGCAATGAACCCGGCGAGAGGCAGCCAGCGCGGGCCAGGGGCGGCATCAGTCATGCTATTGAAAAATCAATGCCTTCATGGTGAGACGCTCTCATCTTCCGAATCGTCCATGATTGGACCGTTGCTCCAATCAGTTCCCGGCCTGGCTGGGCGGCTCCTCACTCCCCGGCCAAACTGGCCGCCGTTGTGCATTTTGGGGTTTGACCAGGCGCCGCGCCGATCAGTGCCTGGGCAAACAGTTGGAAAGATCGCAGGCGGGCGGTGTGGTCGAAGATCGCGGCTGTGACCATCATCTCGTCGATTCCGGTCCGCCCGAGGAAAGCCTCGACGCCGCGCCTGACCGTGGCTGGGGCCCCCACGATCGCTTCGCGGAACCGGTGCTTGATGCCGGCCAGCTCGAGCGGAGTTGCGCGGGCCGCCATGCTCGCAACCGGCGGCGGCAGCGTGGTGGGAGCGCCCCGCTGAAGGGCAATGAAGCTGAGTTGGAGGGAGGTGAACAACTCGGCAGCGGCCGCGTCGGTGTCCGCCGCGTAGGCGGCGACAACCGCCATGCAATACGGGAGCTTGCGCACGGCGGAGGGACGAAACTCGCTTCGATAGAGGTCAAGCGCCTCCATGAGGTGATCCGGTGCAAAGTGCGAGGCGAAGGCAAACGGCAAACCCATGTTCGCCGCCAACCGGGCGCTGTAGAGGCTCGATCCCAGCAGCCAGATTGGCAGATTGAGCCCAGCGCCCGGCACGGCCCTGACCGCCTGATACGGCGAGGCGGGCCCAAAATAGCGCTGCAAGTCGACCACGTCCTGCTCATAGGAATCGGCGTGGTCGCTGCCGGGCCGGCGCAGCGCCTGGGCTGTGAGGGGATCGGTGCCTGGCGCCCGCCCCAGTCCCAAGTCAATGCGACCGGGAAAAAGCGACTCCAGTGTGCCGAACTGCTCGGCGATCACCAGAGGGGCGTGGTTTGGTAGCATGATCCCGCCGGCGCCGATGCGAATGTGTTTGGTGCCAGAGGCGACATAGCCTATCGCAACCGCGGTCGCGGCGCTGGCGACGCCGGGCATGTTGTGGTGCTCCGCCAGCCAGTAGCGGTGGTAACCCCAACTTTCCGCATGCCGCGCGAGGTCGCGCGAGTTCTGCAGCGCCTGTCGGGCGGTGCCTCCCTGGACGATGGGGGAGGGGTCGAGGATGGATAGCGGGACCATGAGGGAGCCTATTTATCTATTCCCATCTGCCAAATCGGCCACGCACTGCCGGCCGCAACCACGCCTTCCCTAGGCCTTATGCCTCAATTCCGGGTAAAGCCGGCCGACTTTCCGACGCACCTCGGCCTTTTCCTCCGGAGTCCCATCCTGCGACACTCGCGCGAGTGCGTTTCTAGCGTGGGCAAGGTCTTCGATCGGATACCGCCGGCCTGGCAGCGCAAAGCTGCGCGCCGGAAGGCTGTTTCTGTTTCGGGTGGTTAGTTTTGTCATCGTTGCCCGGGAGGCTTCATGTTCCGCCAATGCTAGTTCAGGGCAGGGAAATCAGCTCCCCGTGTCACCGATTCCCAGGCGGCAAAATCGCCCCGCAGCCGCTCCAGTTGTTGGGTGGCCCCGGCAAAGGCATCGTTTCCCAGCAGCAGGTGGTGGGGAGGATGGGGCGACTCGATCGCCTTCACAATGGCTTCAGCCGCGCGGACCGGGTTACCCGGCTGCCGGCCTGAGTGACGTGATTCCGGAAATTCGAGCCGCTTGAAGAGTCGGTCTGGGCCAATAGAAAGGACCCAGACGATGAAAGGCAAACGATTCAGTACCGAGGAAAAAGTCCGCATCCTTAGGGACGTGGACGCAGGAGAAAGCATCGTGGACGTCTGCCGGGAGAAGAACATCTCGGACGTAACGTACCACCGTTGGAGGAAACAATTCGGCCACATGGAACTTAACGAGGCCAGGCGGCTGAAGGAGCTGGAACGAGAGAATACCGAGCTAAAGAAAATGCTCGCTGACGCGATGCTGGCGAAGCGGGTCCTGGAGTACGCGCTCGAAAAAAAATTGTGAGCCCGGGGCACAAAAAGCAGATCGTGGAAGCGGCCGTTAAGGATGGGGTGTGCTCCGGGCGGGCAGGATGCCGGATACTGAAACTGTCGAGATCGGGGTACTGGTACCGGGCTGGCCGGCGATCAACCCGCCAGGAGCAGCTGGTGAAGCGGATTCATGCCCTGACGGACGAAAACCCGCGGTACGGGTACCGGCGGATCGCTGCCTTGCTCAGGCAGGAAGGTTGGAACGTGGGCAAGCGCCAGGTGCGGCGGCTGCGCCGGCTGGAGGGCTTGAGGGTGCCGCCCACCCGCAGAAAGATCCCCCGCCGCGGCCACTCTACCGGGCTGCCGACCAAGGCGACGCATAGGAACCATGTGTGGACCTGGGACTTCATCGCCGACGCCACGGTGCGCGGCGGCTCCTTGAGGACGCTCAGCGTCCTGGACGAGTGCACCCGGGAATGTCACGTACTGAGGGCTGATCGGGCCCTGAAATCCGGCGACGTCATCAGCCTGGTAAAGGGGGCCATCGTCCAGCACGGGGCTCCCAAGTTCATCCGGTCCGACAACGGATCGGAGTTTATCGCCAAGGCGCTCCAGCGTTGGCTGGCCGAGAACAAGATCAAGACCATCTACATCGAGCCGGAAGCCCCTGGCAAAACGGCTTTGTCGAATCCTTCCACGGTCGATTCCGGGACGAGTGCCTGAACCGCGAGCAGCTCTGGACCCTGACCGAGGCCCGCGTCGTGATCGAAGACTACAGGAACAGATACAATCGAATCCGCCCGCACAGCAAGCTTGGCTACCAAAGCCCGGCCCGCTACGCGGCGAGTCTACTTCCATCCCTGGCTCCGGTCAGGCCCGCCGAGCCGGGCCTTCCCTCCGCCAGGGATGGACAACCAGCGTCAACCCTATCAACATCAGTTAACCATCCAGACCGACTCTGAAGGTGGCTCGAAAAGAGGGATCCG
>CAVVGS010000008.1:0-13061 GCA_963747795.1 uncultured Verrucomicrobiae bacterium
CGGACAATTAGATCTCGGCGTTGACGGTTGGTGAAGATGGCCCCGTTAGTTGGGCGATTTTGATCGGTCGTTGGTCTGCGGATCGGTAACGGTCGGGCCTCAACGCAGGCCCCATGCCCATAACCGACCGGCAATACCAACGACTGATGAACGAGATGAACCAAAATGGCGGCGTCATCGCAGACGCGGCCATGAAGTCAGGGATGCACCGGGATACCGCCCGGCGCTACTTGCAGGCGGCCCAGGGGCCGGAGGAACTGACCAAGCCGCACACTTGGCGAACGAGAGAAGACCCCGTTCAGGCGATCTGGCCTGAAGCGGAACTTTGCCTTGCTGCCAATCCGGGGCTGGAAGCGCAGGAGCTTTTCGAGGAACTGCTGCGGAAGTGGCCTGGGGCTGCGGATCCTCGGGCTCTGAGGACATTCCGGCGTAGGGTGGCACGGTGGCGGCGGAATCACGGACCGGATATCGAGGTGTTTTTCCCGCAGGTTCGCGAGCCCGGGGAGAGCATGCAGCTCGACTGGACGGTTGCCAATCAGCTCGGCATCACAATCGCCGGCGAAGCGTACCAGCACAGGCTTTGCCACAGCATCCTGCCGTATTCGAACGCCGAGTGGGCGGTTCCGTGCCAATCGGAATCGACCTCCTCCTTGATCGTCGGATCGCAGGACGCATACCGGGAGTTTGGCGGGGTGAGCCAGTTTCTCCAAACCGATCAGAGTTCGACGGCCACGCACCGGTTGTGCAAAGACCGGAAAGAACGCGTCTACAACGAGCTATACCTTGCGCTATGCGATCATCTCAAGGTCAAGCCCAGGACGACGGCCGTGGATTGTCCCGATCAAAACGGCGACATCGAGTCGATGAACGGCCACCTCAAGCGCCGCCTTGAACAAAAGCTCCTGCTGCGCGGTTCACGCGATTTCAAGAGCGAGGAGGCCTATGCCGCATTCGTGGCCGCGCTCTGCCGGGAGCTCAACAGAAGACGGGGAGCGAAGGTCGTCGAGGAGTTGAAGTGCCTCCGGGCTCTACCATCCGGGCGCTTCCCGGAAACGGTGGATGTGACCGCGCGCGTTTCGTGTTTCTCTACGGTGCGTGTGAAGAAGCTGCCGTACTCGGTTCCGGCCCGGTTGATCGGTGCCGTCGTGCAGGCACTCGTCAGCGAGAAGACGGTGGGCATTTTCTACGATGGCAAGGAGGTGGCCCGCCACCCACGGATGCCTGGCAAGGGGCGGGTCCACTATCGGCACGTGATCAAGTGGCTGGTGCGTAAGCCCGGCGGCTTCGCCAACTACCAATTCCGCGAGGACATGTTCCCCCAACCGGTCTTTCGCCAAGCGCACGAGCGGCTGAAAGCCACCGACGAAGGCATGGCCGACCGCAACTACCTGCTTGTTCTCGAACTGGCCTACGACCGCGGCGAGAACGCCGTCGCCGACGCCCTTGGCGGTCTCCTACGCGAGGGACATCCCCCCATTGCCGACGCCGTCAAAGCCCGCCTTGCCAGGCCCGCACCTTCTCCGGCCGCGATCACGCCCTTCGTCCCGAGCATGCGCAGCTATGATGCCCTTCTTGGGGAGGTGGCGTCATGAGCAACGACCCGCTCCCGATCCTGCTGCGTTCGCTGCGGCTTCCCGCCATGGCTGAGGCGTGCGACGACGCCATCCGACGTGCTGAGGCCGAGAACTGGGGCTACAAACGCTTCCTCGGGTATCTTGCCGAGACGGAATCGAGCCAGCGGCTGTCCAACAAGGTCCGGCGGCTCCTCGATCAGGCGAACCTGCTCAAGGGAAAGACCTTCGCCACGCTCGATGTGAACCGATGGCCCGAGAGGGTCCGCCGGCAACTGCCGACGGTCATCGAGTCCGACTTCGTCCGCCGCGGCGACAATCTGCTCTGCTTCGGCCTGCCAGGACGCGGGAAAAGCTCCTTCGCCTGCGCAGTCGGCTACGAGTGGATTACCCGGCACCAGTTCAAGGTCCTGTTTATCGCAACCTTCAAGTTGGTCGGCCAACTCCTGGCAGCCAAGCAGGAGCACAAGTTAAACGCGCTGCTCGCAAAGTTCGATCGCTACGACGCGATCATCTGCGACCAGCTCGGCTACACCCAGCAATCCACCGAGGAGGGCGAAGTCCTTTTTCACTTTCTCGCCGAGCGCTACGAAAGGAAGTCCGTCGTCATCACCTCCAACCTCGTTTTTTCCCAATGGGACCAGGTCTTCCACAATCCGATGACCGCAATGGCCGCGGCCGACCGCCTCGTCCATCATGGCGCCATCCTGGAGTTCACCAACGAAAGTATCCGCGATCCAAACTCGGGCCTGGGATCGCCTCCGCCTCCCCAATGACGCCGTCGCCTAAATCTCGCCCCCGCCCTCGGCAATCAAGCCGCGCAGAAGCATCCGCCGCGTTTCCTCCTCCAAGTACTGGTCGCGCAATCGCTCGTACTTTTTAAGCGCCTGCGCAGTCGGCGCTCCGACCTGCATGCGCTCCACGTATTCTTGCTCCTGCGCGCACATTTCCGCCCACAACTGCTTACAGTGCTCCTGCTGCAAAACCAGTTGCCGCCCCAGCGCCGCCACATTGATCGTCGCGATTTTCCTCATCTGTCCTTTCAACCCCTTCCGAAGCTCTCTGTCCAGCATTGGCCCGCATAAACGTCTCCCGGGGGCTCCAGCCCCCTCGGCTTTGCCGAGCCTCCCCCCAAAAAACTCAGCCTGGTCTTTGTGTTCAGGCCGGCTCCTGCGGTAAGCTATTCGCACGTGTCCTCGGAGCCGGCCAAGACATCCCACCTGCATTCGTCTCCACAACTCAATCCCCGTCCCACCTCACGATTCCACGCGCCGGTTTCTAATTGACCGCGCGCTGTGAGACAATTGACCGTTGACGGAAGCTGCAGGATAAGGTGCTGGACGTGTTTCACGCTGCCATGCTCACGTTCCTGATGACCAACTTCGTGAAGATCATCGAAAATCAAGAGGGGCGGGGGGAATATACCCAGGTCCAGATGATGATGGGACCCGGCATGCCGGCGATGATTCCGCCTGGAATGATTCCAATGCAGCCGGGAGGCCGACCCGCCGGGGTGCCTCCTGGATCCCCATTTCCCGCACCAGCGGCTCCGCATCCTGGTGCTCCGCATCCTGGTGCTCCGCATCCTGGTGCTCCGCATCCTGGAATTGCGCCGGTCGGCCCTCCTCCTGCGCCGCCGCAGAATCCGCCGCGTTGATTCTTAAAGATACTGGAACTCAAGTCGAAATGCCCGAATTATTCTCGTTTGGGCGCTCGGCGGCAGCGGATCCTATAGCTCCCTGAAAGTCGCAGTGCTGTCGGCTGATTTGCCCCGCTCTAGGCGATTCTTAAACCTCACTGGAAACCTCGGCAGCCACGTGAATGACCTGTTGGCTCAGCGAGCATGGTTGCTCCACTCTCTTCGAATGTCCGGGTCTTTCCTCGTGCAGGTGGTGAAGACAGACACGCTGGTTGCGATGCCAAAGATCAGCCAGATGGTGTTGAACGCGATTGCCGTCTCTGTCCCGCCCCTCGCCGAACAACGCCGGATCGCGGTCAAAATGGATCAGCTGACGGCCTTGGTGGACGAATTGGAGACGCAGCTCACCGCCTCCCGTGCGACCGCCGCTGATTTCCTATCCGAATTCTTTCAAACATGAAGGTTACAAAGCTCCCAACGACAATCGTCAATCTGGTGCAACCAGCCGTGGTAGGCTTGGCGATGCGCCTATACGTTTTGACGGAAGGGAGGAAAGGTAAGGCAAACGCGAAACCGAATGTGCTTACTTTTTACGAAACTGGCATTGTCCACTCCCTCTACGAGACGATGCTGATGTCCCCAGTGCTGGACAATTGGCAAATCCGCGTTGAAGAGAAACAGCACGGCAAGTGGGTGGACTTGTGGTTGCGAGACGTAAAAGGCGGAGACCCAGTAAGAATCGAAGCAGGGGACCTGTTTCGCGGAAAACCAGACAAGGCAAATTCAGACGCCGAAAAACTCAAGGAGCTGCACAAGAGTTCCAAGTCTCGCAGCAGTTGGTTTCTCGCTCTCGTTCGCGATTTACAGGTCGAAATTGAAGAGAATCGGAAGAAGAACGACAGACTGCGTGCCAAGAAGAGAAAGCGGAAATTGCCACTCGATTCGAAGCGGGTGTTGGTAGCGCGGATAAAGAAGTCGATGAATCGCAAGGGAGGACTGGATTCTCAGTTGATTGAATTCGATGAACGTCTGGTGCGCGTTTTCTCGATATATCGTCCGGGCTCGAAGGGCGATGTTTTTGGGGCGATCCTTTTCAAAGTGAAGACATGACAAATGCCCCTCTGTTGAAATTATTCGCACCGCTCACACCCTCCCACTTGCACAACTGGGGCGAAGATTCTGGGTGGCGAATTTCAGCTCTCACGCTGCCGCTTTCGACTTCAATTCTGGTATAAGTATGGTATAAGTCGCGTCACCTAACTTGAAGCCCACTTTCACAACTCGTTGTGAAAGTGGCGGAGAGGGAGGGATTCGAACCCCCGGAACCCTTGCGGGCTCACCTGATTTCGAGTCAGGCGCATTCGACCACTCTGCCACCTCTCCAGGAAAAAATTGTCGCCCATGAGATAGTTAAATTGGCGGGCTATCAAGCATCCCCGCAAAAAACATGGCAACTTTTCCCCGTCTGGCGCGTTAACCACATTCGCTCCGAATGACTTGCACATCATTGCATCGCGGGCACGGTGTCCGGCGGCCGCAACCGCCCAATTAAGAACCCCATGAAAAGAATCCTCCTGCTCTTCCCCCTTTCCGTCGCGCTCGCGGCTCAGCCCTCACTGGATGATCTGCCGTTCGCCGGGACTCCCCGGGTGAGCCCGGGCGACACCGTTCCCCCGCCGGCCCCCGTGACGCCGTCCCCGGAGCAGCTCCAGGCGATCCAGGCAAAGCTGGGCGAATTCAAAGCTGCAATTCAGGCGCTCAAGGATGCAAAGGCCGACGATGATCTGGTCGTCGACGCCGAGGCCTACGGCTGGGTTGTTGAAAACGTGGTGCGGGTTCCGGGCGGATTCATCAACGCGGGCGCGATCGGCCGGTGCACGGCGGTCCTGAACGACGGCCTGCGAAGGGCCGGGGAAATCAAGGCGGGGACGGCCGCCTGGCCGAAGGCGAAGGGACGCGTGAACCGGGCCTACCGCTCGGCTGTCGATGGCACCGCGCAGCCCTATCATATCAGCATCCCGGCTTCGTACGATCCGGCAAAGCCCATTCCCCTCTATGTCTACCTTCACGGCCGCAGCCACGATACGCCCGACCTCGGACTCACCTGGGTGGGCGGCAGCGACAATACGGGCGGGGAAAAGGGTGGCGGGGGCAACGGGGCCTACATCCGGGTTGAGGCGTTTGGCCGGGGCAACAACTCCTTCCGGTGGGCCGGCGAAACCGACGTATTCGAGGTGATCGCGTCCGTTCGCAAGCGCTACAATATCGACCCGGAGCGCATCCTCCTTGCCGGCTTTTCCATGGGCGGCGCGGGCTCCTGGCAGAACGGCCTTCACAACCCCGACCTTTTCTGCGGCCTCGAGGTGGACGCAGGTGTAATCGGCAATCGGCTCAACCTCGACGGGCTGACGCCTTCGCAGAGAGCGTCAAACAGCACCTATGGGATGCTGATCGATCACGCGCTGAACGTCTTCAACGTGCCCTTGGTGGCCTACGCCGGAGCCAACGACGCGCAGCTCGCCTCCTCCACCAGCATCCGCACCCAGCTCGGGCGCGAGGGATTCACGATCAGGCGAACCGCCCAGTACCAGTTCACGGGCCAGGACATCAACGCCATCTTCCTGGCCAATCCGGGACAGGGCCATTCGCACGCCACGGGCGAGACGGCACGCGCAATCAACGAATTCAACGCGGCCAACCTCAAGAGGGGGCGCATCGCGCCCGACCACGTGCGGTTCATCACGTACACTACCCGGTACAACCGCGACTACTGGATCACGGTCGACGGCCTGCAGAAACAGTTCGCCAGGGCCAGCGTCGACGCCGAACGCGACACGGCCAGGGCGAGCTACACGATCAAGACAAGCAACGTCTCCCGGTTGCTGCTGGCGGATGCCTCCGCGACGCGGAAGGTTTCAATCGATGGCGATTCGCTGAACGTCGAGCCCGCCGACAGCCTTCTGCTGGTCCGCGGGGGCGATCACTGGCAGTCCGCCAGCCTGACGGCCACCACGGGCCTGCGCAAGCGCCACAACCTGCAGGGCCCGGTCAATGACGCCTTCTTCGATGCATTTCTCTGTGTGGCGCCAACGGGGCAGCCGGACAACGCGGTGGCCGACGAGCAGGCAAAACGGGAGCTCGACCGGTTCGCCAGGATGTTCGCCCGGGATTTTTGCGGCGAGGCCCGGGTGAAGAACGACTCGGCTGTCACGGAAGAGGACATCGCGAACAACAATCTGGTGCTTTTCGGCGATCCCGGCAGCAATGCTCTCATCCGCCGGATCGCGGGGGAACTGCCTATCCGTTGGACCAAGGACAGCATCGTCGTCGGGGGAAAAACCTTTGGAGCCTCCGATCACGTGCCTGTGATGATCTATCCCAATCCACTGAACCCGCAGCATTATGTCGTGATCAATGCCGGACTCTCCGCCCAGGGCTTCCGGGAGCCGGCGGGCTATGGCGACTTTGCCGTATTGAAGATTGCCCGGCAGGCGGATGGCCAGCCGGCGACGGAAGTGGAGGATGAAGGGGTGTTTGACGAGTCGTGGCAGCTTCCGGCGGGGAGTTGAGGGCCCGTGTTGGACGCGGAGGGCTGCGGCGAGGCGGCCATCGGCCGGTGCCATGGGTAAGCGCTGCCGCCGGTCTGCGCGCGCCCTGCTCGTTCCATCGAACGCGCGGAGCCTCGCGGCACGCGTGAATTCGGGCCGATGGCGGGAATGGGACTGGTAGGATGGCGTGCCATGAGCCCTGGACCCGCCTTCGCCCGTTGGGCTTTGGCGCGGCGGCCTCGCATTGCGAAGGCCGAATGGTCGGGGCGACAGGATTTGAACCTGCGACCTCCTGGTCCCAAACCAGGCGCTCTACCAGGCTAAGCTACACCCCGAACTCCTAAGGCGATGCACTAAGGGCGTGCGGTGTCAATGTTTCGCGCACGTCCGCGCCGGGGCAAATAATTTGATGGGGCGCATTAATCTGGGTCGTGCGGCCCGCTCGGGGCCATTGTTAATAATCTCTGCTTGCGTCACTCGGAGAATCGGCTTCTGCTGGCCTCTTAAACCTTCAAACATGGACACCATTTCCCGCGAAAATAACAGCATGCTCCCGATCGGCGGCATCATTGTGGGCGTCATCGCCTTAGCTTTCGGCCTCTATTCGTCAGTGGCCGTATCCAAGGTGAAGAACCAGCTGGCCGAGCAGCAGGATAAGGTGAACAGCGTCGCCACGCAGGTCAGCGATGTCTCCGCCAAGGCCGATCAGGTCAAAACGGCGCTGGACACGGTCGCCAAGCAGACCAACGACGCATTTCAGTCGGTCGGCACCGAGTTGGGAACCCTCAAGGGCGATGTCGCGACCCTCAAGGAAGCCGCCACAAAGCGTGTGGAGCGGGGCGCAAAGGGCGGCTCGAAGGAGCCGGTCGTCGCGGGTCCCGGAGAATACGTGATCAAGAGCGGCGACAACCTCGCGAAGATCGCGCGGGCAAACGGCGTTTCACTCACCGACCTGCAGGCCGTCAATCCGGGAGTCGATTCGAAGCACCTCAAGGTGGGCCAGAAGATCAAGCTCCCCGAAAAGAAGCCGTAATTTCATTTGAATAGGCCGAGGGGCCGGTTCCCGGATCTCAAGGCCGCCGATGAGGCGGAACCGGATTCGGGATCCGGCCCCTTGTCATTTGTACACAGGTAATGAATACTGATTCCGGCGGACCGGCGCGGTGGGTCAAGGGCGGGGAGCGCGACCTTGCGACGACGCGCGTTTTCAAGTTGCTGAGCGTGCGCTACCGCCATCCCGGGCGGGGCACGGACCGGGAGTTTGTCGTCATCGACGCTCCGGACTGGGTCAATGTGGTTGCCCTGACCCCGGATGGCCTGATCGTCCTCGTCCGCCAGTTCCGTTTCGGAACGGATAATTTTTCGCTCGAGATTCCGGGCGGCGTCGTGGAACAGGGTGAGGACCCGGTTGCGGCGGGGATCCGCGAACTGAGGGAGGAGACCGGCTATGCGGGGCGGTCCGCGCGCGTCCTAGCCGTCGTGGACCCGAATCCGGCCATCCAGCGGAATCGGTGCCATCTCATTCTTGTCGAAGGGGCTGTGAAGGAGCGCGAGATCGAGTGGGATGCCGACGAGGAGATTGCCGTCAGTGCCGCCCCGGTTGAGGACGTTCTGGCGTGGGCCCGCTCGGGCAAGATCACCCACAGTCTCGTCCTGTGCGGCCTGTTTCACTTCGAGGGGTGGTGGCGGAGCCGAGGCGTTTGACAGAACGGGCCCCCGACCTAGCCTAGTATCTCACAACTGCCTGTTCATTTCCGACCGCTTATCGCCTTGGGCGGCGTTGCAGGAGGGAGGGATAGCCCCTTTGGGGATACCCCTCCCTCCTGCGCCTTGCCCAATGCAACAATCAGCTCGGAACTGAAAAGGCATTTGTGAGACACTAGACTAGCCTGAGAAGGAGGGCCGGATGCGGCCCGTTCGCCTGATAAATGACCAAACCGTCCTTTGCCAACAGCTCATCGGCGCTTGGATCGGCCGTCGATGGCCGGTTGCCGGACGCGCTTGAGGCGGAGATCCGGCGGATCTACAAGCGAAGCCCGCTTTACGGCCGCCGTTTCCCGCTTCATGCCGAGCCGCTGAAGTGGTCCTGTTACGGGGATATCCCTGCCCTTTCGAAACGCGAAATCGTCGAGCGCGGCCATTCGGCGTTTTTCGCAGACTATGCCGAAGTCGAGCGCGGCCTGCGGGACAAGCGATTCGAGTACGAAAGCACCTCTGGAACGACGTCCGGACCGATGACCGTCATCATGGAGGGCGGCTGGTGGGAGGCCCAGACCAGGCGGGCCTACCAGGCTTCGCCGATCCTGGGCGAGTTCGCCTGCCGGCCGCATCGCAAGTGCGTCCTGGCCCCGGTCGGGTGCTCGAGCAATCTCTGCCCGTACGAGGACCATCCGTTTCCGCACCGGTACTTTGACGGCACCGTCTACCTGAACCTTTCAAGCGACCCGTTCGTGTTCCCCGAGGCGGAATGGGACCGGATTCTCGTGGAATTGCAGGCGACCCAGCCCGAGATCCTGGAGGGCGAGCCGGTCTATCTGTCGCTCCTGGCGCGGGCGGCGGCGAGGCGGGGCGTTCGCGTGCCGAGCATCCGCGTGGTTATCCTGACCTATGGAAAGGCGAGCCGGCAGCATGGCCGGCGAATCGCCGAAGCCTTCCCGGCGCCGCAGGTCGACCTCTACGGCTCGACGGAGGCGGGCTATCTTTTTGTGGGCGAGGCCTTTCGCGACAATTCGCGGGCGATCGACAGCAACGCATTCATCGAACTCGTTCCTTGGCGGCCCGAGTGGCCCGAGGTGTTCCAGATCTATGTGACGACGCGGGACCGCGAGGCGATGCCGCTCTTGCGCTATCACACGGGCGATGTCGTGAGCAGGCGCGAGACCGGGTTCAGGGTGCTGGGCAGGGAGCGCGACCTCTATTACCGGCCGGAGGGCGGCCCGCTTTCGCCCGAGGATGTCGACGCGGCGCTGCCGGCGGATTTCGCGTGCTGGCATTACCTGCTGGCCCAGACCGGTGAGGCGCGTTGGGATTTTCACTACGTGGCGGACAGCGCCGCGGATCGAGGCGAGCTTGAGGAGGCGCTCGGGCGCTGCCTGGGCGAGGGCGTGCGAGTCAACGCGTTTCGGCGCAGGACCATCGCCCCCGCGGCAAGCGGCAAGTTCGCGCTGCTAAAACCGCTCGCCCGTTAACGGGCCGCGAAAGGCCGGCTGGAAAAGGGCTGGCAGCCGCTCCCTTGGGAGATCCCTTTCTTCGGCCAACGAGCAATGAAATGGGAGTCCTGTGGGCGCGGCTGCCAGGGTTCCTGACAAAGGGACGGGCTGGACGGCCGGCGGATTGGATGGAATCGTTTGATAAGCTGGATGGTTGCGGCGGATATTGACGGGTATCTTCCGTTTTCTGACGAAGCCGCGGCCCGATTCCACAACCTCGACTGCTATCCAACAGGATCGGCCGGTTGAACGCCAACTTGAGGCCGGAGCATGCGATTGAGGCTTTCACCCCGGCGCAAGGGCGGGAGGCATTTATTGTCGGCGGTTCAACGCCTTTCAAGGATCGCTAATAGCGCCGAACAGGGGGCAGGCGTCGCTTTACATGGCGAACTGGGCCGTTGAAAATCACGCGTCTTTTGTTCCATGATCTCTCGATGAGCCTGTTCGGACACCTCTTCAAATCCACGATCGGCCGCAAATTCCTGATGGCCGTGACGGGCGTCGTGCTGATCGGCTTTGTCACCGGACATCTCGTCGGCAACCTCCAGGTGTTCGAGGATCCGGACAAGATCAACGGCTACGCCCACTTCCTTCAGTCGCTCGGACCGACGCTGTGGGCCGTGCGCGCGGTGCTGTTTGTCTGCGTCTGCATCCACATCTGGGCGGCGACGACGCTGGCGATCGAGGACCGCCGTTCCCGGGGCCCGGAGGCCTACCGGGTGAACACGTGGCTCCAGGCCTCCTTCTCCTCCCGCTACATGCGCTGGACCGGCTACATCGTTCTGGCCTTCATCGCCTATCATCTGGCGCAATTCACGCTGGGGACGGTCCAGACCGACAGTTTCAAGACCCATCTCGCGCACTACACGATGGCGAGCGACTACCGGATTTTCGGGCTGACCGTTGTCAGGGCCGGCACGGACGTTCTCGACGTCCACACGATGGTGGTCCGCGGCTTCCAGAACGAGATTGTGGCCGCATTTTACATCATCGCCGTGGGGCTCCTGTCCCTGCACCTCCTGCACGGCACCGAGAGCCTTTTCCAGACCTTCGGATGGCGCAACGAACGATGGGCCCGTGGGTTGCGCACAGTGGCCGCACTCGGATGCGCCGTCTATTTCCTCGGCAACCTGGCGATCCCCGGAGCAGTCCTGGCGGGAAAGCTGCAACCCCGGCTCCCTGCGGCTCATATGGCCGCCGTGTCGAGACCCTGATCGCCCTCACGCCATGGCACAACTCGACTCAAAGATCCCCCCGGGGCCGCTCGCCGACAAGTGGCGCAGGCACCGCGCGGACATCAAGCTCGTCAACCCCTCGAACAAGCGCAAATACGAGGTGATCGTCGTGGGAGCCGGCCTTGCCGGCGCGTCCGCGGCGGCGACGATGGCTGAACTGGGCTATCGGGTGAAGTGCTTCGTGTTCCATGACAGCCCGCGCCGGGCCCACTCCATTGCCGCGCAGGGCGGCATCAATGCGGCGAAGAATTACCAGAACGACGGCGACAGCGTTCACAGGCTTTTCTACGACACGATCAAGGGAGGCGACTACCGCTCCCGCGAGGCCAACACCCACAGGCTTGCTGAGGTCTCGGTCAACATCATCGACCAATGCGTGGCGCAGGGCGTCCCTTTTGCGCGGGAGTAGGCGGGCTTCTCGCCAACCGCTCCTTTGGCGGAGCCCAGGTGTCGCGAACCTTCTATGCGCGCGGCCAGACCGGCCAGCAGCTCCTGCTCGGGGCCTATTCCGCGCTTTCGCGGATGGTCGGGGCTGGGGGGGTGCAGCTTTTCACGTTCAGCGAGATGCTCGATCTCGTGGTCGTCAACGGCCATGCGAAGGGGATCGTCGTCCGCGACCTTAGGACCGGCGAGATCACCCGGCATTCCGCCGACGCGGTCGTCCTTGCGACCGGCGGCTACGGAAACATGTTCAACCTGTCGACCTATGCGCGCGGGTCCAACGCGACGGCGATCTGGCGCGCGTACAGGCGCGGGGCCTGCTTCGCAAACCCCTGCTTCACCCAGATCCATCCGACGTGCATCCCCGTTTCCGGGGACTACCAGTCGAAGCTGACGCTGATGTCGGAGTCGCTCCGCAACGACGGCCGGATCTGGGTGCCGAAGCGCAAGGAGGACCGGCTTAAGCCCCCGGCGACATCGCCGAGGCGGACCGCGACTACTACCTGGAGCGCATGTACCCGACCTTCGGCAACCTCTGCCCGCGCGACATCGCCTCGCGCGCGGCGAAGCGCGTCTGCGACGAGGGCCGCGGCGTGGGCGAGACGGGCCTCGGCGTCTACCTCGATTTCGCGGAGGCGATCGGGCGCTTCGGCGAGGCGGCCGTGCGCGAGCGCTACGGAAACCTCTTCGACATCTACCACGAGATCACCAACGAGAACGCGTACCGCGTGCCGATGCGGATCTTCCCGGCGGTCCACTACACGATGGGCGGCCTGTGGGTGGACTACAACCTAATGTCCAACGTCCCGGGGCTGTTCGTCCTCGGTGAGGCCAATTTTTCTGACCACGGCGCCAACCGGCTCGGCGCCTCCGCCCTGATGCAGGGCCTGGCCGACGGGTACTTCGTGATTCCCTACACGATCGGCGACTACCTGGCGACTCAGAAGCCGGGCTCGCGGCCGGCTCCGGACGGGGCGGAGTTCCGCGCGGCTGAGGAGAGGTTGGCGGCGGGTCGCCCGGCTGCTCGGGGCCAAGGGCAAGGAGCCGGTGAGCCAGTTCCACAAGCGGCTCGGGGAGATCATGTGGAAAAGCTGCGGGATGGCGCGCAACCGGGCCGGGCTCGAGAAGGCCCTGCAGGAGATCCCGGCCCTGCGCGAGGAGTTCTGGCGAACGTCAACGTGCCCGGCTCCGGCGAAACCCTCAACCAGTCGCTCGAGCAGGCGGGCCGGGTGGCGGATTTCCTGGAGCTGGGCGAGCTGTTCTGCCGCGACGCCCTCGCGCGCGAGGAGAGCTGCGGCTGCCACTTTCGGGAGGAGTACCAGTATCCGGACGGCGAGTGCAAGCGCGACGACGAGCACTTCGCCCATGTCGCGGCCTGGGAATACCAGGGGGAGGGGAAGGCGCCGCTGCGAAACGTC
>CAVVGS010000009.1:0-11394 GCA_963747795.1 uncultured Verrucomicrobiae bacterium
CATTTTGATAGCGAGGAGGTTACGAAATTTCGAGCCTCGACTGGCAACGCCCGCTGGCAACACATCGCCCAAAGTTCATGGATGTTTATCTTTGGTGAGCGTCGCCGACTGCCGTCGGCCAAAAACAGAAAAACGCCCACGACTGAGCTGTTCTTTAGCGCGATTCGGCGCGTCATTTTGGCCTGTGACTTCGTTTTCGAGAATCAAGTTTCGGCCTCTTACGTCTGCGCGCATCAGCGTTATGAATTCGCTTACCCTGTCCTTGCCTCGGCATCGGCAGCCCGATGGACTCTTCTCTCCAGCGCGAACCGGCGGACGCCGGCTTGAGGCTGGGCGTTGATGGCTGTCAAAAAATCCGAACTTTACTCCTCTCTATGGGCGTCGTGCGACGAGCTGCGCGGTGGCATGGACGCCTCCCAATACAAGGACTACGTCCTGGTCTTGCTGTTCGTGAAATACGTCAGCGACCGCTATGCGGGCCAGCGCTACGCACCCATCACAATTCCGGCAGGTGCCACCTCCCGGAAACGTCATTCACGTCGACCGTCGCACGCGCGACCGCCGGCAAACGTCGTTCGTCTATCTCGAATGTCCGAACCACCGGAGGAAGGCTATCGTCCGCGGCCATTCTACCGCTAGCGATATCATCCAGCTCCAGCCATGAAATCCTGCAGTCGCACAGCCTTGGTGGGCGTCCCATGAGCACGGTCTTCATTCTTGGGGCCGGGTCGACGCGGGGATGCTCGTTCGTCAACGATAAGGGGAGAGTGCTCACCGGTCACAGTCCGGCATCCTTCAGGCGCGCGATCAGGCTTGGTTTGCGTGCTTGGGCAGTACGAAATCGATCAAGTTGCGATTGAAATGCAGCAGGGTCGCTCCGGGCCGCCAGGTCACGGAGATCGAAGATCAGGCGCACCGCCTCATCGTATTCCTTGGGCAGCCGTGTCGTCACGAGGTCGGCGACCTTGAGCCAGAGCTGCGGCTCGTGCCCAGCGATTGAGTCGAGGTGTTGGGCCCGGGCTGCAGCAGCTTCACTTGCGCGCTTGGCCTTCGCCCTGGCGGCTTTCCCGGCCGCAATTTGCGTGCGCGTGCGGCTCCTTTCCTCGGCCAAATGGACCAGATCGCCTGCCGTCCGGGGCGAAGTCGGCTCGCCAACCGGCGTTTCCGGCCGCGCTCGCTCCATGAGGTAGCGGTTCAGTACTTCGGCCGGCAATCCCTGATCAGCGCCCAATACGACCCGTGCGAGCCATTCGTCCTTGAGCCCGGCAGGCTGAGCGGCCAACCATGCGGCGATTTCAACAGCTTCCAGCGTTTTCTCTGCCAACGGTGCGCTGCGCTCGGCGGCAACCGCCGCCAAATCGCGGTCGATGTGCAGAAATTCGATCAGACTGTCGAGAGAAGCGCTGAGCCCGCCGAGGCCGGGAGGAATCGGCGGCTCCGGTACATCGGGTCTGCACGCGCCCTGTTGAACGCCCAGCAACCAACCGAGATAAAGCGCTCGGAGGTCGCCACGGGTAAGTTCGGCGCGGACCGCGATAAGCGCCGCCAGTTGGCCGTCCCCCTCCGCCCAATCGCCACCCGGCTCCTCTTCCAAATTGTAAGTAAGTACGCAATGGGCGCCGCTGCGGCGTACCGCGAAGATCTCCCCATCGCAGTAGAGCCGCGTGGTCTCAGGAGAGATGAGCCGTGACGGCAGGCGGAGTTTGAAGGTCCGGATTCCCCAATTTGTGAGGTAAAGGAAGGCGTCGAAATACTTCGCCATCCACGCGTCCGGGTCGCCCTTGAAATCACCCCAGTGGTATTCGTTGACGAAACTTGTCGGCGTGATCCGGGCGCGGGTCGAACGGGCGCGCAAGGCGGCCATCTCGCGGGCATTTAACGGCCGATCGATTGCCTGAAACTCAAAATACTGGTATTCGCTCATCCGCACAAAGGCGGCTGCGATTCGCCTGAAGTGCAAACCGTTATTTGGCTCAACAATTGCGGTCTGAACGACGTTGGAGCACGACCCCTTCGGACGCGCCTTACCGGCTTATCCAGAGGTATCTGCGCCCGGGGTCCCGAGCATTTTTGCCGATGGCTCTGACGAGGCCTTGTCCGGCAAGCTTGGCCATGTGGGTGCGAACGGTGCGGGTGGCGATGCCAATTTGATCGGCGATTTGCTGCGATGACAGCCCTTCCTTCGCTTTGGGATCGAGCAAAGCACTCCGGATGGCGAGCAGGGGCGGGCTCATTTGAGGTGCCCGGTCGTTCACAAGCGAAATGGTGGCGCGGAAACGAAACGCGAATTCCTCGAATTGGGGTTCCGGGAGCCCGAGTTCACGACAGTCCGAGGCAGCCCGTTGAATTCCACTTCCCCATTGCTCGATGTAGCTCAGCTCTTTGAAGACTCGGCCAATGACGCGGTTGCGCAGTCTGGACACGCCATGCCGAATGTCCGCCACAGTGAGCCCGGACAGGAGCATGCCGGGGCTCTCGATCTCGATGCGCTCATCGAAGATCGCTACACGGATCGGGGCGCCTCGCTGCGAATAGTCCGCATGCACGACAGCGTTGACCAGCAATTCGCGAGCGGCACGCAGCGGAATGTTTGACGACTCCGAGCTTTTCAAGCCTTCGACTTTTGTGGAGCGCATCGCATGCTTCTCGATGAATGCGTAGGCAGACACCAAGGAGTTGGGCAGGACGCCCCTGCATTCGATGGAGTCTGCAAGGTGGCTCTTTTCAGAGCCCACGAATCGGCCGCATTGAATCCATGCATCAGGAAACTCATCCTGTGGTGACTTGCCGAAGAGGAGCAGCCCGCCAACTGTCGGCACCAGGCGACGCTGGTGCGGAACGAGCGCGCGCAAAGCTTGCAGACCGGCCCTGTCGAGCGCACGCACGCTGCGGAACAACTCGGAGGCTACTCGGAGGTCGACGGCCTCCGAGTCGATCCGAGGCAATGGCGACTCGTCGTATGTCTCGTTGCGGACCATCCGCCGCATTTCTTCGACGAGAGCCGCGTCCGCGCAGCGATTGGTGGAACCGACCCGAACGAATGCGCCGGCTCCAAGCCCAAGACTCTTGAGGTAGTGCGGTTGATTGGGGCTGGGATAGACTTCAACGACGATCACTTGCAACGAACGCCACGTGACAATCTCGATTGCCGGGACTAGACGGGGCAATATCCGGTCGCTAACGAGATTTGCCAGACGTTCTTCCTCCTTGAGGGGATCGGATACACCCAGGACGTTCTTTGTGCCGTCTTCGACGCCGATGATAAGGATTCCGCCGGCGGTGTTGGCGAAAGCGATCAAGGCACGGAGCACCTTCTCGGGGGAAGAAAGGTCGCGCTTGAATTCAAGCGTCTTGCCTTCCGGCTGGGTCAATAGGTGCGCCAGGTCCATACCCGGAATGGGACTAGGAGGGGGCAATGATGTCAATACCTCCTAGTTGAAATCCTAGTAATTCTTGCCTCAACCTAGCCGTGTTGAGGCGCAATCGGATGCATGGACACGCCATCATCAGGTTGCCACAAGGTTGCCAGAAACCATGTTTCCTCCTTCACTTTTCTGCCGTTTGGAACATCTTGTTTCTCGTTCTAAGAAATTAACCCTCAACTAAGTCCGCGTTTTCTAGCGACTTAGCTTTTGAGCCGAAGGGCGGTTCGAGTCCCGTTGGCCGCCCCAATTTGGCAATGCGACGGAGCCCCGCCGAAGGCGAAGGCGGGCCTCGCCCGGAGCGCAGCGAGCCAATCCCATTGGCCGCCCCGCTTAGGGTCTATTCGCCTCGGGCGAACGAACCCAGTTTGAGTACGGTATTCCAGTTCCGGGCCGTGCCCCGAGTCTGAAGGTGGCGGTCGATTACCGCGGCAGTAAGGCGAGAGGTGCCGATGCCATCCGGGTAGTAAACGTACGCTGTGCGGCCCTTAACTCTTAAAACCTCCCTCCCCTTGATGGCCGCCTGGAGCTTCAGGACGAGCGACGGCGCCACGGAATTCTTAAGCACGACAGCGACGAGGTGGCTCGGGTCGCTCCGCGCCTGTTCGCAAAATGGGTTGTACAGAATAAGATCTTCCCATTCCGCCAGCGTCCGAACGTGGAAGTCGCTGGTCAGGCCGAGTTGTTTCTTAGCTTCCACCTCCAAACGGCGCTCCAAATCGGAGCAGCTCTCTTCTTCAGCAGCAAACACAATATTGCCGCTTTGCAGAAGCGTTTGGGCCCCGGTAAACCCGAGGGCTTCCATCCATTTTCGCAGATCCGACATGCCCACCTGTTTGTTGCCGCCGACGTTGACTCCGCGGAGGAGCGCAAGGTGGGGCTTCACAGTCGACACGGAAGCTAACCCAAGGCGAGCCATGCCCGCAGCGAATTATCGATAGCCCGCATATCGGACGCGGACAACCTGCCGATCGATTGTGCAATCCGTTCCCGGCGCAGCGAGCTTACCTTATCTACCATGACTTCAGACGGTTCGTTTAGGCCATTATTCTTGTCTGGGGCGACCATGATACGGAACATGCGCAGCCCTGTCAGGTGCGTTGTCAGGGGGCAGACTGTCACGGACGCGTGGGATTCGAGGTAAGGTCTCGCCTGTACGATCACGACCGGACGCGGCTTTCCAAAGTCACCCGGAACAACAGCTGCAACTACATCCCCTCGCGCCAAACTCATCGACCCGGAAGATCCCTCTCAATCATCTCGTCCCAGGCTGAGTCCGGACGATCGAGCTTCGCCGCTAACTGCGATTGTCGCCGGGCCTCTGCCTCGTAATCGGCTTGGCCATCCTCTCTTAGGTACGACTCAAGGGCTTCAATGATAACCCTGTTTCGTCCACTACCTGCCGACACAGCCTTGCGATCTATCTTTCTTTTCAGATCTCGCGGAAGGCGAACGCTTGTGGTGATCGACTTTTGCATAAGCAAACCTTGATGTGTGTTGCATTGTGTTGCAACAAGAATTCGCACAGGCATGAGCTCTGACCACCAGCCAAGCCTTGGTCACCCGTGCACGAGAGGAAAACCTGCGCTTAATCCAGATTGTCGAAGAGCAAATGCCAGAGAATCCGTTCTCGACCGTTGAGAAAGTCGCGGGTCACACAAAAATGCTCGGATTCTTCATAGTCTATCTTGGAAATGCCGTCAGCTGTGATTTGGTGCTCTGCCAAACCGTGCCACAATCGTGCCACACGGATTTCGCTCATACAGAGTGAATCGGCCGGTAAATTGAGTTTCACAAACCGTTGATTAATAGTCAGCGCTTAAAATTGTGGATCTTGGGGTCGCGGGTTCGTGGAGCGAAGCGGAACGGCAAACCCACCAGGGTTTGGGGCGCAGCCCCGGGCGGTAGCGAGGCAATCCCGTTGGCCGCCCCACTTTAACAATGCGACGGAGCCCCGCCGAAGGCGGGGCGAAGATGGGGCGCCCGAAGGGCGGTCGCAACACGACTGACCCGGCGGGTCACCCAAAGTGGCCGCGCCGTAGCTGAAGGCGGGGTCTGCCGGGGTTCACGG
The DNA here is from genome assembly GCA_963747795.1 of uncultured Verrucomicrobiae bacterium. Lineage (GTDB taxonomy): Bacteria > Verrucomicrobiota > Verrucomicrobiia > Opitutales > Opitutaceae > Palsa-1447. The sequence continues at coordinate 5,494 of CAVVGS010000009.1, forward strand.
CGTACCGACCAAGGCGTTGAATCATGCCGCGAAGAGAAACAAAGGCAGGTCCAGCTTTCTAAGGAGCGAGCTCATGTCCACCCTTCTTCATAAGAGTCGTAATTATCTAACCTCTAATATAATACGTTTCTTACCAGGTTTCATAGATAAGCGACATTTGGTGAAACTGTAAGATTTCCTGACGTATTTCGCCAAGTCCTCCGTTTTCGGGATTCCGATTCCTTTGGTACAGTCGACGCCGCCCGAGCCGGGTCATCGCCGGGACGGGCCTTGGCTCAAATTTGTCGGACCGACCGCCACCTTTGCTATTGTGGAGCCGTGGCCGGACCAGGCGCCACCCCTGCGGGCGAAGCGGTTTGCCGCGCCCCCGGCAGCGCGAGGGGCCCCAGCTCGGGCGGCAGCTCGTAGGGCCGACCGTTCACGACGACGTTTTTCAGCGTGATGCCCTTGACGGGCCCCAAGCTGAGGGTCGGGTTGGCCACCGTAACATCGATATTTTCCAACGAGATCTTGCCTATGGAGTCTCCGGCCGTTCCGCGCAGCGAGCCGACCTGGTTGAATGAGCCCTTGACGTTGCGGATGACGATCCGGTCGACGACCCGCGCGGGAGGGAGCTGTCCCTGCAGGTCGAAATACTGCATCCAGGGCGAGACGTTGAGCAGGCGCCCGGCGCCGACAGCCGTGATGCCGTCGATCGTGATGTCCGTGTAATGCTGCGGAGTGTCCTGCCGGAGCTTGAGCGTCAGCACGCTTCCGCGGCCCGTCAGCTTGCAGTGGCGCACGGTGACGTTGCGGACAATCGTCGCCTCGCTGCCGCAGGTGAGGACACCGCTGCCGTTGCCGAACTCGCAGTCCTCGATGAGTATGTTTTCATCCGGCGGGCTGTCGGCGTCCTCGGCGGCAAACGGGCCCTTGCTGCCCTTGAGAGCGATGTCGTCGTCGCCGTCCGAGATGTGGCAACCGCGGATGGTGACGTTCTGGCAACTGTCCACGTCAATGCCATCGGTGCTGGGACTGCCGATCGGATTGCCCTGCGTCCGAACGGGAGCGTTGATGCGCACGCCTGCGATGGCTACATCGCTGCAATGGTACAGATGCAGGTTCCAAAACCCGGAATCCTGGAGCGAGATTCCCTCCACGCGCACGTCTGCGCAGCGGTCGATGAAAACCAGGCGGGGGCGCTCGACATCAAGGTTAGTCGTGGTGCGATCTGCCCGGATTCGCGCGCGAAACTGCGCCCAAAAGGGCGCGCCATTTCCGTTCAGCTGGCCCGAACCGCCGATGCGCACGTGGTCCATGCCCTGCGCATTGACCAACGCCATGCGCCAGGCTTGAAAGTGCCCCTCAATGCGCGTCTGCTCCTTCGGGTAATCATCGATGTTTTGCGAGCCCAGCAGCACCGCGCCCTCGTCGAGGCGGAGCTCGACGCCCTTCTTGAGGAAGATCGAGCCGCTTAGGAAACGGCCCTCGGGGATTTCCGCCACTCCGCCGCCGGCCGCAGCGGCGGCGTCAATGGCCTTTTGAATTGCTGCGGTGTGCAGCGTGGCGGCGTCGGCAACGGCGCCGTAATCGGTGATCACGTAACGGCTTGGTTTGGCGGTGTTCGATTGGGAAACAGGCGGCTGGGCAGGCGAACCTGCATCGGCGGCGGCGCCAGGGCCCGCCGCCGCAAGTCCGGTTGCAAAAGCCAAGAACGGCACGGCAAGAATTGATCGGGATGGGATCACGGTCCTCATTGGGGGTGAGCAAGAATGTTGTCCGGACGGCGGGTCGATTCGGGCAGTCCATCAGATAGGCAAATGCGGCTTTGCGCAAGGCAGGCCGCTTGTGAATGGGAGGTGGCGAGAACGCAGATTGCATTTGACTGCGCCAACGCTTGATTGGGCATCACCCCCCCCACCACCGATGCCTCGCTTTCTCCTTCTCGCCTTGGGATCTCTCTGTTTTCTGGGCTGCACGGCTCCTTCCGGAAATGTTTCCCCGGCGCGGGTGACGGCCCTCACCTGCGAGCATCTTGTCGATCCGGTCGGAATAGGCGCCGCGCAACCCCGCCTTTCGTGGAAGCTCGTCTCCGATCGCGCCGGCGAAGCTCAAACAGCCTATCAGATCCGAGCGGCCTCCTCCGCGTCCGGACTCGCGGACGATCAGGCGGAGCTGTGGGACTCGGGCAAGGTTGTCTCGGACCAGTCCGTCCTTGTGCCCTGGGGAGGGAAGGCCCTGTCCTCGCGGGCCCGGGTGCACTGGGAGGTGCGGGTTTGGGACAAGGACGGCAATCCCACCCCCTGGAGCGCACCGGCTTACATCGAATTGGGCCTTCTTGATACCGCGGCGGAATGGAAGGGCAAGTGGATCTCGGCCGATCTGCCCCGCTACGACATCGATCAGGCCCCGCTCGCGCATGCGATGTGGATCAACGGCGGGTCGCAGGCCACACAGGGGGCCGGCGTCCGCCTGGAGTTGAGCCTGCCCGCGGACGCGAGGATTCGAAGCGCGATCATCGATGCCGCCGCCGACGGCTTGATTTCGCTCTACGTGAATGACCGGCCCACCCTGCAGGGCTCCAGCGCCCACACGGCGCCGTTCCACGCCGACTTCGGCCAACAGTTGGTTGCGGGCAGGAACGTCATCGCCATCGGCTCGCTGGCGGTGCGATTGTACCACGGCGCCGCCCGGCCAAACGCCATAGCCGCACATGGCGTGATCGACCTGGAAGACGGGCGGCGCATCGAATTCAACACCGGCGGCTCCTGGAAGGCCGCCGTCATCGATTTCCCCATTCCAGGCGCGCGCGGCGGGGCTCCGTCCGGGATGCCTCCGGACCAGGCCCGCTGGTTTGCCCGCGACTTCGACGATTCCTCCTGGTCCGCCGCGACCGTCCTCGGGCCGTACGATGCCGCGGGCCTGGTCCGCAGCGCAGATCCCACGATCGGCCCCGGGCGCTACCTGCGCAGGAATTTCGCCGTGAAGGGCCCGGTGGAAAAGGCGCGTTTGTACGCAACCGCCTTGGGAGTCTACGAAGCGTCCATCAACGGGAAGCCGGTCAGCGGGGATCAGCTCGCCCCGGGTTGGACCGATTATTTCAAGCGCGCCATGGTCCAGACCTACGACGTCACGGAGCTCCTGCAGGAGGGTCGGACGAACACCCTGGCCGCCCTCCTCGGCGACGGCTGGTTCGCGGGCCGCCTCGGATGGATGGGGCCTGCCCAATACGCGAAAATCGGCGAACGCCCCGATTTCAGCGCGCAACTCGAGATCAGCTACGCCGACGGCTCCACCGACACGGTGGCCACCGACGGCACATGGAAAGCCGGTCCCGGCGAAGTGGTCGGCTCCGATCAGCAGTTCGGCGAGGTCCTCGACGCCCGCAGGGCCGCCGGCTGGGATACGCCGCTCTTCGACGATTCCGCCTGGGCTCCCGCGGAGGTCGACAAGCATGACGGCATCGAGCTGGACCCGCAGCTTGGGCCCACCGTGCGCAAGCTTATGGAACTGGCGCCGCAGAGGATCTCCCGGATGGGAGACCTGTGGGTCGTCGATTTCGGCCAGAACATGGTCGGCCACATCCGCATAACGGCCACCGGCCCCGCTGGCACGACCCTCCAGGTGCTGCACGGCGAGGTGCTCAACGCCGACGGGACGGTCTACAACGAGAATCTGCGCCAGGCGATCTCGTTCGATTCCTTCATCCTCGCCGGCACGGGAAGACCCGAGACGCTGGAACCGCATTTCACGTTCCACGGTTTTCGGTACGCCCAGATCACGGGCTATCCGGGCGAGCTGACGGCGGAGGACATCCGCGGCATCGTCGTTGGCTCCGATACTCCCGATACCGGAACGATCGTCACGTCCAATGGGGAGCTGAACCGGTTCATTTCCAATATCCGCTGGAGCCAGCGCGGGAACTTCCTTTCGGTTCCGACGGATTGCCCGCAGCGGGATGAGCGCATGGGCTGGATGGGCGATGCGCAGGTCTTTGCGCCAACCGCCGTCTACAATGCCGATGTCGCCGCCTTTTTCACGAAGTGGATGGTCGACGTGGACGACGGCCAGCTTGCAAGCGGGCCGGGTGCGGGCGCGTTCTGCGAGACATCGCCGCGGGTGAACAATGACAGGCCGGGTTACGCCATTTGGAACGATGCGGGCGTGATCATTCCCTGGGTCATGTACACGACGTACGGCGACAGGGGATTTCTCGAAACCGGTTACGATCACATGGCCCGGTGGGTGGATTATTGTCAGCGAACCTATCCGACGCTGATCGAAACCGGCGGGGTCGGAGACAATCTCTCTCCCATTGCAGGGCGCGGAGCCCCGCTGGGCGCCGTCGGAACCGCAGCCGGCGCCCGGGGACGGAGCGGCGGCGCGCAGGCGGCGGGCGCGGGCCGGGGTCCAGGGGCGTTCGGCGGCGCCAACTCGACGACGTCAGTCCTGGACACAGCCTATTTCGCCCATTCGGCCCAGATTGTCGCCAAGGCCGCGGCGCTTCTCGGCAAGGGCGGCGATGCCGCCAAGTACGGCAAGCTCTTTTACGACATCGACGACGCGTTTCTAAAGGCCTATGTCCATGACGATGGGAGCATGGTCGCGGGGACGCAGAGCACCTACGTCGTCGCACTGGCCTTCGGTCTCATTCCGGAGAAGCTGCACGACGCCGTCGCCCGGCATCTGGTCGACGACGTCACTACCAGGGGTCACCTGACAACGGGCTTCGTCGGAGTCGGGTTTCTCAATCCGACGCTGACCGCGTTGGGCCGCTCGGACCTTGCCTACCAACTGCTGCTGACCGACACCTACCCCTCGTGGCTCTTCACCGTGAAGCAGGGAGCCACAACCATTTGGGAGCGTTGGGACGGCTACACGCCCGAACGCGGGTTCCAGGCCTCGTCCATGAACTCGTTCAACCATTATTCATTGGGATCGGTCGGCAAGTGGCTTTACGCCGGCGCCGGAGGAATCGGCGTAGACGAGGAGCATCCGGGCTTCAAGCACTTCCACCTCAAGCCGCAGTTTTCGACGAAGCTTGCCTCTTTCAAGGCCACGTTCGACTCGCCCTACGGGCTGATAGCGTCCTACTGGCGGACGGAGGGCGACTGGATGGTCTACGACGCGACGGTGCCGCCCAATGCTTCTGCCGACCTCGCGCTCCCCGTTCCGAGCCGGGAGGTGCAGGGGCCCGGCGCAAAGCTGGAATCCGGCGAAGGCGACACGACCCGCTGCGATTTGAAGGCCGGCCACTACCGCTTTGCGTTCCCGGTCCAGGCGATTCGTTAGCGTCCCCTCCGGGAATGCTGGAAGCCCCCGTCTTCAGGCGATGTGTGAGGTTGCCCTGATTTGAAGGATTTGACGGTCCCCAAGGCCGATCGGCATGAGATATGAGGGCGCCGCCCTCCTGGCCGACTGGTTGGGCGCCCTCGGGTTCCGCCTACTCGTCCGAGGCCGGCAGGCGCCACCCCGGAAGATAGGCCTTCATGTGGCGAAGCATGGCCTTGAACATCGTCCACGATTCATCGACGGGCAGGTGCACCAGGGGATCGAGCAGCAGCGCCTGGAAGGCCACATCGACATTGCGCCCGAGAGCGGCTTGCAGGGTCAGTTGCTGCACGTCGATCACACGCCGGACCAGCGCGGACGCGCCGGGCGGCAGCGGTGACGCGGAGAGTGGCGAGACGCGGTCGCGTCGGAACCGCGCATAGGTCTCGACGATGTGCCCCCTTGGAAGATCCGGCGCCTGGCCGCGATTGGGAAGGTTCACGTTGGTCTCAAGCGGGACGTCCGCGGCGAGCGCCTCGATCAGCCTGGCCCCCTCTTCCTCAGTGGATTCAAGCGGCTTCCCGGCATAGAAAGCGACATCCTTGTCCACCTCGCGGGCACGCCGCAGCCGCCACTCGTATGGAGTGAGGA
>CAVVGS010000010.1:0-174972 GCA_963747795.1 uncultured Verrucomicrobiae bacterium
GGCGGGAAACATCGACCTGGTCACCTTGGCCACGGGCGAGATCGAGCACGTCTACCAGGGCCACGGCGCCCGCATCCTCCACACGGGCCGGAAGACCGGCGCGATCTTTTACACAAAGGAGGGCGCCCTTTATTCCCTTGATCCTGCCACAAAGGAGTCGCGGATGCTGGTCAAGGTGCCCGAGCACGGAGACATCGTCGCCGTCAATTGCGACGAGACCCTGGCCGTCGGCACCATCACCGAAGGTGGAGGCGTGAGGGAGGCCCGCGCCAAGACCGCGCCCGCCCAGCCCACGATCCTGCCCGGCGGCATTCAGCAGGGAGACATTCCGAGCCAGGTGGCCAAGCACGAGATGATGGACCGCCGGCTCGCCGAGCATATTCCTACCACCTTGTACACGATCAACCTCCAGACCGGCGTGATCACGAACCTGGTGAGCGGAACCGACTGGATCGACCACCAGCAGTTCTCGCCGACCGATCCCACGCTGCTCATCTACGCCCACGAGGGCCGCCAGTGGAAGATCGACCGGGTCTGGCTCATCCGCACGGACGGGCGCTCCCAGCCCATGCTGGTTCATCAGCGCACGATGAAGATGGAGATTGCCGTCCATGAATACTGGAGCAACGACGGGCAGTGGGTCTGGTACGACCTGCAGACCCCCCTTTCGGAGGACTTCTGGGTGGGCGGATACAACGTGGCGACGGGCGGGCGCCTCTGGTACCACCTGCCGCCCAACCACTGGTCGGTGCACTACAACACATCGCCGGATGGCACGCTTTTCTCTGGCGACGGCTCGGACCCGGTGATCCATTACGCCCAGGCGCAGGACGCCAAGTGGATGTTCCTCTTCCATCCCTCTCTGGTAAAGGACATGCCCGATGAGACGCCCGACCAGGAGCACATGATCCAGGTCGGCAGGTTCACGGCCGAGCGCCTGGTCAACTTCTCAAAGCACGACTACTCGCTCGAGCCAAACGGCATGTTCACGCCCGACGGCAAGTGGCTCGTCTTTCGCTCCAATTTTCGCGGACCGATCGGAGTCTATGCCGTCGAGGTGGCCAAGGCGAAGTAGGCGCCCCGCGTGATTCGGCTGTCTCCGAAGCTGCCTTTCCTGGCCGCCCTGTCGAGCACGCTCGCCGGTCTGCGCCATGTTTCTCCGGCAGCCGCCGGGATCACCGAACGCTCCAGGATTCGGGCAGGATCGGGCAGCGCTCGGATTGTTCTCGGCTCCAGGCCTTGGGTGCGATGACGCTGGTGCGACCGCTCAGGAAGGCTCCCCACCAATGGAATGAGCTGTTGGCAATGACGAAGTGGTCGGCCTGCTGCATGAAAGCAAGGGTCTGCCAGTCATCCGCCTCCGGAGCCAGGGTGGCCCGGCCGTGCAGGCCCATTTCAGGGATGAAGACGGTCTGCGCCCACGCCGGGTCGTCGGTGAATATTACCACCGGTTTATTCGGGACGGCTTCGAGCGCCCGGCGATAATAGTCCAAATCCAATACACCAAACGAAGAGGTGACGCTCGGATCGCGGACGTAGTCGCCGCGCCGGATGCCCAGGGCGATGCAGCCACGCGCCCTGTCTTCAACGGCCGGCAGGCGCAGGCGCACCTCATCGCGAATGCCGGCGGCATACCGGGGATGCTGCCAGTAGCCAACCGCCAGGATGGGCCCCTTTGGCAGCGGATGCACGCTGTGGAGCGGCTGATCGCGGAATAGCCGCCACCCGCAAAGCCGCCTCAGGCGGACGCTCCACGGCCCATAGGAAATCGGATTGATGGGAAATGCACCCAGGCCGTAACGCCTGAGGGGATCCTTCCCATTGAATCCCTGCAGGAAATAACTGTTGTACCGGACATCATAGCCATGGCTGCGGAGGCACTGGCCGTAGCCATATTGAAACAGCTGATTTCCCAAGCCCCCCAGAAGGTAGACAATGGCCCTGTTTCGGTTGAAGCCAAAGGACATTTCAACCTAGGGTATTGCCCGAGAACTCAACCCGGATCAAGTGCGCAGGGTTGAACCACAGGGTCAGGCACTTGGTGCTCATCCGCACTGGAAATCGGCCACGCTGAGCAGCGCAACCATTCGATCATCGACGTACACCCTGGCCTACAACCGCAAGAAGGAGTAGCTCGCGGGCCCGGTCCACGTGGAGCCTTGCGACAAGCCAAGAACAAGGATGAGAAAGTGGCTATTGATTGGTATTCGGGGCAGGTCCTTCCCGCTCTTTCTCTTGTCTCCCGGGCCGAATCGGCCTTGCGTTCGGATGCGACCGGCCCCTCCGCCCGGATGCCCCGCAGTTGATTTTCCCCAATCAGCCATAACACGAAATGAGAATTCATCCTGTCTCCCGTCGTGACTTCCTCAAGAACTCCGCGCTTGCCGCGGGCGCCGTGGCCGCCGCCCGCCTGGTGCCGGCCGGTCTCCGCGCCGCGGCCGCCGCCCCTGCGGTCCCGGTGCCGGCGGTCCCCTCCGGCCCGCTGCCCCCGGCGCCGGCGCCCATTGCTCCGCCGCCGGGCTGGGGCGTGATGGACGGCCCGTTTCAGCCCAACTTTGAATCGCTCCAAAATTACAAGTCCGCGCCCGACTGGTTCCGGGATGCCAAGTTCGGCATGTGGGCGCATTGGGGGCCGCAATGCGTGCCGGAGCAGGGCGACTGGTATGCGAAGAACATGTATATTGAGACGCATGCGGTCCACAAGTTTCACGTCGCCAAATACGGCCATCCGTCGAAGTTCGGGTTCAAGGATATCTGCAACTTGTTCAAGGCCGAGCGTTGGGACCCCGAGCACCTCATCGGCCTCTACAAGCGCGCCGGGGCGAAGTATTTCATGTGCATGGCCAACCACCATGACAATTTCGACATGTTTGACTCGACCTACCAGCCGTGGAACTCCGTCGCGATCGGCCCCAGGCGCAGCCTCGTGGGCGGCTGGGAGAAGGCTGTTCGTGCGGCCGGGCTGAAGTTCGCGATATCCAGCCACGGGGACCGCGCTTGGAGCTGGTATCAGGAGGCTCAGCTCGCCGACACCACCGGCCCCATGGCCGGCGTGCCCTACGACGGCCGGATGACGAAGGCAGACGGCAAGGGTCTGTGGTGGGAGGGTCTCGATCCGCAGGATTTCTACGCGCAATACCACCTCATGGGCCAATACAAGTGGAACCTCGCCGGCGATCCACCGGTGGCGAAGGCTTTCAGCGAGAAGTTCTTCAACCGCACGATCGACCTCATCAACAAGCATAGCCCGGACCTGCTCTATTTCGACGACTCCGTCCTCCCTCACTACCCCACCTCCGACATTGGCCTCCGCATCGCGGCCTATTTCTACAACCACGGCCTGCAGCGCGACAACGGCCGGCTCGAAGTCGTGCTGACGGGCAAGGACCTCGACCCCGTCCAGAGCCGCGCGCTCGTCATGGACATCGAAAAGGGCGGCGCCAGCGCCATCCGGCCCGAGCCGTGGCAGACGGACACCTGTATCGGCTCCTGGCATTACAAAATCAGCCACTTCAACCAGCACGATTACAAGGACGCGCGGGACATTGCCCGGATGCTCGTGGACAACGTGAGCAAGAACGGCAACCTCATGCTCAACATCCCGCTGCCCGGTCACGGCGAGCCCGATGCGGACGAGCTGGCGATCATCGCCGACTTCACCGCCTGGATGGACCGGAACAACTCGGGAATCTACGCCACGCGCCCGTGGCGGGTGTTTGGCGAAGGATCCACGGCCCCTGCGGCCGGCAACGGCATCGGTCGGCGCGCCAGCGGCCCCGCGCCCACTTTCACGGCGAAGGATTTCCGCTTCATGCAGAAGGGCGACTCCCTGTTCGCATTCGTGATGGACTGGCCGGCGGACGGAAAGCTGGTCATCAAGTCACTCGCCGACGGCGCGGCGACCGGCACCGGCAATGTCGAGCGGGTCGAGATCATCGGCGCCGGCGAGCCCCTTTCTTTCACGCGCGATGCCAACGGCCTGAACATCTCGCTGCCCGCCGAAAAGGTCGGCAGCCATGTTTATGGCCTCAAGATCAACGGCCGCGGCCTGACCACGGCGGCGGCCTGAAGCTCCGATCGACGGTTTTTCTCGGTCCAAGGAATTCCGCGATAAGTTCTACTGCCTCGTCACGGCGAAGAACCACGCGGTACTGACTGATCGTTTGCTCATGTAACCCCATGCAGCACTTCTGCAAGTGGTCTTTCTTCTCTCCATTCTGAGCCACCATTGATGTGGGTGGACTCATCATCGTCGATTCGCTTACGGACGGTCACAATCATTCGGCGCGCATAGCGTCCATTGGGTCGATCCGCGTGGCCCGACGGGCAGGGAGCCAACAAGCCAGTAGAGAGGTAACGCTCAGCACAATTGCCACGGACAAATAGCTTAGAGGATCAATTGTCCGTAGGAGGGGATACTCGGGTAGCGGTCCACAGGGACGGCCGCACGCTGATTCGCCAGAGTTCATCGGCGCAGATGGTCGTGCCCGCGATCTTCGGGAACGAAAAGATTTCTTTCGCATTCCTGAACGGGGAATTCCTCCGAGAAAGGTCGTTAAACTCGATTTGAGCGAGACAGTCACTGCCTTGCGATTCGACCGTCGGGCGAGGTCGATGACTCGACGACCTCGATCGCCTTGTCCAGGTAAAAGAAACGAACGTAGCCGTAAACGCGCACGAACGCAGTCAGATTGCCAACCTCCCGGTCTTCGGCAGCAGGCGCTTCGTCCGCGAAAGACGGAATCGTTGCGATTCCGAGCAATGAAATCAGCGTGAAAGAAACATGTCGGGGAATCATTGGGCAACCTTTGGCTCGGCCCAGACGAGTGCGACCGTAATCAAGGAGCGGTGTTCCGAGGGCATTTGGACGAGTATTCGATCTGCTGGGCGTTTCGTAAATTGAACCACGGCGACCGGTAACATTTATTGTGAGGCAACGGGGAAAGAGCCGTACAGATTGGCCTTGCGGGAGGGTAGGGCGTCCCGCTCCTTTGCCCCGGCCAACAGGACTTCCAGCCGGCGCAGGTCTCGCGGGAAAATCTTCGCAATGCCGGCGACTAAAGGGAGAGTAGATCTCTTATCGCCGTCTTGACGGCCTCGTATTGCTCTACTGTCAGAGTGCCGAGTTTTCGGGCGAGATAATGCCGATCGAAGCTGGCCAGTCCCTGAACGTTCACCGCCGAAGGCTTCGGAAGCCAACGTGGTCTACCCAAATCCACCTCACCACGCTGTCCTCGAATCTGCGAGGTAAGCGGCGCAACAACGACTAGCGCACGCGCGTCGGATTCCTTGGGATAGGCCAGCACAAGCACCGGGCGGCTCTTCTCCGCCATTCCGAGTTCGGCAAACCACACGTCGCCCGGCCGCGGGTCAGTATTCACCCAGCGCCTCCGTCCAAGCTGCTCCCTGTTCCTCAGCCGAGAGCACCTGCGGCGGTTTGACCGTAACGGCGAACGGCAGGCCCTCGCGCAGCTCGATCTGCGCCAGGAGCATGCTGAATGCTTCTCCCGGCTTCAGACCAAGCCGGGCCAATATTTTCTCGGCCCCCTTGAGATGTGTCTTGGCCACGCGTGCGCGGAAAAGGACGGTCGAATTTGCCATGCTCAAAACTGCTCAAAACGGCACTCAGTGTCAAGTCGAACGCGCCTTCTTCATATGGCGACAGTCACCCATGCTTTGGGCTCATTTTGGTTGGAAGCTGCGTTACCCAACCGCTGGCCGGAAATCGGCAGCTTGCGGAAAACCATTCCGGCGCGCGGATTGTTTGCGCATCACGTCAAGGGCATCACTTTACATAACGTCGGATTTATCCGAACCAATTGTGAGGCTGAACGCATTGCCGGGTTGATGGCGGCGACGCCAAACCCGACAAACGGGTGAGTTTCAGGCAATCCGCACCGTTACAGGCAAACTGGTGCATGGGCCGCCTTATGGTCCGTCCGCGTTCTTGAATGTTCTAAGGCCGTAACAGGACCGGCGATCGCGGAAATAGGGGCAAACAACTCTTTAATGGCCGTTCCCTTACATGGTTCAGGATCCTGACCGACGTTTCCGGTAGGAATGACTCCAGACACAGCGCTATCCCGACAACGCTTCGTAGCCAATTGGCGACCTGCGGTCTTACGACCTCCGCTCCGCCCGACTTCAGTACGTCCCATGGCTTTGCCAGTTCAAGGTCGCGATTCAGGGCATCGATCCGCTGCCATATGGAGGCCAGCGCCTCGTCGTGATGCCGCTCAGACGCGAAGCGCGAGAGGGCGGCATCGGTGACTTTGGCTTCCTCTTGCCCAAGCTCACTCAAGCCGCTTCTGGCGGCCAACGTCAGAAGCCTGCTCACAAGGTTGCCCAGGCCGTTTGCCAGGTCGGCTTCGTAAACGGATGCAGAACGCGCCTCGGAAAAGTCCGCGTCATCGAATGGCGGCTCCGCACGCAGAAGAAAATAGCGCACGGCGTCCGTTCCGTATTTTCGGATGAAGCCCTCCGGTACAACCGCGTTCCCAGCGGACTTTCCTATCTTTCGCCCGTTGGCGGTCAAAAAACCATGGATCACCAGTTCGTCCGGCAGAGGCAGTCCGGCCGAAAGCAGCAACGCGGGCCAGTAGATTGCATGGAACTTCCAAACATTCTTGCCTATGACGTGAATCTTCCGGGTTTCGGGGTTCCACCACTCGCGCCACTGATCGCCCGAGCCGTAGCCGAGGCCAGCCAGATAGTTGACCAAGGCGTCGATCCAGACGTAGACAACCTGCAAGTCGTCGTCCGGTACTGGTACACCCCATCCCCCGGATCGCGACGCGAGCCGAGAAATGCTGATGTCCTGCAGGCCGGATCGGACAAAACGCAGGATTTCGACCCGACGCTTTTCGGGGCGGATACAGACGCGCCCGCTTGCGAGCCATTCCTCAATTCGCTCCTGGTATGCTGAAAGCCGGAAGAAGTAGTTGGTTTCCGCAACAAACACCGGCGCCTTCCCGTGTTCGGGGCATTCTCCTCCAACCAGATCCTTCTCGAAAAGGAAGTCCTCGCAGCCGGAACAGTAGAGTACCCCGGTACGGCTTCTTGTAGATGTCTCCCGGTTTCAACGATCGCCAGAAGAGATGCACGGCCCTTGTGTGCGCCGGGTCGGTCGTCCGAAAGAACCGGTCACAGTCGATATTGAGGTCCTTCACCAACTGACTGAACTGCTCCGCCCGGTCGCGCACCCACGCGTGGGTATCCAAGCCTGCGGCCTTGGCTGCCTCGACATTCTTGTAGGCATTTTCGTCGGTGCCGGTCTGCAGGCGCAGTCAGATGCCGGGGTTCGACTCAAAAAAACCAAGCTCAATGAGCGAAAGCTCGATTTTCCGGAAAAAACCGACACCAACCGACACTGGCGGGGGTGGAAATTGGCGCACCCATAGGGAGTCGAACCCCAAACCTTCTGATCCGTAGTCAGATGCTCTATCCAATTGAGCTATGGGTGCGTGAAAGAAGGCGAGAAAAAGCAGGGAATGGCCGGCAAGTGCAAGCGAGAAAGGAAAAACCTGCCGGCTCAGGACCGGCAGGCTGGGATCTCCGCAATGCGTGGGCCTGGGCGCCGGTGGTTTTGCTCCGCCCAATGCGCACAGCCTCAGGCTGATATGGCTTTCGGCAGCGCCGCGTCAAACTCGACCGGGTGGGTGTCCTTGCGCCTCACCTTGAAATAGCGCGATCTGCGGCGGAGCATCCGATCGAGCTTGTCCACGAGCAGGCTTATCGCCTTGTGGCACTCGTCGGCGGCGACGATCGCATTCATGTCCGGTCCGTGGATCGCGATGTGGCCCTTGGCCTTGAAGCGGGCTGAAACGTCGGTCTTTGCATCGTATAACAATTCAACGCGCAACCTCACGATTCGCTCCTCGTGACGGAACAGGCGGTCGGCTTTCTCACGAACGAAGTACTTGAGGGACGGAGTCAGTTCGAGGTGAATGCCGGACACAATCAATTCCTGGTTGTTTTGTCTGTTCATGATGCTGCGATTGTTTTGGGTTGTCTGATCCGGCGCATTGCCGAATCGGGAAAAGTCGTCGTTCCCCGTATTCCCGTGCCAGGCGATGCGCTCGAAAAACTCTCCGCGATCATCGTCACTGGCGGCTCTTCCGAGAAAGGAAAACCGTTCATCGAACACGTCGGGAAATAACACCCGGACCTATACATTTGCAACCTATCTCGTCGGTCATTTTGATTAAAACTTAAGGAGCTTAAATTGAGCCACACTTGCCGCAATCGGCCGCTTTCGACGCGGCCGCGGCAACGCAGCCCAATTAGAAGAGTGCCTTAAGAGCAATCCGGCCGCCGGCCAGCCAGGAATTTTTCAAAACCCATGACGCAAGCGCCCACGCCGCCGCCCGAGCCCGGGCAATTCTCTCCGCGGCGCGCGTGTGCCTGGCCGAGGCGCCTGAAGCAGGGCCCCGTGCGGATGATCGAGCCCGGGGAGATTCCCGGCTGGATCGTGCACGAGGACGAGCGGCTTCTCGTCCTGAACAAGCCCGGCGATGTCGTCTGCCATCCCTCGAAGGCCGGTCCCTGGTCGAGCCTCGTCGGAGCGGCCCGTGAATACACAGGCAGGGACGTCATGCACCTCGTTTTCCGGCTCGACCGGGAAACGAGCGGAGTCGTTGTTCTGGCAAAGGATCCCTCGATGGCGAGCCGGCTGCAGCGCGCGATGAGCGAGCGCCGGATCGGCAAGGCCTATCTCGCCATTCTGACAGGAGAATTGGCTGCGGAGGCAGACGTCGACCAACCTATCGGGGATGATTCGGGGAGCCCTGTTTTTGTGAAGTCGGCGGTCCTGCCGGACGGACAGCCGGCAACGACCGTGTTTACGCCGCTGTCGAGGGGCGGCGGGTTCACCCTTGCCCGTGTCGTCACTAAAACCGGACGCAAGCACCAGATCAGGGTCCACGCCCACTGGCTCGGGTTCCCGGTGGTCGGGGACAAGATCTACGGGCCGGACTCGCGCCTGTTTCTGGAGTTTATCGACGGCGGCTGGACACCGGCGCTTGCCGCGCGGCTTCTCCTCTCCCGCCAGGCCCTCCACTGTGCGGAGATCGACCTGCGTCCGGCCGGACTGCCTCATGTGTTCGCGGCGCCGCTTCCGATGGATCTGCGGGATTTTTGCGTTGGCCACGGATTGGCAATCCCATCGGGCGGGAGCCTTTGACAGAAAGGACCGAAAACGATGTAGTTCGGCCCATGTCCCAGGTACGCGTTCGTTTCGCCCCGAGTCCGACGGGATTCTTCCACATAGGAAGCGCCAGAACCGCGCTTTTCAACTGGCTTTACGCCCGGCACACCGGCGGCGTCTTCGTGCTGCGGATCGAGGACACCGACAGGGCGCGAAACAGCGATGAGTTTCTGAACCTGATCTATGACAGCCTGAACTGGCTCGGGCTTGGCTGGGACGAGGGCCCGAAGGCGGGCGGGCCGCACGGCCCCTATCTCCAGAGCGAACGCTCAGGGATCTACCGGGAACATCTTGAAAAACTCCGGGCTGGCGGCCGGACGTATGAGAAGGACGGGGCCGTCTATTTCAAGCTGGAGGGCGAGCGATTGGAGGTCTTTGACGAGCATCGCAAGAAGACCGTCGTCAAGGTGAAGAACGCCCCGGCGATAATCGAGGACAGGATCCGGGGCCGGGTGGAGCGTACCGAGGACGAGGATTTCGTGATCTTCCGCTCGGATGGCAATCCGGTCTTCCATTTCGTGAACGTCGTCGACGACATGACGATGGGAATCACACACGTGATCCGGGGGGAGGATCACCTTTCCAACACGAGCAAGCACGTCGAGCTGTTCAAGGCGTTCGGGGCGCCCGTTCCGGTCTACGCCCACATACCCCTGATCCTGAAGCAAAGCGGCCCGGGAAAGATGTCCAAGAGGGACAAGGGGGCGTTGATCGAGGAATACCGCGCCCGCGGGTACCTGCCCGAGGCGCTCGTCAATTTCCTCTGCCTTCTCGGTTGGAATCCGGGCGACGACCGAGAGAAGATGCCGATCGAGGAGATCGTGCGCCTGTTCGACCTGCCCGGAGTCAACCAGAGCAACGCGCGGTTCGACGACAAGAAGCTCGCGCACATGAACATGCTCTATGTCCTGGCGCTTCCCGCAGACAGGTTTGTTTCGATGGCGAAGGAATACCTCGGGCGCCAGGCCTGCGCCGCCGCCCTTGCCGCGGATCCGGCGTATTTCCGGGAGGTGATGCTGCTCAGCCAGCCCAAGATCAAGGGATTGGAGGAATTGCCCGCCTACACGCAGTATTTCTTCACGGAGGATTTCCCCGTGGATTCCAAGGTGCGGGAGAAGGTGCTTGGCAAGGGCGACGCGAAGGCCCGCCTGGCCGAGCTTGCGGGCGTCCTCAAGGAGGGCGATTTCTCAAGCGACAGCGCCATCGAGGACGCCATCAAGGCGCTCGCGGCGAAGAACGGCCTCGGGTTTGGCGACTATCAGTCTGTCGCGCGGCTGGCCGTGTCCGGGACAAACGTGGGGCCGAGCCTTACCGGGATATTCCGCATCCTCGGCAAGGAGCGCGTCATCGGCCGCATCGAGCGGTTCCTGGCCGCGATGGGCTAGCAGGGCAGAAATTCTCTTTTCAGTCGCGCCCTGGAGGCATTGCATGGGCTCATGCAAAAATCGATTTCGGTCCGGGATGCCCTGTCCAGCACGGCTCCGCAGGAATCCGTCCTGATCCAGGGTTGGGTGCGAACACGCCGCGACGCCAAGACATTCTCGTTCTTGGACATCAACGACGGCTCGTGCCTGCGCAACCTGCAGGTGATCGCTCCGGCGAGCCTGGCCAACTACGCCGAGGTGCAGCACCTCATTACCGGGGCCTCCGTGGCGATCCGCGGGAAACTGGTGGCTTCCCAGGGCCAGGGCCAGAAATGGGAGCTCGGCGCCGAGGAACTGACTGTGGTCGGTCCGTCGGATGCCGTCTATCCGCTGCAGAAAAAGGGACACACCCCGGAATTCCTGCGCGAGATCGCCCACCTGCGCCCGCGCTCGAACCTGTTCGGCGCGATCTTTCGCACGAGAAGCCGGCTGGCTTTCGCAGTCCACAAATTCTTCAACGAGCGGGGATTTGCCTACGTGCACGCGCCGATAGTCACCGGCAGCGATTGCGAAGGGGCGGGGGAGCTGTTCCGCGTGACGACCCTGGATCCGCTGGCCCCACCGAAGAGGCCCGACGGCAAGGTCGATTACTCCCAGGATTTCTTTGCCCGGCCCACCTACCTGACCGTGAGCGGGCAACTGGAGGCCGAGGCGTTTGCCTGCGCGCTTTCGAAGGTCTACACGTTCGGGCCCACTTTCCGCGCGGAAAATTCGAACACGTCGCGGCACGCGAGCGAGTTCTGGATGATCGAGCCGGAGATGGCGTTCTGCGATCTGGCTGGCGATATGGATCTTGCGGAGGAATTCGTCAAGGCGCTGATCCGGGAGGCCCGGACGAACGGAGCGGAGGATCTCGAGCTGTTCGCCAAGTTTGTCGACAAGGAGCTCCTCTCCCGGCTCGACTTCGTCCTCGAGCGGCCCTTCCAGCGAGTGAGCTATACCGAGGCCGTGAAGCTGCTCGCCGAGAGCGGCAAGACATTCGAGTACCCGGTCGCCTACGGGACGAATCTCCAGTCGGAGCACGAGCGCTACCTGACCGAGGTCGTGTTCAAGTGCCCGGTCACCGTTTACAACTACCCGAAGGAGATAAAGCCCTTCTACATGCGCCTCAACGACGATGGCAAGACGGTCACTGCGATGGACGTTCTGGTGCCGGGTATCGGGGAGATCGTGGGCGGGAGCCAGCGCGAGGAGCGCCTCGATGTCCTCGAGGCCAGCATGCGGCGGCACGGGCTCGATCCGAAGGATTACGGCTGGTACCTCGACCTGCGCAGGTGGGGAACCGTCCCGCACGCCGGCTTCGGACTGGGCTTCGAACGGATGCTGATGTTTGTCACGGGAGTTTCGAACATCCGGGACGTGATTCCGTTCGCCCGGACCCCGGGGAACGCCGCATTCTGACCGTCAGCCCTTCGCCCAGGTGTCGCGCAGGGCGATCGTTCGGTTGAAGACGAGCCTTCCCGGCTTCGAATCCATCGGGTCGAGGGCGAAATAACCCAGCCTCTCGAACTGGTAACGCTCATTCGGCTCGGCGAGGGCCAGGGCGGGCTCGAGCTTGGCCGGGACGATCTCGAGCGATCGGGGATTCACGGTCTTCTTGAATTCGCCTCCGGCGTCCGGCTCCGCCTCGGTGAAGAGCCGGTCGTAGATCCTGACCTCCGCATCGATTGCCCGCTCGGCGCTGACCCAGTGGATCGTGCCCTTGACCTTCCTGTCGGCCTTGGGCCCTCCTGATCGGGTGTCGAGGTCGGCCGTGCAGCGCACCTCCACGACCTTGCCCGCCGCGTCCTTGACGACCTCCCGGCAGGTGACGATGCAGGCGTACTTGAGCCGCACTTCGCCGCCCGGCTTCAGCCGGAAGTACTTAGGCGGAGGAGTCTCGGAAAAATCGTCGCTTTCAATGTATATCTCGCGCGTCAGCGCCAGCTTGCGCGTGGTCGGATTCTCGTCCTGCGGATTGTTGGTCGCGTCGCATTCGATCGCCTCGCCGGGGGCTATATTGGCGAGGGTCAACTTGATCGGCCGAAGAACCCCGAACCGGCGCAGCGCAGAGGCGTTCAACTCATCGCGGATCGCATGCTCGAATACGGCGATGTCCGTCAGCGAATCGTACTTGGTCACTCCGACGCCCGTGACGAAGCGCCTGAGGGCGCTCGCCGGCACCCCGCGCCTCCGTAACCCGGAAATCGTCGGCATGCGGGGATCGTCCCAGCCGGAGACGCAACGATCGTTGACGAGCTGGATCAGCTTCCGCTTGGACACGACCATGTAGGTCGGAATCAGCTTTGCGAATTCGTACTGGTGGGGCAGGGGGCGTGGCAGCTCCAGGCTCTCGAGGATCCAGTCGTAGAGCGGCCTGTGCACCTCGAACTCAAGCGTGCAGATGCTATGCGTGATCCCTTCGATGTAATCGCTCAGGCAGTGGGCGAAGTCGTACATCGGGTAGATGCACCAGGCATCGCCCGTATGATGGTGGGAGGCATGCCGGATCCGGTAAAGCACGGGATCGCGCAGCCAGATGTTGGGGGAAGCCATGTCGATCTTCGCCCTGAGTGTCCTTGCCGCATCGGGGTATTCGCCGGCCTTCATCCGTCCGAACAGGCCAAGATTCTCCTCCACGGAGCGGCTGCGGTAGGGGCTGTCCCTCCCGGGCTTGTCGGGCGAGCCCCGGTACTGCTCGGTTTCCTCAGGGGTCAGGTCGCAGACATAAGCCTTGCCCTTCCTTATGAGGGCCACTGCATACTCGCAAATCTGTGGAAAATAGTCGCTTGCATAGAACGGCTCCACTGGAACCTGAAATGGCTGGGGCGCCGGGTCCATATGGAAATCCGGCTTGCCATTCACGGACTGTTCCCCGGCGGCCGTGCCCTTTGGCTTGAGGCCGAGAACATTGTCCCCCCAGCCTTCGATCAACCAATTGACATCGGCCATGATAGAATCGACGTACTCGACCTCTTCCTTGGCCGGGTTCGTGTCGTCCATCCGCAGGTTGCACCGGCCGCCGTTTTCACGCGCGATGCCAAAATTAAGGCAGATCGACTTAGCGTGGCCGATGTGCAGGTACCCGTTCGGCTCAGGCGGAAACCGCGTCACAATCTTCGGATAACGTTTCTCCGCGACGTGGCCTGCGACGATGTCGCGGATGAAGTCGCTGGGCGGCTGGGTTGCGGAGCCGTTGCCTGTTTCGGTCATGGGGGTCCAACTTGTGAAAACCAGGCCCCCTAGGCAATCGCGCAGTTTGCGGTGACAGGCACCAGTCCGTCAGTCTCCCAACCGATAGAGCGTGAAAAAGCCGTCGGTGCGTTGATTCTTGGCTTCCACTCGGAAAGGGCCCTTCAGGAGGAGATCAGCATAGGGTTTCCCAAGGTCATTGAAGAAATAGGTGGGAAAGCCGGCGTACCTCTGGGCGTAATCGGCGAAGATCGAAGGAGCGGCCGTTCCCTCGTTGATCCAGGCCAGCCAGCATTCGCGATCGCCATCGGTCCACCGGTCCAAATGGCTGGCCGGATCGCGATCATCGGCGCGTTTGGTGAGACACTCAAATCCGCACTGCCGAAGGTAACCCGCGGCACACTGATAACTCGCGTAGGTTGCTGTAAGCAGGGCAATCCTTGGGTGCCTGTCGATCGCCTGGTGGAGGGCTGCAATCTGGCCTAGAGCCCTTTCCTTCTCCCGATGCCAGACGAGCCCTGCGAACGCCAGGCCGGTCCTAAGCTCGAGGCCATCGGCATTTCCCAATATTTCACCCGGTCCCACGACCCAGACTATGCGTTTTGAACCGATGTTGATCGGTGCACTTGTTGTCCACGTCGGCTCTGGAGTAAACCGGCGGACTTCCGTGCGGGCTGTACGCAGTCCCGTGACCCATTCGGCTGCTGCCACAATCAAGACGGCTCCGCCCAGCAACCGACGGCGGTCCGTTACGATGTTTCTGACCCCAGTCGCAGCCAGGAGGGCGAGAAACGGTGTGAGATAATAGAAATATTTTGGCGTGCCGAGGCTCTTTGAATAAAGATAAAGCGTTGGGATGAGGACGCTGACAAACAGCAATATCGGCCAAAAAACATGGCGTCGCCAGCAGATCACCGCACCCCACCCGGCCGCCAGCAGTATCCCGACGGAGGTCACAACGTGAAATCCCATCAGCGTCCGGAAATAGCCGCGTTCCTCGCCCCGGGCTGAGTACACACCCAGGATTTCTCGCAAGCTGACATGGATCGCCGCAAACAGCACAACCAGGGAAATCATGGTGACCAGGGCCGACTGCAGGGTCATGATCAATGCGCGCGCGGGTGTTTCCCTGCGCCAAAGGATGACGAGCAACGCGGGGGTGAGCACGAGCGAGTCCAAACGACACCAGCCCCCCAAGCCGAATAGCGCGCCGGCGATCGCAAGAGTTCCAAGGCCGGCGGGCCGGCGGGCCGCGACAAGCAATCCGGCCAGCACAAGGCATCCTCCGATCGTGCTCGAGTTTGCATAGCAGGCCGCCCGTTGGATCTCCTGGCACAGGAGAGCCAGGGCCAGCGAGCCCGCAAAGCCAAGGCCGCTCAGGCCGGAGATCAGGGCCGCCGCGATCCACGCGAACAGAAGTGCGCAGGCAGCGCTGAGCGCAAAATAACAAACACCGCAGTCCGCACCGGTTGCCGCATGAACTCCGATGGTCATCCAGTAGGCACCCGGCTGCAGGGGATAGTCGTATCGCATGCTCAGATCGGCTCCGGCTGGCCGGACCATCTCGCGAATCCCGTTGATCACGGCCTGTTCGTCCCCTTCGACAGGGGAAAAGGGAAACATGCCGACCATGAACTCGAACAACAATACGGCGCAAAGCAGCCAAATGGCACCGCGGCTCCAACTGGCCTGTGCTGCCTCGTTCATTGCGACACCATGATCGGTGCGCGAGCCGTGGTTGTCGAGTTTTCGGGATTGGATCGGTATGGCCGCATGTCCTGTCGAGGGTTTCTTGATTGATTTCTTCTGGGTTGCGCAGCCACCGGCTTCTTTCGCCTTCACCATGGATGGGTTGGGGCTAGAGTGAAGGGGCCTTGGCGCCCATACCGACAATCGTCCACCTCGACGCCGACGCTTTCTTCGTGTCGTGCGAGCAGGCGCGCGACCCGTCGCTTCGCGGCAGGAAATGTGCGGTCGGCGGGACCGAGCGGGGCATCATCTCCTCGGCGAGCTACGAGGCCCGGGCGTGCGGTGTTTACACGCCGATGCCGACCAAGACGGCGCTGAAAGTCTGCCCTGACCTGATCGTTCTTCCGCACACGTCCGGTCTGTACGGCGCAGTCTCGCGCAGGATGTTCGATGTCTGCGAATCGGTGACTCCCCTCGTTCAGCGCAATTCGATCGATGAGGGCTATCTCGACCTCTCCCCATGCGGGTTGAAGAGCGTTGAGGCGGTCACCTCCGCGGTAAGGCGGCTTCAGGAGTGCATCTGGGCGGAGGAGCAGATTCCCGTCTCGATGGGCATCGCCGGCAACAAGCTTGTGGCGCAGATTGCCTCGAAACTGCGCAAGCCGCGGGGCTTTGTCGTCGTGCTTCCGGGCGAGGAAGCCGCCTTTCTGGCGCCACTGCCGGTGGGCAAGCTCCCAGGAATCGGCACCAAGTCAGAGGCCGCCCTCGCCGCCCGCGGGATCCGCCGGGTCGCCGATTTGTTCTCCCGGAGCGAAGACGAATTGAAGGCCCTGTTCGGAAGCGACTGGCGCGAGATGCTAGCCAAGGCGCGCGGCGAGGACGAGCGGCCCGTCGAGACCGTGGAGGAGGACGCGAAGAGCTACTCGCAGCAGGAGACCTTTGCCCGCGACGTCGGCGATTTTTCCGAGATCGAGCAGGTCGCCAAGCGGATGCTGGACGAATTGATGCCCAAGGTCCGGAACGACCGGAAGCGGGTGCGCACGATCACGGTCAAGGTGCGTTATCCCGATTTTTCGCAGGAGTCGCACGGACGCAGCCTGGAGACGGCGACCGACCTCGAGGCGCCGTTTTATCCCCTGGTGGGACCCTTGCTGCGCGCTGCGTGGAAGAAACGGCGGCCGTTGCGGCTGGTGAGCGTACGGCTCTCCGGTGTCGATGACGCAGAGACCCAACTGGAAATGTTTGCCCGCGCCGATGAAAGGCGCCGCCGCCTGGCCGGGGTCATGGACAGGCTCAACCAATCCGGGCAAAACCCGATTGTGGCGCACGGGCACCAATTGGGAGGGAGGCGGCATTGACTGAATGTCTCTTGCGGTGGCTTGACGCGAAAACGCGAGAAGACAGGGTCGGGCAAGGTTTCGTCTCTCAAGGTATCAACAAGTGACTGAGGCTCTTGGCAGCAGTGGAGCCGGGCTCCGGACCCGGATCGAATCCCCTTTGCCCAAGGGCTGGCGGGGCATCAGTTATAGTAAAGGAGGCTAGAAGAAACTGCGCTTAGGATCAATAATGGCATCTTTTGGCGTTTACTGGCGTCATTCCTGCACATGCCTTTCGGAATGAAGAGTGCACTTTTGCCAAGAATGACGGCGGCGGGCAGCCCCTCCTCATTCCTCCAACCGTTGCCGAATCCCGGTTTTGGGGTGTAATTCAACGACTTCCACCTGAGCGATTTAATCCTGCACGCGGTCAGGGGGTAAAAACACTTCTGGACCGCCGGCCAATTGGGGTTAAGACTCAAGAACTTATTGCACCCAATCCATGCGCCGCAACCTGATCATAGGCATACTCGTTTCGCTCCTCGTCCACGGCGGTTTTGCCTGGGTTGGAGAAATCGTCGGCCATCGCCCGCCGCCACCGAAGAGGAAAGTGGCGGAATCGACCATCGCGCTCATCGAAATGCCGAAGATCGAGCCCGACGAGCCGGATGTCCCAGATGAGAGCGACCAGCCGCAGGTGCCGACGGAATTCACTCCGCCCATGCAAGTCGACGTTCCGACGATCGTGACGGACACCTCCTTTGTTCAGAAGCTCGAGCCTCCCCCCCCCGACAGGATGTCGACGAGGGGCAGTGGAATCACCATTTCCCAGAATTCGGGAAACTGGCGCGCCGGCATCGGGCAAATCTTCGATATTTCAAAACTGGACCAGATTCCCGCCGTCGTCGTCCAGGAAAAGCCTGTGTATCCGTTCGAGATGCGCCGCGCGGGAATTTCGGGGACCGTGACCGTCGACTTCATCGTCGATTCCGAGGGCAACGTGCGGCAGGCAGAAGCCATATCCTCAAGCCAGACTGAATTCGAGAAGGCCGCCGTCACGGCGGTATCCAAGTGGCGGTTCCGACCGGGCAAGAAGAGCGGTCACGCGGTCAACACCCACATGCAGGTGCCGATCGCCTTCAGCCTCGAATAAGGCGGAGACGGGGCAGCGCCCTGGGTCGAGCCAACCGCCGCCGAGGGTCGGTCGGTTAAAGCGGCTGAGCATAAGCATGCAAATGATGATGACTTACGCCTCTGGGTCGTCTAGGCACTACTTTATCACGCATGGTCAAAGACTGCCCCGACGACCCGCCCAGTGAGCGGAAGTCGTTTATCGATGCCCTTAGGGGCTGGGCCGCCATTTCGGTTCTCACTTACCACACCTTCGCCGTCGGACTCTTCCCGAGTTTCCCAGGAGCTGTAACTCTGTCCTATTTTCAGGCGAATCGGGCTGCCGTTCTGCTGTTTTTTGTCATTTCCGGCTATGTTATCGGCATCAGCCACCGGCGCCCGATTAGCCCGGGCGATTTGCGAGTCTATGCCTGGAGGCGGGTGCTTCGGATAATGCCGATCTACCTCGTTGCCGTCGCGCTTGGAGTCGTCGCGGTCCGTTCCAAATGGCAATCGGTGGCCGGTTCCCTGCTGTTTCTTCAAGACTTCGATCGGGGCGGGGCGCTTTCCGTGCCCCTGCCCGGAAACCAGCCTTTGTGGAGCCTTCACTATGAAGTTCTGTATTATGCCCTGTTTTGCTTCTGGTGGCGCTTCCCAAGATCGGTTCCTTTTTTTCTCGCTATTGGCATCGCCCTGGGCGGCGCGGGCGAGTTTCTTTCACTCGCACCCGGATGGGTGGCAAGTCACGCCGTCGGCATGGCATTCTGGTTGTCGGGCCTTGTGCTGGCGCGCTGTGCTCCGGCAGCCGCAGCGCGCGGCATCTCGGGAAAAATCGCGGCCCATGTCCTCTGGCTTCATGCCACGCAGCACGCCGCGACAATGACCCTGATAATGAGGCATGCCCACGGCCAGCCCGCGTCGCCAAGCTGGCTCGGCCTGTCCGATTTCGCCTTTCTTCCGGGCTGTGTCGTTTGCGTGGGTCTTGCAGGCGGATGTGCCGTTCCGCGGGGGAAGGCGCTGACCCTTTTGAGTTTTCTCGTTCCGGCATTCGGCCTGGCATTGGCGCTTGGCGCCGGCAAGAGCCTTCTTGAGTTGCGCTGGATGGTCCTGGCGCTGTTCCTCGCCCTCGGGATGGTGCCGGCCCTTTTCGATGTCCGCTTTCCGGCTGCGATCCTCCGCCGAATCGGCGATTCTTCCTACGGGTTATACGCCATCCATGCTCCCATCCTCATAGTCGCATCCCGCTCGGCCTACGTTCCGCGATCCCCGGCAACCGACATCACCCTGGTGGCGGTCGCATGGAGCGCATCCCTGACCTTTGCCTATCTCCTCGAGCGCGTCGTCCAACCGCGGATACGGGCGGCGTTTGCACGACAAACGAGGCGATACGCCGGGCTGCCGGCCACGTAAAGCTGTGTTTCCCCTCCCTTTGCCTGACAAGGGAACACGACTTTGCGCGTGAATCGCCGTCAGTTTGCTCCCGTGGCTGGCAGGAGAATCCGACGAACCAGGATGCGCCGGTCCACACGGCTGGGCCTTTCGGCAACAAATCCCCATTTCCCCGGATCTGCCAGAAAGGCCCTCCACTCGGGATCATTCCTGAACTGGGCGCTTTCCGAAAGGAGGTACGGCGTCGCTATGATCAGGTTGATGTCATTCTCCCGAAGAAACTCGTTGAACAGAGCCTTCTTGTTGAAAGGCTTTATCCAACGGGCCTCCGGGGAGAGGTAGACAGCATAGCCCCCTTTCCATGACCGTTACTGATCCGACAGCCCTTGAACCAAAAACGCTTCGAGGCGATGATGCTTTTCCAAAGTTGTGACAACTGGTTCAGGCCTCCCACTCAGTGGTGCAAGCGCCGGGAGTCGAACCCGGATCAATGGCTTCGGAGGCCACCACACTATCCATTGTGCTACGCCTGCAAAGATGAGAAAGACGAGGATTGAGGCTCTGGGGTTTCTGGTCAAGCGGGGACCATTCGCCAGGCCGGAGGGCATGAATCTTCTCGAAAAAACCGCAAAACGGGCGTACCTTTTCCGCATGACGACGTACCCCGCGCGTCTTGCCTTGGTTGGGATGGTGGCGTTCCTCTGCCTGGGCCCATTGGAAGCCAATGAAGACGGGCACATCGTGTCGCCGTATCTCTCGGCGGCTATATCCGACGGCCTCCCAACGTTCAAGGCCGCGCCGAGGCTGCCGGACGTGTCGCTGACGGCCGTTCCCGCGCCACAGGCCGAGGCGGCCGCGATGGACACCGTCGAGATGCCGAAATACGTGGTCCGCGAATCGAGGCCGCTGAACCAGGACCAGCTGCTCATAATCACCGGCAAGGCCAACTTCGCAATGAACCGGTATCTGGGGGACACGAACAGCCTCGACCGGGGAGTTCTCAATCATTTCACGTTCCCCGAGCTTTGGAGCGAGATTCCCGTCCTCAAGTTCCTGCCCTGTCCGCTGCCTGGGCTGACGAACCAGCAGCGCGCAATGGCGCGATACAGGGAGGATGAACGGTTGTCACTCAAGGACGACTTGATGAGCCTGGAGTCCTTGGGCAGCTCATCGACGGATGCGTTGTCCAAGGCGCTGAAGCAGGAAATCAAGTATACGCTCCGCGTTGGCCAGTAGGGGCTCAACCCCGGCCCAGGCGGGATCGGGACCCTGCAATCCGGCCCAGGGCCGATGCGATCAGGCCCGCGATTCGGGCGTTATTGATCAGAAGCGAAACATTGGCGCGGCGGGATTCGCCGCCCGACAGCTCCGCGACCCGTTCAAGAAGAAAAGGCGTCACCGCCTTGCCGCGAATGCCGCGGGTTTCCGCCTCCGCCAGGGCGGATGCGACCGCCATCTCGACCCGTTCCCCGGGCAATGCGTCCTTCTCAGGCACGGGTACGGCAACGAGAAGGCCCTGCCTGGTGCCGAGGAGGCGCGCGGCGGCGATTATCCGGGCCGCCTCCTCCGGGGTCTGGACCGTGACATCGACGGGAAGGCCGGTCGAGCGGGTGTAAAAACCCGGGAGGGTCGAAGTCATGAAGCCCAGAATTGCAACTCCCTGGGTCTCGAGAAACTCGGCTGTCAGCGGCAGGTCGAGAATCGCCTTGGCCCCCGAGCAGACTACGGCGACCGGTGTCCGTCCAAGTTCGACAAGGTCGGCGGACACGTCGTAGGGATGGCCCCGGTGGACGCCGCCGATTCCCCCGGTCGCAAAAACCCGGATCCCGGCCAGATCGGCAACGATCAGGGTCGCCGCAACCGTCGTCGAAGCGTCCTCGCCCAGCGCCACGGCGATCGGCAGGTCACGGCGGCTGCATTTCCGGACTTTTCCCGCCGGAAGCTTGGCCAGTCGTCGTACCTCATCGACGGAAATTCCGACCGTTATCTTGCCGCCGAGGACGGCGATCGTCGCCGGGACCGCACCGCTTTCCCGCACCGCCGCTTCCATGGCCAGAGCCGTTTCGACGTTGGCCGGATAGGGAAGCCCATGCGTGATCAGGGTCGACTCGAGCGCAACGACCGCGCGACCGGATGCGAGGGCATCCCGGACATCGGGCGCGACATGGATCGAATCAGGCAGCACGGCGCATCTGGCGGTGAACCAAGAAATAGTACAGCACGCCCAGAATCCCGACTCCGCCCGCAAGCCAAAGAGTGATCTCCGTGAGGTCGCCATGCATCAGAGCGGGATCGTTTCCGGCGAGCACGCCGACCCAGGAAAGCACGGCACACCAAGTCAGTGAGCCCAGCAGCGTTTGCACGGAGTATTTGGCATAATTCAGACGAACGATTCCCGATGGGATTCCAATCAGGTGTCTGACAACAGGCAGGAGGCGGGAGGCGAAAACCCCAAAGCTGCCATACCGGGCGCACCAGCGCTCCGCCTTTTCGACGGCCTCCGGGGAAATAAACACGTACCGGCCGTACCTGAGGGTAAGGGGCCGACCTGCCAGCCTTGAAACCCAGTACATTATCGTGGCTCCGAGCCAAGAGCCGAATGCCCCGGCAAGGACAACCCCCGGAAGGCTCATGTGACCCTGACTGTAGGCCAGGTAGGCCGCTGGCGGAATGATGAATTCGCTCGGCAATGGAAAGACCGTGCTCTCCATGGCCATCAGGAGAATTATGCCGGGATAGCCACCCGATTGGAGGGAGTCGGTGTACCAAGCAAGCAGCCTGGCGAGCAGCTCATGCATGTTCTGACTTAGGCAGGGGAGCGGGAAGCAGGTCGCCCGTCCGATTGCCGAAAAGGGCCTGATTTCTCAGACGTCGGGCTTCGTCTTGCGGAGGCCCTGGATGCGGTCGCCCGGTTTCCATTGGCCGCGCTTCTTGAGGACATCGATGCGCTCGAAACGCTTCAAAACGTTGCGCTTCCGGACGATGCCGCTCGCGCCTTGGAGGCTCTTGTGTTGGGACATGGCAAATAGAAACGGTTGGCGGGTTGTTAAAGGGTCTGACGTTTAGAGTTCGCCTCCGCCCATGACAAGTACTTTTCCGAAACCCGCTCGGCCCGGATGACTATCCATTCCGGAACCTCGTAGGGGTGATTCTGCAAAACAAAGGCCTCGAGTTCCGCAAGTTGGTCCGGCAGGCATTTGAATGCCAGCCGCAGCTCCTCGGCCCGTTCGGGGCTGCTCCTCCACCGGTAATGGGAAACGACGGCCGTTATTTCCACGCAGGCGGCCAGCCTTCGGGCGATCGCTTCCCGAGCCATGTTCTCGGCCTCCTCCGGTGTCGAAACAGTCGTCCAGGCAATGTGCACGGAGGGAAGGTTGAAGACGAAAGACGCGGCAAGGCAATCAATTCACGGCTCAGGTGCGGCGCGTTTCCGCATGAGGCAAAACCGTTGTTTCACCCTTGACGCGCCTCCTGGGTCTGGAAAAGATCCGCCCTTTTCAATTTCCAAGATGAGAGACGACTATATCAAGCAGGCGCTAGGCAAGGTCCAGGATCCGAACGTGCTCGTCAACGTGGTGTCCCGGCGGGTGAAGCAATTGAAGCGCGGCAATCGTCCGCTTGTCGAGTCCCTCGAGAAGCTTTCGCCCGAGGACATCGCCCTGCGCGAGATCATCGACGAGAAGATCAGTTTCGAGACCCCTGCGAACTGATTCCCCTCCCCGCGAAGCCGGGCTGGAAGGGCCCGCGTCCCTCTTGCGAAATCCGCGGCGGGCCGATTGTATCGGGGCCGCTCCCGGTCATCCGGCCCATGGCTGCCAACAAGAAAGAATCCGTTCGATACACTGAGATCCGCAACTCAAAGGCGTTTCATGACTATTTTGTCGATGAACGCTTTGAGGCGGGCATCCGGCTTTGGGGCACCGAGGTGAAGTCGGTGCGGGCGGGCAGGGCGCAGATCAGCGATGCTTTTGGACGGGTCGAAAAGGGCGAGGTCTGGCTGCACAATGCGCACATCGATCCGTATGCATTCGGAAACATCAACAACCACGACGCTCGGCGTTCGCGGAAACTGCTTTTGCACAAGCACCAGATCAAGAAGATAGCGGAGGCTCTTTCCGCCGGGGGCCGGGCGCTCGTGCCCCTTCGGATGTTTTTCAAGGAGGCGCTCGTCAAGGTGGAGCTGGGGCTTTGCACCGGAAAACAGCTTTTCGACAAGAGGGAGGACCTGAAGAAAAAGGTGCAGATGCGGGAAGTTGAGAAGGATCTCAAGTTCCGCCGCCGATGAGTCCGTATCCCCAGTCGGTGTCCGTCCGGGTCCCCGGGAGCACATCCAACTGCGGTTCGGGTTTCGACACCCTCGGGCTCGCGCTCAATATCTACAACCGGATTACGCTTCGAATCGGGGGCAAACAGCCCGCCCCTGAACGCCCGTGCGACGCGACCGCCCAGGAAATGGTCGCAGGGGCGGCCAAGGCTTTCTTTGAGGCGACACGGACCAAGCCCGTCGGTTTTATCTACAGGATCGAAGGCGAGGTTCCCCCGGCCCGCGGCGTTGGGTCGAGTGCCACGATCATCGCCGGCGTGCTCGCCGGACTCGACGGGCTCATGGGAACGGACTGCTCAAGAAGCCAGCTCGTTGCGCTGGCGACCGCGGAGGAGGGCCACCCGGACAACGCAAGCGCCGGCATCCTCGGTGGATTCTGCGTTTCCCGGTGCGATCCGGCGACAGGCGCCCACCGCGACACGATCCGATTCGCCGTCCCGCACGGCCTCGCGTTCGCCTTCGCCTCGCCGCAGATCGAAATGCTGACAAAGGAGTCCCGGGGGGTCCTGCCGGCATCGGTTCCCTTCTTCGACGCGGCCCACAGCATCAACAGCGCCGCGTACCTGGTGGCGGCCTTCGCGTCCTGCGAATTCACGAAATTGCGCCATGTCGCGGGCGACTTCATGCATGAGCCGTACCGCTTTCCCCTGATCCCGGGCGCGCGCGAGGCCATCGAAGCCGGTGTGGCGGAGGGCGCGTTCACCGGGTGGCTCAGCGGCAGCGGCTCGGGCGTCATTTGCGTCTGCTCAAAGGCCACGGGCGAGGACGTAGGAACGGCGATGCGGCGGGCGTTCGCGAAGGCGGGCGTCGAATCCGATGTCAGCATTCTGAGGGCGGACAACCAGGGCCTGAGGCTGGAATGATTCACATCGTCCTCTTCCAGCCGGAAATCCCCCAGAACACCGGCAACGTGGGCCGAATGTGCGCCCTGACGCGCTCGCGCCTCCACCTGATCCATCCGCTGGGCTTCAAGATCACCGACCGCCATCTGAAGCGCTCCGGCATGGACTACTGGTATTCGCTCGACGTCCACCACCACGACGACTGGGCGGCCTTCCGTTCGAGCGCGGCTGCGCCGGCGCGGCTGTGGCTTTTCACGACCAAGTCGAGCCGCTCATTCTGGGACGCACGCTTTTCAGACGGGGACGGGCTCGTCTTCGGCAACGAGGGAGCGGGAGCGCCCGACTGGTTGCATGCCGAGCTCTCGGCCTTTCGCCTGACAATTCCGCACGCCAATCCGTCCCTGCGCAGCCTGAACCTTTCGACCGCGGCCGGGATTGCCTGCTACGAGGCGCTGCGCCAGACGGGCATGCCAGGCCCCTCGGCAGGCTCGGGGATGACTTCTCGACAGGCTTGAATAAATGCGAACACTCGGCCGGGTGAAACAAGCGATTGTCACCCTGGACATGGAAGGGGTTCTCGTGCCGGAAATCTGGATCGCCGTGGCCGAGAAGGCGGGGATTCCCGAACTGCGCCGCACGACCCGGGATGAACCCGACTATGACAAGCTGATGCGGGGGCGCCTTGCGATTCTCGACAGGCACGGCCTCCTTCTCTCCGACATCCAGTCGGTCATCGCAACCCTGCGGCCCCTGCCGGGCGCAAAGGAGTTTCTCGACGGCCTGCGCATGCAGATGCAAGTCGTGATCCTCTCGGACACCTTCGAGCAGTTCGCCCAGCCGCTCATGCGCCAGCTCGGCTGGCCGACGCTGTTATGCCACCGGCTGGTCATCGAAAGGGACCGGATCGCCGGCTACCGGATCAGGATTCCCGAGCAGAAACGGGAGGCCGTGGCGGCCTTCAGGCGAATGAACTACCGGGTGGTCGCCGTCGGGGATTCATTCAACGACACGGCCATGCTAGCCGAGGCCGATTCGGGCTTCCTTTTTCACGCCCCCGAAAATGTGAAAAAGCAGTTTCCGGCCTTCAAGGCGGTCGATTCGTACGACGACCTGACAGCCTTGATTCTCGGGGCCGCCGCCGGGTAGCTGCGGCCTCTAAATCTCGCCCGCGCGGAGGCAAGCCACCTCGCGGCCGGCGAAGGGGGCGAGCGCGGGCGCGGAAGCCCTGCACTTGTCCTCTGCATGGGCGCAGCGCGGATGGAAGGGGCATCCCCTCGGCGGATGGAGGGGCGAGGGCGGATCGCCTAGAAGGACGATCCGCTGGCGCGTTCGCTCGGTGTCCGGATCGAGCCTTGGAATCGCGCTGATGAGGGCGCGGGTATAGGGATGAACCGGCTTTTCGATGATTCCGACCGCGGGTCCGAGCTCGATGATCTTTCCCAGGTACATGACCGCGATCCGGTCGGAGATGTGCTTCACGACCGAAAGGTCGTGGGCGATGAAGACGAGGCTCAGGTGCATCTGACGGGTGAGCTGCCCCAGAAGGTTCAGGATCTGCGCCTGGATCGAAACATCGAGGGCCGAGACGGGCTCGTCGGCCACGATGACCTTGGGCTCGAGCGCCAGGGCGCGGGCGATCGCGATCCGCTGGCGCTGCCCGCCGGAGAATTCGTGCGGGTACTTGCGGACGAAACGCGGGGAAAGCCCCACGGTTTGCATCAGGACGCCCACGCGGGCCGGAATTTCCGAGCGCGGGCAGACCCGGTGGACCCGCAGCGGCTCGGCGAGGGTCTCGAAGATGTTCAGGCGCGGATTGAGCGAGGCGAAGGGATCCTGGAACACCATCTGCAGGTCTCGGCGGCTGGCCTTCAGATCGCGGACCGAGGCGCCAGTCAGGTCGCGGCCGTCCAGGACGACGCGGCCGGCCGTCGGGGGGATGAGCTGGAGCACGGTGCGTGCGAGGGTCGACTTGCCGCAGCCCGATTCTCCCACAAGGCCCAGGACTTCGCCCCTGGCGAGGGAGAGGCTCACTCCGTCGACCGCCTTCACCTCGCCTATCCGGCGCCTGAGAAGCATGCCCCGGTAGACCGGGAAATGGGTCTTTATGCCGTGCAGCTCGAGGATCGGTTCGGTCATGCTAGGCTGGTTCAGATTTCATTTGCCTGGACCCGCAGGCAGGCCTGCGCGTGCCCCGGCGCCACTTCGGCGAGATCGACCGCGGCCGTCCTGCAGCGTTCCACGGCGAATTCGCAACGGGGAGAGAACGGGCAGCCCGGCAGGGGCTTTGACAGGTCGGGCGGCAGCCCCGGGATCGTGTACAATTCCGAGCCCTTCGGCTGGATGGCAGGAATCGAGCGCTGGAGGGCGCGGGTATACGGATGCCGCGGGGTGTAGAACAAGTCGCGCGTGCCGGCCGTCTCGACGATCCGGCCGGCGTACATCACCTGGACCCGGTCGCAAAGGCCGGAGACGACGGCGAGGTCGTGCGTGATGAAGATGACGGCCATGTTCAGCTCCCGCTGCATCCGACGGATCAGTTCGAGAATCTGCGCCTGCACGGTCACGTCGAGGGCCGTCGTCGGCTCGTCGGCGATCAGCAGTTCCGGCCGGGTGATGAGCGCCATGGCGATCATGACACGCTGGCGCATGCCGCCCGAGAACTCGTGCGGGTAGCGTCGGATCTGCCGCGAAGGGTCGTGGATTCCCACCGCTTCGAGCATTTCGAGGCCGCGGGCGAGGGCGTCCTTTCCAGAGATCTTCTCGTGAATCAAGAGCGGCTCGATCAGTTGGTCCGAAATCCGGAGGTACGGATTGAGCGAGGTCATCGGATCCTGAAAAATCATCGCCATGCGCTTGCCGCGGATCGCCCGGGCTTCCGCCGGAGTGCAGCGGAGGAGGTCGATCCCGTCGAAAAGGGCGCTCCCGCTCTCGATCCGCCCCGGGGGCTGGGGGATGAGTCCCATGATCGAGTAGCAAGTCACAGACTTGCCTGACCCGGATTCACCGACGAGGCCGAGCGTCTCGCCACGCTCCAGCCGGAAACTCACGCCGTCGACCGCGCGCGTGATGCCGCCGCCGGAATGAAAATACGTGCGAAGATCGGTTACGGAAAGAAGCGGCATCTCAAATGGGTACCGAGGATGGGCCTGCTAAATGACGCCGGGCGGCTCGAAGGCAAGGCTGCGGACGGATGCGGCCACCGTTTCGGGCTGGAGATCGGCCAGGGGCGCGCCTCCGGCGGGCGGGCAGCCGGGAGGCTGGAGGATCCTGCAGGGTGCGGAAAAGACCGGCGATGTTCGCAAGGGATTGGTCGGGCCGAAAAGCCCCAAAACAGGTGTTCCTACTGCGTTTGCCAGGTGCATGCCGCCGGAATCGTTGGAGACGACGAGCCGGCAGCCGCGCAGACGCGAGGCCAGGGTCTGAAGGTCTGTACGCCCGGCAAGATTTTCGACCGGCGCCGGCGAGGCGCCCGCCTCGATTGCAGCGGCAATCTCCCGGTCGCCAGCTGTGCCGAAAATGACGAAGCGGTTGCCGGGGAGGGAGGCGATCAGACGCAGCCAATGGGAGACGGGCCAGCGCTTCTCCGGCGAATTCTCGGAACCTGGAATCAGGCCGATCGGGAGGGTGGTGTCGCCGGTTCGCGCGGGTCCGGCGAAGGGAGCCCGGTCGACCGGGGCGACCAGGCCGAAGTGCCTGAAGAAATGCTCCCACAATTCGAGCTGGTGATGGAGCGATTCGTCGAAACTGCGGGGTAGGTGGTAGGCGTGGGTGAGAAGGGGCCGCGGTCGCCCCGGGCGGACGATTCCGAATCGCTGCGGAGAATGGCTGAGCCAGGCCTCGAGATCCCCGCGAAGCGAGTTGGTGAACAGAATCCAGACATCGGGATACTCGCGGCGCAGCGCCCAAAAATGGGGAAAATAGCCTGCTCCCCTGGGCGGCAGGGCATGGAGGCGATCAGCCACGCCAAAAACATCCAGGAGGGGAAGGAATGTCTGCCTCGCCAGGAGGTTGATCTCCGCGTCGGGCCTTGCAACGCGCAGCGCCCGCAGGAGGGGGACTGCCATCATCACGTCGCCGAGCCAGTTCGGCAGGCGCACCCAAATCCGCGTCTTCCGGGGCAGCGCGTCCAGTCCCCTGGCCGCCAGGTCGAATGCGAGCAGGTCGCGCCTGCTCGAAAGGCGCAGTCGGCGCCGTGGCATGTCCTGGTGGCGCCAACGGTCATGTCCCCACAGCCAGCAGGCGCAAAGCGCCTCGTCGGCGAGCGCCGCCTCGAGCCACCGATTGAGCGCCAAGGTCACGCCGCCGGCGGTTCCGTCGTGGGCGATTGCCTCGGACTCGAAGCTCACCCGCCAGAAGCCGGTGCGGCGCGGATAGAACGTCCGCACGTCCGCGCCGAACTTCGTCGCGAGGAGTCCCGGCAATTCCGTCGAGGAGCAGACCCGGCCGAAAAGAGTCGTCAGCGCACCCTGCAGGCCGGCGTTCTGGTCGAAGAGGACCCCCACGCACCCTTTGCACCGGAGGATTCGCAGGGCTTCCGCAAAGCCCTCCTTGCGGGACAGAAGGCGCATGCCGAACCGCTCCCGGGTGCGCTTCACGTAGGCGTCGGCCGAACTGTTGTCCAGCGGCCGGAAGATGATCCCAAATTCCGGCAGGGGCACCGGGCTCAGCAGCGGAAGCCAGGTCTGGCTCTCCCAGAGTGCCAGGTGGAGGGTCGCCAGGACTACGGGCTTGCGCCCGGCCTCGCGCACCCAACCGTCGACAGACGGAGCAAGGCGGGCGATCGAGCGGATGCGCCGCTCGCTCAGGTACGGCGTCGCCAGCGAGAGCAGGCCGGTTTCGATCAGCCGCCTAAAGCACTCGCGTTCCATGCGCCGGTGCCACTCGGCTGGCCGGTCCGGAAAGACGTGGTGGAGGTTCGATAGGACAACGCGCCGGCGCCGCGGGACGAGCCAGGGCAGCGCCGCCCCGAGGACGGCCGTCAGCCCGCGCAGCAGCCATTCGGGGGCCCTTGCGAGAAGCCAGCCGGATGTCTTGAAGAGCAGGGTGAGCATGGGAAACAGGGGTGGCGGACAGGAGTACAACAAAAAATGGATTGGATTGCACGCCGTCCATCGGATATTTCTTGCCGTTCCATGCACGTCATTGTCATTGCGCAGGGTGTCCAGCCGCGGTCCGGGCGTCCCGCCGCGGCCAAATGACGCCCCGTTTCCAATGACCGAACTGCTCATCATCAAGCCGTCCTCGCTCGGCGACATCGTGCACGGCCTGCAGATCGCCACCTCGCTCAAGGCTCAGCGCGAGGACCTGCGGATCTCGTGGATTGTCCGCGACATCTTCGCCCCGCTCGTCAGGGCATGCGAGGCCGTGGACCATGTTTATGTCTTCGAAAGGCAGGGGGGGACGAAGGCTTTTCTCCGGCTCATGCGCGAGGCGAGGAAGACCAAGTTCGACTATGTCTTCGACTTCCAGGGCCTTTTGCGGACGGGCCTCATGACATCGAGGGTCATCGCGCGCCACAAGGTCGGTCGAAGCGACGCCCGGGAACTTTCGGGCCTTTTCTACAAGCGAAGGGTGCCGCTTCCCCTCGGGGGAAGGCGCAGCCACGCGATCGAGATCCTTTTGCAGTTCTGCCCGGTGCTCGGCTTGAAGGCGGAACTGAGGGGAACCCTGAAACTTCGCGAATCGGAGAGCCTGACCCTGAAGTTCGCGGAAGGGAAGGGCGGGGGCAGGCCGTATCTTCTCTTTCCCGACAGCCGCCGGCCCGAGAAGCGCTGGGGAGGATTCAAGCAGCTCACGGAAATGCTCCTTCGCGAGGACAAGACCCGCAAGGTGATCTGGGCGGGGAGCAACGTCCTGCCGGATCGGGGAGCCTTTTCGCCCGCGCAATTCCTGAACCTGACCGGCAACACGAGCCTCGTCTCGCTTCCCGCCCTCATCAAGCGTGCCGAGTGGGTCATCACCAACGACAGCGGGCCGATGCATCTCGCCGCCGCCCTGGGCGTGAGGGTCCTCGGCATCTTTGGGCCCACCGATCCCCGTCTTTTCGGCCCGTACCCGCTTTCGGCGCCCACCAATTTTGTGATCCAGGCGCCCGTCGGCGACCTGAAGCTTCTGACCGCGAAGGACGTCTATGCCCGGTTCCAGAAGATCCGCTCCCGTCTCCCGATCCTCAAGTAACCAGCCGCCCTCCTCCGCCATGCTCGATCCCAAGCTCCTTCGTGAATCGCCCGAACTTGTCCGCGCCGCGATTGCCAAGAAACACCTGAACGTGGACTTGGGCGAGGCGCAGGCGGCTGACACGGCCTGGCGCACCTCATTGCAGGAGGTCGAGCAGTTGCGCGCGCGGCAGAAAGCCGCCAATGCCGAGATGGCCTCCCTGCCAAAGGGTTCGCCGGAGTTTCTGGCCAAGGTGGCCGAGATGAAGGCGGTGTCCGCCCAGGCAAAGGAGCGGGGAGAATTGCTCAAGAAAGCGGAGGCGGAACTCCGCGACAAGATGCTCGCCCTTCCGAACCTTTCGCACGCGAGCGTCCCGGAGGGCGCCGGACCCGCGGACAATGTCGTCCACTCCACCCATGGCGACATCAAGGCCGTGTCGGCCGCCGCCGTCCCCCACTGGGAGATTCGCGGATTCGAGCGGCTGTTCGACTTTACCCGCGGCGCCAAAGTCACGGGCGCCGGATTCCCCTTCTACGTCGGCGACGCCGCGCGCCTGGTCAGGGCCCTCGTCCGCTTCTTTCTCGAGGAGGATGCGGCGGCCGGATACATCGAGGTGAACCCGCCCATCTTCGTCAACGCGGCGAGCGCCACGGCCACCGGACAGCTTCCGGACAAGGAAGGCCAGATGTACGAGACGACGCCCGACCGCCTCTACGCCGTCCCCACGGCGGAGGTGCCGCTGACCAACTTCTTCCGCGACGAGATCCTCGATGAGGCCGACTTGCCGATCCTCCGCTGCGCCTACACGCCCTGTTTTCGCAGGGAGGCGGGAAGCTACGGAAAGGATGTCCGGGGGCTCAACCGGCTGCACCAATTCGACAAGGTCGAACTCCTCAAATGGGTGCATCCGACGACGAGCTACGACGAGCTCGAAAAGCTGCTCACGGACGCCGAGCGCCTCCTTCAGAAACTCGAATTGCCCTACCGCGTCCTGCTCATGTGCGGCGGGGACCTCGGCTTCGCCCAGGCGAAGAAATACGATCTCGAGGTTTGGGCCGCGGGCCAGAAACGATGGCTCGAAGTCTCCAGCTGCAGCAATTTCGAGGCCTTCCAGGCCAGGCGCGCCCAGATCCGCTTTCGCTCCAAGGAGTCCGGGCGCCCCGAACTGGTCCATACGCTCAATGGCTCCGGACTCGCCGTCCCGCGGGTCCTTGCCGCCCTCCTGGAGAACAACCTCCAGGAGGATGGACGCGTGCGCATTCCCCCGGCCCTCGTTCCGCATTTCGGCAAGGGCCACCTCAGTTTCGGCTGATCATTTCCCGTGGTGCGCGCCGCGACACCAAGTTCCAAGTTGGTTTCGAACCCCCGCTGGCGCGCGCGAGCCGAAGCCCTGGCAGGGCGCCTTCCCGCCGGCCTTCTCCATCCGGCGACGCTCGCCTGGGCGAACGCAAGACCGCCGCGCGAGCGCTGGGCCGTTGCCGTCTCCGGGGGAGCCGATTCGGTCGCCCTCCTCCTCCTCCTTTGTTCGCACTGGCCGTCCCGCCGCAGACGGCTTTGCGCGTTGCACTTTGATCACCGGTTGAGGGGTGCCGCATCACGGGCGGACGCCGTATTCTGCCGGAGGGTCTGCCGGGCCCTGGGTGTCGAGTTTGCCGGGGGAGCCTGGAGGCGCGGGCCTGGGAAGGCCAGCGAAGCCGGGGCTCGCGCCGCGCGGTTCGCCTTTTTCGACAAGGAGATGCGATCCCGCCGGATCCGGGCCCTATGGATGGGGCATCAGAGGGATGATGTGGCCGAAACCCTCCTCATGCGTCTGGCCCGCGGAAGCGGGGCGGGCGGGCTCGCGGCCCCCCGGCCCGTCCAGTCCGGTCCTCAGGGCAGGATTCACCTTCGGCCGCTTCTCGAGCTTCGGAAATCCGAGATCACCCAGGCCCTGCGTGCGGCGGGAGTCCCGTGGCGGGAGGATGCGACCAACGCAGGGTCGGGGTATTTTCGAAACCGGATCCGCAACGCCGTGATTCCAGCCTGGTCAAAGGCGGCCGGCAGGGACGCCCTCGCGGGCGCGGCGCGGACCAGGGAGCTGTTGGAAGAGGACGATTCCGCCCTTGAACTCATGGTGGACCGCCTGAAGCCAGTGACCCCGGCGGGCAAACTGGATGTCCGGCGGCTGGCGGTTCAGCCCCGGGCGATCGCCAGGCGGGCGCTGCATCTGTGGCTTCGCCGCCTGCCGGGTGCAGAAGGTCTGTCGCGCCATGGTTTTGATGCCTTGCTCGCGGCCGTCCAAAAGGGATCACCGACCCGGCAAAGCCTGGGTGCGGACGGTTTTGCGCGGATTCGCGGGAAATGGCTGCTCTTTGAGCGAAAGAGGACCGCCAAGGGTCCGGCGCGGCTTGCCAACCGCCGCCCTGAGTAGGTGTTAATACGGATCGTGATCGCAATGGACGATTTACCCGCGGGCGATTGACTTATCACGAGGGAACATCCACCCTTTTAAAACAGTCCCTATACATCAATGCCGGAGCCTGAAAACAGAAAGCCCCGCCGCCCCCTGAAGAACCTTCCTCCGGATCGTTTGCAGCCGAAGGTTTGGTTGATTTGGCTAATGCTCGGCGCTGCCGTTTTAGCTCTGCTCGTCTGGCCCCCGAATTCCCAGCAAGGCCCGGCCAACATCACGATCCAGGAGGTCATCGAGCGGACCCAGCAAAAAGAGATTAAGGACGGAGCCATAACCTACGATCCAACCGGCGGGCGCGACCGGGCTGTGATCAAGGGGACTCTCACGTCGGCGGTCCTTCTCAATGATCGCGGCCAGAAGACGGCCGCATTCCACGCCGAGGGGCGCCTGACGGAGACCAACGCCGAAATTCTCCAGAAATCCAAGCTATTCACGGAACCGGAGGCGACCACCTTCCTCAGCACGCTGGTGACCAGCGTCCTTCCGTTCCTGCTGGTCGTCGGCGTACTCTACTTCCTCTTCATGCGTCAGTTGAGACAGGCGGGGCGCGGAGCTTTGAGCTTCGGGAAGAGCCGCGCCAAGCTCCTGACCCGGGATCGCGACAAGCTGACTTTCGCCGACGTCGCGGGCTGCGACGAGGCAAAGGAGGAGGTCGCCGAAGTTGTGGAGTTCCTGAAGGACCCGAAGAAATTCACGAAGATGGGCGGCCGGATGCCCAAGGGGGTCCTCATGGTAGGGCCACCGGGGACCGGGAAGACCTTGCTCGCAAAGGCCGTGGCCGGCGAGGCCGACGTTCCATTCTTCAGCATTTCGGGCTCCGACTTTGTCGAGATGTTCGTCGGCGTCGGCGCATCGCGCGTCCGCGACATGTTCGAACAGGGCCGCAAGAACGCCCCGTGCCTCATCTTCATCGATGAAATCGACGCCGTCGGCCGGCAGCGCGGAGCAGGCCTTGGCGGCGGAAACGACGAGCGCGAGCAGACCCTCAATTCGCTATTGGTTGAGATGGACGGCTTCGACACGACCGAGGGCGTCATCATCATTGCGGCGACCAACCGGCCCGACGTGCTGGACAGCGCCCTCCTGCGGCCCGGCCGTTTCGACCGCCAGATCTTTGTGGACCTGCCCGACCTCGTTGGCCGGGAGCAGATCCTGCGCGTCCATGCAAAGCGGATCAATCTGGCCGAGAATGTCGATCTGGCCGTGATCGCCCGCGGAACGCCCGGACTGTCGGGCGCGGACCTCGCCAATCTCCTGAACGAAGGCGCCCTCCTCGCGGCCCGCCGCGGCAAGAAGAAGGTCGAGATGATCGACATGGAGGATGCCCGCGAGAAGGTGCAATTCGGACGCGAGCGCCGCCGCCTGATGGACGACGAGGAGAAGAAGCTGATCGCCTACCACGAGGCGGGCCACGCCCTGGTGCAGGCCGTGCTCGACGACGGCCACATGCCGATCCACAAGGTCACGATCATTCCGCGTGGCGGGAGCCTTGGCAGCACGATGTTCATCCCGAAGAGGGACGTCCTCACCCGCGCGATGAAGCGCCTGCTCGACCAGATCGCCACGGGCCTGGGGGGCCGGATCGCCGAGGAACTGATCCTGGGCGACATCTCCAGCGGCGCAGCCGGCGACATCAAGCAGATCACCAAGGTCGCCCGCCACATGGTCTGCGACTGGGGCATGAGCCCGCTGGGGCCCATAGCCTTTGGCGACAACCAGGACACGGTTTTCCTCGGCCGCGAGATCACCCGCACGGAGAACGTTTCCGAGGAGACCGCCCACAGGATTGACGAGGAGATCCACCGGATAATCACCGAGCAGTACGAACGCGCGAAGGCCATCGTCCTGGAGCGGCGTGTCGTCCTGGACAAGATAGCCGAGGCCCTCCTCGAATTCGAGACCATCGAGGGCAAGCACGTGATGGAAATCCTGCAGTTTGGCGAGATTCGCTCGCCGGTGATCGTGGCCCCCGCGGGCAAGGGCGGAGAGAAGCCCGGCGAGAAGAAGGCGCCTGAAAAGGCGCCCGCTCCGGAGGCCATCGCCCACGGCGGGGTCACCCCTGCGCCGACACCGGCGTAAAGACCGGATGATCGCTGGGTTTCCTGGCTTGCCACCGCCGAGGCGGCTGGCGACGATCGCCTTCCTGACATTTGGATAGGAGTTCCCGGGCATGCTGGCGCACAATTCATGAAGATCTGCTGCATTGGAGGCGGTTACGTTGGCGGGCCAACCATGGCCATGATCGCGCTCAAGGCGCCCGACATCCAGGTGACGGTCGTCGACATGAACGCGGTCCGGATCGCGCAGTGGAACTCCGACGAGCTGCCGATCTATGAACCGGGCCTCGACGAGGTGGTGCGGCAGGTCCGTGGAAGGAATCTCTTCTTCTCGACCGACGTGCGCGGCGCGATCCGCGCCGCGGACATCATCTTTGTGTCAGTAAATACGCCGACCAAGACCTTTGGCCGCGGGGCGGGCCGGGCCGCCGACCTGCGGTATGTTGAATCCGTGGCGCGCACGATCGCGGAAGTCGCCGAAGGACGGAAGATCATCGTGGAAAAGTGCACGATTCCGGTCAAGACAGCCGAGACG
Source organism: uncultured Verrucomicrobiae bacterium (assembly GCA_963747795.1). GTDB lineage: Bacteria > Verrucomicrobiota > Verrucomicrobiia > Opitutales > Opitutaceae > Palsa-1447. The sequence continues at coordinate 35,671 of CAVVGS010000010.1, forward strand.
ATCAAGGAACTGCTTTCCGCGAATTCGAGGGGATGCAAGTTCGAGGTCCTCTCCAATCCGGAATTCCTGGCCGAGGGCACGGCGATGGCGGACCTTTTCCAGCCGGACCGCGTCCTGATCGGAGGCGAAAGGACGCCGGAAGGGGAGGCGGCCATCCGCACCCTTGCCGACGTCTACGCCCGCTGGGTGCCGCGGGACAGGATCATAACGACAAACCTCTGGTCCTCGGAACTCTCGAAACTGGTTGCCAACGCCTTTCTCGCCCAGCGGATTTCGTCGATCAATTCGATTTCCGCCCTTTGCGAAGCGACGGGGGCGGATGTGGACGAGGTGGCCCTCGCAATAGGCAAGGACTCCCGCATCGGACCGAAGTTTCTCAAGGCCTCGGTCGGCTTCGGCGGCTCCTGCTTTCAGAAGGACATCCTGAATCTGGTCTATCTCTGCGAGCAGTTCGGGCTGTCCGAGGTGGCCGCCTACTGGCAGAGCGTCATCAACACAAACGATTGGCAGAAGCGCCGGTTTTACGAACGCATCGTGCGCGCCCTCAATAACACGGCCGCGGACAAGCGGATCGCGGTATTCGGCTTTGCGTTCAAGAAGGACACAAACGATACGCGCGAGTCGCCCGCGATCGCCGTCTGCCGGCAGCTTCTGGAAGAGCGTGCGCGCGTGGTCGTGTATGACCCGAAAGTTCCGCCGGCGCAGATCCGCTCCGTGGTGGCGGGGGGCGGCGCCGATGACCCACTCCTATCGGTGGCATCCAGCCCATACGAGGCGGCTGCAGGGGCGTATGCGATCGCTGTTGTAACCGAATGGGACGAGTTCAAGTCGCTGGATTTCCAGAAGATCTACGCCTCGATGGCGAAACCCGCGTCGATCTTTGACGGGCGGAACATCCTGGACCTGAAAAGCCTCTCCGCGATCGGCTTCAAGGCGCACGCGATCGGAAAATAGACTTGGAGTCGTGGCGAAGTGTAGCGAAAAGCGGCCCCATTCGAATCAGATTCCGAGCGAAGTCCTGTAGATCCGCGGCACCCGCTTGCTGACCGAGCAAAGGGTCTCCCAGGGGATTGTGTCCGCCACGCGACTGAACTCCGAAACCGTGATTTCCTCCGCTCCCTGGGCCCCGAACAGCACCGCCTCGTCACCACAGGCCGTTTCGGGCACGTCCGTCACGTCGACGATCGTCTGGTCCATCGTGACCCGTCCCAGGATCGGACAGCGCACGCCCCTGATGAGGACGTGAGCCCGGTTGCTGGCGGCCCGCGGGACGCCGTCGGCGTAGCCGGCGCAGAGGATGGCGATCCGTGAGTCCCTTGAGAGCGTTCGGGTGCGGCCGTAGCTGACGGTGGTCCCGCTGGGCAGAGACTTCACGAGTCCCACCCGGGTTCGGAAGCTGAAGACCGGCTCAGTCCGCACCTGGGATAGCAGCGAACCGGGATGGGGGAGGATTCCGAATTGAAGCAGTCCCACGCGCACGGCGTTGAAAGGGCTTGAACCCGGCATGGTCTCCAGCCCGGCGCTGTTGTCGGCGTGGACAAAAAGCCTCGAGGGATCGAGCCCGGGGCAGCGGGAAAGGGCCGCAAGGAAGCGCCGCCGCTGCTCCGCCGTGAAAACCGGATCGTCGTCCGGGCTCGCGAAATGCGTGAAGACCCCTGCCAGCCTCAAATGAGGCGCCTGCATGATCTCGGCGTAAAGGTCCTGCGCATGCTCATGCCAGACGCCGACCCGCCCCATGCCCGTGTCTATCTTCAGGTGGACGGATACCGGCCGGCCGGCGGCCGCCGCCACCGCCTCGAATCGCGCAACTTCCTCAGCCGTGGAAATCGTCGCCGCAAGGTCGTACTCCGCGAGAAAGCGGTCCTCCTCGGGGAGAATCGGGCTCAGAAGCAGGATGGGCCAGCCCGGCCCGAGTTCCCGCAGCGCCGCGGCCTCGGTCACGTTTGCGACGGCGAACAGGTCGGCCCCCGCGTGCATGAGGCGCGCCGCAGCCTGCTGGAGTCCGTGCCCGTAGGCGTCGGCCTTCACGACGGCGACATAACGGATCCCCGGCGGGAGCGAACCCCGGATCAGTCTCAGATTGCGCTCCAGGGCGGCCAGATCGATCTCGGCCCAGCAGCGAAGCGGTGGGGCGGGCGTGTTCATCGGTCAGGGCGCCTCGTGAATCCGGGGCCGCCAGGTGGCATACTGCGGCGCCTCGTGCAGGAAGGCGTCAGGGTCGTCGGTCTGGGTCAGAAGCTCGGCATCCGCAGCGAGCGGCCACAGTTCGGCCAGCCGGTACGGCACCCTCTCCACAGTGAAGGGTGGGGTGGACCACTGGCGGAAACCCTCGGGCGTTGCCAGCGCACCGGTCAATTCGGCGGCCGCGACCCGACGCAGCACCCCGCCTTTTCGGAAAGCATGCCAGGCGTCCCGCCGGGCATCTGCGATAAACGTCACCTCCGGCCGGTCCTGGGTTTCGGCCAAAAGGGCGAGGCCGTTGTACCCGAAAACGGGCCTCGCGGCCAACGCGCACCAGACGCGGATCGCCATCGCCACCGTCCGGATCCCGAGGATGGAGCCCGGGCTGTCGGCGAAGGCGAACCCTCGCACTTTTCCGAGATCCACGCCAAGGGCTTCCACGCACCGGAACACGCCGACCCCGGCCTCCTCGCCTGATTCGGACCACCGCGCACGAAAGGCCGCGCCAGGTGCCGGCTCGAGAAGGCCTGCCTGAATCCGCGCGGAGGCCGCATCCACGATCAGAAGCGGCGCATGCTCTTTCAGAACCTGTCCAAGGCTGGGCATCCGAAAACGACACAATGCCGATACGGCCCGCCACGCAAGGGCGCACATCTCGGGTCCTAGTCGCGCGGTGCAATGGCGTTCCGAAAAGCGCCGAAGGCGCGTTCCGGCGAGAAAAACTGGCGGCCAAGTTCCAGCGCGCGGCGCGCGAGCAGGCTGCGGCGGTTCGGATCGTCCACCAGGCGCTTCACAGCCGCCGCCAGGGCGCCGGGGTCCTCCACCGTTACGGTCTCGGCCGCCGGGTCGTTTTCCGCCGCCCACCGGGACGCCGTGCCATACGGTGGAGCATGCACGAGGATTGGGAGGCCGGGGACGGTGTAGTCGGCCAGCTTGCTTGGAAAGCATACCTCGACGTTGGACCTGTCCGAAGGATCGAAGCTCATGGGCAGGTACATGGCATCGACGCGGGCTGCGAGGTCGCGGTGAAGTTCGGCCGCCGGAATGAAGGGGGCGATGTCGATCGAGCCGCCCCGGTAGCCCTCAGCCCTCAGGCTCTCGACGGAAATGCCCTGGTATACCCGCAGCCGGACTCCCAGGGGAGCCGTGGCATCGGCAAACGAGGCCAGAGCCCGGCGCGTCCAGCGGCTCACCCCACCGGCATAGGCAAACACCACATTTCCGGGGCGCAGGGGCTTGGAGGGCGGATCAGCCAGATTCAGGGCATCCCTGCCGCGGCTCGGATAGAGAACGGTCCCAGGCCGGCCATAGGCTCGCCTGTATTTCTCCTCCATGGCTGGCGAGATGACCAACCGCGACGCGGCCTGGCGATAGGCGGCGAGAAAAAGGCTGTCCGCGCGCGCTGACAGCCGGGGCGCGACGGCGATGGAATCCCTCCAATGATCATGCACGATCAGGTGGAACGGAAGGCCCGCAATCCGTGCGGCGCGCGCCGCCGGTATCCAGCAGTAGCCATGGCCCAGGGACACCACTGCCTCGGTTCCCGACTCCTTCAGAATCCTGGCCAGGGGACGGGCATGGCGTCCACAGGTCAGGAGCAACCACGATCCGTAGAGCCCGGCCAGCCGCGAGCGGATAAGCCGCTGGTGGATCACCCGGTGACGAAGGGTGGGGACGCCGGGCAACTGGTTTGAGGGATCGGGCGCGCTCGCAGCCTCCTCAATGAGCAGCAGCCGATCCGCCGGCCAGCCCTCGAAGAGGCGGTACAGGACAGCGGGGCCTGCGGAAATGGACCGGACAGGCACGTCGCCGAAATAGGCAAGCCTCGGCAGCAAATCCATTGCATTCACGTTCGTTCGCAGGTCCCCTTCGGTCAAGTGCGCTTGCCTGCATCCATCACAAATTCCGACGATCTTGCGCAATCTTCATCGGTTTTGTGATGGATGCAGGCTAGGGCGCAGCCGCTTCCCTCAATCCAATCCGTCATTGACCGGGAGGGTGCCTCGCTTACGATCTTCCTTTCACTCGTATTCATCCCCGCTGAGCCTTCCCTCGTGAATGTCCAATTGAACAATGTTTCCGGCACGCGAAAAAGCGTCGTTGTGACCCTCGATCCCGCCGAGGTCGATACCGAGCACCAGGCCGTGCTCGGCGATTTCATGCGTCAGGCGCGCCTGCCCGGATTCCGCCCGGGGCACGCCCCTGCGGCGATGGTCACCCGCCGGTTCGGCAAGGAGATCACCGGCGAGTTCAAGCAGAAGGTCGTCGCACGCGCCTACCGAGAGGCGATCGAAGGGCAGAAGCTCGATGTCGTGCACATCGTCAACATTGAGGAGGGAACAATCGAGCCCGGGAAGGGCGCTGCCATCACGGTGACAGTCGACGTGCGACCCGACTTCACGCTTCCCGACTATGTCGATTTGCCTGTTCAGGCCAAGCCGACCGAGCCCACGGATGCCGAAGTGGACAGCGTCATCGAGAGCCTCCGAAGCGAGCGGGCCGATTTCAAGAGCGCGGACCGGCCGGCCCAAAAGGGGGATTTCGTCAAGCTGGGATACGAGGGCACCCTGGACGGCAGGCCGATCGCCGAGATCGCCCCCGACCGGCAGCTATTTGGCAAGGTGCCGCAGACATGGGAGGAGGTCGAGGGCCAGAACGAAGGGCACCTGCCCGGACTCGGCCGCCAGCTTGCCGGCGTCAAGGCCGGAGACAGGAAGAGCGTCCAGATCACGTTTCCAGCGGACTTTCCGACCCTTCCGGCCCTCGCCGGGAAGGCGGCCGCTTACGCCCTGGAGATCCAGGAGGTGCGGGAGCGCGTTTTGCCGCCGATCGATGCGGAATTCTTCAAGGCGCACCAGGTCGAGAATCTCGATGGCCTGAAGACCCAGGTCCGAAGCAACCTCAAGCTGCAGAAGGAAATGAGCAACAAGGTCGAGCAGCGCCGCCAGGTCGTCGACGCCCTCGCCGAAAAGAGCGATTTTGCCGTGCCGCAAAGCCTCGTGGACAGCGAGACCCAGGACGTGCTTCGTCGGTTCATCGAGGACAACATGCGCCGGGGCGTCCCGGCCGAGCAGTTCGAGAAGGACAAGGCTGAGCTTTTCGCCAACGCACAGCGGACTGCCGAGAAACGCATCCGGGTGCAGCTCCTCCTGGCGAAGATCGCCGAAAAGGAAAAGATCGAGGTGACCGAGCGCGATCTCGACAACTTCATCTACCGCGAAGCCCTCCGCTCCAAGCAGAGGCCGGAAAAGCTCGCCAAGGAGCTCGCCCGCGAACGCTCGAGGCTTAGGGCCGCGCAGGATTCGATCGTTTTCGACAAGGCGGTTGATTTCCTGGTCTCCAAGGCTAAGATAGTCGCACCGTGAGTTACTACGTTCCGATCGTTCTTGAAAACACAGGCCGCGGCGAGCGGTCGATGGACATCTATTCGCGCCTGCTCAAGGACCGCATCATCTTCATAGGGACCCCGATCGACGACAATGTCGCCAACGTGGTCATCGCCCAGCTCCTGTTCCTCCAGATGGAGGACTCAAAGAAGGACATCCACCTGTACATCAATTCGCCGGGCGGCGTCGTGACGGGTGGGATGGCGATCTACGACACGATCAACTTCCTCCAATGCGACGTGGTGACCTACTGCGTCGGCATGGCCGCCAGCATGAGCACCGTGCTTCTTGCCTCGGGGACCAAGGGAAAGCGCTTCGCCCTTCCCAACAGCCGCGTCATGATCCACCAGCCCTCCGGCGGCGCCGGCGGCCAGGCCGCGGACATCGCCATCGCAGCAAAGGAGATCCTCCGTTGGCGGCGGACCCTCAATGAGGTGATCGCCAGGCACACAGGGAAGACCCCTGAGCAGGTGGAGAAGGACTCCGACCGCGACTACTACATGAGCGCCCTTGAGGCGAAGGAGTACGGCATCGTCGACCACGTGGTGGATTCGACCCGCGATGTCGCCAAGTTGGCCGTCAAGAGCGCCGCCTAAGTAATCTCTGCACTCGACACGGGCCCGGTTTCGGTCACCCTCCAACCATGGCAAAATCGTCGCGGATGACCCTTTGCTCGTTCTGCGGTAAATCGCAGGCGGAGGTGAAGAAGATCATCGCCGGTCCGGGTGTCTATATTTGCGATTCTTGCGTAAATGTTTGCAAGACAATCATTGACAGGGAGGTTAAGCAACCTGTTGCCGATGCAAAGCCGACGATCCGGCTGATCAAGCCATCGGAGATCAAGAAGGTCCTCGACGACTTCGTCATCGGCCAGGACCATGCGAAGAAGGTGCTGTCGGTGGCCGTCTACAACCACTACAAGCGGCTCCTTTTCGACTCGGGCCAGGCGGCCAAGGAGCCGGGGGCACTTTCCCCGGAGTTTGCCGACGTCGAGATCGAGAAGAGCAACATCCTTCTGGCCGGCCCGACCGGTTCGGGGAAGACGCTGCTGGCCCGCACCTTGGCGCGGATCCTGGACGTGCCGTTCGCGATTTCCGACGCGACGACGCTCACCGAGGCGGGCTACGTGGGCGAGGACGTGGAAAACGTCGTCCTGCGCCTGCTGCAAAACGCCAACTACGACGTGAAGCGCGCGGAATGCGGGATCATCTACATCGACGAAATCGACAAGATCCGCCGGACGACCGAGAACGTCTCCATCACCCGCGACGTCTCGGGTGAGGGGGTCCAGCAGGCTCTCCTGAAGATCCTGGAGGGCACCGTGTGCAACGTGCCGCCCCAGGGCGGGCGCAAGCACCCGAACCAGGAATACATCCAGATCAACACGACGAACATCCTCTTCATCTGCGGCGGCGCCTTTGTCGGACTCGAGCACATCATCAAGAAGCGCCTCGGCCAGCGCTCCCTGGGCTTCCACATCAACGCCGAGGATCACGAATTGCTGCCCGAGGAGATCATGAAGAAGATCGCTCCCGAGGACCTGGTGCGCTTCGGCATGATCCCGGAATTCATCGGCCGGCTGCCCGTCGTCTCGGTTCTCGACGAGCTCCAGGTCGGCGACCTGGCGAAGATTCTCCTGAGGACGAAGAACGCGATGGTGAAGCAGTATTCGAAGCTTTTCGCGATCGACGGCGTCCGCCTCCGACTGACACCCGACGCGGTGAGGGCGGTTGCCCAGAAGGCGGTCGAGCTCAAGACCGGCGCCCGCGCGCTGCGCTCGATCCTGGAAAACCTGATGCTGGAGGTCATGTACGACATCCCGCAGCGGGACGACGTCGCCGAGGTCATAATCGACGCCGGGGTCGTCGCCGGACGCAAGCGGCCGACCCTGCGCCGCAACGCGAAAAGCGAGCCGACCGAGAACGCCGCTTGACGATTTATCCGGCCATCGACCTGAAGGGCGGCCGCTGCGTGCGCCTGGCCCAGGGGCGCGCCGACCAGCAGACCGTGTATTCGGAGGATCCCGCCGAGGTGGCGGCCGGATTCAGGGCAGCGGGAGGCGAATGGGTGCACGTCGTCGATTTGGACGGCGCCTTCACAGGTCAGCCCCAGAACATGCCGGCGATCCGCGCGATCGCATCCATCGGCCTTCGCGTTGAATTGGGCGGCGGCCTGCGCTCGCGCGAGTCGGTCGAGCGCGCTCTTGCGATGGGGGTCAGCCGCGCGGTCATCGGGACCCGGGCCGTCGAAAGCGATGAATTTGTCGCCGAGCTTGTCCGTGAGTTTGGCGACCGGATTGCGGTCGGAATCGACGCAAAGAACGGCCGGGTGGCCGTCAAGGGGTGGGTCGACACAACCGGCACGGGCGCCCTGGCGCTTGCCGGCCGGATGGCCGGACTCGGCGTCGCAACCCTGATCCACACCGACATCAGCACCGATGGAATGCTGAGCGGGCCCAATTTTGCCGCCCAGGAAGCCCTGCTTTCGGCGGTTGGGTGCCGGGTGATCGCTTCCGGCGGTGTCAGCCGGCGCGAGGACGTGAGCCGCCTGGCGGCGCTGGCCATGCGTCACGCCAACCTCGAGGGAGTGATCGTGGGCAAGGCGCTTTACGAGAAGCGGGTCGAGCTCTCCGATCTGCTGGCGCTCGCCGCCGAATATTCCGCCTAGCCCTTCAGGCGCCCCGCGATTTCCTCAAGGGGATAGGTGATTATCTCCGCCAGCGTGGGATGGTACCAGGGAGCCTTGAGCATGTCGGATGCCGTCGCACGCATCGCGAGCGGCGCGCTGAAGCAGTGGATGAGTTCGCCGGCGCTCGGGCCCACGATCTCGGCGCCGAGGATTCGGCCGCGCCTGGGCTCTGCGATCACTTTCACGTAGCCCCGCGTGGCCTCCATGAGAATTGACTTGCCGTGGTCGTCGAACGGATAGGAGGCCGCCAGGAACGGCACGCCTTTGTCGGTCAATTCGCGCTCCAGCCGCCCGATCGTCGCAAGCTGCGGGTCGGTGAAGACGACGTTGAGCAGGAGCCCGTAGTCGATCGGCTTGAGGCCGCGCGCTCCAGCCGCCCCGCGCGCAGCAAGAATGCCTTGCTGTATGGCCACATGGACGATCTCGACCGGGCCCGCGCAATCGCCGGCTGCGTAAATGTGGCGGACGCTCGATTGCTGCCAGCGGTTGGCGATCACCTGCCCATTCGGACGGGTTCGAACACCCGCTGCCGGGAGATTCAGCGATGAGGTCTCCGGCTCGCGGCCGAGGGCGTTGAAGAGGTGCGCAGCGTGCCGCGTGAGCTTCTTTCCATCATGGAGGAAATCGACGGCGACCCCGCGCCTGTCCTGCGTGATCCGTTGAAGGGTCGTGCCGGCGAACAATTCGATGCCTTCATCGACAAAGGCCCTTTGGATGACGCCGGAAGCTTCCTCGGAGTGGTCGCGCAGGATGTTCCGGCTGCGCTGCACCAGGATGACCCTGGCGCCTATCCGGTGCAGGAACTGCGCGAGTTCGCAGGCGACAACTCCGCCGCCGAGCACGATCACGCTCTTGGGCACAAAATCGAGGTCGAGGACGTCGTCGCTCGTCCATGCCTTGGCCTCGCCAAGGCCGGGAACAGGGGGCACCGATGCCCGCGATCCGGTGCTGATCAGAAAATGGCGGCCCCTGACCGTCCGTCGGTCGGAGAGTTCAAGGGTGTGGGAATCGACGAATCTCGCCTGCGCCCGGATGAGATCAAACTTCCCGGATTTGAGCGCCTCCGCCCGGTAGTCGGCAAATCCGCCGATGATCCGCATCTTCCGCGCGTGCATGGCCCTCATGTCGGCCCGGGCGGCGGGGATTCGAAGCCCAAAGGCCTTTCCCTCCTGCGCCAGGTGCAGCACCTCAGCCGCGTACAGCAGCGTCTTGGAGGGCATGCATCCCCGCAGGATGCAAAGGCCGCCGAGCCGACGCGCGCCGTCTATTACGGCGGTCTTGAGCCCAAGCTCGATCGCCGCACCCGCTGCGTTGAATCCGGCGCTTCCGCCGCCAATCACCACAAGGTCGTATTCAAGCATGATGCCCGCCCCTCATCGCCCTTTACCGAACAGCATGATTTGGACTGTTTTAATGACTATCGCTGCATCGAGAAGGAACGAGAAGTTCCGGATGTAGTACAGGTCGTACTCGAGCTTTCGGACGGTGTCCTCGAGGCCGGCACCGTAGGTGTAATTGACCTGCGCCCACCCTGTAATGCCCGGTTTCACGAGGTGCCGGAAATAATAGCACGGTATTTGCAGCTCATATTCTCTCGCCAGGCGGTCCCACTCAGCCCTGGGACCGATCATGCTCATGTCGCCCTTCAGAACATTCCAAAGCTGCGGCAGTTCGTCGAGGCGGGTCGTGCGAAGAAGGCGGCCGACTCGGGTGATGCGCGCGTCGCCGGGCCGGGTGTAGGGATCGGCGGAGGCGTCCGAACCCGGGCGCATCGTGCGAAGCTTAAAAAGATTGAAAAGAACGTGGCTCTTGCCGACTCGCGACTGGACAAAGAAGACCGGCCCCCGGTCCTCGATCCAGATGGCCAGTCCAGCCACTGCGATTATCGGGGCAGTGACCAGCAGGCCAAAAGCCGCCAGCGCCAGATCGCTGGCCCTCTTAAGGCGCTCAAATACGGGCTCACGCGCGACGTGGAATCCCTCCTGAAACAGCCAGGTGGGATTCAGCCTGTAGATTGGGACCTTCCTCCAGTAAACCAGGTGGAAAAGCTCCAGGGTGTAGGTGGGCACGCCGCCAAAGTAGAGATTGACGAGCTGCTGGGCCATTTCCTGCGGAATCTCCCTGCTCGACTCCCGCAAAACGATCGCCTCAATCGTCTGGCCTTCCGGCGGTCCCAGCCACTCGAGCACGTCCGAAAAACGGCGCACCGCGGACCGGCCGGACGGATCCGGCTCGGGATTTATGGCGGCCAATATGACGGACTGGCTCATCGCCATTTTGCGGCACTCTTCCACGAAAGCGGCGCCGCTCGAGCGGTCGCCCACAAAAACGATGCTGTGGACCCCGCCGTGCGACGCGACAAGCCGCAGGTAGATCAGGCGCCTGGCGGCGAGTGTCACCGGAATCAAAAGCATGAAACTGGCGGCCACGACGAAGCGGCTGGATTGTAGCTCATAACCTCCCGGCACGAAGACGAACGTCATGAGCAGCGCGATCATCATCGCGAAGAGGACCGCTATGATGTGAAGGCTGGCGTAGTCCAGGCTGAGCATGTCGGTCCGGGCCCGGTATCCGTCGATCAGGTAGAGCGTGAAGACGAGCAGCGCAATCGGGCCTCCGAGCGGACTGAAGAAGGGGCCCCCGCCCACGCCGCGCATGTAGCTCACGAGGTTGAAGACCACGAGCGTCGCGACGGCGTCCAGACCCAGCAGCGTGAGCGATATTCTGCGACTATGGATCACAATGTTACAGCGGAGAGATGTGATGCTTGTTGAAAATGCAGTTCAGACCAAGCTCCAATGACCGGGGCGAAGGGCTTCATTGCCCCGGCGTTCCGGGCGGGGAGCGCCTGAGGCGGCGCAGCTCAGAGGATGCAAAACCCTCGTACTGCGCGAGGAGAAGGCAATAGCGCAGGCCCGGCCATCCGTCGAGAAAGCCCCGGCGCAGCACGAACTGGTAGATGAACCGGAAAGCGGGCCTGAACGGAAGCGCATAGCTCATGCTCTTCAGCGCCCGCCGCCGCAGCAACGGATCGGGCGAAAACAGCGCCATCAGGCGTTCGCGCCCTTTGCCGGCAGGGCCCCGCAGGGTTCTGTGAAAGTGGGCCAGGGCCTCCGCCCGCGCATAGCGGCGGTGCTTCTCCAGCCAGTGCATATCGCCGCCGGACGAGAGATCATGGAGATAGCCGGCCCTGATGCGGTCCAGGCGCATGTGCGGCGCCTCCCGCTGTCCGTGGCCGGCCTCGATGAATTCAAAATTCGGTGCCCGGACTAACCGGGCCTGCCAGGCAGGGTAGTCTGTGCAGTGGCGAATCCACCGGCCGTGGAAGATCATGAGGGGAGCCACGAGGAATCCGTCCACGTCCGAGCGCAGGGCCGCTGACCCGCACTCGGCCGCAAGTTCCGGGGTCATCTGCTCGTCGGCATCCAGATGGAATACCCAGGGATGGCGAAATGGAATCTCACGCTGGGCGTAATTTCTTTGCCCCGCGAAGCCGTCGAATGGACGGTGGAAGGTCCGCGCTCCGGCCGCCGAGGCGATGGCCAATGTCCTGTCGGTGGAGCCGGAGTCGAGGAGCACGACATCATCGCAGCCGGCCACCGATGCGAGGCAGAGCGGAAGGTCGGCCTCCTCGTTTAGGGTCAGGACAAGGACCGAGAAATCCCAGGGCACGTCAGTTTTTAGGAAGCTCCTTCACCGGGTGCGACAGGCGGGCGTAGCGGACGGCGCAGAAGAAGCACAGCCACCAGCTCAGCACGACGGCCACGTTTTCAAAGGGAAGCTCCACCAACGCGTAGGCGACGATCGCGACGCACCCCAGCATCAGGCATGTCGGAATCGGGTTGTCAAACAGCGGCCGGTGCAGCCCTGCGAAAGGCACCAGGGCGCACAAACCCAGCAGCGCTGTTCCGACGAAGCCGTGTTCGGCGAGGGCCTGGAACCAGTCGTTGTGCGCCGCGCCATAGAACACGGGCAGATGGTCGCGGCGGTCGGGTTCCTGGGTGTTGTATAGCATGAAGACATGCGGGTAAGAGGCCATGCCCCATCCGAACAGGGGCCGCGCTTTTGCCATTCTCCAAGTATCGCGGTACAGGACCATCCGGCTTCCGATTCCGCCCTGGGCTCGCATCGCCGCTATCTGCTGTTCGGTGAGGGTGACCCGCAGGGAAATCGTGTCGCTTGCAAGGTAGGCGATTGCCGCGCACCCGAGTGCAATTGCCGCAAAGGCGCCCGCCAGCAAGGGGGCGACCGGCGCCTGCCTGCGCCGCATCGAGCCGACGGTGCGGATCAGCCAGTGGACAAAACAGCCGGCCAGGACGAGAGCCAGGAGCAGCGTGCAGGAGCGGGACGCGCTCAATGGCACAGTGGCAGCCAGAAAGAAGACGGCGACCAGGCCGGCGAAGGCCGGTGTGTAAAAGAAACTGCGGCCATGGCGCCGGGAGCCGAAGTGCCAAACAAGCCCCAAGCATGCGCTGGTCATGAGGATGGTGAACGCTCCCCAATGGTTGTGATAGAGGAAGCTCGAAAAAAAGAGAGGCTGCCTCGTCTTCACGGCCCCGAAGTAGGGACCGTCGGCATCGGCAAATTTCTGGACGGTGCCGAAGACCGCAAGAACGAAGGCGTTGACCGCCGCGAATGTCAGCAGGCCGCGCAGCGTGCGTCGGCGCCTGACTACCAGCATGAGATTGAAGCAGGAAAGGTAGATTGCATCGAACATCCAAAGCGCCGCGGCCGCCCCGGCCGGCAGCGCCGCCGTCGGCACGCCTGCGGCGATTTGCCGCGGTACAAACATGGTTTCGCCGGCGAAATGAAGCGCGCGAAGGCCGGGAGTGAGGAGGGAAACGAGGACAACGGCATTGAAAAGCAGAAACGGCCAAAGCCTGCGAAAAGCCCTCTGGCCCGCGGTCCTCCCGGAAAACAGCGCGGCAAGCGTGATCAGGCCGCCGAGACTGCCCCACGCGGCGAGCGCCGGACGAAGCGAAAGCCCGTTTCCCCCGAGGGCCCAGGTCGTCGCGGCCAGGAAGATTGCGACGTGGACGGCCGTGGCGATTGCGAGCGCATCGGCACGGTCCTTACGCGGAGCTTGTGGGTCGCTCACGGCAGATTTTCCTTCAGGCGGGCGTAGAAACTGGCCAATTCGCCGGCCGTTCTGTCCCACGAGTACTCCCGCAGCACCCAGGCGCGGGCCGCCTCTCCCCGTTGGCGAAGCCTTTCGGCACTTTCCGAAGTGGCCTCCCGCAAGGTCGCCGGATAGCTTTCCCATGGAACGCACCAGCCGCCGTTCGCGTTCAGGCCCTCCCAAGGCGTCGTGTTTGTCACCAGCGCGGGAATGCCGTTGGCGAGGGCTTCCGAGACCGCCAATCCGAAATTCTCATTGTGCGACGGAAGGAGGAAGAGCGAGGCGATGGCATAGGGGGGCGGCGCCCCGACGCCGTCAAAAATGCGCACAGGCCCGGCCGCAGAGGCTCGCATGACGTAGCTCTCCAGCATCTCGACGGTGTACTCCTGGGGAATACCCACGAGGAGAAGAAGCCAGTCGCGCGGCCCGTGCTCCAGCCACGCATCGATGAGCTCGATCACCCGCTTCTTCCGGTGATATCGGGAATAGAAGAGCGCCACCGGGCGCTGGATAACCTCCGGGCAGGCCTGCTCCCAATAGCTCACCGCCTCCGCGGTTTCAGCGGGGTCAGGCGCCGTGACGCCGTTGGGAGCCACGCAGATGGGCTGCCTGAAGCCAAGAAGGCGTATGTCGGCGGCTTCCGACTCGCTTGTCGCGTGCCAGCCGTGGACGGCCTGCAAGGCGCCTGGATGCACAAATGCGCGCGCCAGCCGTTTGCGCCAGGCATGGTGCTTCCAGGCCCAGTGGCTCATCATGCCCCTGGGCGAAACGACGAATCGGGCTCCCCGCACCCGGGACGCTCGGTGCGCGTAATGCAGGGTCCTGAGCCAGATCGAGTGATGATGGACAATGTCGGACTCCGACCGAAGCAAATGCGCACGCAAGCCGGGCGACGGACACAGGCAACCAGGCCATGTCCGGTGGAAGGTCCGCATGGACACGGAATTCTCCACGGCCGCCCCCGCCGGACCCTCCACAGTTGAGAGCAACTCCACTTCCTGCCCCGCGGAGGCCAAGGCGCGCGCTGTCGCCTGGACCGACTTGCTCGGCCCGCCATAACGCTCCTCAAGGCTCGGCACGACCTGGCTGAGTTTCATGACCCGGATGGTTCCGGCCTGTCCTTGATCGGACGACAGGGATTGCCGACACAGACTTTGCGGGGCGGCAGGTCGCGGACGACGACCGAGGCTGCGCCGACCACGCAAAGCTCCCCGATGGTCACGCCAGGGCCGACAAACACGTCGGCGGCGATCCAGGCATTGCGTCCGACGGTGATCGGGCGCGGGACAAGGGGCATGCTCCAGCGCGAAATATCGTGGGTCGCGGCGCACAGATGGCAGCGCTGGCTGACATTTGCGCCAAACTCCAGGCGAATGGGGGCCAGGTTGTAGATCAGGACCGAGGGGCCGACCATTGCCCGGGGCGCCAACGCGAGTTTCCAGGGATACACAACCCTCGCGGTGGGGAATATGACGACCTGGGAGGGGGAGGGGATTTCAGCCCCGAATCCCCGGAGAAGCCATGCCCGAAAGCTGTGCATGGGCCGGGGACTCCATCGGAAAAGCGTGGCCTGGACGAGCGCCCAGCCCCAGCGGAGAAGCACCTCCCGCCGCGGAAATGGGGTGACGCAGCCCTCGCCTAGATAAGGCCCTTCGCCGGACTGAGTTGGCTTCACCTTCAAAGAGGGCATCGTGAGGCTCGATCCCCGGGTAGTCAATGATTCGGCGCTGCCAGGAGGCGCTCGAGATCAGCCAGGGCAATTCCGGCCACATTCGAGAAATCAAAGCGCCTGGCGTGGGCCTGTGCCCGAGCGGCGAGATCACGGCGCAACCTCTCATCGGTCAGAAGGCTCGCCAGTTCACCGGCCAGGCGGGCATCGGCCCCCGGGGGGGAATGATCGAAGACAAGGCCGGTCTCGCCGTGGCGTACCAACTGGGAAAAGCAGGCCAGGGCTGAAACGACCGGCGCGCATCCCGCAGCCATTGCCTCGGCGATTGCGAGGCCGAACGTCTCGCCCTTTTCCGCAAGGCTCGGGTAGCAGAAGATGTCCATTTCGCCGTAGCGCCGGGCGAGCCGCGCCGCATCGAATTCCGGCTGGCACCAATCGAGCCGCGATCCGAGCACGCCGCCATATTGCGCGAGAAGGGCGGCCTTCCACTCTTCGCCGCCACCGCCGGCCCTGACATCGACGGGCCCGACGATCTCCAGGCGCCAGGGCGGCAGGTCATTGCGTCCGGCGAGAAGGGCGGCCGCGGACAGGAGGAGCCCCACTCCCTTTTCGGGGTGTATGCGTCCGGCAAAACCGATCGTGAGCGGAGTGTGGGGGGCGCCGCCGCCGCCAGCCTGCGCGTGCAGCTGCCAGTCGATGGGGCATGGAAACTGGGCAATGCGCCCGGCCAGGCGGGGGTTCTCGGCGAGCAGGCGCTCCGCAACCGCGTCGCTCGCCGCCCACAGGCGATCCACGGCCCCGTAGACCCGGCCTTGACCCTTGGGCATCCTACCCACCATGACGACTACGCGCCCGGCCATGGGCCGGAAATGCCGGAGCCAGGCGGGAAGGGCGATCGTGTTGCATATGACCACGTCAGCCGGGGGAAGCACCCGGGAAACCCGCCGGCCCCACATCAAGTCCCGCCACAGATTTATCGCAAGAAAGCGGGAGTGATCCGCACCCCGCACGCGTCGATGGGCGACGCCCCCGATCGTCTCCTCTTCCGCGTACCCCGGCCATGCGCGGGAGATCAAAGTCACCTGATGGCCTCTCGCCGCGAACTCGAGCGAAAGACGGTGCCATATCTTTTCAGTCCCGCCACCGAGGGCGGGGGGCACCGGGAGAAAGAACCCCATTACGATCGTGATGCGCAAGGCCGTGCCGTGCTTACCGCTTCCCCACAAAATCGATTGCCGAAAGAAGTCCGTTTGTCGTCGCGGAGTAGGTGAAATTCCCGATTCGGGCGCCGACGGCCTTGCGCACCCTTTCGGCGGAGGCCTGTTCAGAGAGGGACGCCAGCGCTGTCTCCAGTTGATGGGACAAATCCGCGGGGCTGTCCGAACGGAAAACCCAGCCCGTCTCCCCCTGCGTCACCAGATCCTGCTGGCAGCCGACGCGGTCGCTGACAAGGCAGGGAATGCCCATGTGCATCGCCTCGTTTACTGCGAGTCCCCAGGTCTCATAATATCCCCGGGACGGAAGAACGAAAAGATCCGCAAGAAGGTAACGCGACGGCATCTCCGTTTGGTTGGCGAATGGCAGAAAATGGACCGTCCCTCGGCCGGCTTCCCGGGCCATTCGCTCAAGATCCCGTTTTTCGGGCCCTTCTCCGACGAAGACAAGCGCGGCATTCGGCAGCTTCAAATCCAGGAATGCCATCAGGAGCTCCCGCGGCTGCTTGTGCGCGACCAGTTTCCCGGCAAAGAGGGCAACCCTCGTGCCGCCGGGGAGCGCGAGTTCCCTGCGAATGGCTTCCGCCGCCAGACGGTGCCGGGGATCGCCCGGATTGAAGAGGCGGTCATCGACCGAATGGGGCGAATAGAATAACTTCTCCTTCGGCACGCCGAATGCCTCGAAATAGGCTCGATTTGCGCGGCCCACATAGGTGAAGGCGCTGATGCGGCCATAGAGCCATCGCAGGGGCAGCGCACGCATCCAACCGGGGACTGGGCGGCCAAGCAGATGGGAATCGCCGCGGAATATGACCGGCACCCGTGCGCCTCGCGCCCATGCAATCGCGCGCAGGTGGCTCATCGACTTGTAGCCGTAAAGGAGCACGGCGTCCGGCTTCCACGCATCCAGGCGAGCGCCCAGGGATGGATTCTTCAATCCGCCGAAACGGTGGGTGCTCGGTTGGCGGGAAAGGTTCGGCACGAATTCGCTCGAATAGCCCGAAAGCAGATCAACATCCCACTGAAATGCCTTCTGAAACTGCGGATCGTGGCGCACCGATGTCCCGGAATCCCAAAGGTAGAATACCCGCAGATCGATCCCTGTGTTGGCGGCAAGCCAGCGGAACCAGGGACTGTAGTACTGGATCGGGTGCGAAAGCACCACGGCGAGGCGGATACCCGGGGGCGGGTTCACTTGGCGTCCGGTTCCGGTCGATGGAGCGTCTGGCGGCGCACAAACGGAAAGAAGGCAAAGACGACCGGCACCATATTCTGGAAGGTGCTGGTCACCAGAACGCTCGCAACCATCTCGAACGAGTTGAGCAGGTTCAGGAGCAGGCCAAAGCCGATTATGCCCTCGAGCGATATGGCCAGTTTCCTCGCGGTCTTGTTTTCTATCCAGGCGCTGGCAAAGCCGAGGACGGCGCCCAGGGAAAGGGAGCCCCAGATCGGACCATAGTTGCCGTACGCCTCGGGCAGCAACCCCCACGCGACATAGGTCTTGAAAGTGGAGTTCAAATCCTGCCTTCCGAAATGCACATTGAGAAGAATCTGTCCCTCGTGAGAGCGCGGCTTGTCCGGCCAGAAGATTCGCGGGATGAGCAGGGAAGGGATGAGCGTGTAGGTGGCGCCGTGGACAGGCTCGATGCGGCCGGAATCCTCGGCATCGATGACGAAGAGCATGTTCTGCAGGTTGTCGATGCGATCCATAAGCGACTGGCGGTTCGCCGCAGTCTGCTTGGCCTGATCCAGATCCGCAGCGGTTGTCGGGATGGGCCGCGTCGCAGCGTCAAAGCTGGCCTGAATCCATTCTGAATACCTGGAGGGCAGGTCCGCGAGGGTCGTATTGGAGACGGGGTCGTCCGAATCCATGGACCAATAGCGATCCCTCATTGAGAACTTGCCCATGTTGAGGAAGCTAAGCATGAGGGCCACGGCGATTGAAAAGCGCCACGGCATCCGCCCCGATCCCCAGAAAAGGCCTATGCCGACGGCGGCGACAGTTCCACCGACCGAAGACAGCAGGAAGCTGGAGGCGGTGACGACCGAATTCACAATCAGAATCGCCCAGAAGGCCAGCCTGTTGGCCGATGTCATTGCTCCCGAGCCAAAGCTCAGCGCGATCATGAAGAACCCGCAGGTGGCAGCGGCGGCCACGACCGCGACAAGGATGGAATTGCTGCCCGCTGGCAGGTGCGAGATGATGGCATCCGCGAGACCGGCGCTCTGCAAAAGCAGGTAAAGGGTTGCGGCTCCCGCCAAGGCAAAGCCAAGCCGGTTCAGCCCTTTGATCCCCTCGCGATCGACGTCAACAAGGACGTAGCTGATGGCTTTGGAGGGCGACATCAACTGCATCCCCACCTTCCAGGCGGCGGTCAGCGCGACTCCAAAAATCAGCACTTCGAGCCCGGCCTGGAAGACATGCGCACCCCCGGCCAAGGCGACCGATTCGTGGCCGAACACAATCGGCGATGCATAGATCGCCAGATTCTGCGCCGCGAGCAGCGGCAGCACCGGCAGGCCGATCCCGCCGCGGCTCCACACGAGAAAGATGAGGAAGCAGGAGCCGGCGATCATGCCAAACGCGTCGGCGCCGGGCTTGCCCGAAAAAAAGAGATAGGAGCCCTCTGCAATGCAGAGGATTGCCAGCGGCCACAGCCCTTTTCGAAGTATCCGCTTAAGGCCCGAAGCGATATCATCGATCTGCGTGTAGCGGTCGATTGCGAGAGCGCGGCTCCGTTTCATGAAGGGAAAATCCGATCAGACGCCCGGCGCAACGGCGCTCTCAAAAAGCGCGCACTGGCGGCGGGTGGATTCCTCGGCGAGGTAGTTGGTCCTGAAATAAGCGTCGTCCCGCGGCGGGCGCCCGGCCGACAGCTTGTCCTCAAGCGTCAGATCAAAGGCGCGCGCCAGGGCGGCATAGGCTTCATCCTTGGGTCCGGCTTCGGTGAAGCGAACAACGAAGGCGAAGGAGAGCCGGTCGAGCAGGGCTTCCATGACGCTGCCGCGGAATACCAGTCCAAGGACCGGCCTCTCGGTCAGGTAGTACAGGTACATCTTGGACGGCGAGTAGGCGAGATCGCTCGAACCGAGAAGAAGCAGCGCATCCGCCTCCTGTTGAAGGCGGATCGCGTCCAAGTAGCCGATGCGGTGGGGAACCTCCTCCACGAGATCGCCAACGCCGCATTGCTCGGCAATGGGCAGCACCGACGGCCGCCCCTGTCCCGGCACCACGTAGCTTGTTCCAATGAAATGAAAACGCAGCCGGTCGGCCTTTTCCGGGAAACGCGCGCGGTAAAGGCGCAGCCCTGTGAAGAGGACGAGCAGCGCCTGCGGCATGACGGGGCCCGAAGCGCCGGTGTAAACCAGGCGCTTTTCCCCTGTGCGCCGGAAAAATTTGCCGGCGGATCCCGGCTTCAGCGCGGCTTGCACGATGTCGTTTCGGCTTGCGCCGAATTGCAGGACGGCGGTGGGGGTCCTTTCGATCTTGGGATAGCGCGCGCGCAGGTCGTCAAGATAGCTGACCGAGACGCTCATGATCGCGCCGGCACCCCGGATAACCCAACCTTCGAACATCCAGGCCTGAAGCCTCGCGAATTGATATTTCCAGCCGCCTGGCGGCTTGCGGGCGCCCGCCCGCTCGTAGTAATCGGTCCGCCACGGATCCTGGATGTCGAGGAGGTAGGGGACTCCAAACCGCCGCTTCCAGAGCGGCCCCAGGGTGAACATGAGAAACTGCGTCGTGGAGAAGAAAACGAGATCGAATCGCTCCTTTTTCAACAGGCGGGTGCCGCTCCAGAAGAAGAACAGCCAGGCTCGCAAGCCAACGCTGCCTATGCCCACGTGCCGCGTCCAGCCGGCTGAGAACGCCCGCGTGCGGACAACCCTCACTTCAGGCGGAAGTGTCCCCACGAGCTCGTCGTCCTGAATGCACCCCTGCCATGCGGGACCCACCGCCAGCACAACCGGATCCCAGCCATTGGCCCGGTAATAGGGAAGGCTCATGCGGACCCGCTGCATATCCGGGGCGTTCCCGGGAGGAAAATAAGGGCTTATGATGAGAACCTTCTTCAAGGCGAAAGGGGCTCCATCTCAAAGTAATACTCGGATGGCGCGGTGAAAAACGAAACAAAGTCCGGCAGGAGGACCGGTTGAGTCCAGGGAGGGGTCGGATCGACCTGGGAAACGTAGGCGCAGAGGGCATGCCGCTTGATCGAGTGGAACTGCCCGACATCAGCGCGCCAGACCCGCCGGGCGGTAAAAAGGGGTTGCAGCGTCCGGCACGGGTTCCACCAGGACCAAATGGGGTACTCCAGGATGCGGGGGTTCAGGGTTGTGCGAGCTGCGGCGCGTGCGACCAGTGCGAAAAAGGCGTCGTGCTCCGAACTGCCGTCGCAGCGGCAGGGAAGCAGGATCTCGTCGGGCCGCACCCTGAGGAGGGTTGAACAAATCCGCCCCTCGATCGTTTCCGACTCGGTCGGGCCCAGCCGGTCAAGCCTGCCATCCGGCGCATCGAGGAATTCGAGGGCTGCCTGGTCGACGCCCAGGCGACGCATGGCCTCGCGCTCCTCCTCGCGGCGCAAAGCGGCCAGCTGCGATGGGCTCACGGTGGGGTGCCCCGGATGGGAGGCGCTTCCGTCGGTCACCACGATCATGTGGACGGCGCAGCCATCCGCGCGCCGGCGCGCGATCAGGCCGCCGCACCCGAGGACACCGTCATCGGGGTGTGGCGCGACGACAAGCGTCACCGGGCGGCCGTTCATCGGGTACGGCCTGGAGCGCGCGCGCAACAGGGCGCAAACGAGCCGATGCAGGCAAAGGCGGCCACCCTGTTTGATTGAACTCACGGCTTCGCGAAATCTTCGGGCTGTGCGAGCATCTGCTCCCACTTCCTCAGATCCAGGTCCACGCAGCCCCGCTGTCCAACCGGGCAACGGCCCTCGCGGATGGCCGCAAGCAGGCGCGGCAGGGCCGCGACAAACGCAGCATCCTTCTGCAGGGGGTGCAGCAACCACGCCCGTCGATCCCGCAGGGCGAGCCGCGTGCGGCCCGCGGCGGCCATCCGCAGACAGAGCAGGATCTCAGGCGAACGGGGATAGCCGCGCCGGAGGATGCGCGCTGCCAGCACCTCCCAGTAGGTCCTTCCCTGCATCAGGGGAAGGCACTGACGAAGCCCTTCGAGGTCAAACAGATAACACCTGGTGCTGAACCAGATGTTCATCCAGCCGGCAGGATGCGAGTGCAGCGGGAGCCTCTCCACATTGGTTGGCGCGTCCGGACCTTCCAGAGTCGGCGGACTCGGCCGCGGGGTTGCTGCAACGACACTGGGGTGATCCGCCATCGCCGCTTGAGCATGGCCAACCCAGTCGAAGCCGGCTTCCTGGTGGAGAAGCATGTCTGCGTCGTAATGCAGGAGCCAGCGGGTGCTGCAAAGCTCGAAGGCGGCGAGATAGGACATGAGCGCGCAGCCGCCGTAGTCGTGCGTCTCCCGCACCCACGGCCGCAGGTATTTGCGGCTTAGAACGGTGAAGATCGGATCGCCGGGCCGAAGGACCACGACCCGCCCAACCCTGCCTTCCGAGAGCCAGCGATCGGCGAGCGCCGTGACGCGCGCAAGCCGTTGCGAAAAGGCGGGCTCGGGGAAGCGTCGGGCGGGATCAACGATGCCGGTCGCCTGCGGCTTGCATCCGTCGATGATGACGAGGCGCTCCGCCGCGTCCGGATGGGCATCGAGCAGCGCAGGCACGGTCAGATCCGCGTAGCCTGCGTCGCCAGGGCTCAGGTTGACCTGGAGCGTCGTGTCAGTCACTGCTGCAAGTCCTGGTAGAGTCCAAGGAACCGGTCGACGGCCGTGCGCGGGCTGAAGCGCGCCTCGGCATCGCGCCGGCAAGACGCCCGCGACAACCCCGCCGCCGCCCGGACCGCCGCCACGCCCTCCCCGGTTGTGCGCACGAGAAAGCCGTTTTCACCCTCCCGGACGATTTCGGGCAGCGCTCCGCGCGGCGAGGAGATGACTGGCGTGCCGCAGGCCAGCGCCTCGGCGAAAACGAGCCCGAACGGCTCGTCCCACTGCACCGGCACGAGCAGCGCGGCGGCGCGACCCAGCAGCGCGTCCTTCTGCCGGTCATCGACTGGCCCGACATAGGAGATGCGTTGGCCGTCGATCGCCGGTTCGATGTGCTCGCGCCAGTAGCGCGCGGCGGTGGCATCGGCCGAGTGGTTGCCCGCAAGGACCAGGGGCCGGCCCGCGGCCGTGGCAATTGCGATTGCCTCGCGGGCACCCTTCACCTCCTCGATCCTGCTGAGGAATACCAGGGGGGCGTCCGCTGCCGCCTGCGGGCAAAACGTCAGGCGGTCGATATCGACGCAATTATGCACGGTCTCCCACCGGCCGCCACCCTGCCTGCCGATTGCCGCGATGAAGGCGCTCACCCCAGTGAAGGCGAGGTGCCTGCGGCCGAGCAAAGCCGCGATCCCCACCTGGCGCCTCCCGGGAAAGCGGTGATAGGTCTGCACGACCGGCAGGCCGGCAAGCAACAAGGGCAGCGTGTAGATCAGCCGGCTCGAGCTGTGAACGACATCGGCGCGAAATGCCCGGGCGGCGCTCCAGAGGCAGAGACTGTTGCGGACGGCGTCCGAGGCCGACTGGGAACGCCTGCCGGGCCACGCGAAAAGCCTGTCGACCTCGGCCGTCGAATCTCCCCGCGCCGCGAGGGCGACCGTATGACCGCGCGCGCGGAGTTCGCGGCGCCACATGTCGACCAGGCGCTCGATGCCGCCATAGGGGCCTGGTGGCACCGGCAGTTCGGGATCCGCAGTGAGAAGGATGCGCATGGGCTCAGGTTTCCTGAAGCGCCCTGGCGGCGAGCGCCCCATAGAGGGGGGCCTGGCGCTCGTGGGCGAAGATCGTCTCCCCGGCGCGGCGCGCGGCGCGCTTGGCCTTCTCCATGCGCGCGGGGTCCGAGCAAAGCTGGCACAACTCCCTGGCGAGCGATTGGGCGTCGCCCGAGCAGAACAAGGTCCCGACCCCTGGTGCCTGGCCGAAAATCTCCCTGTTGCCGGCCGTGTCGCTCGCCACAACCGCCAGTCCGGCCTGGAGATACTGGAACATCTTGTTCGTCACCGTGAGATTGCGGCTTGGAATGCCGCTGACATCGAGGGCGAGGCCGATGTCGTGCTCGGCGATCCGCGCGGGCAGTTCCGCATTCGGCACCGTTGGATGAAATCGCACGCGTCCGCGAAGCCGCTCCGGCAATCCGTTGAGGAGGCCCGCCCCGAAGCCGCCGGGATCGTCGGCGCGAAGGTGGAGCTCCCAGTTCCCGGGCACCTGGGGCAGCGCGCAGAACAGTGTCTCCAGGCCGCGGTCCGGCCCGAGGACGAGCGAGAACCAGTGCAGCGACACGCGCTGCGGATCGACCGTCGCGCGCGCCGCCGGAACGCCTGCGATTGGGAAGGTATTGTAGATCACCGTGGGTTCGGGGCCGGAATAGGCCTCCGCGATCGCCTTTGCCATGGAACGGGAGGTCGCAAGCGCATAGGGACCGAATCGCAACGCGGCGGCTTCAAGCCTGGCGAGTTCCTCGATCGGGCGTCCGCCGCGCTGTCCCTGGGCGAGATCGCGGGAGAACCAGTCCTCGAAGTCCACTCCGACCCGCCGGCCGGCACGGTGGAGCCGCTCCGCAGCCCAAAGGCCTCCCTCCGAATGGAAAAGTGCGAGATCGGACCGGCCGTCTGCGGCGTGCCTGGCGAGGAGGGTCGTGCCATATCCGAAGGCGTTGGCCGTCGCGCGGCCGGTCCGAAGGAAAACCTCGCGCGCAAGACGGCTGCGGGCCCGCACGCGCAACCAGCGCCAGCGGCCAAGCAGCGTGCCGGATTGGCAGCACGCGTAGGGCGAGAATCTCCAGGGGCGGCCGGCCAGCAGCGCCACGTCGCGCGCGACGAGGCGCGGATCTGACCACAGACCGCAGACTGTGACCTCGTGCCCGTCCGCGGCGAGCGCGTCCGCCTCCTTGCACGGCCTCGGGGCTGTGCAAAGATGGCGGCCGATGTAGATTGAGATGCGCGCCATTCAGCTTGAGGCGGGGCGCCGGAAATTGGCTGTCGGGCCGGCCGTCATGGATGCAGGCTTAGCCTGCATCCATCCCAAATTCCGACGAATCCTGCCCAATCTCGTCGGCGCAAAGGTCCTCTGGCTCCCTACGCTGTGCTTCTAGCACAGCTCGGTCGCCTTCGGTCCTTTTCACTCGACGATCTTGGGCAATCTTCATCGGTTTTGTAATGGATGCAGGCTAGGGCTCAAGGACGACGGTGTTGAACAGCGCAGCCGGCCACTCGATCGGCGAGCCGCCGAGAGCGAAGGGCCTGTAGCCGAGCGGCTCGGTTTGGGCGCGAACGCCGTCGAGCTCGTCGGGGCTGTGCAGGCTCACGAGCAGCACCGGCCGGTGCCGCCTGAGCACGCCTTGCGCGCCGCGCAATGCCGCCGCGGCATGTCCCTCGATGTCGATCTTCATCAATTGGGGAGGAGCAAGCCGGTCGCTTTCCAACAGGGCGTCCAGCGCGACTGTCCGGACCGCCACCGTGCCTCCGCGGCCGGCCACTTCGCCCAGATACGGCAGGTGCGAAGTCGTCGCGCCGGCACCCTCGCTTTGGACGAGCTGGCGCTCGCCGGCCGAGTCGCTGGCGGCGCAGGGGTAAACGCGCACTTGGCCAAGGCCGTTCATCTCGACATGGCGGCGCAGGCGGTCGGACGAGACGTGGTCGGGCTCGAAGGCGCACACCTGTCCCGACGGCCCGACTGCGCGCGCAAGCCACAGCGTATAGAAACCGAAATGCGCTCCCAGATCCCAGGCAGCCTTGCCAGTCCCGGGCCGCAGGCGGGCGAGGGCCGCCTGCACATCCGGCTCATAGCTTCCCAGCCAATAGGCGGAATGCGGCCAAAGCGTCCAGCGGCAGCCGCGGAGGTAACCGTGGCGGATGCGCACCGGCCAGTATCTGAGGGGCGTGCGCGAGAGCAGTTGGGCGGCCAGCTCCTCGAGCCACCGAGGACGCCGGGATTTCATTGGGGGAGGGGTTCGCACCACCAATGTTCCTCGTGGTCGCATGCGAGGACACGCGAGTTGTAGCCGTGACCGCGCAGAAAGGCGGCGACTCCGTCCTTGGTATGTCCAAAGCGGGGCAACGCCGACGGATGAATGCTCAATAGGAGAGTCGGGCGGACCCGACTGAGAAATGCGGCCGCGCCGGAAAGAACGAGCAACTCGGCACCCTCGACGTCGCATTTCAGGATGACCGGCCCTGGAAACGCGACGCCGGCCAGCAATGCGTCGAGGCGGTGCCGCGGGGTGTTGTCTGCCGCCGACTCCCCGAAGCAGAGAAAGGAGCTTCGGCAGATCGCCAGGCGCGCCGGGATTTTGGGAAGGCGCAGCTGGGTCGAGGCCAGCGCGGCGTCGAGGGTCTGGCCTGAAGAGTGCTCGTTGCCGAGAAGCCCCTCGATCCGGCGCACGCGGGGCTGCGCGCTGGCAGGCACGACGGCATCGAGCGCCCGCAATGACATGAGCTCGGAATCAAATGCGATGACTTCGACCCGCGGGCACACCTGCACGGCGAAGGAGGTGACCACTCCGAACGAGCAGCCGATGTCGAGAAGGGTGGTGCGCCCGGAATTCCCTTCCAGCCAGGCGCCAAGCGCAGCGAGGGTTTCGGGTTCGTAGGTGCTCCAATCGGGATTCGTGCCGAGCAGTTCCGCGGGGACGCGCACCGGATAGCCGCCCAGGGTCATCGGCACGCCGCGGCGGAGGGGATCGATCAGGCGGAGATAAGCGGGCCTGAGCGCCCGCCAAAGGGGCTCGCAGTATTGAAGGCCGGGCGAATGCCGGATGGTCTTTGCAAGTCTTGCGGGAAAAATCATGAACGAACGGAGGCGGCTTTGCGCCGGGAGTCTGAAAATGGGATCAGCGGACGGTCTCGTTCGCCTCGGCAAGAAAGGCGACGTAGTTGCGGGCGCAGCGCTCGAGAGTGAGGTTCTCGAGCATGTAGTCCCGGGGCGCGTAGCGTCCCGCGCGGAGGCGGTCGACAAATCGATCGACGGCAGCCGCAAACTCGCCGGGCTGCGCGAACTGCTCGCCGCAGCGCTCATCCCAATAGGGCACCGAAGTCGCCGGGCAATCGCTGAGGCCATGGGCGTGGCGGTTGGGATCGAGCCACCGGCCTGGATTCCAGGCGAGGATCGGCAACCCCATGCTCATGGCCTCGTTGTAGGCTATCCCTTGCGTCTCGTTTTCGCAGAGGAAAAGCATGGCCCGGCAGCGGGCGGCGAGGTCGTGATAGCTTCCCTCTTTCCCGCCGGGGTAGCGGCCATAGCGGATTTCCGAGTGCGAGAATCCGCGCCGGCCGAGTTCGGCAAGGCAGACCGCCCGGAGATCGGTTCCGGGAAGTTCGCCCGGCCAGCGGATCTTGTTGTAAACAAGAAAGTCGAATTCCTTCGGCACATTCTGCCGCGGCGCATATCGGTCCGTGTCTATGCCGACCGCAAAGGTGCGGACGCGATCACCAAAGAATGGCCGGTAGATCGCAGACGCCCATTCGCAGGATTGCAGGTGGAATGCCGATCGGGTGTCTTCGAAAAAGGTGGGCCACTCGCCCGGAAAATTGAGCCCGCCAACGCCGGTGACACAGCGGCGCGCCGAGGCGACAAGGCGGAATGGACCGAGCGGTCCGTTGATGACCCCGACGACATCGTCGCCCGGGGGCAGATCGGGGCGATGGTGCATCTTCCAGGGTTGCCGGATGCGATCGAGGCCGAGGCAGAGATTGCGGGTCCATTTGCCGAGGCCGATGGGCGGTGTGCCGCGCAGGGGGCGCAAAAGGGCGCGGAGCAGGGCCCGCGGGTATTGGTCGCCGGGAATCCAGCGGCGGGTCAGCGGCGGTGAAAGGTCGTAGAGATGGATCATCGGCGAAAGCATGCGTAGTAGGCGAGTTGAACGCGGCGGGCGGCCTTCCAGCCGACCAGCCGGGATAGAATGAGAAAGGCCCTGCCGCCCTCGGCCCTCAGGCGGCATCCGCCGAGCCTGCTTGCTGCGGCTTCCGCTGCCCGCAGGATGTCCGGCTCCCGCGGGTAGTAGCTTTGCACAAAACGCATGAAACAGGCAGCCGAGGCATGCCTCGTGCGGGGTGAATCCTCGCTCCGGAGCAGCGCGCCCGTGCCGAGGACCATGGCGTCGTAGGCGGACTGGAGCGCGGCCCGGCTCTTCGCGTTGCTGAGGCTCGTGGCGATGTTCGAGCGGTAGAAGGTGCGCGCATCGGGGCAGAAAGCCACGTGTTGACTGGCGAGGACCGCGCGCGCGAAGAAATCGAAGTCGTTTATGAGCGAAAGGCTCTCGTTCCAGCCGCCCACCCGCCGCACGATGTCCGCCGGGACAAGCCAGGCGGCGCCGTGCATCATGCCGCCGCCCTCCCAGGATGTGACGAGCCAGTCCACCGGGGAGAGGTCCTTCCAGACGGGCTCGGCTTTGAACAGGGTCTCTGCGGGATCTTTCTGGAATCGGGCCCACGCGCCGCAGCAGAGGGTGGCGGGAGGGTGCCGGTCGAGAAGCGCAAGCTGGCGCTCGATCTTGTCCGGGGCCAGAAGATCGTCGGCGTCAAGAAACTCATAGAAATCGCCGCGTGCGGCCCCCAATGCGGTGTTGAAGGCCGCGCTCTGGCCCCGGTTGGGCTGTGTGATGACGGCTACGCCGCGGGCGGCGTAGCTGCGCGCGATCGCGGCGGAATCGTCGGTCGACCCGTCATCGACGACGATGATCTCCAGATTCGGCCAGGTCTGTCCAAGGGCGGACTCTATTGTTTCGCGAAGCCACGCACCGGCATTATGGCAGGGGATGAGAATGGATACGAGCGGGGTCATCGGCTGTCCCGGGCAAGCACCTGACGCCACGCAAAATCGTAATAGAAACTGCGTGAGCGGTTGACGTAGTGGATGGCGGCGCAGTCGGCGCGGCGAGCGGTGGCCTCGTCGGGTTGAACGACATAGTCGGCCGCCGGAAGCGGACGCGCGTCCGAGCGGGCGAGCAGGATCGCGGTTAGCGCCTGCTCGAGGTAGTACGTGAAGCCGAATTCGGAGAGAAGCGTGGCCGCGCAGTGCTCGACGAAATCCCAGTCGATGCCGGGTGTGCGCAGGTGACAGAGGCCGACATTCACCATCGGGTGCACGGGCCTGCCGGCGAGGCGCTCGAGCGCGGCCTGCGGGGCGCCGTAGGCGGGCTCCGTGTCGACCATGTGCGCGGCTTGGCGGGCGGCCATATGCTCGAGGAGCCGGGTGGGATGGTTGAAGAAGAGGACGTCAGCGTCGCCGACGAGCTTCCACTCGCCGGGGAAGAGGTGGATGTCGGTGAGCTTGCGGATGTGCGGGTAGGCGGGCCTGAGTTTGCGCAGGCAGGGAAACCTCTCCTCGGGGAGGATTGCGGCAAGCCCCTCGTTTATCTCGTCGATCAGGGTGAAGCGCGCGCGAGGCAGCCTTGAGCGAAGGAATTCGCAATCGGCGCGCGCCAGGGTGCCGTCGTCATAAAAGTGAGGCGCGACCGGCCGCTGCGCGGCCCAGGCGAGGGAATGGGAGACAAGGCAGGCTTCCGGCAGGTAGCGCCTGCCGATCAGGAAATGGATCGGCAGTTCCGCGGCGAGACGGGCGGCGGGCGGTTCGGCCAGGGGGGTGGGAGGCAGTGCGCGTTGCATCTCCCGGCGGCCCCAAACGCGGCGGAGGGTTTTCCAGACGCCTTTTTCAACCAGTCCAAGCGGTGCGTGGTAGAGGAGGTACGCCGCGCGCCCGGCCGTCAGCGGCGCCCTGCGGTACTGCGTTGTCGGCGGCGGGATCGCGGCGAGCGCCCGGAGGCTGGGCGTGTCGGGCGGATTCATCGATGGGGCGGGCGAACCCGGCCTTCGAAGTGCCCGCAAGCCCCGCTCCAGCGAACCTGCGCGGCCGGGGAGGACCAGGCGCGGTAGGCAAACCAGGCCCTGGCTTTGCGCAAGGCGGCTCCGGCCGCGGTAAGAGGCGGCCACCCATTGGCGTCATGGCGGGCCAGCGCCTGCATCCACGACTTTTGAATCCCGCGATTGAGCCGGGCCAGGTATTCGGGATCCAGCCGGGCGGCGGGAATGAGATGCGTCAGCCGCAGGTCCGGGAAATAGGCGACTTGCCAGCCCTGTTCCATGATGGTCAATACGATGTCGTTGTCGCCGGCCGAGCTGAGCTCGCCTCCGCGCCGGTCGGAGATTGGCGACTGGGTTGCGCTGGCGGCCCACCTGGATGCGGCTTCGCGGCGCAAGGCCATGCCAGCTCCGACCGGGGCGAAGGCGGGATATTCATTGCGGGCCGAGCCCGGCGGGCGGAGCGTCTCGGCTATTCGGGGAGCGGGGCCCAGGTCCCGCAACGCCAGAAGGCCCATGAACTCGTGCTGCCAGCCTTCGGGCTCCTTCTCGAATTCCGGCGCGCTGATGCCGCCCATCGCGCCCAGGCGAGGGAGTTCCGCAAAGTGGCGAAGGACATTGGCCAGGTAGTCTCGTTCGAGAACGTTGTCGTCATCGACCAGGACGACGACATCGCCCCGGGCCTCACCGAACCCGCGAATGCGGGCCCGGGTGAGCCCCAGGGACATCTCCCTGACAACGCGAAGGCCGGGCGGTGCATGCTCGGCGAAAAAATCCAGGCCGGGGAAGCGGGTTGAGGCGTTGTCGACGATCAGGACTTCCCAAAGGCCCCGGGCAAGGGATTGCTCGCGCAACCCCCCCAGCGCCCGCCGCAACCGCTCAGGATCGGGATTGTGAGCGGGAATGATGACAGAAAGCTCCAAGAGCGAAGTGGCTGTTTTGGCGATGCGGCCGGCGCGCGGCCGCCTCTGACTTACGGGCTTTGGCTTCCCCGCTCCCGCACGATTTGGGCCGGTACACCGTGCGCAATTGCATACGGCGCCAGATCGTGCGTGACGACCGATCCCGCCCCCACGACGCAACCCTCGCCGATGGTCACGCCCCCGAGCACAGTCACGCCCGCGCCGAGCCAGACATCGCGCCCGATCCTGGTCGGGAGGAGCACGTCGGGCTTGGAACGAATTTCCATCCCCCGGGGCAGAATGGGATGGTTGGACGAGACGATGCGGCAATGCATTGCAACCAGAGTTGACGGTCCGATCTCAACCCCGCCGTGCCCGAAGATGACGACCGATGGTCCGAGGTAAACATCCTCCCCGAGCCTGATCGAGCCTCCGTAGGGGCTGAGAACGACCCCGTTTTCCAGCACGCATCTGGGACCGATGGTTATGCTCCCGCGGCGGGACTGGGCGAAGCCCAATTGCGCGTCGCAGCCGGCCGCCAACGAGCAGCCCCGCCCGATTTCAGAGCCCGTGGCGCGAGCCAGGAAGATTCGGCGGTTGGACGCCCAGCGGCGGAGGAGAGCCAGGACGCGGGATGTGAAGGTGAGCATCATGCGCGGCGGCGGCGCTGGGATTGCAATCGAAGGATCCATAGGCTGGGCAACCAGTGTTTCAACAGGCGAAGCAGGGGATTGCGCGTTGTCGGCGGTGATCCGCCCATCCTCCTGCAGATCTGAAGCGCCTCTGTCGCGCCGGCCGGATCGCCGAGGGAAACGAGTTCCGCGGCGGCCCTTTCGGCTTCGTCCGCAATGGCCTTCGAGATTTCGGCAACGGGTGGCCAGTTTGCATATTTTCTGAGGGCGGCCAGACGGCAACGCCATCCCCTGAGGTAGTTGTTGCTGAAGCTTCCCTGCCGCCTCAGCGCCCATGTCAGAACCTCGGGCACATGGTGGAATCGCGCTTTTGAGCGGGCCATCCGGACGTGGACGTCTGCGTCCTCCCAAATGGCGAGCGATTCATCGCATCCTTCGACCAGGTTCCAGGTGCTTCGGCGAATGACACTGTTGTTCAAGCTCATCGGCTGCCGAATGAGGTACGGGAGCGGCGCCCTCGCAAGCTCTGCCGGATTGTAGCGCCAGCGGAGCAGGGGTTCCCGCGAAGTTTCGTCGACCCAATCGGCGTCGCAGCTCACAACGTCATGCCCATTGTCGCACCACGGGGCGAGGCGCTCGACGTAACAGGGTGCGATGAGATCGTCGGCGTCGTGGAAATGAATCCATTCGGTCGCGGCGGCGACTGCGAGCCGGTTACGGGCATGAGCGACGCCGCGATTCTCCTTCCCGGCGATTACCTGCAGGCCGAGCGATCTCGCGACGGCCGCCGTGTCGTCGGTGCTGCCGTCATCGTAGCACAAGAAACTTGCAAATGGGACCGTTTGGGCCGCCACGCTCTCCATCAGTCGAGGCAGAAACCGGCCTGCATTGTGGCAGGGAACCAGGAGCGTGATGGCTGGCGGGGTCATTGCGGATACACCGGACCAGGGGCTTGTTCCATCGGCGGATCGCATGGCGCTTACGGCGGCGGAGGGGCGGCCTGCAGGCCGCGCAAAGCCTCCGCGATTTGCGGAATCGCGTCGCTTCCGTTGGCGACAAGCAGTGCTCGATGGTGATGCCCGCAGGATTGGGCCAGCCGTGCATACCAAGGATAATGGGGCTGCAGGAATATCTCGAGGACACCGGTGCCCGGGGGGCAGAAGACCATGTTGCAGAAGGCGGCACCGTGAAAACCGACCAGAACCCGGGCCTTGCCACAGGCGGCCGCCCCCTCGGCGGGTGACAACTGCTCTAGGCGAACAGGCCGGGCTCCGATCGCACCGGCGACCGACGGCTCCCAATCCACCTTGCGAACATGCGTGCCGGCGCGGTCGAGCCAGACAACCTCCGTGCCGGCTTTCGACGGCACGGGGGGCAGGCCCGGCAGGTGCCTCAACACCTCGACAGCCCATGGACTGGCCTCGAAATGCCGGACGAGCCGGTTGGTGAAGATCAACTGGTCGCATCGCAGGTGCGACAACTCATTCAAAACGCGCACCTTGGATCCAACCCCCCACGCCTGCAGCCAGCGCATCTTCCATTCCTCCCCGTAACGGGAGATGAGCACATGATCACAGGCATCCAACAGTTCGCGGGCCAAGGCGAGCTTGGGCAGAGTCTCGGTGAAGAAATGGTAGAAGGTTTGTCCGCCAAGTGAAGACAACAGCAGCGAGACCCCCGGCAGGCGCTCGGCCTTGGGGAACCCGGGCCGGCTGAAGAGATCGTGCTGCAGGAACGGACCATCCCAGGTTTCGCAGCTTTCGGCGACAAACTGGCGGGCCTTGGGTGCGTAAATCCACCCGTGATTCCCGTAGACGCCGGCATCCGCCGCGGCAAAAAGGAGGCGGTCCGGTTCGCAGGTGACATAGGTGCGATCTTCGCCGGCCAGCCTGCCCAGGGAACCGTCGCAAAAATGGGTCGGCCGAACGACGAAGGGCCGGCCTGCTTCGCGCCGAAGAATCCCGCTGAACGGGCCGCCCGCTTGAAAAACGCCCGGCAGGTACTCCTGGTTCGGCGGATAAAGCCCGGCGAACGGCCGAACGCCATAAGGCAGCGCCGTCAGCCAGCGCTGGTAAAACCGCCTAAGCAGCCGCGGAAGGCCGGCTGGCTTGAAAGGAGAAACCGTCATAGGCCCAGGGCGCGATAGGCTGCGTCGCGCCCGCGGGTCATGGCGATCTGCAGCCGCCGTTCCGGGCCGGCCATCCGGCAAAGCTGGTAGCGCCAGAAGAGACGCTGCACAAAGCTCGGTCTTGGGCGCTCGCGAATCGGGCGCCGGGCGTTCTCAAGAATGACATGGGAGGCGGCCACGCCCTCCATCAAGCGCTCGAAATAAGGAAGCGTGAGGCGCTCTTTCGGGATTAGGTGCGTAAGCCTCAGCCGAGTGAAAATACCCGTGCCGAGGCCAAGATCGCATGCTGTCAATGCGAGATCAGTGTCCTCTGAGGAACTGTGATTGGAGCCTTTGCGTCCAAGGTTGAAACGCGCTGGATCATTGCGAAGCTTCTTGGCCCATGCGTGCGCGACGGATGTGCGCACACACAAGCCGGCGCCGTTTGGCGCCGAATCATAGTGAGTGACCGAGTTGCTCCACTGGTCCTGCGGGACATCGCGCAGAGCGAGGCATTCAAGGTGCGTCCGGGACCATGGTGGAGGCTCGGTTTCGAACTCGCCAAATGCCTGGCCCCCCCACGCGCCCAGCCAGGGATGTTCGCAGGCGATCGCAAGCGCGGTGCCGAGATAGTCCGGTGCGAGCACGTTGTCATCATCGACAAAGACGATCAGTTCACCCGAGCTTTCAAGAATGCCGCGGATCCTCGCCGGCGTCAGGCCGAGCATCGGTTCCGCGATGTGGCGTGACTTTGAATGCCAATTCAAGTCGCAGGACGCACTGACGGGTTCTCGCGACGCATTGTCCACCAGCAAAAGTTCCCAAGCGTCCTGGTGCAGCGTCTGCTCTCTCAGGGAGCGCAGGACACGCTCAAGATAATTCGGGCGCGGATTGTGGGCGCAGATGACGGCCGAGACTTGAACGGCGACGCTCATTCCCGGGATCGGATGAGGCCGGCCCAGCGAGCCCACGCGGCGGTCAATGACATTCCGGACCTCAGGTTGTACCTCGGGGCGTAGCCAAGCAGACGCTTCGCTCTTTCAATGCAAACCACGGTTTTTGTCTGGTAAAGACTCCACAGGAAAAGGTCGGGGAGCACCAGGGACGGGTCGACGGCACGCCGGCCCTGATTGGCCGACGGCGGATCGAGGCGCCGTGCCAGCCTCGTCTTGAAGGATTTTGGAAGCAGCCTGCGCAATCCTCCGTAAGTCCATCGCACCGGCGCGATGGATAGCAATTTGGATCGGATCTGCGGGCGCCGCCAGACGCCTGCGAGCAGTGCAATTGGGAGTGTCTTCTCATCACTTGCGCGACGCATGGTCTCCCGGAGTTCCAACGTATCCATGGGTGTGACCGATTCGGTGCCCGCCATCTTTGCGTAGGCTCGGTAGTAATCAGCCCAGGTCGGGGTTTCGGGTCCGGATATGAGGAAGCGTTTGCCCAATGCCTGTTCCCGGCCGGCTGCAAGAATGCACGCTTCAGCGACATCGTCGACGTAAACAGCGTTGCAGATTCCCAATCCGTCGGCGGGCAGGGCGAGGAAACCGGCCTGCACTTGGCGGAGCGCGCGTATTGTCCAGTACTCGCTGAATGGGCCGTATACGATGGTTGGTTGCAACACGGACACCGGCAGGCCCCTCAGGCGGTGCAGCTCCAGCATGACATTCTCGACAGCGAGCTTGGTGGCGGAGTAGGAATCGGCAATTCGTCCGGGCCGGCTTGCCTCATCCAGGCGCCCGTCCGCGGTCTGTCCGTACACCGCGACGGAGCTCATATGGACGAAGCGACGAACGCCCGCCGCCACGGCGGCTTCGCCGAGGTGGCGGGCACCTGCAACGTTCACTTGCGGATTGCCTCCGCTGTAGGCGAGATGAAATACGACGCTCACATCCTTGCATGCGCGGACCAATGAGAGCGGATCTCCGAGATCTCCGCCGCATAGCTCCACCTTGAATCGCGCCACGCGGGCGCAGTGCCCAAAATGGGGAGCGAGGATGCGCACCCGCATTCCATGTTCCAGCACGAGCTTTTCGACCAGGCGGCCGCCGATGAAGCCCGTCGCCCCTGTCACCAGAACCAGGTCTTCGGGTTTCATGCTAGGCAACCTCCTCCGCGGGTGTCTTTGCCCATGGCAGAAGCCAGGGACGCTTGTTTGC
Organism: uncultured Verrucomicrobiae bacterium; assembly: GCA_963747795.1. Lineage (GTDB taxonomy): Bacteria > Verrucomicrobiota > Verrucomicrobiia > Opitutales > Opitutaceae > Palsa-1447. The sequence continues at coordinate 70,640 of CAVVGS010000010.1, forward strand.
GTAGCATTGTTCGATGAGTTCGATCGATGCGAGAGCATCCCTGCCGCCAACGGCAGGGCGTCCGCGCGAGCGCACTGCCTCGGTCCAGTCGCTCAGCTGCTCCACGATCAGATCGAGGTACTGCTGATCGCGGGTCGCTGATTCGAAGGCGGCGTTTCCCTTGACCGTGAAACGCGATTGGTTCATGCGAACCGAAAAGGCGTTTCCCCCCATGGCGACCTCGATGCGGCCGTTTTCGGCTTCGATGATTGCCGTGTTGCGCAAGCTCCGTGTTCGACTGAGTTCGACAACACCCCGGGCGCCCGATGCCATTTGGAGTTCGAGCATGCAATCTGCCTCGACGCCGCCGGAGGCATCGTCGCGGTAATCCAAGGTCTTTGCGGGGCCGAGCCACCATAGCAGTGAATCGATGGTATGGGCTCCGGTATCCATCAGGACGCCGCCGCCGGCCGATTCCCTTCTGAAAAAGAAGTCGGAGGCCACGGGCCAGTTGTACGGGCTCCCTTCCCTGAAATCAAAACTGTGGATCGCCCCCAATGCGCCGCCGGCGATCAGCTCATGGGCAAGGCGATGCGCCCACTGGTAGCGACGCATCAGGCCAACGGCGAGAAGGCTGCCGGTGCTATCCGCAACCGCGATCATCCGGCCCGCCTCGGCGGCGGTCGTGGCCATCGGCTTCTCTACGAGGACCGACTTGCCAGCCCGCAGCAGCTCGCTGCAGGCGCGCTCGTGCAGCGTGTGCGGAAGGGCAACGATGGCGCCGTCGAACTCGTCGGCAAACATCGTCCAATCGGGGGCGGAATGCGCGACTCCGAATCGCGAAGACAGCAGTTCCCGCCTTGCCTGGTTTGTATCGACAAGCAAGGTCGCTTGACAGCCGGGCACACGGGCAAATGCCGGCAAGTGCGCAAGCTCGGTCACGGCTCCGCAGCCAAGAATTGCAACGCGGACCCGAGGAGGTTCATTCATGATGCTTGGACTCAAACACTAGGTTGATCAATGGGCCCAATCCTTCGGGAACTGGAGGATCGGGCGCTATTCCACCGGGAATCGGCTTCATTCCTCACGCGCATCATCGCGGTGTTGCGCTTCGGCGCGAACCCGCGAGCGCAGAACGACTGACAAGAGCGGCGCAGGCTTTGCCTCAAGGTGGCGGGGAAAAGGTGATGCGGTCTGATCAATTGGGACGCCCCTGAGGCCGGAATCTGCCTGTTCAGCGTTCCTGGCGCATGCTCCAGGCAAGCGGCAGGCGGACGGTGCCGGGACGAGGCCTTATAAAGTCGTTGTCTTCCGCGGACGCCGAAACAAGCAGCGTGAATGCATTGTGGATGTGGTCGTACTCGAGGAAGTTGGGTCCGAAACACGCAAGACGGACGCCAAAGTTTCCCCGTGCGAGGAAATTCGGATCGAAATCGACTGCAAAAGCATACTTCCCTGCCTCCAGGCGCGACACGTTCAAGCTGTCATAATGCATCGTCGTGAACAGGTCGTTGTTCCAGGGATCGATCAAGGTGATGCTAAGAATCGCCAGGGGAATGGATTCCCGGACGGCGAGGTCGAGTTCGACGCGAAACGGGCGTCCTTGGACGGCGGCGGAGATCTGGCTGCCCTTGAGGTCGGCCAGCCGGGCGGCAGTGAAGCGCGCCGCGCCATTGCCGCGGCGCCTGACCTCGTCGCTTGCGAGGTTGCGGACGCCGGTGAGAACGTCCATCTGCTGCGCATACTCGGATACGACATCCGACACGGGGCCATACTTCAGCATCCGGCCGTGACTGAGGTAGATTGCCTTCTGGCAGAGCGCAATGACAGCACCCAGATTATGGCTGACAAATAGAATGGTCCTGCCTCGTTCGCTCGCGAAGTCCCGCATCTTTCCGATGCATTTCTTCTGAAACTGGGCGTCGCCAACGGCGAGAACCTCGTCGACCACGAGGATCTCGGGTTCGAGGTGGGCTGCGACCGCAAAGGCCAATCGCACATACATGCCGCTCGAGTAGTGCTTGACCGGCGTGTCGATGAACGAGTCCACCTCTGCGAAGGCCACTATCTCGTCAAATTTCCGACGTACTTCGGCCCGCGTCATGCCTAGAATCGCTCCGTTGAGAAAGATGTTTTCCCGGCCGGTCAACTCCGGATGAAAACCGGTGCCGACCTCGAGCAGCGAGGCGATCCTGCCTCGCATAATCGCGCGACCCGACGTGGGCTCCGTTATCCGCGAAAGGATCTTTAGCAGCGTCGATTTGCCCGCACCGTTGCTTCCTATGACGCCGATCACCTCTCCGGGCTGGGCGCTGAATGACACGTCGCGCAAGGCCCAGAAATCCTTCCCGTCCGGGCGGTGTCTCCCTCGGGCGCGATCCCAGTATCGGCTCAACTCCTCGCGCAGCGAGGTCGCCCCTATTGCGCCGAGGTGATAAAGCTTTGAGAGGTTCGAGACTTCTATGATCGGGCGGCCCATGAGGATTCTAGATTACGTCCACAAAAGTCTTTTCGACCCTCTGAAAGACAAGGATGCCCCCGGCAAGAATGACCAACGTCATTGCCGCAGAAAGTGAAAAAAGGCCCATTGTCGGTGTCCCCGCCCCGAGCAGCATCATTTTTGTCGCCTCCTGCGGGAACGTCATTGGATTCACGGCGGCAACCCAGTACCAACGGGAGGGCACCCTGGACAACGGGTATACCACCGGCGTCACGTACATCCACAGTTGGAGGGCGAAGCCTGCGAGTATCCCAAAATCACGGAACTTGGCCGTAAGCGCCGCGATCCAAAGGCCGGTCCCGAGGCTGAGGAGGCCGACCTGGACGAAGACAAGGGGAAGAAAGGCCGCCGATGGGGCCATGCCGAAGCTGCCACTGCGCGGGCCGAGCTTCTCCACTGTGTAAAAGACCAGAAACGTGCCGATTTGGATCGCGAGCGGCATCAGGTTCGAGATCACCGACGAGAACGGGACTATCAGCCGGGGGAAATAGACCTTGCCGAATATGCCCGCATTGCTCGTAAGGCTGCTCGAGGTCGACTGGAAGGTCTGCGCAAAATAGTTCCAGGGCAGGAGGCCGCAGAGGTAGAAAAGGGATGAGGGCACGCCGTTTGTGGGTATGCGGGCGACCCGGGAAAAGATCACCATGAAGACAATCGTGGTGAAGACGGGCTGGATGACGAACCAGAGGAGGCCGAGGACCGTCTGCTTGTAGCGGGAGGCGATATCCCGCCACACAAGAAGCCAAAGGAGGTCGCGGTAGGCGTGCAATTCGCGCCACTGTATGAAGCGAAGCCCGTGCGTGGCCTCGATCACGGTTTCAGGTGCGGATTCGGTCGTCTTGTTCACGGATTGTCGGAAAGCAGCGAGGCAAGCTTTCGCTTGAAGTTCGGAAAGGAAAACTTTCGCGCCTGTTCGAGAATAGCGCCCTGATCCCAGTCTCGGGAAAGGGCGCCAACGCAGGCATGGGCGATGCCGGGAACATCGCCGAACCCGACGAGGACGCCGGTGTCCTGGGAAATGACCTCCGGGGTTCCGCCGGCGTTGGCGCCGAGGCATGGCCGGCCGCGGGCCATGGCTTCAAGGAAGACGAGCCCAAACCCCTCGTTTTGGCTCGGAAGGGCGAAAAGGCGGCAGGCGCCCAATTCCGCCTCCAGGGCCTTGTCATCGAGGAAGCCCAGGAACTCCACTGCGCCGGGTGGAAGGCCCGATCTTAGGGCGAGCGCCTGAAGCCGCCTCGAATCCTCGCCGCGGCCGACGATTCGCAAGCAGGCCTTGGGCACGGCCTCGCGGATCGCGGGCATTGCGGCGATGAGGTGATCCAATCCCTTGTAGTAGTCGTTTCGGGATAGGCGGGTTACGGATAGGATCACGGGGGGACACTGGTCCAGGGGCGCACCGGCCGCGATCTGAAAACGCGGGTCGAGGGTGTTTGCGAGCACGACGGCGCGGGAGGCCGGCAGCCGGCAGCGCTTCAAGAGCTCGCGGCGAGTGAAGTCGCTTACGCAGAAAATGCGCTTCGCCCCGCGCAGCGCCATCCTTTCGATCAGGGGGAGGCGGCGCCACACCTCGATTCCGTGGGCGACAAGGTAATAGTCGAGTCTGGGATTGAGGCGTTTGATCATCCAGGCCACGGGCAGCAGCGCGACGTGGCCGCAGACAATCCGGGTGCAGCCACGGCTCATCCTGAGGCTCTCCCGCACGAAACGGAATTTCTTTTGGTTGCAGACGAACCAATCATCGAGGCCGTTCGGCGCGTAGCGGCGTATGTCGCCGGAGTCCAGCACGGGGTCGTTGAGGGCAATCAGCCGAACGCGGCGGTTGGATTCGGCGTCCAGTTCGCAGAGTGCCTTGAGATAAAGCTGCGAAATCCGCTGAATTCCTCCCACCGAAGAGAACAGTTCCGGAGCCATGAATAGAGTGCGGGCCCGGGCGTGCACCAATTTGGGTTGAGCCGGCTTCTCCAAGCGGGCTGCGGCGCCGGAGACGCCGGGCCTTGCCGCAGGACTTGGGACAATGTCGACAGGGGCAATCGAGCCTGCGAGCGGTGCGAGAGTGCGCCGGTTTACGAATGCGATCAGCATGGCCAGGCTCCAGGCCCGCGACCATGCCCGGCGGTCGCCATGCTCGGCAAAGGCCCGCCAGCAATTCTGAACGCCCTTGCGCTCAAAGAACCCGCTGCGATCGACGCTCGAATCGGAGAAAGCATGGTCGAGGAAGGGCTTGAGCTCGCCGCGCATCCAAATGTCCATCGGAAGAGTGAAGCCGCGTTTCTTGCGATGCCGCATCCCCGGGGGAAGAATGTCGGAGACGGCCGCGGCAAGCGCATCCTTCGGGTGGCGGGGAGTCGACTTGTCCGACGAGTCCTGGGTCCAGAGCCATTCGATCAGGGGGCGATCCACAAGGGGAACGCGCAACTCGATCGCGTGACGCATGCTCATGACATCGCTGTCGCGCAGGAGGACGTCGGCCATATATGTGCGCAGCTCCCATGCGCTCTCGATTTCGAAGGGATCGCAGCCGGCGAGATCGGAACGAAGAAAGGCGAGTTCGGGATGAAACGGGGACTCGCCATCGATCGCCGCCAATGGACCCGCTCCGAGCAGGGACCGGCGGACGGGTTCCGAGAAGACCCGTCTTTGCATGGACGAGACTTCCTGGATGTCACTCGCATAGGAGAGGATGTCCGCGAGCTTGCGATAACGCGTGGTGCCCCGGTGAAAAGCGGCGACGATCGACCGGCGGATGGGCCCGGGTACCGCCCTCCACGCGGGGAGCCAGCCCGTAATGCGGGGCGCATCCCGAAAGGACGGATAGCCGCCAAAAAGCTCATCTCCCCCAAGCCCCGACAGCGCGACGGTGGCCCCGCCGGACTTTGCCGTCTGGCTGATGAAATAGGTGTTTAGCCCGTCTCCAGTGGGCTGGTCGCAGGCTTCGACGAAACGGTCGATTTCGGCGGCGACCTCCGAACCGGACAGGATGCGCGTGGTGTGGTCGGCTCCGAGATACCTGGCCGTGTCCTCGGCCATCGTGGCCTCCGAAAACCCGGGCTCGGCGAAGCCTATGGTGAAGGTGCGAAGGCGATCGCCCGAGGTGCGTGTCATCAGGGCGGCGACCGCCGCCGAATCGAGGCCTCCGGAAAGGAATGCGCCGACCGGCACATCCGCGAGCGTGTGGGCGCGTATCGTGCCCTCGAGACGCGAGCGGAGTTCGCGCGTGAATTCCATCCCGCGCGGTCCGTTCTTCCCGGGACGGGGAATCGAGCGAAAGCTCCAGGCCGAACGGATGTCGAAGCGGTCGCGCTGAAATCGGGCGCTCTCACCCGGGCGCAGGGAAAAGATGCCGCGGTAGATCGTGCGCGGGGCTGGAACGGCGAACCAGGCTAGGTAGTCGGCGACCGATTTTGGATCGATCGACGCCTCTTCCGGCGCCGCGGCGATGAGGCCGCGGACCTCGGAGGCAAAACGAAACAGGGAACCCTCGTGGCGGTAGTAGAGCGGCTTGATCCCGAGCGGATCGCGGGCGATGAAAAGGGCCCGTTCGAGGCCGTCCCAGACGGCGAAGGCGAACATGCCGCGCAGGCGCTTGAGGCAGTCCTCGCCCCAGTGGGCATAGGCGGCCAGAAGCACTTCCGTGTCGCAGTTGGTTCGAAATGTCCAGTGACCGGCCAGCTCCGCGCGCAGATCCCGGTGGTTGATGATCGAGCCGTTGAAAACGAGGCTGAAACGGCCGTCCGGGGTCCGCATCGGCTGATGCCCGTTGGCCGGGTCGAAGATCGACAGGCGGCGCATACCGATGGCGGCCCCTTCGAGCGATTCGAACCCCGAGTCGTCCGGACCGCGATGCGCCATGGCATCACACATCCGCTCCACCGCTGCCAGGCGGTCAGCCGGCGAGGCTTTTGGATTTATAATGCCTGCTATGCCACACATTTCCGTAAGCTTCGCCCCGTCACTTCCAACGGGAAGAGACAGAGACAATCAAGAGAATGAGGACTCGGATAGGGAGTGGTTTAGCCTGCATCCATCACAAATTCCGACGAAGCCGGCCCAATCTCGCCGGCGCCAAGGGCCGCTGGTTCCCTGCGCTGTGCTTCTAGCACAGCTCGGTCGCCTTCGGTCCTTTTCGCTCGACGATCTCGGGCAATCTTCATCGGTTTTGTGATGGATGCAGGCTAGGGGAAAACCCTTGGATGACGGCAACTTCAACCCATTCTTGGTTTATGTGCAATCCCGTTGAAGCTTAGTAGTTTCACGGGTGCAGAACCCGGGCGGGCTACGCGCCGATCGACCGGGCTATTTCGGCCGATTTTTCCGCCGAAAACAGCCTTTCAACGAGAAGAAGGCCAAAATCGAGGGCTGTCCCCGCGCCCCGGGATGTCACAATCCTGCCGTCGGCCACAACCCGCTCGTCGGAGAGGATGTGGGGCAATTCGGCGGCGACCGAAAAATGGGCGGTGTAGCGGCGCTCGGCGAGAAGCCCGGCGTCGTTGAGAACGGTCGGCGCGGCACAGATTGCGGCGAGCCAGCGCCCTGCCGCGGCCTGGGAGCGGACGAGGGCCGGGACCCGCGGGTCCGACCTGAGATGGCGCACTCCGGGTCCGCCCGGCAGGAGCAGGCAGTCAAACTTTCGGCTCTGGACGGTGTCCAGGGTCGCGTCGGCCTGAATCATGATCCCGTTGCGTCCCTTGACGCGAACCGTCGGCCCGAGGGAGGCGACGGTGACCTCCGCCCCTGCGCGGCGGAGGACATCAATGGGCGTGATTGCTTCGATCTCTTCAAAATCGTCCGGGAGGATGGCTAGTACTGTGGGCATGGGAAGGATCGGGGTTAACCCGGCTGTGCTGCGCCGGGCATTTCAGGTTGGACAGTCTCCGTCGATAGGCTCCTGCTCAGGAGTCAGCATTAACGTTACAAGACTTTAATTCCGCAACCCTGAATCAACCCATGCCAGGCGTCGGCAAGCTTCTCAAACAGGCCCAGAAGATGCAGCGCTCGATCGAGGCGCTTCAAACCCAGCTCGAGGTGAAGGAGATCGAAGTCACGGCGGCCGGAGGCGCGGTCAAGGTGAAGATAACCGCAAGCGGCAAGTTTCTGGCCGTTGCGCTCGATCCCGAGTTTCTGAAGGAGGACGCAAAGACGGTTTCCGACACCGTGCTCGCCGCGGTGCAGGATGCGGCGAACCAGGCGAAGACCCTTCACGACGCCGAAATGCAGAAGATCACCTCGAGCCTCCAGGTTCCCGGCCTTTTCTGACGACGGATTCGTCGTAGAGCATGTCTGCCGTCGAGAATCTGCAGAAACAACTGAAGCAGCTGCCGGGACTGGGCTTTCGGTCCGCCGAGCGGATCGCCCTTCATCTTTTGGTTGAGAAGCCGGAGCTGTTGCCGGTGCTGATCCAGGCCCTGACCGAGGCGGCCCGGTCCGTGCACCGGTGTGCGCGCTGCGGCAATCTTGCGGAGGTGGAGCTTTGCACGATCTGCGCCGATGAGCGGCGGGACCGCCGGCAGGTCTGCGTCGTGGAGCATGTCCCGGATCTTGTGGCGCTGGAGAGGAGCGGAGCCTGGCGCGGAACCTACCACGTCCTGCATGGCCGCCTGTCGCCGGCGCACGGCGTGGGGCCGGGCGATTTGAACACGGCCTCCCTGCTCGGTCGGCTGAAGGCGGGCGAGATGGACGAACTGATCCTGGCCCTGGCCAACGATGTCGAGGGGGAGGCGACCTGCCACTATTTGATTGAACAGATTCCGGCGGATCAGCCGGTGAAGGTGTCCCGGATCGGGTTCGGCCTGCCGAGCGGGGGCGGGGTGGTCTATGCGGACGCCGTGACGCTGAAGAGCGCCCTCGATGGGCGGCGGAATTGCCGGTAGGGCCTACGGGATGTTGTAGACCTCGACCAGGGCGATGCCGGCTGAGGCGTGGTCGGCGCTCGACACTTCGGCCGTATAGCCCGTTCCGGTCGGAAGGGTCACGACCATTGCGCAGTCGGCGGAACCAGGGGCGATCGTACTGGCGTAGACGCTGTTCATGATCGCCGTCGTCGCGGGCTGGATCTCCGCCGCAACGGTCGAATTTCCCGGAACCGGGGTATTTCCCCATCCCGCGTTGGTCGCTATGACGTTTCCGGAGGAGTCATACAGGGTCAGCATTGGTCTGGTCAGGTTCTGGCCTGGAAAGCTCGCAGCCTCCCCCGGTCCTATAGCCCGGATGAGCAGCGTCTGGAAGGTGCTGCCAAAGATATAGAATCCGGCGTCCAGGTACTGATATTGACTGCCGCCCGATGCCCCGCCCAGTCCGCCGCTCGCTCCGACATAGCCACGCGTCGAGATGTTGGTCAGGTGGGAGGCCGGAGTGGCTGCGGGATTATTGATGTAGTCGTAAAACGAATCGTAGTCGTCCACCTCGACCTGCGCGACGCCGGCGCCGCCGGTGGTCGCGCTTGTCACGTCCGCCGTGTAACCGACGGATCCGCTTCCCGGTACGCTCATGAAAATCGCCGTGTCGTTGGAATTGGTGGGGAACACTGGGGCGAAAACGGTGTTGAACGCGTTGATCAGGATCTGAGTGCCTCCCCAGGTCGTGTTGGTGGCGAGCGGGCCGCTTGCGTTATTGAAGGTCAGTTTCGGACTGGCGAGGGTCAGGCCGGTGAAGCTATTGGGGTGAAGGACCGCCAGATACGGGCCGACGCCTCGGACCACAACATTCTTGAAACCCGATCCCTGGATGTAAAATCCCGCGTCGAGATCCTGGTAGGCACCGCTGCCCACATAGCCCGTTGTGGACATATTGTATAGGTAGGAGTTTATCGTGACCTGAAGGGTGCCTACGGACAAAGTTGTGGCGCCGGCCGCGTTTGTGGCGACAACAGTGTAGGCACCGGCATCGGCCGCCCCGGCAATGGGGATTGATAAAATGGAACCTGTCGCCCCTGCAATCGACACGCCGTTCAGCTGCCACTGGAGGATGGCCGAAGCGGAAGCCGGAACATTGACCGACATGGTGACCGCGGACCCTGCTGCCTGGGGAGAGGAGGGGGCCGGAATCGCCACCGTGCCCGACGGCACCGGCAAGGTTCCCTGCGCAATCCGCCGCACGGTGTTGTTGCCCGTATCGGCAACGTATAGATTGCCGGCGCTGTCGAGCGCGAGATCGCCCGGTGTATCGAACCGCGCGTTAGCAGCGAGCCCGTCGATGTTTTCGGCCTGTCCGGCCGCCCCGGCGATCGTCGTGACGACGAGCGAAGGCGATATCTCCCGGATCGTGTCGTTGTCGGTATCGGCGACGAATATGTCGCCCGCCGGATCCACGGCGATGCCGCTTGGAGAGGAGAATCGCGCGCCGCTCCCAGTGCCGTCCGAACTGCCGGCCGATCTCGCCAGGCCGGCGAGGGTTGTGACTGCCCCGGCCGGAGTGACCTTGCGGACAGTGTCGTTGCCCGTATCCGCGACATAGATATTGCCGTACGAGTCGGTTCCGACGCCGAGGGGGTCGTTGAACCGGGCGCTGCCTTGGGCCCCGTCGCTTGTGCCTGACCTCACCGGCGAGCCCGCGAGAGTTGTGACGGCGCCGGTCGCCAGGACAACCTTGCGGAGGGTGTCGGCCTTGCCATCGACGACGTAGAGATTCCCATTGCCGTCGAGGGCGAGGTTTTGGGGATCGTAAAACAGGGCGCCGCTTCCCGTACCATCGGTGGTGCCCCTCACTCCCGCGGAGCCGGCCAGGGTGGTGACAGTTCCGGACGCTGAAATCTCCCTGATCTCGTAGTTGCCGTTGTCGGCAACGTACAGGTTGCCCGCCGAGTCGACGGCGACGCCCCCGGGTCCATTGAGGAGCGCGGTGCCGGACGGGCCATTCGTGCTCCCGGCGACGCCGGCGATGCCAGCCACTGTCGTTACGATGCCCTGTTGCGTGATCTTGCGGATGGTGTTGTTGCCCGAATCGGCGACATAGAGATTTCCGGCCGGGTCGGTCCGGACGGAACCGGGAGAGTTGAATCGTGCCAGGCGGCCCGTGCCGTCCGTGGCGCCGTACGCATCCGGCCAGCCCGCCAGCGTCGTGACTCCGACCGAATCCACGCTCAGGGCGACGGCCGCGCCGGTAACCGATCCGGCCGCATTGCCGACGATGCAGCGGAACTCATCCCCGTCCATCGCATAGGTGGCGCCCATGACGAGAAGATCGGCCGTGGCCGAGCCGCTGTAGGTGCTGTTGTCAGCCAGGTTGACCCAGGTCTGGGCGCCCCAGGGCAACCGCTGCCATTGATAGGTGAGGGGAGCGCTGCCCTCGGCGGAGACGGCAAAGGTCGCGATCTGGGCGAGCGTCACGGCCTGGCTGCCGAGCTGGGCATAGATGACCGGAGCGGTCCCGGAAGTTGAGAACGAGGCCTGGAGGAGCGCAGCGATGTTGGGAGTTCCGATCCCGGTGCAAAGGTCGTAACCCACCCCAGCGGAATAGGCTCCGTTGCTCCCGACGATTATGTCCCGGAAGGCCGGGGTGCCGATGAGCGGATAGAGCCTTGGATTCAGAAACCCGAGTGCCGGAAGGCCGCTCGATGCGCGGGACTGATTCATCAGGGCGCAAAAGGCCGCCCAGGTCGGCGTAGCCCAGCTTGTCCCGCCGACCGTGTTGCGGACCCCGGAGATGATGACGACGGCGCCGGCATTGGGATCGGCGGCGGCGGCGACGTCCGGGGTCAGGCGAAAGCTTCCAGAGGGGACTCCCGCGCCGGTCTGCCAGGCAGGGCGGGCAAAATAGGCGCTTGCACCGCCACCCGTTCCATCGCTGCCGCTTCCCGACACCGACCATGCCGTTTCGAAGGCAATCGCCCCGTTTGAGGCGAGCGACAGCGTCGTGCCTCCAACCCCGGTTACGTCGGGATCGCTTGTGGGGCTGCCGACATCGAGGGGCTCGCCCGGATTGTAGTAGTTGTTGACCGGATCGGGATTCGATCCCCCGTCGCCGGAGGCCACGAAAACCGCAATTCCGGCGCTCGCGAGATTGGCCATGTACTGGGACTCAATCAGGAGGTAGTCCTTGTCTAGCAAGGATTCGTTTTCTCCAAAGGAGACCGAGAACTGGTGGAGCCCTTGGACCCCGGAACCCGGCTGCGCGTCCGCGTAGATCTGCTGGTACGTCTTGTCGAATCCTGCGCTGTCGCTGACGTTTGAACCGTAGACCCGAAGCGTGGCTCCGGGCGCCAAGCCGCCGCACCATTCCACATCCAGCGAGGCTTCCTGCTGCGAACTGCTGTCGGCGGGCGAGGCGGGCCCGCCGTCGACGCTGACTTGCTGCACGACCGGAGTGGTTCCCAGGGATGCGGCCGTCCAGAATGCGGCGAGGTCGCTGGTGGAAGGATAGGCATTCTCGACTATCGCGATCGTCTGGCCGGATCCTGTGAGACCGAGCCCGGAAGCGCCGTAGGCCGTCGCGATTTGGGCAGGAAGGTAGGGCGGCGCGTTTGACGAGCCGGCCCTTGGGTTCAAATGAAAAATGGGGCGCAGGCGGACGTGGGGCTGGAGGCCGTGGACGCCGACAACCGCGCCAGCGATGTCGGCCGGCAGGCTCGGCGGGGTCACCGCTGAAGTGAATTCAGCGCCGTGCGAGGCGACTCGCGCGAAGGTCACCTGAAAGGACTGCTGGGCCCGGGCGACACTTGTGCGACCGAAGACGGCCAGTCGATTGGCGTCGGTTCGAACGACGGCGATGCCCTGCGAATTGAACCACGCCACGAGCCGGTCATGGTCCACGGCCGCCGGCCAGTATCGGGCCTCCATTTCAGAAGGTGATATGACCTCTCCACGGGCTATCCGCGCCTGAAGTTCGGCAAAATTGCGCATGCGCAGCGCGACCTCGATGTCCACCGAGGCCGAGAGTTCCTCGCTCCGGAGGGCCCTGCGGACGATGGCGGGCCGCAGGCCGGGTTGTTCACCGGCCGGGAGATCCGAGACGGCCCTTATGCTGTTCGAGAAGGACAGCCGGCCGGGACCGGCCTGCTGTGCGGCAGCCGTCGCGACCAAGGAGGCGGCGAGAAAAAATCGGAAGATGGAGCTTCTCACACGGTTGAATGACGCGTGTTCGCCCTTGAGGCTACACGGCCATGGTGACCTCAAGGACGGGCCGTCGTTCCCCTGGCGGTGAATTCGGCAGCGACGATGCAGATGTCGTCGTCGAAATCCTTCCTCCCTGTGAAGGCGCTCACTTGGCGCACAATCCGCTCGACCCAATCCGATGGCGTGCCGCCGGGGTGCTCCTCGATAAGGGCTCGCAGGCGGTCGTCGCCGAACATCTTGCCGTCGGCATTCGAGGCCTCGACGATTCCGTCGGTGTAGGCGAGCAGAACGTCGCCGGGGCGGAACTCGAACTCGCAGTGGCTGTATTCGAAGCCTTCGATCAGGCCCGCGGCGGGCTCGGGATCCGCCAGGGAGAGGGCGACGGCCTTTTCGCGGCCGGGCCTGACATGGAAGGGAGGCGGATGGCCGGCGATCGCGTACTTGATCGAGGAAGCAGAAAGATCGATGACACCGTAAAAGGCGGTCGCAAAGACCGGCTGGCCGGTCTCGCGGACGATCGGCATGAGCGCCCGGTTGATCTCGCCAAGGACCCGGCCTGGATCCCCAACCTGGATGCAGCACTCCTCGACCACGCCGCGGATCAGGGCAGTCAATAATCCGGCCCTCACTCCGTGGCCCATGACGTCGCAGATGAGCACGCCGCAGCGGCTGTCGGAAATAGGGACCAGGTCGAAGAAATCCCCTCCCAGGGTCGTGGCTGCGATATAGCGGTGGGCGAAGTGAAGGGCGCTTGTCTCCGGCCGCGCGTTTGCCGGGAAGATGGGATAGGTCCTCGGAATGAAGGCCTGCTGGATTTGCCTGGCCATCTGGACGTCGGCCTCCATCTCGGCCGAGCGCCGCTGCAGCTCCTGTTCGGTGAGTTTGCGCTGGGTGATGTCGTGGCTGATGCCGACAAGCCCGATGATCTTCCCGCGGATATCCTGCAGGGGCACCTTGGTGGTGATCCACCAGTGGGTGTTGCCCTGGGAGCCGTAGTCCGACTTCTCCTGGTTGATGACCGGCGGGCCGCCCGACAGGACCGTGTGGTCGTCGGCGATCGATTGCTCGGCCCTCTGGGGGCCATAGAATTCGCGCACGGTGCGGCCCTTCGCATCCTCCTGCCTGGCGACGCCCAGTTCGCGCAGGTGGGCCTCGTTGTTGAGGAGGTACCGGGCGCCCGAGTCCTTTACAAAGATGCGGCTCGGGAGGTGATCGATGATCGTGCGCAGAAGGTTGTGCTCCTCGGTGAGCTTTTCCTCGGCCTGCTTGGCCGCCGTGATGTCGCGGGTCAGGCCAAAGGTTCCGATGATCCGGCCGGAGGCGTCCTGCCACGGCAGCTTGCTGGTCGAGCCCCAGGCCGTCCGACCGTCCTGCTTGGTGATGAACTGGACCTCGCCGAGCACGGGCTGCCCGGTTTCGATTATCCGCTGCTCCTCGTTATAGGCGGCGGTGGCATGGTCCCGCGCAAAGAAATCAAAGTCCGTCTTTCCGACGACGGCCTCCGGGGAAGGGGCGCCGAGCCATTGGGCGTGGGCCCGGTTGACCCGCACGAACCGGCTCTGGCGATCTTTGAAGTATATTCGGTCGGGAATGTTCTCCATCAGCAACCGCAGGATTGCCGAGTCGAGGGATTCGCCGGGTCCGGCTGGAGAATCGGACGCGGACTGGGGGAGAGGCATGTTGGTTGACAACCCTACGGAGGCGTGGGGGTCCGCGCAACCCTAACCGGGGAAGGAATGCCTCCGTTGGGTGGGCTGCAGCCGATTGTCACACTGCCCGCGACAGCCTTTAGAGGCTATCCGAGAATTGCCAAAGGCCATTGCAGGGCATCTTTTGGCCTGGAGCCTCGTTGCCGCCTCGGGGCAAGCCTCTTTGATGATTGCTCCCTCGGCGTCGCCTTGCTCCCGACCAAAATCTGCTCCGCACTGTCCGTTGTCAGTTCTCTGACAGCCTCTAATGTGTTGACGGTTGCACCGGAAACGAGCTTTCATCTGCAAGCTCCTTCTGCGGGCTTAGTTTAGTGGTAAAACGGGTGCTTCCCAAGCATCGGTCGTCGGTTCGATTCCGATAGCCCGCTCCAGCCTTTTGCAACACGAAGGGTTGTTTGCCGATGCCTACCGGCGGAGGCGGGAAGAGGAGCTTGCTCCAGCTGCTCCAATTTTTCCACTCAACACCAGGAGCCCGCGTGCAGTGTGTCCGCAAGGGCACCGCCCTGACCGCGGGGCCTCTCAAGGGCGATTGATTCCATGCAACTTCTCCAATCACGCCACCTATCGCCGTTCCGATGGATACCGCGTCTGTTGTATTTGCTCGTGGCAGCGGGCGTCATCGCCTCTTGGTTGAACCGGGATACGTTGCTGGTCCGATACCGGCTTTGGAAGCAGGAACGGGCACTTTCGCAGGCCCGGGAATTCATCGACAGGCACGATGCCGCGAACGCGGAACTGGCCCTGCGGGTGGCGATTGTCGCCGTCCCCGGCAACCTGCCGACCTTGCGCGCGGCTGCGGATATGCTCGAACAGGTCGCGTCGCCTCAGGCGATGCGCCTGCGCAGGACCGTCGTGCAGCTCGCGCCTGATTCGGCGGAGGACCAGGCGGCCTTCGTCCTCTGTTGCATCAAGTTCAACGACTTGAACGCCGCACGGGATGCCATGAGCGGAATCCCGCCAAAGACAGCGGCGACTCCCGTCGCGCTGAACGCGGCGCTGGCCTACGCGCTCACGACGGGCGACCGCCCGATGGCCGATGTGATTTTTCAGCAGCTGGAGAAGTTTTATCCGAAAAGCGGCCTCCTGCAGTTCGACCACAATCGCCTCCGGCTGAAGTTGCCAAAGGGGCCGGCCCAGCAGGCGGCCCAGAGGGAGCTGACGGACCTTGCCCAGGCCGACCCGAAGCTGGCTCCGCAGATTTATCGGGAGTTCGCGGCGGACGCGATCCAGCGCGGCGATTATGCGTTCGCAAAGCATTGGCTGGCCATGGTCCTGGCTGATCCGTCGGCCACGGTGACCGACCGGATTCAGGAGGCGAACATCGAACTTGTGATTGACCGCAAGCCATTCGAATCGGTCTACCCCCCTCTGGCTGCGCTCGCTGCACAAAAACCCGACGAGATAACCTCCTTTGTTCGGTGGTTGATCGTGCAGAATCGCGCCGACGAGGCGGTAAAACTGCTGGGCGGCCTACCCGCGGCGGTGCGCGATCGCCCGGATATCAAGCGTTCCGAGGCCGATTGCCTGGCTCAGATGAAGGACTGGGACGGGCTTCTCCCGATGGTGGAAAGGGGCGCGTGGGGCCCCGTCTCGGTGACGGCGGTCAAACTCGCCGAGGCTGCCAAAACAATCGATCTCTCGGGTCGCTCTGCGCTCCGACACGACACGTGGGACCTCGTGCTCGATGCCGCGAACGGCGATCTTTCCACGCTGAGGGTGGTCGAGCACCTCGCCGTTCTTTGGAATTGGGGGGACGAGGCCCAGCGTTCTCTTTGGTCGATCGTCCGGGCGTTCCCTGACCAAACTTGGGCGGCGCAGGCCCTCTTCGATCAGTACCGTCTGAAGAAAGACGCGGCCGGCATGCGCGATATCATGGGGACGCTCCGCGACGCCGATGGCGCTGTTTCCCGCTATACGAACGACTGGGCCATCCTCACATTGTTGACTGAGCCCACCAGCGACTGGAATCCTGCAAAGGAGGCGATGCACAGCCTCTACATCGGCGCTCCTGGCAATCCCACGTACGCAACGGGCTATGCGTTCGCCCTTGCGCAGTCGGGCAAGGGGCCGGAGGCGCTTGCCATCGTCGGGAAGTTTGCGCCAATGGACCGGGATTATCCGGAGCGGCAGCCGTATTTGGCGTTCATCTACGGCGTGGCCAGGCAACCGGCGGACCTCGCGCGCGCCGAGACCATCGCGGGCGGGCGCGACTATCTGCCCGAGGAGGTTTATCTGTTCACGCGCGCCCATGAGGAATTGACAAGGCGTCCGGCACCGAAGGCCGGGCAGGGCCCCAAGCCGAGCTGACTCCGCGTCCTTGGCCACCGTCGGCAAATTGACCGGCCCCCGTCCGAACCGGGAGCAATCCGGCATCATCCTCGCTGCCGCTGTAACGGCTGCGGCGAGTCTCATCCCTCTGTCCAGGGCTTGGCTTACTTCGTCGGATCTCGGACACGGCTGGGCCGTGCCGCTGCTGATGGGCTACCTTTGGTGGGAGCGATGGGCCGAGAGGCCCGCAGGGGTTCCCAGGGACGCGGTCGGCCCATTGTGGTGGTGGACTTTGCCCGCACTTATGGCGGTTCATTTTTCTCTGCGGCTGTTCCTGACGCCGTTTCCCCTATGGCCTGCCGTGCTCCTTGGCTACACGCTGGTCATGGCTGGCGTTGCCCTGGCCAGTGCATGGCTCCTGGCGGGCTGGCCGGCGGTTCGGTGGCTTGCGCCGCCGCTAATCCTGCTGGCAAGCGCCATCCCGCTGCCGTCCGCGTTTGAGGCTGGGGTCACGAGACCCCTGCGGGAACTGTTCGCCTCGATCACGGCCGAGATATGCAATCTCGTTGGGCTGCCGGCCATTGCCTATGGCACGACTGTCGGCCTGGCTTCGACCGCGGTTGGGATTGACGAGGCCTGCGGCGGCATACGCTCCCTGCAGGCGTGCTTCATGATCGGGCTTTTTTTCGGGGAATGGTACCGCTTTGGCTTGCGCCGCCGTGCGGCATTGATTCTAGCCGGGATCGGCGCGGCACTCCTCGGCAATTTCGGACGTGTGGTCTTCCTCGCAATGCGCGCGGGGGCCGGATCAAGGGCTGTCGAATCCGTTCACGACAGCGCCGGATGGGTGGCCATGCTTGCGAGCCTCGTCCTGACAGGTTGGCTCGCCTGGCGATGGGGAGGGTATCGCGGCCCGGCCGTGCAAGGCGCAGCGGAGCGTCGCCCGTGTGCGATTAACACAGGCTGGCGCTGGCTGGTCGCCGTGGCCTCGATCTTTGTTGTCGATGAAACGGCTGTGAGGTCCTGGTACGGCGAGGCGCAGGCCGTCCGCTCGAAAAGGCCGCAATGGACGGCTCAGTTTCCCACACAATTGGGAACATTCCAAGAGTCGACCCTGGCCGAGCCCGCCCGCGAAATGTTGAGGCCCGACCTGTATGTTGCAGGCCAATGGCGCACTACACGTGATTTTACCGTTGCGGCGTATTACATCGAGTGGCGGCGCGGCCAGGTTGCCCGCTACATCCCCTTCCTCCACAACCCAACTGTTTGCATGCCCATGGCGGGCTGTGAACTTCTTGGGCAGGAGGCAGATATCACAATCTCTTGGATGGGTGGTTCGATTCCTTTCCACGTCTATCGATTCAGCCGCATGGGGGATGAAATGCTCGTGGCATTCACGGTTTGGGATCCCGTGCTCGGCGAGCCCCTGGCAAAGGCTGAGGAGGTGCGGACATGGAGCGACTACTGGCGCCGTCAATGGGGGGAGGTGAGCGCCGGACGCGAGGATCAGCCGGCGCAGATGCTCACGGTGGGAATCCCATGGCGTTCGGGCAGCATGGAGTTCATGCGGGGCGTCCTCAATCATCTGGTGGTTTCTACTAATAGGGATTAGCAGACAATGTGATACGCAGAGTGATAGTTGGGCTAAGTAATTGTGCGCACGTTAATAGTGTTGAGATCGGCGGCCGATTGCCGATGCTTTGATATTGGAATGAAAGATCATTCAAGATTTTTTGCATTATTGGCCGCATCCTGTTTGGCGATGGCTGTTGTGGCCAGGGGCCAACCAGAGACGATATCGACTGACTTGCCCGAATGGACAGGATCGGTCACGACATTTAGCGGTGCCGGGTCAGGGAGCAGCCAAGTCTCCCTGGGCGAGGCATTGACTGGGGTCATTGCCATCGAAAGTGTGACATACACTTTTGTGAGCTCGACTCTCTCCAGCAATGTGGGCGGAACCTTGGATGCAGCTTTGGTTCAATGGAATCAGACCAACAACACGTATACTACAGTCCAGAGCCTTAGTCCCGTGTCGATCAATGCTCCTGACACCTGGACAGATTCGATTTCCTACAATAACGGCAATGCCTCGACATACTCTTCCAGCGTGACGTTTGACCTTTCCTTCACGAATACGGCAAATCTCACTCCTGCGGACGCATATGTCGTGCTCCTGAGCAATACAAGTTCGCAGGCGACCACGTTCGGTCTCGGCACGGTCAATGCGGCATTGACCGGACCTTACGTCGGAAATTTGGCCGACGGCGTTTACACGAATGCAGCCAACACAAGGCTGGTGGATCCGACGACAAATTGGACATTCTCTTCCATCAGCGCGGTTCCCGTGGGCAACGTGGTCCCGTCGGCTGCCCCCGAGTCGGGCACTATTGCGGCG
This sequence comes from uncultured Verrucomicrobiae bacterium, assembly GCA_963747795.1. Classification (GTDB taxonomy): domain Bacteria; phylum Verrucomicrobiota; class Verrucomicrobiia; order Opitutales; family Opitutaceae; genus Palsa-1447. The sequence continues at coordinate 89,540 of CAVVGS010000010.1, forward strand.
ATGGCCGGTGTTGTCTTGGTGGCAGGCTTGGTCGTCTACCGCATGCGCCAACGCCGCGAGGCATCCGTCAGAGTCGCCTGACGGGCTGTCAGTCAGACAAAGCTTTTCATTCCGCACGGGCCCGGGCGCAGTTCCCGGGGCTCATTCTTTCGGTCTTTCGGACCCAACCAAGGCATTCTTCGCAGTTCGCTGCGAGGACGGCGCGCCGTATGCCGCAAGGCCTCTGGAATTGGGATCAGGCTTTGCGCGACTCTAAGAATTGAATACAGGCGGCCTGAGGTCCTTCAGGTCGATCAGATCGGCCGGGTCCTCCACCGGGCACGGGGACCGGCGTCCGATGATGACCTCCGAACCGTCGGCGATGAACGCGGAGGCGGGGGACGATGTGAGGCTTTCGACGAACTCGGGCCCGTAAAGGGCCGCCACGTCGCACTTGAGTTCGGCCCCGGTCGCCGGCCAGAACGACCAGCGCGGGTGTTGCACGCGGTATTCGCTGCAGCCGCCCAGTCGCGCGGTGTAGCCCCAGCCGTGTTCGGCTATGAATTCCTCGAGGGAGCCCTTGCGAAACGATTGCGGGATCCCGACGGCCTGCATTTTAAGCGACTCCCAGGCCCCGCGGCGGCGCCAGGCGTATTCAACGCGCAGGTTGGCCTCCTGCCGCTCAATGGCATGCCTCATCGAAAGAGCCTGGCAGGTCCCGCCGTGGATGTACCGGGCCGCCCAGGCGGCCGTCCTTGTCGGTACGATTTCGTGCACAATGACGACGCCGCGCCGCAATCCCCCGGGCATCCTGCGGCGCACGTAGAAACGGAGAGTGACGCCCTCCAGATTCTGTTGAAAGGGGACCCTGATGCCAAATGCCTGCGTGCCCTGGCAAAGGCATCCCGAAACGCTGACAAAATCCCGTCCGGCGTACGAATCGAGTTCGGTGCCGGGTGGCACGAGAGGGCGCAGCAAAGCCGGATCGACGGCAAAACTGGCCATCGCCAAGTACCGCCAGTCGGCTTTCAAAAACGGTGTGTCCATGGAAAACGACCTCAGGCCTCCAGTATTGAAATCCGCGCCGCGGATTTCAATACTGGAGACCTGAGGTCGTTGCAGGCGGAGTTCGTTCCAGTCGCGAATTTCAAGACAGGAGGGCCCGACGCTCAGAGACCAAGAGGCCGGAGCCGGGCGAAAAAGTCGCGCACGAGCGGTTCGGCTTCCAGCGATGACCACGGGCAATTGCCAGAGATGCGCACGAACAGCTGATCCCCGGAGTGGCGGAAGCCGTAGTGCCAGGCGATGTCGAGCAGCCGCCGGAACGAATAGGGATCCTGATAGGGAATCGGCCTGCCGTCGTAGAGGTGCCAGAACCAGACGTATTGGGGGAAGCCCCTGTTGGTGAAATAGCGCGACTCGGCCCCGGCAATCAGCCGGCCGCCGATCGAAGGGGGCTCAGGAGGGCCGCCCGGAGGTGCCTCGAGAACCCAGCCCGTTCCGGGCCAGCAGGCATCGGGGGTGTGGGAGGCGACGAGGCTCACTGGGGCCTGGCCGGGCCGCCAATAGGCGAGATAGAGCGTTATCTGGAGGGGACCCTTCGGTGTGGGGCGCTCATAAACGCGCTGGGCCAGGAGATCCGTTTTCAGGGTGTCCGTAAAACGGTACAAGGTCCTGTCGGTTGCCACGGTCCAGCCTGGCACAGACTCTGGGAGCGCGGCCCAAAGGTCCGGCGGCTGGCGGTCCTGACTTGCGGAAGGCCGCGTATTGGCGAGGAAGGCGAAGAGCAGGAGCGCAGCCGCGGTCAGAAAGAATGCGAGCGGAAGGTCGCGCCGCGCATGGCTGGTGGCCGCCCCGTTTCCGGGAACCTCCGCCTGCAGTTCGAGGACCGCGCTTTCGGCGGATCGGGCGTGCGAACGCCCAAGCGAGAGCGCAAGGGCTGCCAGAAGGACGGCCGTCACGCCCATGATCGCAAAGCCGGTTGCATCGTGCCAGGCGCCGGCGATGGCGACCCCTCGGTTCGCAAGAAGGGTCAGCGCAAGCGACCGGAGAAAATTCATGGCCAGGGCCAGCGGAGCAGCCAAAGCGATCATCATCGTGCGGGGCCAGGGCCGGCGAACGAGGGTGCCGGAGAAGAAGATCCCGCAAAAGATGCACGACACGAGGCTTCGGACGCCGCTGCACGCCTCCTCGACGCCGACGGATGTGCCGGCTAGGTGGATGACATTTCCCGACTGCGCGGCCGCGACACCCAGGAGATTCAGGGTGTCCACGACTCCGGAGCTGACCCAAAGTTGCAGCAGGACTGTGAGACTGCTGTAAATCCCCGGAGGAATGGGCGAACTGATGACCCAGAGACCTGCCGCAACGGCAGCGGACCAGTTGAATGGCATCAGACGCACCCGCTCATCGGCCATTGCGGCGATACCTGCCGCGAGGAGGACCGCCAGGGCCCCGCTGAGCAGGAAATCCACGAGGGCGTGGGACCAGTCCAGAACCGAGGCATAAAGGCCGGCGAGCGATAGAAGGCCGAGTCCGGAGAGCCCGAACGCAAGCACCAGCCCCGCGCTCCATTTGGCGGTCAGGTATTTGCCGCCTCCGGCCCGCGCCTCCCGCAGCAGAAGAAGGAAGGCGATCGGCATGAAAATACCGTGCGAGAGATCGGGGTCGCCCGTCCAGGCGGGCCAAAGATGGAGGCACAAAAGCAGAGTGAAACCCGCGAGAACCGCGACGCAGCCCTTCATTGCGGGCGAGGCACGTCCCCAGGCGGCTGGAAGGGTCTCGGAGGGGCTCATGACGGGGGTTTTCCCGTCCTGTCGCAGCCAATCATAGTCTTGCAGCGAAAAGTTCGGCGTCCATCGAGCCGTCTGCGACCCGGTTGACGGTGCCGGTCATCGTTATCGAATAGTCGTCGCCGATCCGGATCCCCAGGGTGCCGCCGGGCATGTGCACGGCCACGTCGCGCTCGACGAGGCCGAGCCGTCGGGCAACGGCCGCCGATGCACTCGAACTGGTTCCGGAAGCCAGGGTGTAGCCCGCGCCGCGCTCCCAGATTTCGATCCGGATGTTGGCGCGGTCGAGGACCTGGAGAAACTGGACGTTGGTCCGGTTCGGAAAAAGCGGGTTGGTCTCGATCAGGGGGCCGTGCCTGCGGGCGATTTGCGCTGAAACTTCGGGCAGCACGATGACGCAATGCGGGTTGCCGATCGTGGCGGCGCTGAACGTGAAGACGCTCTCCCCGGCTTGGAGCCGCTCGTTCAGGACCTCGCGGGGCGGGCCATTGACGGGAATCCTGTCGCTCGAGAAGCTGACGCGGCCCATGTCCATGACGATCAGCCTGCCGTTGTCCCTGATGTCCGCCGCAACCACGCCGCCAGGCGTGCGGATTTCGAAAACGGGGGATTTGGCTATCTTGTGATCCCACAAATACCTCGCGAATATCCGGGTCCCGTTGCCGGACTTCTCCGCCTCCGAACCGTCGGGATTGAATATCCTCAGGCCGAACGATTGGGCGGCGCCCTGGCCCCCGGAGGGCAGGGGGCCCCAAAGGATGCCGTCCGAGCCGATGCCGAAGTTCCGGTGGCAGATGACCCGGATCTGCCCGCTGTCCGGCTCCTTCCACTTCGGAAAATCGGCCGGGTCGAGGACGATGTAATCGTTGCCCAGCGCGTGATACTTGTGGAATTGCATCAGTTGGAGCCGTTCAGGCGGTCGCTGCAATGGGCGCCGCCGGCGCGCAGCCGAACAGCCCGCGTCGCTTGATCGCCGCGGCCACCGGCCCGGGCACCATCTCCTCCCAGGCGGGGTCCTTTTCCTTGATTCGGCGCAGGACATCCCGCGAGAAGATGTGGAGGATCTTGGGATCGAAGCCCACGAGGCACTCGAGGTAGTGGTTCTCGAGGAGGTGGTCGTAGAGGTTGCGCAGGTGGTCGGCAACCTGGGCGTTCTTGGCGTTGATGAGGACATTCGCCGCGAAGGCGTGCGCCTCGGGGGAACCGGCGTGTGCGGGGGGCAGGGAGGTCGCCAGGTAGCGGTCGTATGCCTCCTGGCGCATCGGATAGATGTAGAGCTTCACGGCGTTCCGGAAGAGCCGGCCGAACGACTCGAGGATGCCGCCCTCGAGGTTCTCGTAGTATTTCTCGTTGAAGATCTCGAGCAGGTTGTTGATCCCCATCGCGACTCCGATCATCTCCTTGGTGTAGCGGCGGAAGTAGGAGGTGAGCCGGAAGTACTCCGGAGTAGTTCGAGATGAGGACGGTCAGGCCGATGTCGCTCAGAAGATCGACCCGCGAGAGGAAGTCCTGAACGTCGAGCGAGCCGGCCGCGAGCAGGTTGTTCATGGTGATCTCCATCAGGATCACGACCTCCTTTCCCTTCACGAGCGGCTCCTGAACGAATTGCGCCGTCGCGCAGTTGAGCATGTCGACGTTGACGTGGGTCACCGGGCGGAAGCTGCCGCGCTCGACGAGGATCGCCTTCTTGTAGAGGACCTCCGAGGGCTGGAGGACGTCGCCCTTCGGCCCGAACATGACGGCGTTGGTCAGGCCGTACTGGACAAGGTGCAGGGACATGAGGCGGTTGTCCACGCGCTCGAAGGCCGGCCCGATGAACTCCAGCATGTCGACCTCGATCCGGTCCGCGCTCAGGTTGTCCAGGAGCGACTGGATGAATTTCCTGGGATCGTCCCGGTAATAGAATGCGCCGTAGATGAGGTTCGTCCCGATGATCCCGAGGGCCTCCTGCTGCGAGGACGTTCTCCTTGTCCCACATCCGCACGTGCATGATGATGTCGCTCGGGCCCGGACTCGGGCGTCGCCTGGAAGCGGATGCCCATCCAGCCGTGCGCCTCGTTGTTGTTCTTGAAGCTCTTGGCGGCGACCGTGTCGGCGAAGACAAAGAAGGTGGTGTTGTCGCCCCGGACGGCGGCGAGGCGCTCGATCAGCAGCTTGTACTCGTGGTCCAGCATCAGCTGGAGGCGCTCCTTCGAGACGTAGCGGGGCGCCTTGCCGTAGATGGCGTCGCTGAAGACCATGTCATAGGCGGAGATCGTCTTTGCGATCGTGCCCGAGGCGCCGCCGGCATGGAAGAACACACGCGCAACTTCCTGACCGGCGCCGATTTCGGCAAAGGTGCCGTACTTCCCGTGATCGAGATTGATGGTAAGCGCCTTGCGGTTGGTCGTTAGGAGGTCTTTTTGCTCGGCCATTTGCCCTTCAATTAAGTCGGGCGGCCCGACCCTTGCAAATGGTTTAATGCCCATGGACGCATCCGGCAGGACATGCCGAGCGCATTTTGGCTCGTCGCATTTGGACTGCTGTCTACAGTGCCCCGGATATGAAGAATTTTGTCACCTCGATGCTTGGGGCGCTTGTTGCCTTGGTCGTTTTCACCTTTTGCGGCCTCCTTTTGTTCGTGGGCATCGTCGGCGCGATCGTTGTGGCGAGCGTCAAGAATGCCGGACCGTCGGAGAAGTTTGAGAACGGCTCATACCTGGTCTTCGACCTGTCGACGGACATCACGGACGCCCCGCCGGCCTTTGACCTCGGAGCCCTGTCGAGCTCCCATGAGGACTCGCTGCAGCTGCGGGCCGTCATCCGGACCCTCAACGCCGCCGCGACCGACGATCGCATCGCTGGAATCCTGATGAAGGGTTCCCTTGAGCCGTCGGATTTCGGCTCGGGGTATGCGGCGCTCGCCGAGGTGCGCTCGGCCCTCAGCCGGTTTCGCAACGCGGGCAAGCCGGTGAAGGCCTTTCTTGAGGCGGCCACGACGCGCGACTACTACCTGGCGTCGGCCGCCGACCAGATAACGATCGATCCGTACGGGATGATCTTCATGCCGGGGCTGTCGTCCCAGCCGATGTTCTTCGCGGGAGCCTTTGAGAAATACGGCGTCGGCGTTCATGTGACGCGGGTCGGCAAGTACAAGTCCTATGTCGAGCAGTACATCCGCAAGGACATGAGCCCGGAAAGCCGGGAGGAGACCCAGAGGCTCCTGGACGATGTCTGGTCCAGCCTTCTGTCCGACATCGGCCGCGCCCGAAAGGTGAGCGCATCCCGCATCCAGGCGGTCGTCGATGCCGAGGGTTTCATCCGGGCCGAGGCCGCCATCAGCTCCCATCTGGCGGACCGCTCCGCCTACCTGGATCAGGTGCTTGACGAGTTGAAGGCGGAGACCGGGCGCAAGGGATCCAAGAGGGGATTCAAGCAGATCACCCTTGGTGAATACGCGAAGCTGCAGCCCGAGGTGGAAAGAAGTTCTGGAAAGGCGATAGGAATCGTTTACGCGGAGGGCGACATCGTCGATGGCGAGGGGGGCCTGGGCGAAGTCGGGGGGGCTGCATTTTCGCGGGAATTGCGGAAGATGCGCGAAGACGACAACATCAAGGCCGTCGTCCTTAGGGTGAACAGTCCCGGCGGAAGCGCCACGGCCGCCGAGACGATCCAGCGCGAGATCCGCCAGACCCGCAAGGTGAAGCCGGTCATCGTGTCGATGGGCACCTATGCGGCATCCGGCGGATACTGGATCTCCACTTACGCAAACCGGATCTTTGCGGAGCCGACTTCGATCACCGGGTCGATAGGCGTCTTCGGTGTCCAATTCGACGTGCAGAAACTTGCCGGCGACTTCGGCATCACCTTCGACCGGGTGAAGACCGCGAAATACGCCGACCTGCCGACCCTCACGCGCCCCATGAGCGACGATGAACTCGCCGTCTTCCAGCGGATGGTCGACTGGATCTACGGGCAGTTCATCGCCAAGGTGGCGGAGAGCCGGAAATTGAAGGCCGCCGATGTCGAGGAGATCGCGCAGGGCCGGGTCTGGTCCGGAAAGGAAGCGCTGAAGCTGGGCCTGGTCGATGAGATGGGCGGCCTGGGCGATGCGATCCGCTACGCGGCCAAGCAGGCCGACCTCCGCGGTTACCGCATCGAGGAGTACCCGAAGAAGAAGGCGCTCGCCGAGATGCTGGCCGATTTCCTCGGCAAGGACAGGCCCGAATCGACCCGCAGCGCCTCGACCGGGTTCATCGGCCTGCTCACCAAGCGAATCGACACGGAAATCAACCGGATGAAGGCGTTCAACGATCCCAAGGGGATCTACGCACGGCTGCCCGTGGAGATTTCAATACGCTGAGCCGGAAGACCTCAGGCCTCCAGTATTGAAATGGCGGTTGCCGCAATTTCAATACTGGAGGCCTGAGGTCGTAGCACACGCTTCCCTCGTCTCGCAGTTGGGCCTGGCGATGACGCCGGGGTAGGGCTCGGGCGGGAACTCGCGGCTTGGATCGGCCATGAGGTGGCGGTCGCAGACGGCAAACAGCTCGGAGGCGGTCATGGCGCGGCGCATGTCGTGCAGAAACGCGCCCGCGGGGTCGACGCTCTGTCCGACAAAATTGAGGTACTTCTTCATTTTGGCGACCCGTGCCGTATCGGGAATCCCGGGAGCGTCGGTCGCCGCATAGAGGCGTTCGACGTAGCCGCGCACCTCGCCCAGCGTGACGGGTGAGGGGGTGCCTCCGGCGAATCGCTCGCGGCATTGCCGGAATATCCAGGGATTGCGGATTGCGTGGCGCCCGATCATGACTCCGGCGGCTCCGGTCGAGGCGATGATCTCTGCGGCCTTGCCGGCGGAGGTCACGTCGCCGTTGGCAAGGACGGGACAGCGGGCGAGGGACACGGCCCGGGCAATCAGGGGGTACTGCACCTCGCTCCGGTACATTCCGCGGACAGTTCGACCGTGCACGGCGAGCAGGTTAACGCCGTGCCTGTTTGCGATTTCGACCACGCGCTCTATCGCCGCCGTGTCCTCGAAGCCCAGCCGCGTCTTGACCGTGAGGAGTCCGGGAACGGCCGCGCGGAGGGCGCCCAGGATCTCGTCGATCCGGGGAGGCTCGCGCAGAAGGCCGCCCCCGACGTTCTTCTTGTAGATCTTTGGAGCGGGGCAGCCCAGGTTAAGGTCGATGCCGGCGACCGGGTGGCGGAGGAGGGCCTCGACCGTCCGGGTGATGTGAAAAATATCCTCGCCGATTAACTGGGCGAAGACTGGCCGGCCGGTGTCGTTCTCGTCGATCGAGCGGAGGATGTGCCGCTCGGGACGGGACTGCGCGTGAACCCGGAAGAATTCCGTGAAGAAGTAATCCGGCGCCCCGTAGTGCGCGATCACCCGCATGAAGGCCAGGTCGGTCACGTCCTGCATCGGCGCAAGCGCCGTCAGGGGCTGTCCTGGCGCGATGCCGGCAGGGAGTCCGCCTTCGCCAAGGCTTCGGCGGACTGGCGCAGGAGGGCAGACTTGTACAGGCGGGCGGACTTGTCCACCGGAGCCCATGTCGGCTGACAGACCTTGTCCGCCGAAGCCTTGGCGAAGGCGGATCACGGCGACAGCGGTCCCAACGGATCGTCCGGCTCCGCACCGGACTGGCCTCCCTCGCCTTCTTCCGCCTGCTGCTTCAGCATGCCTTCCAGGATCTCCGTCATGTCGTCCGCCGAGTCGAACACGGCCCGGGCGACGTAAATGGGCCGCTTGTACTGGAGCGCCAGGACGATCGAATCGCTGGGTCTGGCGTCAATTTCCACGATCTTCTTCCCAATCTCGTTTTCCATCCGCAGAAGGATGCGGGCGTAGAAGGTGCTCTCCTTCGAGTCGTTGATCACCACGTGATCGACGCGGGCCCCCAGCCCGAGGAGAATGTGCCCGATCAGGTCGTGGGTGAGGGGGCGGTCCTTCTTGATCCCGTTCAGGGTCATCTGGATCGCGTTGCCGACGAACTGGTCGACGTAGATGACAAAGGTCTTCTCCTCGTTGCCAATGAACACGGCGCAGCCGTTGGCGGTCGGCATGACGCCCCGGATGGCCGCAGTTACGAGGTCTTTCTGCATCGGATTAAATGAGTTTGGGCCGGCAACCGGCAAACGCAAGTTGGCTCTGGGCCTACTCGAACCCAAAGAGGCTGATTCCCCACTCGCGGGCCTGGGCCAGGACGGCGGGCCGGTCCAGGAGGATAACCCCTCCGGACTCGAGGGCTGCCGACAGGATCCTCGTTTCCCGCATGACTTCGAGGGTGCGCAGGCCAAAGCAGGGCACGTCAAAGCGGTAGTCCTGGTTCGCCTTGACCGTCTTCACAAAGATGGAGCGGTCTGTCTTGAAAGAGCCGGCCCGGCGGAGCATCTCGTCGGTCCCTTCGAAGGCCTCCACGGCTAGGACGGTGCCCTTCCGCACAACGCAACCCTGGCCGATGTCCAATCGCGCGCATTCGCGCGCAATGTGTATGCCGTGCTCAAGGGGCTCGCGGTCAATGGGAAACGTCCGGCCGGTCATGCATCCCGGCGTGGCGAGATGCCCGTCGATGAACGAGCGGGCATCCAGCAGGACGACCCCCCGGCCCTCGATCTCCCGCGCCACCGCCCCGAAGATCGTCTCGGCATTGCGCCTCTTGAGTGTGAACAGGATCCGGGCTGCCGTTAGGTCGGGCTGGAGGCCGCCAAAAAGCCTTTTTGGCGTGATCTGCCCCGCCATCAGGGCGTACGAGGCGCCGAACTCTCCGAGTGCACGCAGCATGTGGCCCACCTGGCCGACCTTGAGGACCCTGCGATCTGCCTCGGCAAAGGAGGAAACGAGTTCGGGGGCTGTTTCGCCTTCGGCCGCAACAAGCCTCAGGGGTATCTTCGCAGCCCGAATCGCATTGGCCACCAGGACAGGATAAAGGCCCTGGCCGGCGATAAGCGCCACCGGCTTTCCCGCATCATAATCCTTTGGAAGGAATGAGGAAGGGGAGCTCACGCCTGCGTGCCGTAGTATTTCTTGTAGCTGCGGTAGTACCGGTAGTTCGAATAATATTCGATCCGCCTGGCCGAAATCCCGTTGAGCACGATGCCGAGCACGGTGTTCTTTCCGTTGGCCATCGTTCGAATGAAGAGCTTGATGTGCTTGCGGTACGCCCGGTTGAAGCGGCAGACATAGATGATCTCGTCCGTCCAGTTGGCGATGAGGAGTGCGTCGGTGACGGCGCCCATCGGCGGGGAGTCGACAACGAGCAGCTCAAACTCCTTCTTAAGCTTGTCCAGCAGTTCGCCAAACCGGGGGTCCTCCAGAAGTCCGGTCGGGCTCTTCGAGCGCCCGCCGGTCGTCAGCAGGAAGAGGTTCCCGCTGATATGCGCGATGCCCAGCAGGGGATTCTCGGCCAGGGTGCCGTCAAGGTTCGCTCCGTTCTCAAACCATGGCAGGATGCCGACCGTGTTCTGCTGCTTGTAATGGCGGTGCATCATCGGACGGCGCAGGTCGCAGTCGACGAGCAGCGTCTTTCTTCCCAGGCTCGCGAAACAGCAGGCGAGGTTGCTCGAGACCAGGGTCTTGCCCTCGCCGGGGATCGTGCTGGTGACCAGGAGCGACTTCGGGAAATCGAGCTTGGAATGGATCTTGATCGCGCTGTAGACCCCGAGGAACGGTTCCACCGCCTCCGAGGGCTTGGATGCGCCTCCGTCAAGAAGGAGGGAGTATTTGTCCTCGTTCCTGATCCCTGGGAGGTCGGGGATGATCCCGAGGAGATCGACCCCAATGAAGCTCTCAATATCCCAGGCGCTCTTTATGCGATCGTCAATGAAGCTGAGGCCGATCGCGACGCCGATAAAGGTGAGGACAGCCAGGCCGATCGAGGTCCGCATGATGCCCATCCGGTCGGGTTGATAAGGAGCGCCCGGCGGAATCGCCCCGTCGAGGGGATGCAGCGGGATCTTTTCCAGCTTTGTCGTCGTGCGGGTCTGGTTCAACCGCTCGAGGATTCCGGCGTAATTGGACTCGGCTGCATCGGCCTGCTGCTTGAGCGATCCGAAATCGACCGCCTTGGCCTTCAAGTCGAGCTCCTCCTTCTGCCGGGCCGCATACTCGGTTTGGAGCGAGGCGATGTTTTCCTTGCGCTCGTTGATCGCAGTCTGGAGATCGGTGATCGCCTGATCGTATTCCTTCTGGAGCATGTTCTGCACGACCTGGATCTGACCCTTGATCTCGACCACCTTCGGGTACTTGTCCAGATAGCGCTCCAAGAGCGCTGCCTGCTTCTGCTGCAGTTCGGAGAGCTGGGCGCGCAGGCTGAGCACGGCGCCGTGCGTGGAGATGTAGTCGATGTCGAGGAGATTGCGGCCGGCGGCCCTGTATTCGTTGATCTGCCTGGCGAGGTTCTCACCTTTGATCAGCTCGAGCTTTGCCGTGGTGAGCTGGGTCCCAACCGTGCGCAGGGCGTCGGAAATGAGGTCGAGGCTCTTGTCCAGGGAGACCAGATTGTTGTCCGTCATGTATTTTCCGAGCCTCACCTGGGCGGCTTCGGATTCCTTGCGCAGTTCCTCGACCCGGCCCATGAGGAAACTGACCGCGAAGTCATTCGCGCCGCTCGAGTCGTCGTAGAGCTGCTGCATGAACTGCGCGACGTAACGATTGGCGACGAGGGCCGCCGCCTCAGGATCCTCGTGCGAGACGGACACGCGGATCATGTAGCTCTTCGGCACCGGCTCGGCGCTCATGCCTCCCAGGTTGCCGGCGACGGACGGGGGAGGCTGGCCCGGGAGAAGCTTCTTCATCGCGGGCCGGGTGAGGATCTTCTGCTCCTCGGGCGTGAACGAGGCGACCACCTTGGCCCTAAGCTTCTGGCTCTCGAGGATCTGGATGTAGGTGTTGATGTCGAGTTCCGAGTGCACCGCCGGATCGACGACGCCCTGCGTCGTGACGATCGTCTCGGGCTTTTCAAACTGCATGGTCGCAGAGGCCTCATACATCGGGGTCGCCCTCGACTTGTAGTAGCCGTAGCCGATCGAAAGGAGCAGCGCGAGGGGGAGTGCCACCCACATCCGCTCGCGAAGCATGATGTAGTAGTCGCGCAGGGTGCGGCGCTGGAGGATGTCGTCGTCCTCGCGAATGCCGGCTGGTGCGGGCTGCTTGCCTGGGTGTGCTTCGGACATTGGGTCTCGATTCCTTAAATGATTCGCTCGGGAATGTAGATCACGTCGCCCGGCTCGATGATCATGTTGGCGGCCTGCACCTTGTCCTTGTCCTTGATCTTTCCCTTCATGACGTCCTCAACGTCGACCTCGAACACATGGGCGCTTCCGTCCGGCATTATCCGCGTCACCTTCACGCGGGTTCCCCAGGCCGTGTCCTGAAGCCCGCCGGCCCTCGAAATCATGTCCACGAGTGTCGTCGCCGTCTCGATTGCCAGGGCATACCGGCCGGGGCTTTTGACGTAGCCCTGCACCGACACTTCGCGCGGCGCCAGTTCCTCGACGGTCAGGGTCACCTTGGGGTTCCTCAGGAACTGCCCTGCCACATAGGCTGCTTCGATGGTCCGCTCGGCCTCCTCCAGAGTCTGGCCGGCCACGTGCACCTCGCCGACCATGTTCAGGTTCATGTCGCCTTTGGAATCGACTCGGGCGGTTATGCCGAGGTCATCCTCCTGGAAGATATGAACGCCGAGGCGGTCGTTGGTGATGATCCGGTAGGGGAGGATCCGCTTCGGTTCGGACGGGAGAGCGGCGGATTGCTGGCCGTGGGCCAGGGGCGTAGGCGCGAGGGCAAATCCAAGCAGGCTCCAACCCATGAGGAATCCAACCGTTCTGAGGATCTGTGAGGGCCTAATGCTCATGGATCACCAGCGGGATGACAGCGTGAGTGTCAGGGAGTTGCGGACAAACGTCGCAAAGCCGAGATTGGACCAGTTCTTGAAATAGGCATAGCTGAGCGAGGCATGTAATCGCTCACTAAAAGTATAACTCACGTTGGCATTCCAAGTAAAGTAATAGTCGCGCCGCTCCACGTCGGTTCCGGTCAGCAGGCCGCCGGGACCGAAAAAGCGGTTCTCGCCGCCGCCGATCCCCGTGGCGGCCGACAGGCGGGCGTTGATCGAGTAGGTGGCGTCGAGCGACGCGGCCAGCGTGTCGGTCGTGGCATCGGTGGCGGTAGTCGACAGGCTTTTCGACAGGGATCCGGTGAAGGCCAGCTTTCGGTTGAAGTTCCAGTTCAGCGAAGCGCTCGCGGTGAGATCGGTTATGGATCCCTCCGGCGCGACCGCGGCGGCCGCGATGTCGGCGGCGACTATGCCGTGCGGGTCGCGGATCATGTAGCCGACGCTAAGCGAGCCGTTGATCTCCCAGAAAACCTTGCCGTGGACGCCGAGGTTGAGGCCGTCGTCCGTCGTCGAGGTGCTGCTCGAGCTTTCCTGGTAGCTGTAGTTGTAGCTCGCGAACAGGTCCCGCTGCTCCGAGAGAATGTAAAACAGGCTCAGGCTCGAGGAGTAGGTCGACAGGTTGACGAGGGGCTGGCCGCTTGTCTTCGTGTAGTCCAAAAGCCCGTACGAGAGCGTGCCCGCCAGGGAATAGCGGTCGATGACTGGGTAGTGGAGGTTGAGGCTGGCGTTGTAATTCCAGGAAGTCGTGTAGAGGTTCACCGCGGCGTCCGTCTGGCTCGAGCGAACCGCGTTCAGGTTCAGGGTGCCCGTCGTGCGGCCGGTCGATTTGTCGAACTCGAGCGAGTAGGCCGGATCAAGATTGTCGTACGTGGTGTTCCTCAGGAAGCGGTTGAGCGTGAAGTTGATGTTGGCATTTACGCCGATCATCCCCGCCCGGCGCTGGTACTCGATCGACGCGCTTGCGCTGGTCGTTGTGTCCGAGGTGTTGTCGGAACTGGCACTGATGTTGGTGTCATAGCCCATCGACCAGGTCCCCGACACGTAAATCTTGTCGGTGCCGTCGTTCAATGTCACGAGTGCCCGCGCCGGAACCGCGGCCAGAGCCAAAATGGCCAAGGCGGCCGCTACGGCGCGAATTTTTGCCGGGCAGGTCATGGTCACGGATTGAAGCGGGCACCGGATTTGATGCACGGCCAATCAGGACGTCGTGGGCGTGACCTCGAATTGCACCGGCAGGGTGCTGGGGACAACCGGGACAGCAACGATCACCTGCTGCGTAGTGGTGGTGGTCGACGTGCCGGTGTTTCCGGTCGTGCCGGTATTCTCGCTGATGCCGTCAAATGCCGTGACCGTGCCGGAGGAGTCGTTGCTCGAGGTCGATTCGCCCGGCGTGCCCTGCGCAGCGGCGTTGGCTCCCAGCCCGACTTCCAGTCCTGGCGAGTTCGAAGTCTGGGTGTTTGAGGAGCGGCTTCGCACCTCAAAATACACGGTCTTTTTTGCTGTGCAGGCCATCGTCACCTTGCCTTCCAGCTGTGACTGCTGACCGGAGGGGATATTCTGGATCTTGATCACGGGGGGGGAGCCGGCAGGACCGGCGGTGATGAGGGCCTGTTCGCCTCCCCGCAGCGGACGGCCGCCCGTGTCGACATTTCCCGCCTGCACCGTGCTGTCTCCGTCGAGCATCGAAACCGTGGTGACGCCGTTTTCACTCTGGATGACGACCTTCCCGCCGCGGATATTCACCGAGGCGAGCGGCGTCCGGTAGGTCATCGTGCTTCCGGCCACAAGGTTGCTCGTGCACAGGCCGACCGTGCCCCGGGGCAGATAGGCCTGGGTCTGCGACACCGACGGCTCCGTATCCATGTCCGTGCGGTTCGGAACGAAAGGCTCCTGCTCGAAGCGCTTCATCTCAACGCGCGTGTCGGAGTCGAAAAAGATTCCCGTCCCGTTCGAAAACACCATCGCGTTCACCGAGTTCGCCTTCGTCTCGACGACCGTTCCCTGGGCATTATAAACGGACTGCTTGTTCAGGTCGTCGACCTTCTCGCCGGTGTCGATCTGGGCGTCGCCCTCGACGTCTGCCACGTAGAACTTGCTCGTCGGATTGTGGGAGGTCGGCGCCGCATTTGCCAGGGCGGGCAGAAACGCTGCGCCAGTCACGCATACGAAGATGCGCGGCAAGGTGTTACAATATCTAATGGAACTGACATACATGAGAATGGAGCCTGATTTCGAACGATGCTACACCCGCCCCCCGCGAGCGCAAGGAAGGGCGGACGGAGTATTACTACGTATCGAGACCTTTGCCAAGCACTTATAGGCAACATTCCCCGCGCTTAACTGACGACCAAATTCAGGATTTTCCCGGGTACGTAAATGGCCTTGCGCAAGGTCTTCCCCTCGAGAAACGGCGCCACCTTGGGGTGGGAATAAGCAAGTTTCATTGCCTGCTCCTGGGTCGTGCCCGCGGGGACCGACCTGTCGCCGCGGTGCTTCCCATTGACTTGGAATACAAGCGTTTGCTCGCTTGCTGCGATCAGGCGGGGATCGAATTCCGGCCAGAGGGAGCCCTGGATCGGGGAGGTCCCGCCCAGCCGGGACCAGAGCTCCTCGGACATATGCGGGGCAAAAGGGGCGAGCAGCTGCAAAAGTGTGCGCAGGGTCGCCGGCCGGACGCGCTCGGCCTTTTGCAGCGCGTTTGCGAATATCATCATCTGCGAGATCGCCGTATTCAGGCGCAGGTTCTCGATGTCCGAACCGACCTTGCGGATTGTTTCGTGCAGGAGCTTGGCGAGTTCGGGCGGCTCCACCGCGTCGTCGGCGAGTTTCGGATTTGCGGCGCCGTCGGGTCCGACGCATTCCCGCCACACCTTTTGAAGGAAGCGGTGCGCCCCCTCGATCCCCCGCGGATTCCACGGCTTCATGTCCTCCAAGGGCCCGAGGAACATGAGGTACAGCCGGAGGGTGTCAGCGCCGTGGCTTGCGATGATCGTGTCCGGGTTCACGACATTGCCCCGGGTCTTCGACATCTTGGCTCCGTCCTCGCCCAGGATGATCCCCTGGTGAAAGAGTCTGGGAAAGGGCTCATTCTGCGGCACGAAACCGAGGTCGAAGAGCACCTTGTGCCAGAAGCGCGCATAGAGAAGGTGCAGGACGGCGTGCTCCGCCCCGCCGACATAAAGGTCAGGCACGCCCCAGGCGCGCAGGGCCCCGGGGGATGCGAAATTCGCGCTATCGAGGGGGTCGGTGAAGCGCAGGTAGTACCAGCACGAGCCGGCCCATTGCGGCATCGTGTTTGTCTCCCGCCGCGCCCTCACCCAGCCGTCGCCGGCCGGCGCGGGCTCCGCGGCGCACACGGCCTCGCCCGAATTCAGGTTGAACCAGATGTCGAGCCATTCGGTCGCATTGGCCAGGGGGCTCTCGCCGTTTCCGCTCGGCACATAGGAAGCCACCTCGGGGAGGGGGAGGGGAAGGGCGGAGTCGGGAAGCGGCAGGGCGTAGCGGGTCCGCCCCTTGTCGACAAATGTGACAGGCGAGGGTGGGAGATCCCTTGCCCGGACCTCGGCCGCCCGGAGGTAGGCCTCTTCATCGACCCATACGATCGGAATCGGCTCGCCCCAGTACCGCTGCCTGGAGAAGAGCCAGTCGCGCAGCTTGTAATTGACGGCGGACTTTCCCGCCCCGCGCGAGGCCAGGTCTTCGGTGATCTTCCGGATTGCCAGCGGCGATTCAAGGCCCGTGTAGCTTCCGGAATTCGCAAGCAGGCCCGGTCCGACGTAGGGAAGCGGGGCCTGTGCCCCGGCCGGCTCGATAACGGAAACGATGGGGAGCTCGTACCGGCGCGCGAACTCGAAATCGCGCTCATCGTGTGCCGGAACGGCCATGATCGCACCCGTCCCGTAGCCCATGATGACGTAGTCGGCGACCCAGACGGGCACCCGCTCGCCGTTGGCGGGGTTGATTGCGAATGCGCCGGTGAATACGCCGGACTTGTCCTTCGCCAAGTCGGTGCGCTCGAGATCGCTCTTCGCGGCCGCCAGTTTCCTGTAAGCCAGGACCGCCTCGCGCCTGTCGGGGCGGGTGATCGGCTCCACAAGCGGGTGTTCCGGGGCCAGCACCATGTAGGTGCAGCCGAAGAGCGTGTCCGGACGGGTCGTGAACACCCTCAGGGGGCCGAGCGTGGGATCCTCAAGCTGAAAGAGGACCTCCGCCCCCTCGCTGCGCCCGATCCAGGCCTCCTGCATACGCTTGGTGGAGTCAGGCCAGTCGACCCCCTTGAGGTCCGCCAGCAGCCGGTCCGCGTACGCCGTAATGCGCAGCACCCACTGGCGCAGGTTCCTGCGCTCGACGGGATGACCGCCGATCTCGCTCTTGCCGTCGACCACCTCCTCGTTGGCGAGGACCGCGCGCAGTTCCGGGCACCACCACACCGGCCGTTCGTCGACGTAGGCCAGGCCCCGCCTGAAAAGCTGCAGGAAGATCCACTGCGTCCAGCGGAAATACCGGGGATCGGTCGTGTCGATTTCGCGGTCCCAGTCGTAGGAGAATCCAAGCGCCTTGATCTGCCTGCGGAAGTTCGCGATGTTGTTGCGGGTGTTTGCAGCCGGCGGGGTCCCGGTCTTGATCGCGTGCTGCTCGGCTGGAAGCCCGAACGCGTCCCAGCCGATCGGGTGGAGGACCTTGAACCCCTTTGCCCGCCTGTAGCGGGCCACGATGTCGGTTGCCGTGTATCCCTCGGGGTGTCCGATATGCAGCCCCGCCCCCGAGGGATAGGGAAACATGTCCAGCACGTAGTACTTTGGGCGCGGCGAGGCGTCCTCCGCGCGGAAGCTGTGGTTTTTGTCCCAGAAAGATTGCCAGTGGCGCTCGATTTCTAAAAAGTCGTATTCTTTGCAGTTTATGCCCATCATTTGGAACCGACCATAGTGAACCCTTCGCCAACACGGTCAATCTCCGCCTCCCATGAAAGGCGGGGAAGGCCATCCGCAATCCTTGCCGCCCTTGCCGCGGGCCTTGCCCTGGCGATGCCGGCGTGGGCGCAGGCGGCCGGGATGGGCAAGAGCTTCAACCGGCTTCTGAATTCCGTGGTGCGGATCGACGTCCGGGAGGTGAACTTCGAGGACGGGGGCAGGCGGCTTGAATCGAGCATCGGCTCCGGAGTCATCCTCTCGGCAGACGGCCTCGTGCTGACCAATGCCCACGTGGTCGGCCCTCGCGCCGTCGAAATCTCGGTCACCCTGGCAAACCTCGAGAACGTGGGGGCGAAGCTCGTCGGCTGGGACCACTGGACCGATCTGGCCCTCATCCGGCTGGACATGGCCGAGATCAACCGGCGCAAGCTCACGTTCGCCCACGCGGAGTTCGGGGACAGCGACAAGCTTTTCCCGGGCGAGACGGTGTATGCGGTGGGAACCCCCTTTGGCCTGACCCGCACGGTGACCAAGGGAATCATCTCGAACACGAGCCAGTACTTCGAGGCCGACCGCGAGGTCGAGGGCTACGAGACGGGGCTATTCAACACCTGGCTGCAGACCGACGCCGCGATAAACCCCGGCAACTCGGGCGGGCCGCTCGTCAACGAGGACGGGAAGGTCGTGGGAATCACCGCCCGCGGCTACATGGGGGCGAACAACCTTGGCTTTGCGATTCCGGCAAACACGGCGAAAAGCGTGCTGGCCGACCTCGTCAGCAAGGGTTCGGTCACGCGCAGCTACATCGGAATCGTGCCCGGGGCGCTCCAGAATCTGGAGGGATTCTATTCGCTCGCCCTGGACACGGGCATGCTTGTCAACAGCGTCGATCCGGGCTCTCCCGGCGAGCGTGCCGGCCTGCGCGGAGGGGACATCCTCCTCGCCGTGGATGACAAGCCCGTGGACGGGCGGTTTCCCGAGCAACTGCCCGCGATACTGAACCGGATCGCCAGCAACCCCGTCGGCACCCATTTGAACCTGTCCGTCAAGCGTGGCACCGACACAAGACTCGTAACGGTGGTGACCGAACGGCTCGAAAGCAGCGTCGGCGAGGAGTGGGCCTTCGACCGTTGGGGGCTCAGCGTGCGGAAGGTCTCGCGGATCTATGCGAGGGAGCACCAGCTCACCGACGAGACGGGCGCCATCGTGATCGGCGTCCAGCCGGGCTTTCCCGCGGATGTCGCCGGCCTGCAGCCGGGCGACATCGTGACGACCATCAACCGGCGGCCCGTGAATTCCCTCGAAATCCTCAAGGACGCCCATGCAGCTTATGTCAAAAAGCCCGAACCGACACTCCTCGAGGCCGAGCGCGACCGCCGGATTTCGCTTTATATTCTGAAGCCATGACGACGATCCCAGCCAAAAGGCTGATTTGCGCCCTTTCGCTCTTCGCCCTCTCGGGCTCCATCGCCGTCCGGGCGGCTTCCCTGCCCGACCTGTGGAAGGAAAGGGTCAAGAGTGTCGTGGCGGTCGACTATTTCACGGAACTTGAAAATGAACGGCGCCCGACGACGGCCTACGGGGTGGCGATCGACAGGCAGGGAACGGTGATCCTCCCCTCGGCCGCCGTGGATCCCCGCGCTTCGCCGCGCCAGCTGAAGCAGTTCAAGGCCTATCTGCCGGGCGACTCCTCCGGCTTTGATGCAGTCTATCTCGGCCAGGACGCATTCACAGGCTGGCATTTCGTGCGGGTGGATCCGAAGCTCGCCGCGCAGCTGACCCCGATAACGACCTGGGCGGCCGCGGGCAAGAGCCCCGTGCCGGAGCTTGCTGAGGAGGTCTGGGGCATAGGCCTCCGGAACAAGGACGAGGATTTCACCCCCTACCTCCTCGAAAGCCATCTCGCCCTGATCCAGTCGCTGCCGCAGCAGATCGGGATCGCGCAGCAGGAGGTGGCCAGTCCGGGCCTGCCGGTCTTCAACCGGGACGGCGTCTTCATCGGCCTCGCCGCGAGCTCGTTCGGGCAGACGTTCCTCCAGTTCTCCCAGGCCGAGCGCGGAGGCACGCCGATCATGCTGATCGACCTTGAGGAGAGCTGCGCCTTCTCGCTGGCGGGCGAGGTGCTGCCGTACCTGGGACGCGTGCCCGGCAACGTGAATGGCCGGCCGCTGGCTTGGCTGGGCGCCTACGGGCTCGAGTCGATGGGCCGCGACGTGGCGAGTTTCCTGAAACTTTCCGACCGCTCGGGCGCGGTTGTCAGCGAGGTGCTGGAGGACAGCCCTGCTGAAAAGGCCGGCATGAAGGACGGCGATGTCATTGTCGCAATCGACGGACAGCCGCTTCCCCGCTTCCGGCCCGACCGGGTCGTGACCGATTACGTGGAGCGGGAGGTCGAGCGGCGCCGTCCGGGCGACCTGATGGCGCTGACGGTCCTCCGCGGCACCGAGCGCGTCGAGCTTAAGGCCGCCCTGGGCGACGAGCCCAAGCTTATCCGGGAGGCGGACCGGAAGTACTTTGACAGGCTGGGCTTCACGGCCCGGGAGTTCGTCTACGGCGACGCCGTTGCCCGCCGGGTCCGCGTCAAGGACTCGGCCGGAGTCGTCGTCTCCTACGTGAAGCCGAACAGCCCTTCGGCCGTCGCCGGCATTGAACCGGACGACTGGATCAAGGAGATCGACGGCAGGCCGGTCAGGTCCTTTGCGGATGGGGCCGACCGGCTTGCGGCGCTTGAGGCGGACACGCTTCGCACGGAATTCGTCCTGTTGATCGGGCGGGGCTCCGGCACCTCGATCCTGCGGGTCAAGCTGCGTTAGGAGGAGCAAATACACGCTATCGTTAGGATTGGCATTGCGGCCCAAAGAATGCTGTATTGTTCCGTCGCATCATGTTTACAGGCATTGTAGAAGAAACCGGGAGGGTGGTTGATTTCGCTCCGCCCGGGCAGGGTATTGAGGCTTGGCGCCTTTGCGTTTCGGCGGAACGGGTCCTCGAAGGGGCCTCCCAGGGAGACAGCATTGCGGTGGACGGCTGCTGCCTGACGGTGGTGCAGCTGGACGGAGGCCGCCTCACTTTCGATGTTCTGGAGGAAACCCGGCGCCTGACTCATTTCTCGCAGCTGCAGCCCGGTTCGGCGGTCAACCTGGAGCGCAGCTTGCGTTTTGACGGCAAGATCGGAGGTCATTTTGTCACGGGCCACATCGACGGGCTTGGGACGATCGAGGCGATGGAGCGGCGGGGAAACGACACCTACCTGAAGGTTCGCGCCTCCGCCGGATCCGGGCGGTACCTCGTCCCCAAGGGGAGCATCGCGATAGACGGCATTTCGCTCACGGTCGCGGAAGTCGCCGGCGACTCCTTCGCGGTCTGGCTGATACCGCACACACTCGAGGTGACGAACTTGCGCGGATACCGCGCCGGGGACACGGTCAACCTGGAATTCGACCTGCTGGGCAAGTATGTCGAGAAGCTGCTGCCCGGCCGCAGGGATTGAGCACCCAGGAGAATGCGCACCGCCCTGACAGCCCTTGCCGACGAATTGCGGCGCCTGAAGACGGCCGGCGTCCAGTCGGTCGCCGTGGCCGACGAGAGCCTGGCTGCGCTGCGCGCAGCCGTGGCCAGAGCTCCGCGCCGAGGGCCTGCCAATCGCCCGCATGCACCGGCTGCCGTCATGGAACTGGCCCCGACTGCCAAGCCGGAGGCGCCGCCCGCCAAGCCAACGCCCGAAATCGCAAGCCCGCCTGTCGTCGCACTTCCGCCGGGAGACAAGGCGGTGCGCTGGGAGGCCCTCCGGGCCGTGGTGACGGCCGACAAGACCTGTTGCTCCAACGTGCGCCCGGGAAAGAAGGTGGTCCTCGGCGTCGGGAGCCTTGACGCCCAGATCATGTTCATCGGGGAGGCGCCGGGAGCCGACGAGGAGGTCCAGGGCGAGCCCTTTGTGGGCCCCGCGGGCCAGCTGCTCAACCGGATGATCTCGGCCATGGGAATCCAGCGCTCCGATGTCTACATAGGCAACATCATGAACTGGCGGCCGCAACTTCCGGTGGGATCGGACGGAGTCCAGTATGGGAACCGCCCGCCCACGTCTGCTGAAATGGCCTACTGCATGCCGTACCTGCTGGCGCAGATCGACATCGTCCAGCCCGCGATCCTGGTTGCCCTCGGATCCACCGCCGCCCAGGGGCTCCTCGGAACCGGGACATTCAAGGCCCTGGGCGAGGTGCGCGGGCTGTGGCGCCAGTTCGCGGGCCGGCCCCTCATGATCACCTACCATCCGAGCTACATTCTCCGCAATTCGACCAACCGCTCCAAGCGGATGATCTGGGAGGATCTGCTGAAGGTCATGGAGCGGGCCGGCCTTCCGATTTCGGAGAAACAGCGGGCGTTTTTCACGGGAAAATGAAGATCAGCCCAAATCCTGCGTTTATGCGCAATCAATTGTCCCGTTCGACCGGCCGCATGGTCCTGGTCATCCTCGGGGTGGCGGGGGCCGGACTTTCGCTGCGGGCGGCCGGCGAGGTCCTCGATTTCGAGGCGGTGCGCGCGCGGGCCCAGGAGCTTTCCCGGGCGCCCTACGAGGGCAAGCCGCGGCCGCTTCCCGACTGGCTCCTCAAGCTCAATTACGACCAGTACCGGGACATCCGCTTCATCCCGACCCAGTCGTGGTGGAACCGCGAGCGGCTGCCGTTTAAGCTTCAGTTTTTCCACCCCGGATTCGTGTTCACCCGGACCGTTCAGGTGAACGAGATCGTCGACGGCAAAGCGAGGCTGATCCCCTTTGAGAGGCGGTTCTTCGACTATGGCCACAACGAGGTCGGGCCGCTGCCGGCCTCCATCGGCTACGCGGGCTTCAGGATCCACAATTTCCTGAACCAGCCCAACGACGAGCTTGGCGTCTTCCAGGGGGCGAGCTACTTCCGGTTCCTCTGCCGGAAGGCCGTCTACGGCCTTTCCGCCCGCGGTCTTGCGATTGACACGGCCGAGCCCACGGGCGAGGAGTTTCCCAATTTCGAGGAATTCTGGGTGCGCCGGCCAGCGCCCGAGGCAAAGGAGATCGTGGTCTACGCCCTCCTCAACGGACCCAGCGTGACGGGCGCCTACGAATTTGCGATAGAGGCCGGCAACGACACGGTCATGCACGTGCGCGCGGTCGTCTACTGCCGGCGCAACCCTACGGTTTTCGGGCTTGCCCCGCTGACGAGCATGTTCTGGCACGGCAAGAATTCGAACGAGGTCACCGACGACTACCGGCCGGAGGTTCACGATTCGGACGGGCTCATGATCAACGCCGGGTCCGGCGAATGGCTGTGGCGCCCGCTCACCAATCCGGCCTCGATGCGGGTCATGTCCTTTGTCGACGACTTGAATCCGCGCGGGTTCGGCCTTGTCCAGCGCGAGCGCGACTTTGCCTCTTACGAGGACCTCGAGGCCAACTATCAGCTCCGCCCGAGCGCCTGGGTGGAGCCCGTCGGCGACTGGGGCCGCGGTTGCGTCCGCCTCGTGGAACTGCATGCCCCGGACGAGACCGGCGACAACATCGTCGCATTCTGGGTGCCGGAGAAGCTGCCGCCGGCGGGGGAGCCGATCGAGGTTGAATACAACGTCCACTGGTTCATGGACCAGATCAAGCCGCCCCTGGGCTATGCCATTTCCACCCGCAACGGCCGCTCGCGGACCTTCGAAACCGACCTTGAGCGCTTCGTCGTGGACTTCGACGGCCCGGCCCTCCGGCGGCAGGACGCGGACTCTGGCATCGAGGCGTTTGTCGAGGCGGGAAGCGGGACCAAGGTCGTTCACACCTCCGTGCAGAAAAACCCGTACAACGGCTCCTGGCGGGCGGCCTTCGCCCTCCGACCCGACGGGTCGGGCCAGCCGGTGGAGCTTCGATGCCAGCTGCGCCGCGCCTCGAAGGTGCTGACGGAGACCTGGAGCTATCTCTGGCAGCCCTGATGGGCCTGGCGGGGACCATCCGATGAGCGAGATTCCGGCCCACATCGAACTGCCGCAGGCCATGCGCCCGGCGACAGGCTCGCTCGAGGCCTGGAACGCCGCCTATGTGCGGGTGGAGGACTATCTGAGGGCGCACCGGATCCACAACCGCCTGCACCAGCTGCGCCTGATCCAGAAGATCCTCGAGCAGGCGGCGGTGCGCCATGCCGCGGACCCCTCGCTCGATCCGACGGTCCTCGCGGCGGAGGAGACCGAGGCAATGATGGACGCCTGGTTTGCGGAGATCCTCGACCAGCGCGGCCAGCCGCACGAGCGGATCGCGGTCGATGGCCGGGTGGCGCTGCTTCTTTGCGACGGCCCGCAAAAGTGGCCCTACGCCTTCCTCGAGGGGGACGAAGTCCCCCCGGAATTCGTCAAGGCGATGCAGGCGAGCTCCATCCGGGCGGGTCCCGACATGGCGGTGTCGAGCATGGTGCCGCGGCCGATCGACCTCGGCCTCTTCACCGAGGCTGCGGGCGAGACGCTGGAGCGCTTTGAGCGCTGGCCTATCCTGCGGACGCTCCTGCTCTGGATGCTGTTCGCGGCGGCCCTGGGCGCGATTTTCCACCTGACCCGTTGAGGCGCACCGTGCAAGCGACCGTCGACGCCCAGATCAGCCGAAAACGCCTCAGCCGCCGGCGTTTTCTGTTCTTTTCGGCGATATTCGTCCTGACGAGTTTCGCGACCTGGTTCATGGCCGACCTCCTGTGGCGGGATGGGATCACCCGCGTCGAGATCGCCCTGCTCGCACTTTTCGTCATCCTCTTCGGCAACGTGGCCGTCGGCTTCTGCTCGGCCCTGGTCGGCTTTTACGTCATCAACCGGGGCGGCGACAGCAGCCGGATCTCGGTGACATTGCCCCCCGAGGAGGAGGAGCCCCCGCTCGCCTCGACCGCAATCGTCATCCCGATCTTCAATGAGGACGTCAGCCGGGTCTTCGAGGGCGTCCGGGTCATCTTCCGCTCCGTGCAGGCGGCGGGACGCCTCGAGCACTTCGACTTCTTTGTCCTCAGCGACTCGAACCAGCCGAACCTCTGGATACAGGAGGAGGTCGCCTGGACCGAGCTGTGCCGGCAGGTCGACGGCTTCGGGAACATTTTCTACCGGAAGCGCCGCCAGGCCATCAACAAGAAGGCCGGCAACGTGGCGGACTTCCTGCGCCGGTGGGGGAAGCGCTACCGCTACATGGTGGTCCTCGACGCGGATTCCATCATGACGGGCGCAGCCCTGGTGAAGCTCGTCTCGATGATGGAGCGAAACCCGCATGTCGGAATCATCCAGACGGCTCCGAGGCTGATCTACGGGGAAACTCTCTACGCGCGGATTCAGAGTTTCGCCAACCGGCTTTACAGCCCCCTCTTCCTCGCCGGGATCAACTACTGGCAACAGCACGAGGGCAACTACTGGGGCCACAACGCGATCATCCGGGTCCAGCCCTTCATGGATCATTGCGCCCTTCCGGCCCTGCCCGGCAGCGAGCCGTTCGGCGGCCGGATCCTGTCCCATGATTTCGTCGAGGCGGCCCTCATGCGCAAGGCCGGCTGGGCCGTGTGGCTCGCCCACGACATCGAGGGCAGCTACGAGGAGAGTCCGCCAACCCTGATCGACTCGGCGAAGCGGGACCGGCGCTGGTGCCAGGGCAACCTGCAGCACGCCTGGCTTCTGACAGCCAGGGGATTCCGCCCCGCCAACCGCTTCCACCTTTTCATGGGCTTAATGGCCTACCTGTCCTCGCCCCTGTGGATGCTGTTCCTGCTCCTCGGCCTGGTGGAGGCGCTGGACCAGGCCGCGCTCGACCGGATCGGGATATTCCGCGAGCCCGACACGACCTCGATTTTCGGCTACCGGGTGCAGGTGCCCGAGGCGCTGACCCTTTTCCTCTTCACGCTGCTCCTCCTCTTTCTCCCGAAGGTCGTCAGCGTCATCGTCGTCATGGGAAAGCCCGAGGAGGCCGCCAAGTACGGTGGCCGGGCCCGGCTGGCCATGAGCGCCTTCCTCGAAATGGCCGCCTCGGCCCTCCTAGCGCCGATCAACATGATGTTCAACACGCGCTTTGTGGTCTTCACCCTCCTCGGCCAGGGTGTCACCTGGATCTCCCAAAACCGGCAGGCGCAGGCGGACGGAACGGACTGGCGGGAGGCGATCCTGACCCACGGGATCCAGACCGTTTTCGCGGTCGTCCTTGGCGTCTCCTCCTACATCCTCCTGCCGTCCTATTTCTGGTGGTTGAGCCCCGTCCTGGCTGGGCTGGTCCTGGCGATTCCCCTGTCGATTTTCTTCAGCAAGACGAGCATCGGCCGTGCGGCGCGCGACCTGGGATTGTTCGTCACCCCCGAGGAAACGGAGCCTCCGCCCGAGCTGAAGCAATTGAGCCAGAACCTGCAGCAGTGCTACCGTCACCTGCCGCCCTTCGAGCCCCTCAGGGCCGACTACGGCTTCATGCAGGCGGTGCTCGATCCCTACATCAACTCGATGCACGTCGCCCTCCTCCGCCAGCGCAAGCCGAGCGAGGAGGCTCGCGAATGGTTCGCCCATCTGCGCGAGAGGCTCCTTCGGGAGGGCCCGGCCGAGTTTTCGAGCAAGGAAAAGATGGCGCTTCTTCTCGACGCCGAGTCGATGATCTGGCTGCACCGGGAGCTGTGGAGCGCCCCGTCGAACGCCCTGGCCGAGTGGTGGCGCCTGGCGATGCGCCAGTACAACGTATTGACGGCGACCCCGACGACCGCCCTCTACCGCTAGGCTAAGCGCCGGGCCCGGCGGCGATGATGCGGTCCAGCTCGGCGCGGGCGCGCTCATATGCCACCCGGATTTCGGCGACCGACGGCGCGAGGCTCGAAATCGGCGCCCCCGCACACTCGCTTTCGAGGCGACCGGCGACCTCCTTCAGCTCGACGGCCCCGATGTTGGCGGAGCTCCCCTTGATGCTGTGCGCGGCCCGCTTGAAGCGGGTCGCGTCGTTCGACTTCAGGCTCTCCTCCATCTCCGCAATCCGCAGCGGGGTGTCCTGCATGAACATGCCGAGCAGTTCCCGGAGAAAAACGTCGTTGTCGCGCGGGCACAGCTCCCTGAGGGTTCGGATCGCGGTCGAATCGATGATGGGCTGGATCGACATGGGGGCAGCCCTCAGACACTGGGAGGAACTCGTTGCAAGGCAAGCGCCGAGGCCGGTGTCCAGCGTTCACATCACAAAATCGGGATATGTTGATATTTGACTTGCCAGTCGGATTTGGCGGGGTTTCCATCCCCCTTTTCAGAATCCTATGGCCGACTCATTTGTCTTCTCCTCTGAATCCGTGGGCGAGGGCCACCCCGACAAGGTGGCCGACCTCATATCCGACAGCGTTCTGGACGCCTGCCTCGAGGGGGATCCCCTGAGCCGGGTCGCCTGCGAGACATTGGTCAAGTCCAACCAGGTCGTGATCGCGGGAGAGATCACGACGGGGGCGAAGCTCAACTACGAGCAGATCGTGCGGGCGGCCGTGCGCGACATCGGCTATGTTCACGACGACGACGTTTTTCACGCCGAACGGATCTTCATCCACAATCTCATCACCCGGCAGTCCCCCGACATCGCGCAGGGGGTCGACGCCCGGTCGGCCGAGGGCAAGGATACGGCGGAGCAGGGGGCGGGAGACCAGGGGCTCATGTTCGGCTACGCCTGCAACGAGACTCCGGAGATGATGCCCACGGCGATCATGTTCGCCCACCGGCTTGGCCGCGAGCTGACCAAGCTTCGGAAAGCGGGCGTCGTCGGCTGGCTCAGGCCGGATGCGAAGTCGCAGGTGTCGATCCGCTACGAGAACGACCGCCCCGTCAAGGTGGAGAACGTCGTCATCTCGACCCAGCATACGGCCAACGTGAAGCATGCGGACATCCGCGATTTTCTGGTCGAGTATGTTGTCAGGAAGGTGATTCCGGCGGACATGATGGACGCCTCGACGCAGTTTTTCATCAACCCGACGGGCCGCTTCGTGATCGGAGGGCCCGAGGGGGACTCCGGCCTGACCGGCCGGAAGATCATCGTCGACACCTACGGCGGATGGGGCCGCCACGGCGGGGGCGCCTTCTCGGGCAAGGATCCGTCCAAGGTTGACCGCTCGGCGGCTTACATGTGCCGCTGGGTCGCGAAGAACATTGTCGCTTCGGGCCTGGCGGACATCTGCGAACTGCAGGTCGCCTACGCGATCGGATACCCCGAGCCCGTGAGCATCTGGGTCGATTCGATGGGCACGGCGAAGGTTCCGGAGGAAAGGATCCGGAAGGCCGTGCGCGAGGTGTTCAGCTTCAAGCCGGCCGCCATCATCAAGCAGCTCGACCTGCTGCGCCCGATCTACCGGTCGACGACCAACTACGGCCATTTCGGGAAGGCCGATCTGCCGTGGGAGCAAACCAACAGGACAAAGGAGCTTCTGGCCGCCGCCAAATGAGAGCCATGCCGACCACCACCGCAACCGCACCCGTCAAGGATTATCGCGTCAGGGACATCGCCGAGGCCGACTGGGGCCGCAAGGAGATCACCGTCGCTGAGCAGGAGATGCCTGGGCTCATGGCCCTGCGCCGCAAGTTCGGGCCCAGGAAGCCCCTGAAGGGGGTCCGCATCACAGGATCCCTGCACATGACGATCCAGACGGCCGTCCTCATCGAGACCCTGGTCGAGCTCGGGGCTTCCGTGCGCTGGGCCTCCTGCAACATTTTCTCGACCCAGGACCACGCCGCGGCCGCGATCGCGCGAACAGGCGTCCCGGTCTTCGCCTGGAAGGGCGAGACCCTTGAGGAATACTGGGATTGCACCTGGAAGGCCTTGTGCCATCCGGGAGGCCGCGGCCCGCAGCTTGTGGTTGACGACGGGGGCGATGCGACGCTCCTCCTGCACAAGGGCTTGGAACTGGAGGATGGCAGCCCCTGGGCCGGGACGCCGTCCGGTTCGACGGAGGAGCAGGTCATCAAGGATCTGCTCAAGCGGATCCACGCCGAAAACCCCCTGGTCTTCCACGAGATGGTCAAGGAGTGGCGCGGCGTCTCCGAGGAGACGACGACGGGCGTGCACCGCCTCTACCAGCTCCACGAGCAGGGGAAGCTCCTCGTGCCGGCGATCAACGTCAACGACTCGGTCACAAAGTCGAAATTCGACAACCTCTACGGATGCCGGGAGTCGCTCGCAGACGGGCTGAAGCGCGCCACCGATGTCATGATCGCAGGCAAGGTTGCCGTTGTTTGCGGCTACGGGGACGTCGGCAAGGGCTCGGCGCACTCGCTGCGCGGGTTCGGCGCCCGGGTGATCGTCACCGAGATCGACCCCATCAACGCGCTTCAGGCGGCGATGGAGGGATTCGAGGTGGCGACGATTGAGGAAACGCTGGGAATCGGGGACATCTACGTCAGCGCCACGGGCAATTGCGATGTCATCACGCTCGAACACCTCGAGCGCATGAAGGACCAGGCCATCGTCTGCAACATCGGCCATTTCGACAACGAGATCCAGGTCAGCCGGCTCTACAAGGCGCCGGGGGTCAAGCGGACGACGATCAAGCCGCAGTACGACGTATTCACCTTCCCAAGCGGCCGGAGCATTTACCTGCTGGCCGAGGGCCGCCTGGTGAACCTCGGATGCGCGACCGGGCATCCGTCTTTTGTCATGTCCAACAGCTTCACGAACCAGACCCTGGCGCAGATCGATCTTTGGGAGAAGAGGGACGAGTACAAGCCGGGCGTCTACCGCCTGCCGAAGCGCCTCGACGAGGAGGTCGCGCGCCTTCACCTGGAGAAAATCGGCGTCAAGCTCACCGTCCTGACGCCCAAGCAGGCGGCGTACCTGGGGGTTTCGCCCGACGGGCCTTACAAGGCCGAGCACTACCGGTATTGACGGGCTGGGAGACCGGTGTTCGCCGGTTCTCATCAGATCGAACGGCCTCAGGCCCCAAGT
This sequence comes from uncultured Verrucomicrobiae bacterium, assembly GCA_963747795.1. GTDB lineage: Bacteria > Verrucomicrobiota > Verrucomicrobiia > Opitutales > Opitutaceae > Palsa-1447. The sequence goes on from CAVVGS010000010.1 coordinate 119,004, forward strand.
ATTGAAATCCGCAACGCGGATTTCAATACTTGGGGCCTGAGGCCGTCTTCCTGATTTCGCGCAGGCATCCGGTTCTAATTGAAATCTGCCGGCAAATCCGGCGATTATCGGGGCAAACCCCAGCCGGACCCCGCACTGCGGCCGCTTCTCCAGGGCGGCCGCCCCCCGCATGAACATCCGAAAAGCGCTCATAACCGCCGCCAACCCCAGCCAGCGTACCCTGCCTTTGCAGGTCCTTGTGGATCCGCAGGGCGTTCCGAAAACCGCGCTGCAAATCATTCTCGAGGAGGCGCACGGGGCGGGGATCGAGGAATTTGTGGTCGTCATTTGCGCCGGCGACCAGGCCGCCTACGCCGAGGCGGCGGGGCCCTTCAGGGACAGGGTGCGGTTCCTCGAGCAGTCGGGGCCCCAGGGCTACGGCCGAGCCGTGCTTTTGGGGCGGCCGGTCTTGGGAGGCGAGGAGGCCTTCCTCCATTTGGTCGGAGACCACCTCTATGTAAGCAAAAGCGGCGAGTCGTGCGCCAGGCAGCTGGTTTCGATCGCTGTCGAGGAGCGGACGGCCGTGAGCGCCGTGCAGTCGACGCGCGAGAATTTGCTGCCGTATTTCGGGACGGTGGGTGGAAAACTCGTTGCAAGCGGCCGGAGGCTTTACGAGATCGACACGGTGATCGAGAAACCGAGCCCGACCGAGGCCGAAAAACGCCTCCTCGTTCCCGGTCTGCGCGCGGGGCACTATCTGTGCTTCTTCGGCATGCATGTGCTGACGCCGCTGATCTTCGAGCTGCTGGCCGGGGCGGAGGAGGGGACGCCGGCGGACGTGCGCCTGCCATTGTCTCCGGCGCTGCATGCGATGGCGGGGCGCCAGCGCTATCTGGCGCTCGAGGTGTCCGGAACCCGCTACGATATCGGTGCCCACTATGGCGTCCTCTTCGCGCAGCTTGCGCTCGCACTGAGCGGCAAGGACCGCGAGGCAGTCCTCCGGCAGCTGATCGAACAGGTCGCGCGCGCCTGAGGCCGCCAGTCCCGCCGAGATGTCCCCTTTTCTTGAAACGATTGTCTCGGACGATCCGGTCATGCGCGACCGCCCGCTGGAGGCATTCACGCGCGGCCGGTCCGCCAGGGACCTGCTCATGGCGGCGGCGGAGCTGGAAGCCTACCGTCATTCGGAATCCAACCTGTACCGCCGCGTTCGTGCACTGTTTTTTCTATACGCACTGCACCGGTTTCATCTGCCCGCCCTTTCCGGTTTTCCCGCCCGCGGCAAGGTTCCATTCGCAGGGCACTCGCTTTTGCTCGACCGGCGCTTCGAGGAGTCGATCACGGCCTTCCTGAAGGTCCAGGAGTCTTCCGGCGCCAACGACACGCTGTCGAGCGCCCTTGCGGAAGCCTACCACTCGCTCGCGTTCCAAACCCTCGCCGACCAGGTCAGGTCCACCGTGCGCTCGACGCCCGGCAACACCTGGATGTTCCGCATGGGCCATCCGGCCGACCACCCGCTGCGCCTGCGTCCCGAACTGCTCAAGCGCTCGGAAAACGGCGCATTGCCGGTCCTCAGGGAGTCGACCGCCGTTCGGATGGACCTCACGCACTGCGGCTGGAGCGACATCTTCTTTCTCGGCATGGACTACCCCGAGGGAGCCCGGGTCCTAAACGTCTCCATCGATCTCGGGGTTCACGGACGGGATGACAAGCCGCGGCCGCCGATAGAGGTCTGCCTGCGCGTGATCGACGAACCGGTGCTGCGGCTGGTGAGCGTCGATCTGGACGCTTCGGCTGTAATGCGCGAAATCGACGAGGTCTTCGATTTCGCGCGCGACTACCTGGGGCTTCTCAAGGCGGCGGTCATCGCCTCTGGCATCGTGCCGCCGGGGGTTGAGCGCTCTGGCCTCGGCCTCGCCGAGCTGTTCGAGCGGATGATCGGCCCGGGATTCGGGCTGGAAATCGTCAGCTCGGTCAACCGGATTCCCAAGGGCTCTCGGCTGGCCGTCTCGACCAATCTCCTCGCAGCCTTGATCGCCGGTTGCATGCGGGCTACCGGGCAGACCCGCGCCCTGACCGGCCCCCTCGAGGAGGATGAACGCCGCGTCGTGGCGGCGCGGGCGATCCTCGGCGAATGGCTCGGAGGCTCGGGGGGCGGCTGGCAGGATTCGGGCGGCATTTGGCCGGGGATCAAGCTCATCGAGGGGGTGACGGCGGGGCCTGGAGACTCCGAATTCGGAATTTCCCGCGGCTGCCTGCTTCCCAGGCACCGCGTGCTGGGCCGCGGCGACATTCCCGAGGATGCGAGGCGGCGCCTGCAGGATTGCCTGGTCCTTGTTCACGGGGGGATGGCCCAGAATGTCGGCCCCATTCTCGAGATGGTGACTGAAAAATACCTTCTGCGGGGCGAGGCTGACTCGCGGGCGAGGGCCCAGGCGACGGGCGCCCTTGACACGATCGTGGGCGAACTCAGCCGCGGCGACATCCGGGCGCTGGGAGGCTCGCTCACGGCGAATTTCTTCGGGCCGCTGAAGACCATCATCCCGTTTGTCACCAACCGCTACACCGAGACCATTATAGAGAGGGTCCGCTCGGAGTTTGGCGGGGATTTCTGGGGCTTTTGGATGCTCGGAGGCATGTCAGGGGGCGGCATGGGCTTCATCTTCGCCCCGCACCGCCGGCTGGAGGGTCAGGAGCGGCTGCAGGAGATCATGCTCGCGGCCAAGCGGGAACTGCAGTCGGCGCTGCCGTTTGCCATGGACCCGGTGGTCTATGATTTCCGGATCAACGAAACCGGCACGACCTGCGAACTCCTGGAAGGGGCCCTTGCGCTCCTCCCGCCAACCTATTACCACCACACGCTGCCCGCGGCGCTGCGCAAGGACGCGCGCGAACTCGGCCGCGCGGAGCGGGTCGATGTCCAGCAGTTTGTCCGGGCATGCCGTGACCAGCCGGCCTTCTCGCAGGCCGCCCAGCCATTGTTGGACAGGCTTTTGCCCGCCACCGCCGCTGCCGTCGATGCCTCGGAGCGCCTCGGCGCGATGCTGGCTGCAAACGGGTTCGATCCGACCCTGCACGAGCAGATCCGCGCCGACTTGATCGCCGGCCGGATCGGCCTTGCGATGAACCGCCTGCCGACGACGACCCGGATCGAGGATGTCGCCCAGAAGGATATTTTCGATGCGACGGCCGGTCCGAAGGAAAGTGCGGAGTTCCGAGCGGCGGGCGATGCGGCGCTGCGCGAGGGCCGGGTGGCCGTGATGACGTTTGCCGCGGGTGTCGGTTCCCGGTGGACGCAGGGTGCGGGGGTCGTCAAGGCGCTCCATCCCTTCGCCCGGCTTGGCGGGCGCCATCGCAACTTCATGGAGGTGCACCTGGCCAAGACCGCTCAAACGGCGGCGGCCTGCGGAACCGTCGTGCCCCATGTTTTCACGACAAGCCACCTAACGCATGAGCCGATCGAGGCGTGGGCCCGCGCCAACCTTCCCGCAGGACTAGGCAGCCGTGTCTTCCTGTCGCCGGGCCGCTCGATCGGCCTGCGGCTGGTGCCCATGGTGCGCGACCTGTACTTCGCCTGGCAGGAGACTGCCCAGCAGCGGCTCGACGAGCAGAAGGAAAAGGTTCGCGAAAGCCTGCGGCAGGCGCTCATAGGCTGGGCTCGGAACGCCGGGGAGGGGAGCGACTATACGGACAATGTTCCCGCCCAGTGCATGCACCCGGTCGGCCACTGGTTTGAATTCCCGAACCTGCTCAAGAACGGCATCCTTCGCGACCTTCTTGGCAAATACCCGCGCCTGACGACGCTCCTCGTCCATAACATAGACACCCTGGGCGCCGATCTCGATCCGGTCATGCTGGGCTGGCACCTCGCCAACCGCGCCACCCTTTCCTTCGAAGTCATTTCCAAGCGGCTCGAGGACCGCGGCGGAGGCCTTGCCCGTGTCGACGGGCGCCTGCGGCTGGTCGAGGGGCTTGCCATGCCGCGCGAGGAGGACGAGTTCAACCTCACCTTTTACAATTCCAACACGAACTGGGTTGATATCGACGGCTTGCTAGCCCTTTTCCAGCTCGACCGCCCGGACTTGGAGGACGAGGACCGGGTTGCCTCTGCCGTGCGCAGCCTCGGCAGCCGGCTGCCGACCTACGTCACCCTGAAGGACGTCAAGAAGCGCTGGGGGCATGGCCAGGAGGACGTGTTCCCGGTCGCCCAGTTCGAGAAGCTTTGGGGCGACATGACGTCCCTGCCCGAGTGCCGCAGCGCCTTTGCCGTCGTCGCGCGCCAGCGCGGCCAGCAGCTCAAGGATCAGGCCCAGCTCGATGGGTGGCAGCGCGACGGCTCCGCGGCCTGGATCGAGAGCCACTGCGGGTTCACGAATACTTAAGCGATCACAGGAGTGATCGCCGGGCTAGCGTTGCTGCTTTGGCAGCCGGAGGGTTTTCACCCCATGCATGCCTGGGATGCGTTGTGCTAAAATGCAGGCCGGCGCATTTGCCCACACCATCATGGATGATCCACAGTTCCAACAACACGGCGGACCTAACCCGACGCGCCGTCCTTACTGGAAGCGAATACATCACAGCCCATTCTTTTGGATGGCCGCTTTCCTCATGTTGCTTGCGATGGCAGTCTACGTCGTTACGGAGAATCTGGCATTTCGGCCTGGCCGGTCGCCGCAAAAACCGATGCCGGCCCTCGCACCCTAGGCCATCCCGATGTTGGAAGAATCGGCTTGAGCTGGCGCATTCAGCGATGGATTGCGGGGTGGCCCGAGGATCTCCTGAGCTGGACTTCCGCAATGACCTGGGCGCCCAGCAAAATGATGACGGCGATCGCCTCGATGCTGACCAGGGCCACCACGGACGTGGCAAATGAGCCGTAGATCAGATTCACCGAAGAGACGGCCGAATAATACCAGGCCAGCAGCCGTCGGGTGATCTCCCAAAGAACCGTCGCGATCGTGCCGCCGATCAGGGCGTGGCGAAACGTGATGCGGACCAGCGGCAATACGAGATAGAAGGAAGTCAGCAGCAGCACCTCGCCGAATATCCCGATAAGATACAGGGCGAAGAAGGAGGTGCCCGCCAGGCTGACACTCCATCCAAAGATGATCAATCGCCGGCTGTCGTGGGCCTCCATGGCGCCCGTAATAAACGACACGAGCAGGAGGCCAAGGCCGATCAAAAGGATATAGACGTAGGGAATGATGGCGGACAGCAGGAAATGCCTGCGTGGAGCCTTGAACCGATGGGAAAAGATGACCGACATGGCGCTTTCGAGCGCGCTGAAGGCGACGGAGCCGAAAAAGAGCATCGCCAGAAACAGAAAGATCCCGACCGACTTGTAGTGCGCGATGAACACCTCCGCCTGATCCGTCAGTGTCGCGGCATAGCCCGGGGTCACCATGTCGATGTAACCGGACAAGGTCGGCAAAAGCACGCTTTTCTGGACATAATGGGACAGTACAATCAGGCCGAGGATCGACAGGGGAACAATCGACAGCAGGGTGTAATAGGCGATCGCACCGGCCAGCAGGAAGCCCTGGTTGCGCCTGAAACCGGTCCATACGCTGGCGAGGAAACCAAGGAAGCGGACGACCGGCCGATGCATTTGCTGATGTCTCCTCATCGCAGGAACAAGCGATCCGGCGGCGGCGAGGTCCGTGTCCGCGCATGCCAGGATGAGGCTGGCTTTTCAGAACGAGGTTGAATGATGTTTCGAGGGATCGGTTCTCGTTAAGTACCCTGGGCATCAACTATGCCCTCCGGTTCGGCCCCGTGGTATGGGGTGAAGCCCCACCAGTGCTCGCGGTCAGGCAGGTGCGGGAACGGGGACAGGCGGCTTCTGGATCACACAGACCGACTGGCCGAGGTTTCCCATCCTTGCGACTCGATGGCCATTCTCGAAGGTCAGCTCTCCGTCGATTGGTATGTGGGGTATATCGCCGTCGAAGAATCCCTTCAAAGCCAGTTCTCCGTTCAACGCGAAGGCCTCGAACGCATCGCGCCCCAGGAACTGGTTCAACATCTTGTCCGGAGACATGTCCCTAAGATCATCCCGGAAGACAGCCCAGTGGCCCCGAATCCTGAACTCCAGGAACGAGCACACAAGCAGGCCCCCGGGCTTGAGAACGCGCCTGGCCTCGAGGATGTAGCGCCAGGTATCCTCGGGCGATAGGTGCGTGAACACGGAGAAAAAGCAGACGAGGTCGGCCTGTTCAGCCGGCCAGGGGATTGCCTGGCCGTCGGTCTTTACAAACTGCCAGTCTGGCCTGCGGCAGAGGGCCCTCGCGTGGTCCAGCAGCGGTTCGAGGATGTCGGTGCCCAGGCAGGGTCCCGAAAGCCAGCCGCTGAGCTGGTGGGCGAGCCTGCCGCTGCCGCAACCGATGTCGGCAACGGAGATTTCCGGTCGAAGCCCCAAATGTCTAAGAAGAGCAAACTCCAATTTGCCGATGGACTCGAAGTCGCCCCCGACAGCAGCTTCGAAGGCCGGAGCATAGTATGTAATCGATCATTACATACCCTAAGATCAGCATTAGCGGCGGGCGGGGTGCCGAACCAGCACGCCCGCCCGCCGCACGCCACGCCAGGCTTCGGTTAGCCCCAGTCTTGACCGGTACCTGGATTCTGACGACCCGGTTATCGGACCGCCGAGAGCAGCGGGTCCGATCGGGGAAGGGAGAAAGGAACTCAATGCGCGCAGCGGGGATGCCTTGGAGCTTTTGATTCCAAATAGCGCCGCAGATCGGCGAGCGTGCGAATGGCAGTCCGCTCGGTATCCGAGACCTGGATCTGCAGAACGTCCTCGAGGAGAGTCACGATTTCCATCAGATCCAGCGAGTCTATGCCCAGGTGTTCGCAAAGGAGCAGTTCGCTGTCGGGATGTCCGAGCCGGCCGTGCAAATCAGCCTCGACATAGTGCTCGATGACGCCGAGGACCAGGGTCGGCAGGCGATCGGGATCACCTGTCAGGCGGAATTGGTACGCGGCGTAGTACGTCGAGCGCGAGCAGTGCTTCAACGCCTCGCGCAGCGCCGCATCCTCGCGGGCGGCGAGATGCCTCGCCGAGCCGGGGTTCGGGTTCTGGGTGTTCGGGCTTTTGCAGGCTGTGTCGGTCATTTCGCTTCCCTTTTGCGGCTTGCCGGACTGACCCGAAGATTTCACGAAATTCGTCCAAATCTCATCCAAACCACTCTCGAAAAAGGGCCTCAGACTCCCTGCGATGTGCTTGCAAGCACACCTCGGTCGTCCTTGACCCTTTTTCCTCGGCGGTTTGGCGATCTTTGGCCGTTTTCATGAGATCTTCGGGCGTATGCGCGGCAATGAGAGAGACAGCCGAGCGGGCAAAACCCGCCATCTCGAACCGCTCAATAGGTGGCTGTCAGCGAAAGCGAATACGTCCTGCCCCGCCAGTCGCCGTAGGGCTGGATCCCCGCCTCGGTCACCTGATCGGCGTATTTCGGATAGTTGAAGCCGAAGATATTGTCGACCCGCGCCTGGGCCCTCAGGCTGCGCTTCGAGCTGTCCCAGGGGAGCCACTGGCCCAGCTCCTGACGGAGGTATGCGTCGAGCTGCCAAAAGGCCTTTATTCGATCGCTGCCCTGATCCGGCCATTCGCTGATGGGAAGGACCTGGGAGGAATAATAGTGGGCATCCATGCCTAAGCCCCGGATGCGATCGGACCACGAGGCCCCGAAATTCGCGCGGAGCCTCAGCAGGTCCGTTGTCGTTCCATCCGGATGCTTCAATTCGTCCACTTCCGGGGAGCCCGGGAGAATCTGGCGCTCATAGCTTTCGAAATAGACGGCGCGCGCATAGATCTCCAGCGTGCCTCCCGCGCATTTCTTCCAGGCCCAGTCGGCCGTGGCGATCCAGTCCAGGGACTGGCGGCCGCTGATATTCACGGTCGTTGTGGTGAGGGAGGCGATGGGGCCGGGCCCGGTGCTGCCTGGCGGGGGAGCGGCGCGCCGGACGAGGTCCGGGAATAGCGACTCGAGGTTGATGACGGCGTCTTGGTCCAGGAAGGCCTGTTCGTCGGTCTTGTGCGTGTCGGTTAAATCGATGCTGAGGCGCAGGCTCTGGACGGCGCTGCCGCGCTGCAGGATGGCACCCGCCGTTTCGGTGACGGCCCGGTCCGGGAGCAGGTCGGGATTGGGCACTTCGTTGACCTGGACGCTGTAGTTCTCGTTGAGCAGCGGGTCGTAAATCTCCTGTAGGTTGGGACCCGTGACCGGGGCCCCGCCCGCGGCCTGGCGGCTGAGCGTGGGCGTCGGGAGCCGGCTGGACGTGGTGACGCTGCCTCGGAAGGAAAAGCCACCGGCGAAGTCAAACTTTAGGCCGAGCGTGGGCGCGAAGCTCGACTGCTTGGCATCGGCCGAGGCGTCATAACGCAGGGCGGGGTCGGCCTGGGTCTGCACGATCCAATGGGGAAGCCACTTGGAAGGCAGGAGGGGCGCCTGCAGTTCGCCGAAGGCGCTGTATTCCTGCAGCGTGCGCCCGATCCAGGGGGCGGGGGACGGGGCGGGCGAACCATCGGCGTAGAACCAGTCGTAGTTGTAATTGTCGAATCGGTCCCGCTGGTAGTCGCCACCAAGATTCAGGGTGCCCGTTCCGGTGGGGAGTGCGAGCGATGCACTGGTCACCCGCACGGCCGAATTGAGGGCATCGTAGCTGCCAAGAGTCGCAAACTGCCCGCGCCCGCCCTCGTAAATCAAGACGCTGTTGTAAAAGGCGGACGGCGGCGCGTAGAGCTGGGTGTCGCGCAGCGGATTGTACAGCCCTTCGTCGACCAGTTGCTGCCAGCGATTGGGGTCGGTTCCGGCAAGGCCCCGGTATCGCGCGATATTGTGGGCAAGCTGGCTGTCGAGGGTGGCCTGCCAGCCCGATGGCAGGCTGAAGAGGATGCCGAGAACTCCGGTGGCGGACTCGACCTGCGCCTCGTTGTAACCTTCGCCCAGGAGGGGAGCGGTCTCGTTGAGCGATACGTTCACGGGCTGATTGAACGGATTGAACGGCGAGTTCGCTGAAAGCGTCAGATCCGCATTCAGCAGGTCGTAGCCGGGATGCGTGATTGTGCGCGCGTAGGTGCCGTCGAAGCCGACCTGGAGCCACGGGCTCGCGTCGTAATCGAAGGATCCGTAGTAAACAGCCCTGGTCTGGCGCAACCCGTAACCGTATTCGAGGCTGTCGGGAGATGTCGACAGACCGCCGGGCACGCGAAACAAGTCCAGATCGCGCACACCCTGTCGGTTCATAAAGGCCGTTAGGGCTTCCGAGCCGTCTGCGCTCAGGGGCACCGAAGTCACGGTCGGCGTACCCGGCCCGAAAAGCCCCGCCTGGTTTCCGCTGGCGTCCGGGGTGCTTTGAATGTTCGGCGTCGCCCCATACACGGCCGAATTCAACGACGGCGGCTGGCTGGGATGGGTTTCATGGTACAGGACCTCCGACTCGGTCGGCGGATTGTTCTGGGTGAAACTGCCGTCGACCCGCAGCCGCAGGGCTCCGCCGAGAAGCGTCTGGCTGTGCAGAAGGGACACGTTGGATTCGGGAGCATCAAAGCCGCGCAGTGCATTGGTGTAGGTCGTCGTCACCTCCGTCGAATTTGTGTCTGCGTCGGAGCGAAGCCTGATGTTGATGACACCTCCGACCGGGTTGCCGCCGTAGATTGCCGAAGCCGAGACGGGCAGCACTTCCACCTGCTGCACGAGGCTCAGCGGGATCAGGTTGACGTCCGGGGCTGTCTGCAGGGTGGTGGCTCCGATCAGGACATCGGGCAGCCGCCTGCCGTTGACCAGCACAACGGTCTCATCCAGGCCGTAGCTTCGCATGTTCAGATTCGTGCTTCCTGCGAACAGGGCGCCTTGCATGCCGGGTTCTATCTGCGCGGAGGTCGCCGAACTCTCCAGGATTTCCTGCTGCAGGAACTCGTCGAGGTTGACAACTCCGCTTCGGACGATCTGGTCGCGCGAGAAGATTTCAAAGGGCAGGGCATCGTTCTGAGTGCGGACAAGGTCCAGGTCTCCCGCGGCCAGTGGGGGAGCCTCCGAGGTCCGGTTGCGATCCATGGCACTCGTATCCGACGAGCGACCCTGCACAACGACCGGGTCGAGCCTGACCAATGAGTTGGCGGGCTGGAGCGTTTCGGCCGCCAGATTCAGCACCCTGCCGTTCTTCACACGCACGCCGTCGATTTGGAGCGGCTGGTATCCCTGGCCGATGGCGGTCAGGCGGTACGTGCCCGGCGGAAGGGAGCCGAATGCAAACTCGCCGTTATCATTGGTGAGGGTGACCCGGCGCGCCGAGCGTATCGCCACTCGAACCCCTACCGCTCCATCCCCTTCAGGCGTGAGAAGCCGGCCTTTGACGGAGCCTCCTGGCGGCAGCGCTCTCACAACAAACTTGCCGGTCCCATTGGGTCCCCCGGCAAACCCAGTGCCCGTCAGGAGAAGGTCAAGCGCGGCCTCCGGCTCGTAAAGACCGGCGACGGCGGTTGAGCGGACGGCATGCAGCGGGTCGAATGCAAAGATCAACTCGATGTTTGCGGCCTTTGCCAGCTGCAGAAGAGCGGTGTCGGCGGGCTGGGCCGGGATGTTCAATTCGACCGGCGCCGCCCTCGCAGGGCACGGAATCGCAGTCCCCGCCGCAAATACGAGAAGGCCGAAGAGGACCGAACGGGGGAGGGTGCCGCGCCGCATTTGCCTTCTCAACGGTGAAAGGTGGCGAATCGCATGCGAGAGTAAGTGATACGCGGTGTATCCTAGGGCTCGGAACCCGGGCCGATCCGGGTCACGCCATCCGGTCCAGTCGTGATCCGAACATCGGGGAATGACGCCCCGATCGCAGCATAAAATGCCGGCGGGTCGTCGAGGCTGGACCTGCCGCCAATTTTGAGATTGGCGGCGGATGGGCTGACCGTGATCTTTCTCCCGTTGTATCGCGCATATCGCTCGGCCAGCTCCCGGAGCGGCACGCCGTTAAAGACGACCATGCCCTGGCGCCATGCGAGCGCGTCGCTAAGCGCTGCAGACGATAGCCAGGTGAGGGAGGCGAGGGCTCCAGCCCGCACGGAAAGCGAGTCGCCGGCCCGGAGCGCGGCGATGGAGGGGTGCGCGGGGTCGCCGCTGGAGATCAGCTGCACCTGCACGTTGCCTTCCACGACCGTGACATCCATTTCGCCGCCGGGCTCCGTGCGAACGTCGAAGATCGTTCCGGTGACGCGCACGGATCCGGCCGACGTGTCGACGATGAAGGGGCGGGTCTTGTCCTTTGTCACGACAAAGTACGCCTCGCCATCGCCCAGGCGCACATGGCGCTCCGTGCGGGTCGTCTCTATCGAAACGCTGGTTCCGGCATTGAGTTCGACCCGCGAACCGTCCGAAAGGGTAAGCGAATCCCTCTGCCCGGCGGGCGTTGCCGCCGTCTGAATGCGATTGGTCGGGAACACAACCAAGAAGGCGAGGACTGCCAGTGCTGCTGCCCCGAGGGCAGCGATGCCGAAACTTCGCCGATTCCACCGAAAGGCCCGTTTGGGAGGCTCGGGCATTGCCAGCGTCCCCGCGGCAACCAAAGCCGGCAGCCGCTCGTCGAGCATTCCGGACATTTGGAGGTATTGCGTGATCACTTCCTGGCGAGCGGGATCCTTGGCGAGCCAAGCGTCAAATGTGGCGAGTTCGGCGTCGCTGATGGCGGAGCCGTCGAGCTTTGCCGCCCAAAGGGCGGCTTCCGCCTCAATTGACGGATCGGAGTTTTCTTGTGGTGAATTCATGGTTCGGCCCTCGTTTCGGAGCCGTGGGATGCTGGAGGGGAACCGCGGTCCAGCTGGTCTTGCAGGGAGGCGCGCAAGAGCCTTAGGGCCCGCGCGTGTTGTTTTTCGACGGTGCTTATGGCTATGCCCAGCCGATCGGCGATCTGCTGATGTGAAAGCAGCTCGACCTTGCGAAGGAGAAGGACGGAGCGGCAGCCCTGGGGGAGCTCGGAGATGGCCTTTTCAAGGATAGTGGATTCCTGGCTGGCCATCACCTGCTGTGCGACTCCTGGCGCGTAAGCAGCTGTTGCTTCAAGGCTTGCCACATTTTGAATGATAGGCGAGATGCGGCGGCGCTTGAGACGGTTGAAGGCGAGATTGCGGGCGGTCGTGTAGAGGAGCGCCTCGGGTTTCTGCGCCGGTGGCCTGCCGTCCTGGGGATAGATCCGCAGATAGGCGTCATGGGCCACGTCCTGCGCTTCCGCCGTGTTGCCGAGAATGCGCGTGAGGTAGTGCCGCAGGGGAATCAGGGTCGCCCGGTAAAGGCGGCTGAAGTCCAGGGAGCGTCCCGGCTCGTCAGGCACGATGTCCTCCAAGTTCCGAAACCCCGGGTTGGATGCTATCGGCTGGACAAATGGAGGCTGTTGGGCGGATGGACACGATTTCACACCACAGTCTCATGACAATCGACAGCAGGGAAACCGCTATCCTTCCCAAGAAATGGGGATATGTCGAGCCGGGCTGGCGAGCGCCATCTGTCAGGTTCAGCATTGTCATTGACCCCATCATTGGGACGGAATGTCCCCCGGGAGTCCGACACCCGGTGCCGCAATGGCAGTGGGGATGGTCGCGCTTGCCCTGAAACACCCGGGAATGAAGCCCCAAAACCCAAAGTCCAATTCTGCCGCGGTGCGAACCGGCTGGGTTTTCGGCACCCTGGGAATGTTGGGCTTCAGCCTGACCCTTCCGATGACCCGCATGGCTGTGCAGGAGTTGCCGCCGGTCTTCGTCGGATTGGGCCGGGCCTTGATCGCGGGGTTCCTGGGTGCGGTCCTCCTTTGGCGGCGTCGTTCGCCGCTGCCAAGGAAACACCACATCCCCGGGTTGCTGCTGGTCGCCGCCGGGGCGATCGTCGGTTTTCCGCTTTTGTCCTCATTGGCCCTGCGGCATGCGCCGGCGAGTCACGGAGCCATCGTGGTCGGACTCCTGCCCCTGGCGACCGCGCTGTTTGGGGCATGGTTTGCCCGCGAACGGCCCACGGCGAGATTCTGGTTCGCAGCCCTTGCTGGCAGCGCGACCGTGGTCTTGTTCGCCCTCAGCGAAAGCGGCTGGACTCTCCGTCCCGCGGACGGGCTCTTTGCCGTCGCGGCAATCCTTTGCGGAATGAGCTACGCAGAAGGCGGCCGGTTGTCCCGGGAATTGGGGGGGCTGCCGACCATTTCGTGGGCCTTGATCCTTGTCTCACCCATAACCGCAACCGCCGTAATCTGGAGCATGCAGGGCGCCAGCCTGCATGCGTCCGGCTGGGCCTGGGGGGCCTTTGCCTATACGGGCACGGTCAGCATGTTCCTGGCGTTTTGGTCCTGGTACCACGGACTGGCCGCAGGGGGAATCGCCCGCATCGGACAGGTGCAGTTACTGCAGGTTTTCGTCACGCTTTTTTGGGCGCACCTGCTGCTCGACGAAGTGGTCACTTTTCGCGCGCTCTTCGCGGCCGCCGCCGTCGTGTTGTCGGTCGCCGTGAGCAGACGCGCAGCCATCCGAACGGACGGGGCCGTGTCCCGTTGAGCGCAGGAAAAGGCATGATGGATAAGGCGCGACGGCCAGGGCGCATGAGGCTGCTGGCGATTGGCATTCCGCTCATCCGCTCCGGCGCGCTCGCTCAAGCGAAGCGACCGCGGCCCGGCGCGATCAAGCGCACACCGGTTCGGCGCCGGTCACTTGCCCGACTTGTCCGCCGCAGGTGGAGGCAGGTTCGGGCTGGCCCCCGCAGGCTTGTCCTTGGGAAGCCAGCCTTGCTTGTCGAGGACGGCCAGTATCCTCTGGATGCGGGGCTCGGCGCGCTGTTGCGGCGGCATGGTCAGGAGAATCTGCCCCGCCTGGCTGCCGGTCGCCGGCTTGTTCAACTTCAGAGCGGCGATAGCCCGCAGGACCCAGAGCTGGTAACTCGGGTCGAAGTGATCTCTGAGATAATTCCTGCTGAGATATAGATAATTGTCGAACAGATGAGTCTGCTCCTTCGGATCCGTGGATTTTGCCGCCCTGCTTGCCGTATCCAGCATTGTCTTGTAGTCGTGCTGCATTTGAAGCATGTCCTGCTGGAGGCCGACCACGGTGTTCACATTGTTTTGGGTCTGGAAATTCGACAGCTCGCTGTTGAATGCGGATGTCCCGGCCGATTCCTTCTGCGCGGCCGCATCCGTGTTCTGGAAGTAGACCTGCATATGTTCCAGATTCACTGTGTCGGTATCATTTGATGCTTTGGCCGCTCCCATCGCGCCCGACTGGGCGAAGACGAAACCGGGGCAAAGGGCAAAAAACGCGACGCCAAACGACCGTCGAATGATCGATTTCATGGGCTTAAACTGAGCTGGGGCACTTCTTTAAACCTCAATCGCGAGCGGATCGTGATGCAATCCCGCGAAAACAGCAAGACTCCAAAGTGCATGCGCCCGCCTCCCTGATTAATGCACGGGTGGCTTCAGCCGCCGGCAGGCCCCGGGGATGCGGCGGTCGCGTTTGTGCGGCAAGGGCTGTGTCGCCAGAAACTGTCTCCGTTCGATTTCATGAACCTTTAGGGAGTGCCGCTGCGTCTGGCCATGGGTTCTCCCCACTGTAAAGTCACCATGAAAAAATCACCCCTCGCCCGAGCGGCCGCGCCCCTCTGCGCGTGCGCATTGTTCGTGTCAATCGGCTCTGCCCAGGTCGGCCAGCGCTTTCCCTCCGAAAAGAAACTGGTCATCGATCCGGTGACAGGAACTCCCCTGAGCTTTCTCACCAGCTCGGATGCCGGGGATTCGAAGATCTACCAGACCCACCCGGATTGGACCTCCGATGGCCAATGGGTGATCTTCCGCTCCAATCGGGCGCCCGGGCAGGCCATGGCCGTCAACGAGGCGACCGGAGACATCGTCCAGGTCACCGAGAAAGGCTACATGGGCATGCTTTGCGTCGCCCGCAAGGCGATGAACCTTTATGTCATGCGCGATTTGGGCGCCCCCGCGAGGGGACGCAGGGCGGACTTCCAACCGCCGCCCGCGACACCGGGCCCCGAGGGCGCGGCTCCCGGAGGGCCGGGAGGCCCGAAAGGCGAGGGCAGGAAAAAAGGCGGATTCATGCGCCCCCGCGGACCGCTAGCGATAGTCGAGATCCACCTGGACAAGATTTTTGCGGACAGTGCCAGGGGCGCGATGGGGCCGGCCGATTCCTATGAGCGCGTCTGCGGCACCATACCGAAGGAGATTGGCGCCGGGGGCAACATGGGGCTCGATGCCGATGAAGACTACGTTTACTTCTCCTACTCGGGCGGGCCCGCGGGCGATGGCGTGGACGTGAACAATCCGATCTACAGCCAGTACATCGAACCCGGCACCAAGTCTGCAAAGCCGTTCGGACCCCGGGGCATGGGCAGCGGCCCATCCGGACTGGCCTCGATGAATCTGAAGACGGGCGAGGTCAAAACCATCGTGGCGGTGCCGTTTCAGATCGGGCATGTCCAGACCAATCCGTGGGTCCACGGCGAGATCATTTTCTGCTGGGAAACCGGCGGCAAGGCGCCCCAGCGCACATGGGTCGTGAATGCCGACGGCACGGGCCTGCGCCCGCTCTTCCCCGAGGCGTCCTTCGACTGGGTCACGCACGAAGCCGCGATCACCAAGGATGAAGTGGCAATCGCGATTCTGGCCCACCGCCATCCCGGCATGCCGGCGGACACCCCCTGGGGCAACCAGTCGAGCACGGGCGAGCACCCGAGCGGCGTTGGAATCGTGAATCTGCGCACCCACGAGATGCGGATCGTCGGCCAGGTGCCGGTGGGCGACCCCGGCCATTCGATCTGGCATGTGAACGGCTCGGCCGACGGCCGCTGGGCGGCTGCCGACGATTTTCAATACCGCCTCTGGGTCATCGACCGCCACACCGGCGAAATGCTCCTGTTGGCGAGCATGAAGCGGACCGTGGCGACGGGAATGCCCGCGGACCACATTCATCCGACCTTCAGTGCGGACGGCACCAAGATCGAGATCCAATCGGCGATGATCTCGCCCAACGGTCATTCGCTGAACATCGTCGTCGTGCCTTTGCCGAGGAGCTGGATCGCGCGCAACTACGGCGACCGCGCGCCGGAGTGAAGGCCGTCTGACGATCATACGGAAGAACGGGCATTTCGAGTTTTCAGCCCTGAGGCTTGGCTAACCCGAACGGGCTGGCGGCGCGCGCCCCAGGTCCCCGGCCGGCTTTCGAACCGGCCGGCAATCTCGGATCCGCAGACCTTGCAGCGGTTGCCGTCCAGATTGTAGGCGCCCAATTCATACCCCCAGCGCTCGATGAGCAGGGCGCCGCATGATGGGCACCAAGTGCTCCCGCCCGCCTGGTCGTGCACGTTGCCCGTGTAGACGTACTTCAGGCCCTTAGAGCGGGCGATGGCGCGCGCGCGGGCCAGTGTGGCCGGGGGCGTGGGCGCGGTATCGAGCATCTTGAAGTCGGGATGGAAGGCCGTGAAATGCCATGGCACGTCGGGCCCGAGGCAAGCGGCAAACCAGTCGGAGGCCCGGTCTATTTCGTCGCTCCCATCGTTTTGTCCCGGGATCAGCAGGGTTGTGACTTCGAGCCAGACACCGGTTTCCCGGCGCAGATAGGCAAGGGTGTCGAGAACCGGCTGGAGCCGTGCGAAGCAAAGCCGCCCATAGAATTCATCCGTGAATGCCTTCAGGTCCACATTCGCGGCGTCCATGCCCCGGAAGAATTCAGGTCGGGCCTCATCGGTGATGTAGCCCGCAGTCACGGCCACGGTTCTGATTCCCCGTTCGCGGCACGCCTTTGCAGCATCGATGGCGTATTCCGCGAAAACCACCGGATCATTGTACGTGAACGCCACGGACCGGCAGCCGAAGCGTTGGGCAGCCTCTGCTATCGTTTCCGGCTCTGCGGCATCGGCCAGCCGGTCGAATTCCCGCGCATTGCTGATGTCCCAGTTCTGGCAGAACCGGCAGCCGAGATTGCAACCTGCCGTGCCGAACGACAGGACGCTCGTGCCCGGCAGGAAATGGTTCAGCGGTTTCTTTTCAATGGGATCGATGCAAAACCCGCTGCTCCGGCCGTACGTGCTGAGGACGATTGCGTTGCCGGCTCTCCGGCGGACAAAACAGAATCCGCGCTGGGTGTCATGCAGCTTGCAAAGACGCGGACAAAGCCGGCATTCGATGCGGCCGTCGGGCCGCATCCTCCACCACCGGGCCGGGTGGGCCGATGCCTGGGGATCCTCGGTCAGCATTCTCGGATACCCTCCTTATTCTCCGGCCCGCATCTCCTCAAAACGCTCGCCCGTGAACCGTTCGATTTGCACGGATTCGCCGTCGTCGATCCCGGCCTTCTGCCGCGCGATGGCGAGCTGCAGGTCAACGGAGTCGATGCCTGGAATGGCGGGCAGGAGCACGCCTCTTCTCCCATCGCGGGCGGACACGATGACTCCGTAGACAGCCGGGTCGAGCCCCTGGGGGGAGGCCAACGGTTCGGGTTGCCCAAGCACAGTCACGGTGAACCGCAGGTGCGGCAGCTCCGGGGCTGTCACAGGCGGGAAACGCGAATCGAAAAATGCAGAAGCCACAGCAAGGCGCCACGTCTCCCAAACCAGATCG
This sequence comes from uncultured Verrucomicrobiae bacterium, assembly GCA_963747795.1. Taxonomy (GTDB): domain Bacteria; phylum Verrucomicrobiota; class Verrucomicrobiia; order Opitutales; family Opitutaceae; genus Palsa-1447. The sequence goes on from CAVVGS010000010.1 coordinate 136,578, forward strand.
CGCTCGTTGGTCTTGATGACTCCACAGCAGCCGCGCAGTTCGCCCTGGTCGGTTTCCACGGTCACAAACACAAGGCGGGGCGTTGCCAGTTCTCCGCGGGCGCAAAAAGGCGGCTCCGCCGGCCCATTCTTCAGCTTCGCCTCGACCGCGCAGCGAGCGACCGCCGGCAGGTCCTCAAACGACGAGACAATCCTGCCCTGCATGTCATCCACGGCGGGGTTCGCGGTCCCGGACCCTTCCCGTTCGAAGAGAATCGCCACACCATAACCCACGCCGAACGGCCCCTCGTAACTGAGCACCTCGTGATGGTCCGCCGTCGGATAACCGGATGCCGCCAGGGCCACCCGGGTGGAATCGACGACATCCTCCGCCGCCTTCTCCTGTAACTCGGGATCGATCCCCCGGAGTTCGTCAACCGCTCCCTTGCGCAACAGGCCGATAAAAGCCTCGTCAAAACGGTGAGCGTCGGGGTCATAGCCGGCCGGGGCCGTCGGCAGGAGCCGGTGGCTCATGTCGCCACTGGCTATGATGACCGTCCGTCTCTTCAGTTTCTGCGCGGTGGCGGCGATGGCCTGGCCGAGCTCGTCGAGCCCGCCGTCTCCCGGGAAATTCAGGCCAACGATCACCGTTTTCCCGTTCCATCCCGCCGAGGTGAGATAGCAGAGCGGCACCAGGGCGCCGTGGTCCAGGGGCTCGTTGGCGATTCGCCACGTCCGAAGCCCGCGGCGCCCGGCCTCAAGTTCCAGTCGTTCGACAAACTCCTGGTCCAGCGGCAGGTCCACCCGGTCCTCCGGCGATCCGAATTGACCCAGCGAGCCGCGGAGCCGCGAAGCGTACCAGAAGCCGAAGGCACCCCGTTGCCGGGGCGAGTGGGGGGAGACCACCACCACGGTGTCCGGATGCGTCGCGAGCGCATGCCTGACGACCGTGCCCATGGCCTTGGCCGTGGCTTTCACCTTAACAAGGTCTTCTCTCCCGACTCCCGGCACGAGGATTGGCGCGTGCGGCATCAAGCCGGCAAACTCGATTTGTCCGTTCATGACCATTTTCTCCTTTGATGCAAATATCGGCTATAAGCTGCGACCGGGCCACCGGTCGCAGCTTCTGAGATTGAGTCCATGCCCTTTTGACACCTGATCCGCATATCCGATGGCAGTTTTTCGGCCGAAATGCGCAAGGAATTCAGCAACGGGGGCCATTGCATCGGCTCTTGCATCGAAATAGTGACGAGCGTCCTCGGGAGCGCCCAACCAGCTTACCCAGCGTGTCCGTTAAATCGAGGCAATCTCACGGTCAAATCTCCCCTGTGGTATTCGAAAACCGACAAAAACTAAACGATATCAAAGCCGCCTGAATTGGTGTCCATTTTTTCGAGGCAAGCCCTAGATCACTTGAGCCGGATCACGCTTCGACCAAACTGTTCTGTGCGTGATCGAGAACTGTGTCGACCTGATCGCGAGTCACGCCCGGAAACCACTCCAGGAAATCGCTCACGGTCGCTCCGCCTTCGATATTTTCGAACAGGGCTCGCACCGGGCCCCGGGTTCCCTTGAAAAGCCAGACTCCGCTGACCTTCCCCGGAATGCGTTCAACCGCCGGGCATTGCGACCAATCGAGCATGCCCCAACCATCGTTCAAACTGCGGCCGAGTCAACCCTACGGCGAGCGCGTCCAAGTGGTGGCAAGGCCCGGAATCGAACCGAGTTTCGGGATTCTTTGGAGTTCATTAAACTATTATTATTTAACAGGTAAAGAAACTCGGGAATTCTTTCGAGAACCCGGGAAGTGCCTCCCGAGGCTGATTCTATTCGTTTTCTATTCGGTTATGTCTCCACGGATCCGGTCATCCAACTCCCTACGTGTTGCCCTTCGGCTCCACGGGAGCATAGGCCCGCGCCTGCTCGGGCTTGCCCCAGCCCGTGTACAGTCGGAATAGACGGTCGCGCGTCATATCGATCTCATTCCTGTTCCAAGAAGGCAGTTTCGTTTCATCCTCTTTCAGCTTCCGGTAGGCGTCCATAAGGACCCGCTCCGCCTCAGGGAAGCGTCGCAAGTCGGCCAGGGCCTCGCCAAGCCGGCTCTGGACGATGTCGCAGTTCCACCTGGGGGCGCCCTCCTTTTCTCCCGCCTCCAAGGCTGGCCGCAGGACGGCCTCGGCCTCGGCAGGCCGTTTTTCCAGGAGGTAGATCCTGCCAAGTTCGCCGACGAATACGAGGAGCCGGGGATGACCCTGTTTCAACGTACGATGGGCCGCCTCCACAGCGCCAGCCGTGACGGTCTCCGCCTCGGCGAGCTTGCCTTCGGCTGCCAAGGTCTGGCCGAGATGGACCATAGCGAGATTGGTGAACAGATAATCCGGCCCAACGATCCGCCGCATGAGATCGACGGTCTGCCGAAAGAGCGCCTCCGACTCGGCCAGCCTGCCCTGCAGAAACTCAAGGAACGCCAGGTTGCTCATCAGGGAAAGCGCGTCGGGGTCCTTCAACCCGGCTGTTCGCTTGCGGATCTCCAGAAGTTCCGCCGCCTTTGCCGCCGCCTTGTCGTATTCGCCGCGCCAGCCATAGACCGTGACCAAGTTGTTGATCACGGCAAGGGTGTCCGTATGGTCCGGTCCCAGGGTGCGCCGGCAGATTTCAAGCGCCTTTTCGTAAAGCGGCTCGGCCTCGGCATTCCGTCCCTCGTGTTGATAAACCATGGCCAAACCGTCCATCCCGCGCATGACTGGATCCGCGTCCGGCCCCAGTACCTTCTCGCCCGAATCAATGGCCCTCTTGAACAAAGCCTCGGCTTTGGAATAGTCACCCTGGAAGAATTCGTTGAAAGCCAGCTCGACTATCGATGGCATGGCCTCGGCGGCCGGATCGGATCCCTTTTTCGGCTCTCGAAGAGCCAGGGCCCGCTCCAGATGGGGCTTGGCGACGGCATACTCCCCAAGGGCAGTATAGGACAAGCCCAGCGTCTCCCGGATCGCCGCCTCGACCGAGGGTTTGTCGGCGAACCGGGACTCGACTTTCGCGGCGGCCCGGTCGAGGACCGTCCGCAGCTTGAGGTCCCGGTCGGGTTGGCTGTTGGGCGACGCCTCGGCCAGGAGGTCCTTCTGCAGGAAGTCGGCGATCGCCGTCGCCCGCGCCGCCGCTTCGGCCGCGGCTCGACGGCTGCGCTCGATCTGCAAGGCGACCACCGGGCCCCCGATCGCGAGCAAGAGCAGGATCGCCGCGCCCAGGCCGATCGACACGGCGGCGCCCGGACGCCGGCGGCACCATCGGACCGCCCGGCCGATCGCGCCCACCGGCCGCGCCAGGATCGGCTCGCCATCCAGAAACCGGCGCAGATCGTCCTGCAGGGCCTGCGCCGAATCATAGCGCCGGGAGGCCGCCTTCTCCAGGCACTTGAGTGTGATCGTCTCGAGGTCCCGTGGAATCCCGGGACGCACCACCCGGGGTGCTGCGGGCTCGGCTTGGGCCACCTCTTTCAGCAGCGTCGCCGTCGAATCCCCGGCGAATGGCGGACGGCCCGTGAGGCAGGTGTAGAGGATGGCGCCGAGGCCATAGACATCCGTCCGGGCCGACGCCCGGTCAGCGCCCTCGAGAATCTCGGGCGCCAAGTACGCCGGCGTTCCGGCGATCTGCCCATGCCGGGTCAGGTCGCCGTGGCCTTCGATCGGGCCGGCCAGCCCGAAGTCCGCCAGCCGGGGCTCACCGGCGGCGTCCAGCAGCACGTTCGACGGCTTGAGATCGCGGTGGAGGACGCCCGCGGCGTGTGCATGCGCCAGCGCGCCGGCCAGCTTTGCGGCCAATTCCGCAGCCGCCTTCGGTGTCATCGGACGCCCTTGGAGGTGTTCGTCGAGGTTGCCGCCCTCGATCAGGTCCATCGCGAGGAAGGTCGAGGCCCCGCTGCCGCCCAAGGCGTGGACGGCGAGAATGTTGGGATGGTTGAGTCGGGCCGCCGCCTGCGCTTCCCGCATCAGGCGCTGGACGAGGGCCGGATCGGATCCTGTCGCGATCAGCTTGAGCGCCACCAGCCGGTCCAGCCGCTTTTCGCGGGCCAGCCACACCACGCCCATCGCGCCCCGGCCGATGGGGCGCACGAGCTCGTAGCCCTCGATCGAGCCGGAGTCCGACGTTCCGGATCCGGAGAGGGCGAGCGCCTGCTGGAGCGAGCACCGCAGGCACACGCCGTCCGCCGTGTCCCCGGGATACTCGAAGCCGCAGGTCGGGCAGTTCATCCGGGGCAGGAAAGGACTTCGACCAAGCGCCGCAGCTCGGGCTCGACGTCCGAGGGGTCCGCGACGGTGTCGAGGACTTCGGCACGGACCAGTTCGCCGTAGCGGCGCGTGAGCCGATGCAGGTACACCTCGAGGCGGTGGCGCGGCTCCACCAGGTTGCGGGCGACCCGCTCGTAATCTGCCGGCGCGGGCGGACGGGTCAGGTATTTTCCCAGCTCCTTGAAGCGCGCGGTGTTGCCCGCGTTCTCCTGCTCCCGGCCGAGCCGCTCCAGCGCGACGCGTGCCACGCACGCGGCCCAGGTGCGTTCGTACGCCATGGAGGGATCCGTGTCCGCCGACGCAACCTGCTCGAGCTCGGCCAGGTCCGCCGGCTCGAACTTGAGCCAACCGCCTCGCTTCTGCGCAGTTTCGTACCGTCTGCGGTTGGCGAGAAAGTTGCGCAAAAGCGCGAATAGGAATCCGCGGAAGCTGCCGCGCGTCTCGTCCGCTTGCTTCAGCCACGAACGCTCCAGAATGTAGACGAAGAAGTCCTGCGTCGCGTCCTCCGCGTCGGCTGGAGACAGCCCGCCGCGCCGCGCGTAGATGTAGATCGCCTTCCAATAGCGACGGCACAGCCGGTCAAGCGCCTCGCCCCCGTCCTCGTTCCGCGCGGCCGACAGGACCAGGCTCCAGTTCGTCGAAGCGAACCCGTTGGCTTGAGTGCCGCCCACGCTCTGGGCCCCCTCGGTCATGAGGCACAAAATTATGGGAATTCTCTTTTGCGTCAATAGATTACACAAGTCGGGGGCGCCGCTATGAGAATTGTGGCACGGTTCTTACCTTCTACCTGCGATGAAATTCCAGGCTTTTCACCGCGCCCTCCCGCTAATGAATAAGCGTATTCTATCCTGCGTTGTCCCGCTGTTCATTTCAGCAACGACGGCCTTCGGGCAGTCGTTCTACATGGCCGCGAAAACCCAGATCTACCTTCAATCGAGCGCGAGCGCCCCCAGCTCCTTCACGAATATGGGGGCGTATTTCTTCACCTCCCAGGCGCCGTCTGCGGCAACGGTCACGCCTCCCGGTCTGTCCGGATTGGCGATGGCCTACAATTCGGGCGACAATAACTATGTGCTCAAGAGCGCCTATCCATCCAAGGCCGCCTTTGACGCCGCTTTTCCGAACGGAAGCTACAGAATGAGCGGCACGGGCTTTCCGACGGCGACAATCAGCATGACCGGCGACCTTTATCCCACGGTTCCGCAGGTGACCAACGGAACCTGGCAGAACGGGGTGCTCGTGATCGATCCGAGCCAGAGCTACACGGTGAACTTCAACACCTTTTCCACGTACGCGACGGGCGGTATCGCCGGTTACATGAGCCTCCAGATCACCAGCGAAAGCGGCAACGATAACGTCAACATCGGGCAGGCGTACACCACGGTCCAGGGCACCGGGTCGACGGTGTCGCCGACACCATTCACCTCGTACGTTATTCCGGCCGGCACCTTGAGGGCGGGACTGCCCTACAGGCTGGTGATCGGCTACGATACCGTGACGACCTATGATATGACGACCATTCCGGGCTCGGGGATTGTGGGAATGTATGAGAGAACCCTCATAGTCTATGTTGTCGCCAAGTCCTCGACCACGATCGCTCCTCCGACCATCGTCACCCAGCCTGTGAGCCAGGCGGTAGTGGCGGGTTCCGCCGCCCAGTTCGCACCCACGGTGACTTTCAGCGGATCAACGTACGTCCCAGCCAACACCTCCGTTTTCTGGTATTTCGTCGATCCGCGACTTGGCCCCGGGATTGTCGGAGGCAACGCAAAGTACACTAATGTCGGCGGCTTTCCATGCGGCATCACGGTGAACAGCGTCAGTTCCTCGGATGTCGGTTCCTATTACCTTGAGGTGATAAACGGCGGCGGAGTCGCATTCACCCAGAACGTATCCCTGAGCATCGTGACCAGTCCGCCTGCGATCACGGCCCAGCCAACTGCTTCTCAATCCGTCAATGCCGGGGCCAACGTGACTTTGAGCGTAACGGCCACCAACGCCGGATCGTACCAATGGCGCCAGAACGGCAGCGCCATCAGCGGCGCTACGAATGCCACACTCACCCTTTCCAACATTGGCACCACGCAGGAGGGAAACTACACGGTCGTCGTAACCAATAGCCTGGGTTCGGTGACGTCCAGCACGGCAAGCGTGGCGGTCGCCGTCAACTCGTTCCTGTACAACATTTCCACGGTGGGTTATGTGGGCACGGGCGCCAATCAGGATCTCGATGCGGGGTTTTACACCAATGGATCGGGCACCAAGAAGATCGTGGTCCGGGGCATCGGTCCGAATCTGGCGGCCCTCGACCCGATCCACTACTCCGGCCTGGCCCTTGCCAACCCGCAGTTGATCCTGAATAGCGCGACCAGCCCGCTTTCCACCACGACGGCCTGGGGCGGCAGCCAGGCATTGATCAACGCCTTCAACACCGTTTATGCGGCCTCGTTTCAGTCTAGTTCCAACGATGCGGCAATCTCCCCGAGCGTGCCAGCGGGTCCCGGGATCGGCTACACGGCGGACGTGAAAAGCGCGAATGGTGGCTCGGGAGTGGCGCAGATCGAGGTGTACGACTACGACTCCTACGTGACCACGCCAACTTCCCACCTGATCAACATTTCGACGCGCGGCTATGTGGGAACGGGGCTCGGGACGGGCGCCAGCCAGTTCCAATTCCTGGACGCCGGATTCTGGACCATCGGCAGCACATCCGAAACGGTGCTCATCCGGGCGGTCGGTCCGGCGGAGGCGGTGAACTTTCCCGGCGCAAATCTGGCGAAGCCCCTGCTGACCCTGTATGACTCCTCCGGGAACGTCGTCGCGACCAATTCCGCGTGGGGAACCGCCCCGGTTGCGGGCAATTCGACCGTGGCGGCGGGGATCCAGCCGGCGACGACCGCGATCATGAATAGCGTCTATGCCAGCACGATTCTCGCTGGCTCCAACGACTGCGCCATGGTCGTGACCCTTCCCGCCAACAACGGCTACACCGCCAAGGTGACCAGCGCCGACTCCGCCTCGACCGGAATTGCTCTGGTCGAGGTCTACGACCTGCCGCCGTGAGCGGCCCGGGCGGCATTCGCCGCATCGCCGAAGGCCCCGGAGGGTAAAACCTGCTTGACTTTCGGCATCTATAAAATACTGGTTTTATAATGAAATCTACAGTTAGCATATCCGAAGGGCAGGATTCCTTTCCGGCCTTGGTGAAGGCCGCCGAGAAGGGACGGGTGGTCACCGTCACACGCCACGACGAGCCCGTCGCCTGCGTGATAGGCCATGAGAGGATGAGCGCCATCGCCGAAACCCTCGAATTCATGGGCGACGATGCCGCCATGCGCGCCATCGCGGAGCACAAGGCCGGTCGCACTCATTTCGGCAAGATCGATGATATTCCCGAATGAAGCGTGTTGTCCGTCCTTCAATCCAGGTCATCGAATATGCCCGCCGGCTCGCTCCAGAGCCGCGCCGTGCAATCAGGCATGCACTCGCAGAACTGTGTGAAGAACGCGGCGACATTTGTGCGCTGGAAGCCAATCTGTCGGGTTATTATCGGCTCCGTGTCGGCCGCCACCGGACTATCTTCAACTATGCAGCTGACGGAGCCATCGAGGCTGTGTTCATTGCGGAGCGCCGCCTGGTTTACGAAATGTTCGAGGCGCAGTTTATCAAGCGGCTCAAATCCTGAGGTGGTGGCAAGGCCCGGAATCGAACCGGGGACACAAGGATTTTCAGTCTGATCGTCCGGAGTTTCAAACTGACCGCATTTAACGTCAACTGCGCCGTAAGTGCATGAACGGTAAAGTGAGGCTGGCTTTGAGAAGGGGATACGTGAGATCACTTTCGGGTAGGTATGGACCAAGAAATTGGCCCTAAATTGGCCCAAAAGTTTCTTCGAGTCTGCCGCCGCATGGGCAACAGGCTGCGTAGTCATCTGTTCGCAAGCAACTCGGTTGCCTGTCGAGTGATCCGAGCAGGATCAATGCCTTGGGGGTTGCTGGAGACTGGACTCGCCGGCCGCGCCGGGCCGCGGCCATGGCAGCCCCGTGCGGGTTTCCCTTCGCCGTGGGTCCAAAGCCCGCTTTGCGATCCCTTCAGCCTCATCCGGCGGCCGCCGTTCAATCGCAGGGTATCCTGGCCGGCTTTGAGGCGCTCGTCAGGCGCCGGATGATTGGCGGCCCCAGCGAAACCCTTGGACATGAGGAATGCGATATTTCATAAAATGTCATGTAAGGAATAGAGGCAGAGGGTTATAGATGAAATCGATTCGATCCGTCTTGAGATGTACGGCAAATAGCCGTACATAATACTCCATGGCAACATTGACCCGCAGACTCCCTGCCGTTTCCGCATCGGCTACGGAGAACCGAACCGCCCGACTCGAAGCGCGCATCCCTGCCAATTTGAAGGAAATCCTTATGGAGGCGGCGGGATTGACCGGGCACTCTTCGGTGTCGTCCTACATTGTCCAGACGCTCCAGGACAGCGCCTCCAGGACCGTGCAACAGGCCCGCCGCACGCAATTGGATGCCGCCGAGTCAGCCGCCTTTGTCCAATCGCTTTTGGCCCCTTCTGCGCCCGCTCCAGCCTTGCAAGCGGCGTTTGCTTGCTACCGTGAGCAGGTGCGCTGATGCCCTACCGCTTTGAGCTGCTCGACGCGGCCCGGCACAACCGCGCCGGGTTCCAGTCTGCTGCCGGGGCGCTGAACGCTTACCTCCAGCAGCAGGCCCGCAAGGACGCGGATCGGCATCTGGCGGCCACCTTCGTCATGGTCGATGATGCGGCGCCCACGGTGATCGTCGGCTTTTACACCCTCTCGAACTATACGGTTGAACTGGCCGAATTGCCTGCCGATCTCGCGCGGAAACTGCCCCGTTATCCACGCCTACCTGCAACCCTGATCGGGAGGTTGGCGCGCGACGACCGCTTTCCGGGCACGGGTGCGCTTCTGCTCGTCGACGCCCTTGCCCGGGCCTATGTGCAAACCAAGGTCAGCGGATCCCTCGCGGTCGTTGCCGAAGCCAAGGACGACACTGCCCTGCGTTTTTATGGAAAGCATGGCTTCGTCCAGCTTGGCGCGGAGCCGAATCGGGTGTACCTGGCCATGGGGACTGTTGAGCAGCTCGTCCGTTCTGCGGGTTGAGGGGCGGCTCTGTAAACTTCGGCGTTGAGCCCCAATTAGAAGGTTGGCCCGGTCCCGGCCAGCTCAGGCCGGCCGGGAGGGGGCGGTGGACAACCGCTGTGCTTTGCCTGCAAGTCATTTCCGCCAACGAGCTGAGCTCAGCAGGGTTGCTCCCGCTTCGGATTGGGCCGAGGCGGGCCTAAACGGCTGCGGGCGGTGGATCAGCTAATTCGACCCCTGCCAGTGCAAAGCACATGGGCAATGGGCCGGGAGTTGTGAATCCGTCTCGATTGCGTTAGCTACCGCTTCTCCGTGGAACCCAGTGTTGCAAAGGCTCCCCAATGGTGGATGTGGCCCACAATTCCCTGCGTAGCCCAGGGCTTGTTGCATGCCGTGGCTGACGGTGTGGTTATTGTCCTTGGCTTCGACGATGGCGATTGGGACTCCTGCTTCCCGAAGCAAAACATAGTCAGCGAATTTTCTCTTCTTTTTATTTCGCGAGGACATATTGCCCCGGACGATTACTGGACCAGGAGCAAGGGTGACTTCACGGCGAATCTGGGTGTGCTGGTCCCAACCCGCGCCTTTGATCGCGGGTGTGATGAAGAGATCGCAGATGTCGATTTCGCTGAGTGCCTGTTTTTCCTGTTTCGTCATGCCGCGATTTGCTCGGGTTGCATCCTCCGATGCTTCCCAAGCAGCCGGGCTTATTCCACTGAAAACGACGAAGAACCCATTTTTCTTCCCTTGCGGAAGCTCGCGAAGCATTGAAAGACATCCCTTGTGTAGGGTTGCTTCCGGGGAGAGTCAGCCCGGCTGGACGAGTCGGGGGCGGGGTCGGTGGCGGGGTCTGCCTGGGTCTGCACTGCCGATTCATCGGAGGAGGCAAAGTCAACGGATCGAATCATAATTCCGGACAATAGCCTTTCCTGGCTTCAACCGAAATGGGGTTTCCCCCTAGCGTCGGGGAGGCGGGATGGGGGGTGCGGCCATTGCGCAGAAGCAATGATGTTTGGCCGCCGGGTTGGAAGGAGAGTAAGACCCCATATCGCCGAAGCGTTATCGGGTGCATGGTTGGTGGATGGTCACATCACAAAAACCCACGGCGCCCGCCGCCTCGCCCAATGCCAAGCCCAACCAGCCCGTCGCACGCACCACGCCGCCCGTGACGGCAGCCCACCCGACGCCGTCATCCGGCGGTCCGGACCCCACCTGTGTCGTGCATCGCCTTGAAGAGGCCCTTCAGCTCGTCGAGTCGATGAAGCTCACGGACGACCAGAAGGCGAAGATTTCGCAATTAACCCAGGAGCAAGCGGCCCGTTGCACTGAGGCGAAGAAACAGCACAAGGCCAACCACGAGAAAATCCTCGCTCTCCTGACACCGGACCAGAACCAGAAGCTGCAGGCTGCGGCGGATGACTCGGAACACTGCCATCAGGACGGCCATGGGGCTCACGCGGAACACTCGATGCACGCCTGAGGATCCTTTTGCAAGTTGTGTAACCGCCGCGGGCGAACGATCGCTCGCGGCGTTTCTAACCTGAAGGCCGGGTTCCACCCCATGGGACAGGTGGGATCTTTCGTCTACAGTATGCACCAATGAAGAACCCACAATCAATCGATGAGGAGTCGGGAACCCGCCTCAGTAACCGCGACTTCGATGTCCTTTTCCGCAAGGCCCGGACGCACAGCGCGTGGCTCGACCGGCCGGTCGAGGACGGCCTGCTGAGACAGCTCTACGACCTGCTAAAATGGGGGCCGACCAGCGCCAACTGCAGTCCTGCCCGGATAGTTTTCCTGCGCACCCGGGAGGCTAAGGAAAGGCTCCGACCGGCGCTCATCCAGGGAAACGTTGACAAGACGATGGCCGCTCCCGTCACCGCCATCATCGCGTACGATTCGAGATTCTTCGAGTTGCTGCCAAGGCTTTTCCCTGCGGCGCCAGCCATGCAGGACATGTTTGCGAAGTCGCCGGAGCTGGCGGCCTCCACAGCGATGCGAAACGGCTCCCTGCAGGGCGCCTATTTCATGATCGCAGCCCGCTCTCTCGGCCTCGATTGCGGCCCCATGTCGGGTTTCGACAACGCAAAGGTCGATCTCGAATTCTTCGCGACCGCGGCACCCAGGACGGGTTCGGCGGCCGGGGCATTCATCGCAGCGGGTCCGGTGAAATCAAACTTCCTGTGCAATCTCGGCTATGGCGACGCCGCAAAGCTCCATCCGCGCGGCCCGCGCCTGGAGTTTGATGAGGCCTGTCAAATGCTCTGAGCCTCCGAGAGGGCGCCGCCTTGGTATAGGCGCCAAGGCATCCATTCATGGATTGGCGGCGAATTGCAAATCCGGGGCCGCCGCTTAGTCTTTCAGCATTCGCACAACCAAAGACTCGATGGGCGAAATGCAGGTGCCGGACGAGGCGCTCTGGGGCGCCTCGACACAGCGCGCAGTGCTCAATTTCCCCATTAGCGGCCGGACCATGCCCGCAGCTTTCATACGGGGGCTCGGCTTGGTCAAACTAGCAGCGGCCCGTGCAAACGAAGAACTGGGAAGGCTTTCGCCCGAGAAGAGCCGGCTCATCCAACTAGCCGCGCGCGAGATCGCCGACGGCCGGCACGCGCCGCATTTTCCGGTCGACGTGTTCCAAACCGGCTCGGCCACGTCGACCAATACGAATGCCAACGAGGTGATCGTTAGCCGGGCCGCGCAGCTCGCCGGCGCCGGTGGGCCCGCCCTGCATGCGAATGATGATGTCAATCTCGGCCAGTCGTCGAACGACGTGATCCCAACCGCCCTGCACGTGAGTGTTGCGCAGGTCATGCAGACGGACCTTGCCCCCGCGCTGGCGGATTTGGCGGCAGCCCTTGATGCGAAGGCTGAAGAATTCACCGGCATCGTGAAGATCGGACGCACCCATCTGATGGATGCCACGCCACTCACGCTCGGCCAGGAATTTTCCGGCTACGCCATGCAGGCCCGAAAGGCCGGCGAACGTGTGCAACGCGCGATCGCGGCATTGGGCGAACTGGCGGTCGGTGGCACGGCGGTGGGCACCGGTTTGACCGCGCATCCGGAGTTTGGCGCCCGGGTCTGTTGCATTCTCAGCGCGGAAACCGGAATATCATTCCGTGAGGCGAGGAATCACTTTGAGGCTCAGGCATGCCGCGATGATTGCGTGGAGGTCGCCGGCCAGTTGGCTGCGGTCGCGGCGGCTTTGACGAAGATCGCCAACGACATCCGCCTGCTTGGTTCGGGGCCGCGGGCCGGGTTCGCGGAGCTTCGGCTGCCGGCCACCCAGCCCGGATCGTCGATAATGCCGGGCAAGGTCAATCCCGTGATGAGTGAAATGCTTGTCCAAGTGGGACTTTACGTGCATGGACTGGCGCACACGGTCGCATCCGCCGGCCGAGACGGCCAACTGGAACTTAACGCGACACTGCCGCTGATGGCATACTGCCTTCACGAGTCCGTCCATTGTCTCGCCAGCGGGGCCCGCGTGTTTGCGGAGAAGTGCGTGGCGGGGATCGAGGCCGATGGCGTCCGCTGCCGGGAGCTGATGGAGCGTTCGCTAATGCTCGTTACGGCGCTCAATCCGTATCTCGGCTATGATGTCGCTGCGAGCGTGGCGAAGGAAGCCCTGGCCTCAGGCAGATCAATGCGCGAGGTGGTGCTGGCGCGAGGGCTTATGGATTCGGGCACCTTGGACCATTCCTTGGAGCCCCTTGCGATGGTGCGGCCCAACGCTTCGGCTCCAGTAGCCGCGGCTCCGGGCGAAAAAGCCTGGGAGAACGAAGGCGGACATCTCTAGTTGACGGTCCAAGGTCGGCTTAAACCGACAAGCGGCCCGACTAATCGGGCCCATTGCCCTTAAAAAGGCGGAACAGAAATATCAGCGACGGCAACAACACGAGGGCGCCGGCTGCCAAGGCCAGGACAAGCAGGCGCAATGTCGCGTTTGGCGCGCAGGCGTTGGCGACCGTGACGTCCGGAGTGACGAGATTTGGATATTGCGCCAGGCTCCACCCGACCAGGATGAGCGTCACTTGGCCAGCGGCCGCCACGCGCGCCACGGCAAACCGCCGCCACCACAAAGCTCCGAATGCGACAAGGCTGCAGAGGCCCGTCGCGCCGAGCAGCAGGGGCGCCCACCATAGCGTCAATCCGTGATACATCGCCGGCGCACCGTGTCTGGCCGCGAGAAAAACCACACCGGCAACTGGCACGAGGGCCGCGCCGGACCAGATCGCCCGCCGCCGAAAATCATCCTGCAGATCAGGCTGGTCCCTGGCGTCAAGCGTGAGGTAGGTGGCCGCCAGGAACGCAAACAGATCGAGCGCGAAAGCACCGCAGGCGAGCGCGAACGGGGTCAGCCAGCCCGCAAGAAACCCGGTGGCTACGTGGCCATTCGCGACGCGAATCTGGCCGGTTGCCAGAGCGCCGAGGATCATGCCCTGGGAAAACGGCGTGAGGATGCTGGCGATGCCGAACACCATGCTCCATCGCCGTTGCACGGGGCCTGACTGCGAGCCGTAACTTCGGAAGATGAACGCCGAGCCGCGCAAGACGATCCCGATGAGCATCGCGGTGATGGGGATGTTCAGCGCAGTCATCATCGCGGCGAATCCGATGGGGAATCCGGTGAACAGCACCACCACGGCGAGGATGAGCCAGACGTGGTTGGCCTCCCATATTGGGGCGATAGCCCTTGCGACCAGCTTCTGCTGCCGCTCGGCGCGCGGCCCAACGGCAAGCATGTCCCACATGCCGCCGCCAAAATCCGCGCCACCCAAAAGCGCATACAGGATCAGCGACAGAAACAAGGACACGGCTGCGGCGAGCGGGTACATGGCCTCAGGCAGACGGTGATTCCGGGACGGCGCCCGAGGTCTCGAGGAACAGATGCCGCAAGAGGGTGACGACAACAATGGTGAGAAAGACATACAGGACCGTAAAGGCGAGGAAGGGGGCCGCGATTCCGGGCATCGGCGTGACCGCGTCCTGCGTTCGCATGACATTATAGATGATCCACGGCTGTCGCCCAACCTCGGTCACGGCCCAACCGGCCTCGATTGCGACAAACCCCAGCGGTCCGGAGGCGACCAGGGCGCGCAACAGCCATGGATGGTCCGCCAGCCGCCGCCGCCGCCACCAAATCCAAGCCGACCATCCGGCCAGCGTCAGCATCGCGAAGCCCGAAAGGACCATCAGGTCAAACGACCAATGAGCTATCCGCACGTTGGGCCAGTTCTTGCGCGGGAATTCCTCAAGGCCCGCGACCCTTGCGCTCGCGCTATTGCCGAGCAACAGGCTCAGGCCATGCGGAATCACGAGCGCATCATCGACTGAGCGCGTCGCATCATCGGGAAGACCACCGATGAGCAGCGGCGCCCCCCCCTGGGTCCTGTACAATGCCTCCATTGCCGCGAGCTTCGCGGGTTGGAGCCGGCCCACGGCGCGGGCGCTGAGATCGCCGCTCAAGATCTGCAGCGGGATGCTGATGCACGCCACGGCCAGCGCGAGGCCCACGGCGCAGCGATGGAAATGACTGCCTGGATTTCGCAGCAGCAAGAGCGCATGAACCGCGGCCACGCCGAATCCCGTCGCGACAAAGGCGGCCAGCGTCATGTGCAGGATTTCATGAAAGCTGGCCGGATTGAACATGGCGGCGACCGGATCGATCTCTGTGAACTGGCCGTTGATGAACCTGAAGCCGGACGGAGCGTTCATCCACGCGTTGGCCGTCACGACGAAAATGCCGGAGAAGACGCCGCTGACCGCGACCACCACCCCCGACAGCCAGTGCAGAAGCGGAGGCAGGCGGCTTAGGCCGTAAAGGTACACGCCGATGAAGATCGCCTCGGTGAAGAAGGCAAAGCCTTCGAGCGAGAAAGGCATGCCGATGATCGCCCCGGCCTTCCCCATGAAGCCGGGCCAGAGCAGGCCGAGCTCGAAGGACAGCACAGTGCCGGAGACCGCTCCCACCGCGAAGAGAATCGCGGTGCCCTTGGCCCAGCGTTTGCTGAGCTCCAGGTAAACCGTCGTCCCGGTGCGCAGATAGGCTCCCTCCGCCATGACCATGAGCAACGGCATCCCGATCCCCAGGGCCGCGAACACGATATGGAACGCCAGGGACATCGCCATCTGCGAGCGGGCGAAGAAGAAATCACTCATTTCCGAATGGCTTGGTCGAATGCGGTTCGCGCCCGCCGTGGCCGACCGCAGCCGTCATTTCGGGTCCGGCCGCGCTCTGTCCTTGCTCTCATTTTCCGCTCCGCCGATTGTTGGGTCGAATACCATATCGAATCCGTCGAGATGGGATGTTGGCTGAGACTGCGCCGTGGGCAAGCCCTCCGCGATGGGCATGGCCCTCCGCCGGATCGTGGCTCCACCTCACCCCGAAAGCAGCCCAGCCGTTCGGATCTCCAACTTTGGCGCGGTCGTGAGGCGAACACGGCCTTTTCAGATGTCTGCTAGGGTTACACCCCATAGGACAACCGCAGCTTTCCAATTAGTATTGCCCGAGGATGAAAGCGTTATTTACGGCGGAAGCGGTTTCCAAGGGCGGACGTTCGGGAACCATTCAGACGCCGGACGGGTTGCTGAATGTCACACTGGGAAATCCGCTGGAGAAGGGCATCGAGAAACGCGGCCCCAATCCCGAGCTGTTGTTTGCGGGCGCGTATTCTGCCTGTTACCACGGCGCCTTGAGTCAACGCGGCCAAAAAGCTCGGCACACCCGGTCAAAGATTCCACGGTGCGGGCGCTGGTGAGCCTGATCGAGGATGACCATGGCGGCTACCGCCTGGCGGTGGAGCTGCATGCGCAGCTTCCTGGAATCGATCGCACTCAGGCTCAACGCATCATGGACGAAGCGCACAAAACCTGCCCCTATTCCAAAGCTCTGCGCGGCGATACCTCCGTCGAGTTGGCGGTCGACTAACCGGCAGGGCCAACAAAAAAACCGAAGATGAAAGACCACGTCTACAAACTCATCGAACTCACCGGCACCTCCACCACTTCCGTCGAGGACGCCGTTGACAAGGCCATTCAACGAGCGCACAAAACCATCAAGAACCTATGCTGGTTCCAGGTGGTCGAAACCCGCGGCAACATCAACAAGGGAAAGGTGGATCACTGGCAGGTGACCATCAAAGTCGGCTTCACCGTGGAAGACTGAGGGCGGGCGGACCATGGAATCTGCAAGGCGCAGATCTTAACTACAATTTATGACTAAAGAAAACACTACAACAGGATTGAACATCACTCGCGAACAGATGATCCAGCTGTTGAACGAGGATCTGGCAGGCGAATACCAGGCGATCATTGCCTACACCGTGTACAGCCAGGTGCTGAAGGGCGCCGCGTACACGGATATTGCCCGGGAATTGGAAGCGCATGCCGGGGAAGAACTGGCGCATGCCATAAAGATCGCCAAACAGATTGATTATCTGGGCGGCATGCCGGGAGTGACGCCCAAGCCGGTCAAAACCTCGAATGACCCGGTCGAAATGCTGCGCGCGGATCTGGAGAACGAACGGGACAACGGTGGGGCGTTATCGCGAGCGCATCCGGCAGGCCGAGGCGATGGGGGAATTTGCGTTAAGCGAGACCTTGCGCGCGATCATCGTGCAGGAGCAGGAGCATGAAATTGATTTGAGCGCCGCGCTGGACATCGACGTGCCTCCCGCAAAGAAGCCCGCAGACAGGAATATTCCCGGAACCGGATAACGAACCCAACTGGTTCGGGTCACCCGTTGGCTGCCGCATCCTCGTAGAGCCGCTCGTAGGCAACCGCAGCCCGCTCCCAGCCAAACTCGCGGGCCATCCCACGCTGCTGAACAGCGGAATATCGCCGTTTGTCCGCAAATAGCGCCAAAGCGCGTTTTAGGACCATTCGCAGGGCCGCTGCGGTCGGAGCGCACATGAGGCCTGTCCCTGTGGACGGGTTCTCATCGGCGTCCGAGACGGTGTCCGAAAGACCGCCGACACGGCTTGCGATCGGCACTGTGCCGTAGATCTGGGAATACATTTGGTTCAGGCCGCAGGGCTCGAATACGGACGGCATCAGGAAAAAGTCGCTTCCCGCCTCGATCAGATGGCTTGTCGCTTCGTCGAATTGCGAGCGCGGGCAGATTTTTGTCGGTGCAGCCGACTCCAGCAGGCGCAGTTCGTCCTCATAGCGCTTGTCCCCGGTTCCCAACATCACCAACCGGCAGTCTTCATTCACAAAGAACGATCGGTTTTGAAGCAGCAGATCAATGCCCTTTTGCGCTGCAAACCGGCTGACAATTCCGAAAATCGGCCCTGTGGGACTGGGCCTGAAACCGCAATGGCGCAGCAACGCCGCCCGACAAGTCTGCTTTCCCGACAGGTCCTTTGCCGAGTAGCGGGCCGGGAGGCTGGCGTCGGACGCCGGATTCCAAACGGCCGTGTCGACTCCATTGAGGAGCCCCACGATCTCCTTGGCCCGGGTCTGAATGACTCCGTCCAAGCCGAAGCCGAACTCTGGAGTCTGGATCTCCCTCGAATAGTTCGGACTTACAGTGGTTACCCGGTCGGCAAACAGGATCCCGCCCTTCAGAAGATTCACCTGGCCGCAGTACTCCAATCCTTCGACGCTGTTCAGCTCATCGGGCAGATTTGTCTGGGAGAATACTGCCGCCGGAAACACCCCCTGGTAGGCCAGGTTGTGAATGGTAAGAACGGTTTTGACCGCCAGGGTCAGGCCGTGTCGGCGCTCGGCCTCGCGGATCAAGAGCGGTAGCAGCGCCGCATGCCAATCGTGCCCATGGACAATATCCGGTCGCAGACCGAGCCGGCGGACGGTCTCGACAACGGCCTTGCTAAAAAAGATGAACCGCTCGGCATTATCGTCGTAGTCCTTCCCGCCATCTCCGTACGCGTGCCGGCGATCGAAGAACTCCTCCCGGCAAACGAAGAAAATTGTCAGGTTTGGGCGCGGGGAAAACGTGCGAATTTCTCCCGAGCACAGCTGGTCGGCCATCTCAATCCGCAGTTGCAGGCAGACTTGCCCTCCGTCGACATCGGGGTGTTCAAGCGCCGCCCGGTAACCCGGCAGAAACACGGACACCTCGTGGCCTTTGTCCGCAAGCGCCGTCGTAAGGGCGCCAACGGCGTCCGCCAGCCCGCCGGTTTTCATGTATGGGTACAATTCGCCAGCCGCGTGAATTATCTTCATCGTAGGCAAAGCACGAGAACCCATCTTGATTTCGCGAGGTCCGTTTTCATGAAATGGAGGGATCTGGTGAGCAGAACCTACACCAAATCCAATCCCGGGCGCATGGGGTCTAACCCGCATTTGGAACTACGCTGGCCAGGGTTCCCTATTTTAAGCGGTTAGGGGGAAACCCCATTTCGGTCGAGGCCTGGAAGGACTACCCTACGCAATCATGATTCGATTCGTTGACTTTGCTCCCTCCGAGGAGTCGGCGTTGCAGACACAAGCAGACCCCGCCACCGGCTCCCGCCAAGACAAGCCCTTCGGCGAGGCCTCGTCCGGTCGCGCAGACTCTTTCTGGAAGCAGCCCTATACAAGGGATGCCTTCCAATGCTTCGCGAGCTTTCGCAAGGGAAAGAGGATGTATGTCGGAAAAACAGATCTCATTTTCCAAGCCGGAATGCCCTTTGCCGTGTTAAAATGGGAAGATGTGGCGGGCGGCAAGGCACCTGCCGTTTTTGTTCCTCTCGACCGGAATTGGCTGCAAGGACCCTACTCTGGAATCCAAGAGCAGACCTACTGCTATCTGTGCACGATTGACTGGCATGATGCGCAGTCTCCGACGTCACTTTCTTCGGAGTAGAGTCCAATGGCTTCATTCTGGGTGCGGCCACTATCTTGATCCTGTATGCGAACGATAAAGCAGCCCGCTCTCATACTTGTCAGCATTGCCGCCGGCTGCGCATTTGCAGTCTTTCTCGTGATCAGCCAACAATACCACCCAAACACGGCAAATCGCGGTCTGTTGCACTATGGATGGTTTTCACCTCGGGTGGAGAAAACGCTCACGACCGACCTCCTCGTGCCCTCGGTGACCGCAGGGGCGGGCACCGAAGCCTACGCCCAGGGGGAATTGGACGCATCTCTGAGCAACAGCCTGGATTCTGTCGCCAACGCGTTCGATACCGCGATCCCTCACCTCCGATTCACCAAGATTAGCGAGGCCCGGACGGCTTTTTCCGCGGTGATAGTCGCCCGGACAGCCCAGGACAAGCGGATCGAGTTCAGGGTGGCTGCGGCCGCCAATAATGTGACCAAGGTGGCGATCCTGCTCGGCGACGAGACCCTGGCGCGAGCGGTTCTCGACGAGACCAAGGCCAATCTCTGAGCCTTCGGGTTCGGGGCAGGGGAGCATCCATTCCAAAACAATCAGCAGCAATCGTCATGGGGACCGTCAACGTGGACGCCGCGCGCGGGAATTCAGCCAACAAATTTCCGGTTGTCTGCGTGGGAGGTTCTGCCGGCGGGCTCGACGCGTACATCCGGTTGTTGAAGAATCTGCCGGCCGATCTGGGCGTGGCCATCGTCATTGTAAATCATCTTAGAGAGGTTGCCACCAGACTCCACGAAATCCTCCCGCGTTTCACCGCGATGCCGGTCGAGCTGATCACGGAGAGACTGCTCATCCAGCCCAACCACGTATTCATCATCCCGGCGCAGCGGGATTTGCACGTTCTCAACGGCGAATTTCGCCTGAAGCCGATCTCAAAGCCGCGGGGGTGGCCCGATGTGATCACGGTTTTCCTGAAATCCCTGACGCGACACTGGGAGGGCAAGCTGGTCGCAGTCATTGTCTCCGGCTATGACGGCGATGGGGCCGCCGCGCTATGTGGCATCAAGGAGGCGGGGGGCATTACCATTGCACAGAAGTTGGACACTGCAGGGCAACCGGACATGCCTGAAAGCGCAATCGCAAGCGGATGCGTTGATTTTATCCTATCACCCGAGGATATCGCACATGAGCTTGCCCAAATTGCCGGCTCGCGCAGCGATGCGGCAAAGCGCGCCTGAAATTCGGCCAAGGGTGTGCGGAGGGGAGGTAGCCGCGCCGTTCGGCCGCCTCAGCGAAAGAGATTCGTCTTCACCAAATCGACAACCTCGTCGCCGCGGCCGCTCAGCACAGCCTTGGCCATGTAGAGCCCGAAACCGAGCGCCTGCTCCGCACTGAGGGACGGTGGCATTGAAAGCTCCTGGCGGTTGACGATCACGTCAACGAGGGCCGGCCCGTCATGTTGGAGTGCCCTCGTCAGGGCCGGGCGCAGCTCCTCGGGCTTTTCGACCCGCAAGCCCAGGATGCCGGCGGCATCCGCCAGCCTGGCGAAATCGGGATTGACCAGGTCCGTCGCGAAGGGGACCAGCCCAGCCGTCTTCATCTCCAGTTCCACGAAGCCGAGGGAACTGTTGTTAAACACCACAATTTTTACGGGCAGCTTGAGTTGCGGCAGCGTCAGGATGTCGCCCAGCAGCATGGCGATTCCGCCATCGCCGGAGAGGGTGATCACCTGCCGTCCCGGAAACGCCGCCTGCGCCCCGATGGCCTGCGGCACGGAGGCCGCCATCGAACCGTGCGTGAACGAGCCCAGCAGCCGGCGCCGGCCGTTCATATGCAGATAGCGAGCCGCCCAGATGGTGGGGGTGCCGACGTCGCAGATGAAGACCGCATCGTCCGCAGCGACCTCGTCCAACACCCTGGCGACATACTGGGGGTGGATCGGTGTGTGGCCCGGTTCGCCCACCGCAAGTTCATCGAGTTCTTTTCGCGCTTTTTTGTAGTGATCGACGCATGCATCCAGGTGCGTGCGCTGGGGTTTTTCCAGCAGCAGCGGCTCCAGTGCGGCCAGCGTGTCTTTCACCGTGCCGATCAAACCCAAATCCACGCGCGTTCGCCGACCGATCTGTTCGCCGCGCCGGTCGACCTGGATGACCTTCGCCTCCTTGGGATAAAACTGCTGGTAGGGAAAGTCGCTGCCGAGCACCAAGAGCACATCGCAGTTCATCATCGCGTGATAACCGGACGAAAAACCGATCAGGCCCGTCATGCCGACATCGTAGGGATTGTCATACTCGATGAACTCTTTTCCGCGCAGGGCGTGGACGATGGGTGCTTTCAGCCGCGCCGCCATGGCCAGCAGGCCCGCATGCGCGCCATCACAACCGGCGCCGCCCAGGATGGTCACCTTTTGCGCGTCATTAAGCATCCCTGCGGCGTGGCTTAGGGCGGAGTCGGCCGGGCGCTCGATGGAGACGGGGTCCAGAATCCCGAGGGAGAGCGGCGCCGACGAGCACTTGTCCAGGGCGATGTCGCCGGGCATGACGATCACGGCGACTCCGCGCTTCACCAGCGCGGTGCGCAGCGCGATCCCCAGGATCCGCGGGATTTGGCTCGCGTGGGAGATGAGTTCGCAGAAGTGGCTGCAATCCTTGAATAGTTGCTCGGGGTGCGTCTCCTGAAAGAAGCCGCTGCCGATTTCCTGGCTCGGAATCTGCGCAGCGATCGCCAGAACCGGAACGCGACTGCGGTGGCAATCGAAAAGGCCGTTGATCAAGTGCAGGTTTCCGGGACCACAGCTGCCGGCGCACACCGCGATGGTGCCGGTCAAATGGGCGTCCGCCCCGGCGGCAAACGCCGCCGCCTCCTCATGCCGCATGGGGACCCACGCAATCGCGTCATGGCGGCGAATCGCGTCGGTCAGCGCGTTCAACGAATCCCCGGCCACGCCATATACCCGCTTAACACCCGCGGCTATGAGTGTTTCGACAAATACCTCTGCCACGCTTTTTGCCATGACGAACTGCTTCGAGGTGGTGGTTAAGTGCAGTTTGCAGGCCAAAACAATCGCTAACTTCGCTTGGAACGATCTTCCATTGTCAGACATCGGGGAAGCGCTCCCCTTGTTTCCGCGCATCGGAGCATGCGCCGGAAGGGCGCGGGGGGCCATGGGGTATTACCCGACGGCGGTTGACTGTTCTGCGCCACGGACTCCTCGCTTTTCGGCCGGTTTGGAATCGGACATCGCCGGGGGCGGGTAGGGGCTCCTGACGACGGATTGCAGCCCCGCCACGACAAGGCTCTGTCGCCCGTAGGGTATTACCCTATGGCCGTGACGATGCGGGTGATGCACGATCAAAAGGGAGTCCTGCAGCGACCAAAACCCTCCAATGAAATTCACGCCTTGTGCGTCCTTTTGCATCTCGAAATTCCGGATGTAAATCAGCCCGCCGTCCATCAGCCGTCTCGATTTACGCCACCAACACCATGCAGCCGTGAGGCCGCGATGACCCCTTCCTCGGGCTCGCTTTCCGGTGCCGCGCATCGCTGCCGCCGGGCGTGCACTACCCGAAGGCGGTCTCGTCTGCGCTCGAACATCCCGAGGAAACCCCGCTCGGCCGCCATTTTGCCGACGCCAGCACCGCACACCCCGGCCTTTCGGCCCTCCGCCTGGTGCCGATCGTAGCTCGACATCTGTGTGTTCTGGCCGGTGCCGCGCACGTTGCCGGGCAGGTCGCGGATTTCGTAGAGCTGCACCTTGTCGGCCAGCAGCGCGCGGCGGTAGTGGAGATAGCCGGCGAATGGCGACGCATAGGAGCTGGATTCCATCGAATTGGTCAGCAAGCGCATTGCGATCGCCCGCTGGTGGAGGTCGTCGAACAGCGCCATGCCGTCCTTGCCGGGGACAAGGTACGCAGAAATCATGATGACTTCGGAGCGCGCCGCCGCCAACGAGTTCAAGACGGACTCATTGGCGACCCTCGGAAACCGATTCCGGGCCGCCAATTTTGCCGAGCCGTGCAATTTCCCGAGGCTGCGGCCGTATAGGCTCAAGGTGAAAGTTCAGAAATCCCCTGTCAATCCACTCCCCATACCATGAATGCAAATGAGATAAATCGCGGCCTAATCGCCATCGTCGTTGTTCTAGGCTTAATCCTTGGCTTCGTCCTTTTCGACAAGGAGGGTACAAGGGTGCTTCCCATTCGCGTCCTCGTCGACCGGCACGCCATCACCCCGGGATACGGGGCTTTGATCTACAATCAGGGCCCAGTCCCTATGTCCTGGACGGTCACCGTGGACAGGTCCGGCCAGATTACCCGCTACAGGCCGGTTGTTGACCGAGGGCATGCTTTTGAACCGAGGTGGCTGGTTCCCGGTGACACTGTCAAGGTCGAGGCTGAGGGCTTTGGAGCGCAGATCGTCACAATCAAGTGACGAGCGTTATTTTCCTGTTCCTGCCCAAGTCCCGGTACTTTGCGCGACTCTGAGTAAAGTGCGATTTCCTTTGCGCGGGACCGAGCGGACTGAGGGCGACTCCTTCTGAGAGGTTTTAACGCGCTCTTGCCTTGCGTCAGCCGGCGGCATTCCAATTGGCGGCAAATCGATGACCGCCAGCGAAGCCGCGAGATTTCTTGGGAAAATCGCCCGCCGTATATCCTTTTTCGCCGTCTCAGGCGGGGTGTTGCTGGTCGCCGGCTGTGCCACCGGGTCAAGTAGACACGATGTCGGAAGCGCCGCTGCAAAATGGTACGTGGCAGGAGAGGGCAAAATGGCATTGGCTGACTACGATGGCGCGGTAGCGGATTTCGACCGTGCAATTGCCTTGGCGCCTGAATTCCTGAATGCGTACAACGCCCGGGGGCTGGCCAAGGACAAGAAGAACGACCACGAGGGCGCAATCGCCGACTACAGCAGGGCAATAGCTCTAAACCCGGGTTTTGCCGATGCATTTTGCAACCGTGGTTTCGCGCGTATGGCGTTGAAGAATTTTACCGGCACTATCGCCGATGAGACCGAGGCGATCAGGGTAAAGCCGGATTTGGCCAAAGCCTATGAATTGCGGGGTGATGCCGAGATCGCGACTGGCGATGCGGTCCACGCCATTGCGGATCTGGATAAGGCCAAGCAATGGCGCCTGTTCTTCCCGCTTGGCTCAGTCGCTGTCTCCTGCGTGCGCACAACATTGAACAAATCCCCCTAGGATCAGAAAACCCCGTCGGCTGTGACACGATTCGTGCCGTAAGTCCCGCTGGGCGGCCGATAGAGCTTCGGCAGGGCGAGGACCTGTATGCTGTTGAACGCGTACTTACGAACACCAGCGTTCTTCAGGTGTCTACACGGCGAACACCTTCGCTGTAAAACAACAAAACAACAAATCGTGCAGCATGCGCGCAGAATTTGAAGCAAATATACAAATAAAAAATATTATAATAAAAAATATACACCCTGTCCCAAAAAAATTGGGACAAATTCAAATGCTTATATCTCCTACACGGATCATCCGATTTCTATTATATTTTGCAGTTATGAACTAACAATATGTGAAAATATGTGTACCAAATTTCATGTGATTTGGTAGTACCAAACGCGAGATATGGCGATTTGAATTGGAGGAATAAAAAAGGGCGCTTCCAAGCCGCAAATAGAAAATTGATATTATTGCATTTCAATGTAATGTTATCATAAATTTACTGCATTCACCGTGCTATGAGAGTTGATGCTCGAAAGTGTCCACCGACGGATTTCACACAGGCTTTGAGTCGAACACGCCACTGCTTGACTGCTGTATCGACGATGTTCTGACTGAACATTCTCCACTCCTCCACGAGACGCACCTTCAGATGTTCAACGTCACGAATATGGCTGCGATAGACTCGCTCTCGGAGAACGCTCCAAACTTGAGAAAACACCATTTTTCAAAAATAATGACCCAATTATACGCTGCGTATTGCAGCAGCTTCGGCCTACAACAGTGACGTCATGTCTACCCAGTTCACGAGAATGCACTATATAGGGCTATCGCTCGGCGCACGCATGCTCTATTTGCAGCTTGGAAGCGCCCTTTTTTATTCCTCCAATTCAAATCGCCATATCTCGCGTTTGGTACTACCAAATCACATGAAATTTGGTACACATATTTTCACATATTGTTAGTTCATAACTGCAAAATATAATAGAAATCGGATGATCCGTGTAGGAGATATAAGCATTTGAATTTGTCCCGATTTTTTTGGAACAGCCTTATCAATAATTTTAGAAAGCACAAAAAAAAAAGGCTTCATTAATTGAAATAATTATGATGATTAATCACGGAGATTATTTTTTTTTTTTTTTTTTTTTTTTTTTTGGTTTTTTTTTCTTCACTTCGTCAGTTCGTGGCTGTCGTCGGCAGATCGATCGCGCCGACCAGCGTGAGGATCGCCGCGGCGCGCGCCGCGCGCGACGGATCCTCGACCGTGCGCCACAGCGCGATGACGCCGAGATAGAGCAGAAACAGCACCAGCACCGACGTCAGCCGCGCGTCCCACACCCAATAGGTGCCCCACATCGGCCGGCCCCACAGCGAACCGGTGACGAGGCACAGGAGCGTGAACGCGGCGCCGATCGGCGCTGCCGCCTTGGCGGCGACGTCGGCCAGCGGATGGCGCCAGACCAGCGTGCCGAGCGCGGCGACGCTCATCACCCCCCAGCCGAGCATGCCGAGCCAGGCGACGGGCACGTGGATGAACATGATCTTGACGGTCGCGCCCTGCTGATAGTCGTCCGGCGCGATCAGCGCCTGATTGATGCCGAAGGCGAACGACAAGCAGCGTCAGCCCGCTGAGCCACGGGATGGCGCGGTTGGCGAAGCTCAAGAACCGCGTCGGATTGGCGAGATCGATCAGAGGCCATGGGCAGTTCCTCGTCCGGACGTGTCCACTTCGGAAACCGGTATCCACCCCGGATCACGTCCGGGCAAGCCTTGTCGGATCATGCTCAAATCCGCTGGCCTGTCCGGCCATCCGATAAGCCGCGCTTTCGATTTCGCAATCCGGCTATTCCATCTCCTGCCGCAGGGCGGCGGCGGCGGCAAACGGCCCGACCACCAGGCTCACCAGCGTCAGCGCGCAAAGGATCGTGAACGGCGTGCCGAACGGCACCGGCCCGACGACGGCCGCATTGGCCGCGGCGACGCCGAAGATCAGCACCGGAACCGTCAGCGGCAAGACGAGCACCGCGACCAGCAGTCCGCCGCGGCGCAACGTCACCGCGATGCGCGGCGCCGATCAGGCCGATGAAGGTCAGCGCCGGCGTGCCGACCAGGAGCGTCAGCACCAGAGCCGCGTCGGCCGGCGCGTCGAGGTTGAGAAACAGTCCGATCAGCGGCGCGGCGATGACAAGCGGCAAGCCGGTCGTCAGCCAGTGCGCCAGACCCTTAACCGCCACGACGAGTTCCAGCGGCGCGCGGCCCATCAGGATCAGATCGAGCGAGCCGTCCTCGTGATCGGCCGGCGAACAGCCGGTCGAGCGCCAGCAGGCTTGCCAGCAGCGCCGCGAGCCAGAGGATCGCCGGGCCGATGCGCGTGAGCAGCGCGAGATCGGGCCCGACCGCGAACGGCATCAGCGTGACCACGACCAGAAAGAACAGCACGCCGATCAGCGCGCCGCCGCCGACGCGCATCGGCGATCCGCATGTCGCGGACGAGGATCGCGGCGAGCGGGATCATCGACTGAACTCCCTCAAGCGGTGAGGGAACGGCCGCAGCGCGCGGACGTCTTGGCTGGATCGAGCAGCAACTCCTTGGCGCCGTCGAGCCCGAGCGCGCCATGGGTCGCCGCGACGATGAGGCCGCCGTCGGCGAGGTGTGCGCGCATGAGACGCCGGAGTTGCTCCTGTGCCGCGGCGTCGAGCGTGCTGGTCGGCTCGTCGAGGAGCCAGACCGGGCGCTTCACGGCGAGAAGCCGGGCGATCGAAAGCCGCCGCCGCTGGCCTGCGGAAAGGTAGGCGGCGGGCAGGCCGATGAGCGCGTCAAGCCCGACCGTGGCAAGAGGTTGCCGGACGTCGGCCGCGGTGCCGAAAAAGCCCGACCAGAAGCGGAGGTTCTCGCCGACGGTGAGCGCCGGTTTCAGCGCATCCAGGTGGCCGAGATAGTGGGCCTGCTCGCCGATCGTCAATTCCGCGATCGCCCCCCGCCAGATCGAGCCGGCCTCGGGTCAGCCGGACCAGCCCCGCCACCGTGCGCAGAAGCAATGGCGCTGTTGTTGTACTGATTCGTCGTATTGCTGATCTGAGCCACGTGTCCCGCGCAACGACTTGCCATCGATGGCGATGTGGCTGATGTTGCCCTTGTCTTGCCGACGGCGTTGAGCCAGTCGGTGAAGCAGTCCTGAAACGCCTGGGGTTGCGAAAGCGGAGAAGACGCGGTTGAAGGTGTCGTGGGAGGGATCCGTTGGGCAAACTCCAAACCGAGGACCGCAACGAGGCCTCTTTGCTGACGCCGAACTGGGCGATGCCCACCCAAGTTGGCCCCAGAGATGACGGCGCAGGCAGAGAGCGATCGTCGGATGTATCCAAGCCGGCCTGGTGCCGGTAATCGGGATGCCGAGGATCGGGCAATCCTTCAAAGTGATGCGCAATGTCCAGCCGAGAGTAGGCATCGGGACAGTTTCTTCGGGAAGTGGACTCTCCTGGGAAATTGCCTCAGGGAGCGATGCACCTTCCGGAAACACCGCCAACGAAAGAGTTAGGATACTCCAGCAAGTTAACCGCAGGAACCGCGGAACCGCGACCGACGCACGAGCGGGGGGCCTCGACGTCGTTGCTCTCTCTTCCTGACAACCTACGATCCTTCCTCAACTTATGCACTCCCTCCACAAGTCCAACCCCCTTGCCTTCCTCCTCCCTCTGTGGTATGCGTGACCCTGGTGTTTCCACAAAGCAAGGCAGAAGGTTGTTGCCGTAGGAACCCTTATGGTCAAAAATACTACGAACTAGTTTCCGAGTTTGAGAAATTGTGGGATGCTTATATAATAAAAAATCCAAAACAATTGAGGCATGCTGATGCTGATAAAGCCGTAATGAAGGAGCAATTGATATGATACGTGCCAACGAGGTTGAATATTGGGCGTTAGTTGGCAATGTGGCTCAAGTTAAGCAGGCTATTGCATTAGGTCACGATGTGAATCTGAAAGGAGAAAATGGCTACACTGCCCTACATGGAGCTGCCGAAAATGGCACTGAAGATATCAGGATTTGCTTGATAACAGAGGTAGATCCACTCATTGAAGCAGTGAGGAAGCCCGCTTGATTTGGCGGTACGCCGACAGACCAGCATGCAACAGCCAAACTGCTCAAGACTTTACGGAATGTTGATGGGAGGCTGATCAGTTCGCAGACGAGAAGTTAGACCTGGACGGTAACCGAAGGGGGAGCACCAACGAGGCTGGTGACGGTGACGTTACAGACGTATGACAATGCAGGCCAGGTGTTGACGATCGTGGTGAAGTACGGTTCAGGGAACGTGTTGAGTTCACAGGTGAACACGTATGCCAGCACAGGCAACCTGACGACCAGGACGGCGACGGCAACGTGACGGCGAACACTTACAGTGTGGACAACCTACTGTTGACGACAACGGTGCGCAGCAGGAGACGGCACCCAGATCAGCGTGGAGGTCTACACTTACGACAAGGACGGCAACCAGTTGAGTGCGACGGATGGCACGGGGACGAAGACGAGGCAGACGCTCGATGGCGATGGCAACGTGCTGACGGAAGTGGTCGCGGATCTGAGCGGCAACATCCTCGCTGGTCTCGAAAACCTTTACGACGGGGCTGGTAACCTGTTGACCAGCGAGGATGGAGACGGCGACGGCAGCCAACGGGCTGGTGGTCCGCACCACCACGAAGACTTTACGATTGCTGTCGGCAACCTCACCTCGGTGACACAGATCCGAACAGGAGGAGGATCACTTACGGTTACGACGGCGATCGGCTGGTGAGCGAGACGTGAGTTCAACGCCGATGGCAGCGTCGCCAACGTCCTCAGTTACACTTACGATGCTGACGGGAACATGGTGGAGCGACAGCGACGAAATGCGGGCGCGTACACCGATGACCTATGACGGCAACCGTCTGCTCGCGCAGACGGATCCCCCGGGTTGACCCTGACCTACGGCTACGACGCCGACGACAACGTGACCAGCATTCCCGATTCGCAGGGCGGGCTGACCCATTCGTGTACGACGGCAACCAGGTGGTCAGCAAGACCTTCCAGGACAGCAGCAGCCAGTTGCGTGTGGATTTCACCTATGATCCGGCCGGCAACGTGGTCAGCCAGAGGCGCTACGCTGACGTGGCCGGGACGGATTGGCGGGGAGGACCGCATTACGGCTACGACGGTGGCTCGCGGTCTCGATCGTCCAACCAGGATGCCGATGCCAACGTGCTGGCCAACTACTCTTACAGCTACGAGGCCTGCCGGCTGGCTGGCCTCGGAGACAGACAGCGGGGTGACGAGGAACTTCAGCCTATGACACCAACGGGCAATTCATCCAGGCGGGAAGCTAGACGTTCACCTGGGACGCCAACGGCAACCCAACGGAGCAGGCGTGGCCATCGGCTCAGACAACGAGTTGCTCTTCCGACGGCACCTGGCAACTACAGCTATGACGCGGTGGGCGACCTCATCAGAAGGTGAATATCGCCGACGGCACCACCTGGAGGTACGGATACGACAATACCAACCAGCAGACTTCCGCTGTGCGGACTTGCTGCGGACGGCACTGTTCTTTCAGCAGATCAACTATACCTTCGATGTCTTGGGTGACCGGATCGGCGAGACGGTAACGAACTGGTCAGGACCGCCGCGCGGAAATATGTTTACGACGGGGCGGGGACGCTGGTTGCGACAGGAATTCATTCTGGGTAGTGCAGACGCATATGTGGCTGGGGTGGGGTTTCCCGGATCGCTGGCTCGCGCGGGTCGATATCTGGGGACCGAGTTCCTGCTGAGCGATCACCTCGGTTCGGTGCGTCTGGTGCAGGGCAGCGATGGTTCTGTGCTGGCGCAGATGGATTACGATGCGTTTGGCAGCGTCACCACGGATACGAACCAGACGGAGGCAGGGAGGTTGTCGTTCCAGGAAGGAGGAACTGGATTCGGGCCACTGGCGCGCTTTGCACTTCAGGGCGCGGGAATACAGTCCAGAGGTGGTGTTGATGGAAGCGGCTGGATTCGGCTGGGATTTGGAGGAGGCGATAGCAACCAGTATCGCTTTGTTGGCAACGGGCCCACTGATGCAACTGACCCGAGTGGGCAGTTTTTAGTTGTGCCTTTGGTGGATACAGGATGGATCGCAGAAGTATCTTGCCATTCGGGGTTTAAAGACTGAACCAATCGGAGCTGCCCGGCGGCATCTATCCGTTCCATGGGCAGCGCGGCTTTGTACTTCTAATCCCTTTCTCGCCGGAACGCTTGTACGAGCAGGCGAGACAGAGCGATAACCAACGCGACCAGTCTCTCATGCTGGCCTTACTCAATCGCGATAACAAGAATCAGGCAATGCTGATCTTACTGTATCCTCCACGGGTTTGCACCAACTGGAAGACGAAGCAATGGTTCGCCGACAGTTACCGCTCTGGGGAATGGACGTGCCGCAAGCGAACTTTCGGCAGACGTTAGCAGACCGAGCACTTCAGTACTGCAAAACGATCACACCCAGGTTGGGTTAGGTGTGATTGACAGGGCTCGGCGGAGGCCAAAAGATATGTTGAGTTCGTAGGTGATGGCCTCAAGTTTGCGTACGCGTTGAGCAGATGGTTGTACACCGGAAAGGTGGCAAGAACAAAAAATTGCAGAGGCAATGCGCAAGAAGTACGGCGAGACGGGGGCGGCCATTCAAGCTCTTGTGGAGGAGTTCGGTGAACAGCAATTCGAAGTGATTCAATCGCTGTACACCCATGATACTGCCAAGCTGAAGGGTAAACTGCGTCAGGCGGTTGACATCGCTCTTGGTGCTGTAAAGGCAGCAGAGGATTTACCAGCACGTGAAAAGGGGAAGTATCTCGGCATCGCACTCTGGATAGCAATTGAAGGTGTTGCCCTTGAAGGGGCAGGTGAGGTGACGAAGTTGCGGTTCAGCTGAAGGCTCGTCTTGCCGACGGTGGGCATTCAGTCAGGGCCGAGCATGTCGCGCCGGAAACGACTGCGAACACGGTGAGACGCCTACGTGTACTCGAAGCGGAAGGGAAACCGAGGCCCCTGGGAGAAGTTCGTGAGTTACCTTGATTCTGCAGGTCCCCGTAGTGGCGAATAGCGGAGGGTGTTTTCGCTGCTGGAGGCCCCGATACTCACGCCCAGATGGTAGGCTGTTAATCGAGGACTTGCGAGTGGGCGATTTGGTGCTGGCCCGTCCTGGAAGGACTTCCAGATGCGGAGCCGGAAGCCAAGGTGGTGGAGGAGAAGTTCGTTGAGGATGGCTCCCCTCATCGAGGTCAGGGTGAATGGCAGGGACATCCAGACAACGGTGGAGCACCCGTTCTTCACGCAGGACGAGGCTGGCGGATAGCTGGGGAACTTCCTGGTGACCTGCTTCTTCCCACGATGGGCGATCGGTTCCCGTTGAGGCCGTGTCAGACCTTGTCGGCGTGACCACCGTGTACAATGTCCGTGTCGCCGATTCTGTCGTTGCCTACTTCGTCGGGGATACAAGTTGGGGGTTCTCGGTTTGGGCGCATAACCTGTGCGACGAGGCTCAGTTCCTCGACGCCATGCTCAATGGAAGGGTTCCTCCCACAACAATGCTGACCGCATCGCGTAAATACCAAACTCGACACCGCCACTCCAGATTGGAAGGGTTTCAAGGAGGACTACCTTGCTCAAACAGCGGCCAAGCGGACTGAATGGCCGGCTCGGCAATCGTCCTTATCGAGATGACGATGGCAGGCTGACAGGATTCATCAACAACTTGAAGGCCACGCAGCCCCCGACGCCGGGCAGCCAGCCCCTCTCCCGTGGCAGCAGCATGAAGTCAACGTCACGGCAGGGTTGAAAGCCAGCAACCCAGGAGTGACCGTTGCCGAACAGATTCGAGCTTCAGTGACGAACAAGGCGACAAGGCAGGTCGAGACGATTCGCATTGACGACCTGGTGAACAAGCCAGGAGGGCGGTGCTTGTCAGGGTCAACGCATACTAGTCTTGGAGAGATTGACGACTTTGAGCCGGAAGGCGTCATCGAGGGCAGCGCGGAAGCATTTGGAAGTGATGCTGCCCTTGCTGTCTTCCTGGCGGAGGAGTGAACCATTTTGCACAGCCAGGCGAGGTTGACGGGAGCGTTCGCGGCGCATGCGGCGCTCGTCTTCGCGGAAGATGACATTGGAGACTCCAGTGCTGACCGTTTTCGATGCCCAGTGCCCACGAATGCCGTCGGCGAAGACCTTCGGTTCTGCCGACTGCTGCTGATGTAATAACTCACCTCGACAGTCTCCTTGCCCTTGCGCGCGTTCTGACCACTTGAATCACAAATGAGATCCTTCCACTCCGCCTGTGTGTCCAGCCCAGTAGGTGTGCAGCACCGTGTACACTCTCTCCTCCTGCCGCCATCGATTGTCCTCCTCGGTCACAATAAATCCATGCTTCAGCCCTCCAAAGTCCTCTGGAACGCTTGCTCGAAAGTAAGCCACCACCGCAGCGTGCAGTTTCGGTTGGTTGGCCTTCAACGCCAACAGGTAATCCCCTCCGTCCTTGCGGATCTGCTCAGCGATGTTCTTCTGGCAACCAATGACGTCGATGCTCGCCAACGCCCCTTTCAACTCCAGCATGCTGAATACTTCAGGGATAGCCGTGATCTCGTTGCTCTTGCCGTGAACGACGATCTGGTCCAGCTTCAGGCGTTGCTGGAGTTTGCCAGGCGCTGACCAGATGCAAGCAGGTGGAAATTCGACCACATGTGTCCCGCGCAACGACTTGCCATCAATGGCGATGTGGCTGATGCCCTTGTCTTGCCAGACGGCATTGAGCCAGTCGGTGAAGCAGTCCTGAAACGCCTGGGGTTTCGAAAGCGGAGAAGACGCGGTTGAAGGTGTCGTGGGAGGGATCCCGTTCGGCAAACTCAAGACCGAGGGACCCGGACCCAGGCCTCTTTGCTGACGCCGAACTGGGCAATATACACTTCCGGGTGCGCCGGAGGTGGCAGCCACAAGGCGATCATCAGGATGTCAACCAGCCTGTGGTGCTCCCGGTGATCGGGATGCCGAGGATCGGGCAACATTTCAAAGTGATTCGCCAATGTCCAGCCGAGGAGTCGGCATCGGGACAGTTTCTCGGGAAGTGGACTCTCCTGGAAAGTGCCTCAGGAGGCGGTGCACCTCCGGAAACACCGCCAACGAAAGCGGTACTTCCAGCAAGTTAACCGCAGGAACCGCAGGAACCGCAACCGACGCGCCGAGGCGGGAGCCTCAAGATCATTGCTCTCTCTCCCTGACAACCTCCGATCCTTCCTCAACTTATGCGCCTCCCTCCACAAGTCCAACCCCCTTGCCTTCCTCCTCCCTCTGTGGTATGCGTAAGCCCTGCGGTGCTTCTCGATGCGAAGCATAGCGTGAACACGAACTTGACCACCGGCTCTCTGAAGTCGAGGCTGACTGAATCCCAGCAGGTCGTGTTTGATTGGTTCGCTGATCCAAAGGTGCGATCCCAACTGGAATTCATGCCGAAGGGGAAGAGTGCGAATGACCTCGGCGTGCAGCCTGGTAAGTCGATCAAGGTTTCTGGAATCGAGATTCATGGAGAACCCGGCCACTGGAAGATCGCCGCCGAACCTGGTGGATCGCTGCAACGGAACCATTGCTGAACAGCAAGTGCTGACACACCGACGAGTAGATGCTCACCACCACTGTTGGGGAGACGAAATCGAGCGACAATCCAATCGAGGACGAACTGCATCGCCCAACTAGGTGAACTCCTGAATACCAGCAGGATACCATTTTGAGAAGCTCGACAACGACGTGGACGGGTTCATGCGGGAGGTTGATGGGATCGGCAAATGGTGTTCGCTCCTCTGTTGAGACGTGCGCTCCGTATGAGTTTGCTCTCGGCCTCAGCATCAGAGTTGAAGCTGTCGAGGCGATTTCCAACATGTTTTCTGGTGTTCTCCCTGAATACCAGTAACTGTTCTGATACTACGTCATCAACCTGAAGGCCGTTGGTGCGCGCTTGGATCGTTTCACGGTCTATGACGACGCCACAAATTCAACAGGCGGTTGATAAAACTGGCCCCATACATCACCAACAACATCCTTCCGTTCCTCGACAGCCGTCGGGAGCGTGAAGAGCTGGATCGGCTGATGAACCAGGGAAAAGAACCGCAGCAGGTATGGGGGATGGAGGGCTGGGGTTCGTGGCTGTTCTGGTACGCCAGGTCTGCTGTCATCCTCGCCCACCTGGCCCAGAACCCAGACTTTGACAAGCTGGTAGAGCGGCGTCGACGAATCCGTAACTTCGACGACGACGACAAGGAACGCTACGAGAAGCTGGTGGAGCATCTTCGCTCGCTGAAGTGAGCGGTAAGCATGGAAAGGCGATATCTTCATGTTCCCGATTCGCAAGCGCATCGTGCTGGTGCGTCGACGGCAAGTTCATCCGCACGACCAATGACCACCCGTTCTTCATCGAGGGCCAGGGCTGGGTCAATGCCGCTGATTTGCCCGGAGCCAAGAGTGATGGCGAAGAGGAAGTGGTGTACCACCTGAACCTGGGAGAACCAGCAGTGTCTGACCAGCCACGCCCCAACTACCCCATCATAGGCTTCGTCGCCAAGGGCGCGCCGCTCATAACTCCAGCGGGTTGCAAGCGAATAAAAGATCTTCGAGCCAGCGACGTGATCCGGACCGAAAGCCTGACGACGACCAAGAGCCAGCCTGACCCCCATGATGACGAGCCGCCTCGCTGGTGGGAAAGCAACTGACCGCTTCTGTATCCACGTCAGCCCCGCCGGCATCTCCTGTCCACGCAAGCCCTTCCAGCCGGCCAAGGCCGCGTTTTGGGAGACGTGTGGGAGGCTGCTGCCGCCGGGGATCAGCACGTCCTTGCGGGCCACGGCACGGGCCAGGGAGCATTCTCAGGATCTGGTTATCTCGGTTGGAGAAAAGGTGGTGTGACTGCTACCCAACCTGGGACTCTTCCACCCTTCGTGCCTCTCCTTGTTCGTGGGACTCCTGCTGTCCTGACGCAGAGGCCGGGACTCCAGACCGGCCAGCCTATCTGGCCAGCAGCCGCCAAGGCCGCGACCAGCAGAAACTTCCCTCCTGGCGAGTCGGTAATAGCCGCTCAACCGCCAGCGGGAAGCCTTCATCACCCTGCCGCCTTGCAAACACCAGGGCGGCTTCACGGACCCGCTGGGTGAGCCTCCGCAAGCCCCAACCGCTGAGGCCGAAGCTCTCGTCATCGGCAAGTTGCCTCAGCGACACGCCATCCAGCCGACGATCCAGCAGCCGAACGGCATGTTCGCCAACCTCTCGACGCAGGTAATCCCTGAACGCGGTCAGCACCTCGTCATCGTCGGCGTGTCGGTCTGGAATGCCTCTGCCGGCACCTCGTCGGCTCCGTGACCGATGCTAAGGCCCGCTGCGTCGGCTCACGGCGTCGTCTGGATCGATCGAGTTGCGCACGGCATTCTGCACGGACAGCTAGAACCTTGTGACCACCGACAGCGACGGAGCGGTCATCAACCGGCAGAGCTGGACCTACGACGCCGACGGCAACGTGTTGACGAGCACGGATGGCGACGGGAACACGACCACGAACACTTACGACGGCAACCTCGTCGTCAGCAGCGTGGTCACCGACTACGCAGGTGGGTGATCTCGTCGCAGACGATCACCTCAAGCAGGGCCAGCCAGGAATTGGCCGGCACCAACAGCACCGGCACCGTCACCACCAACACCTGGGACGGTGACAACCTCATTCGCAAAGTGGTCACCAGCTCCAGCGGAGTGGTGGTCAGTTCACTGGGTTACAGTTACGACACCAACGGCAACGTGCTGACCACGACCGATGCGGTGGGCGACGTCGCCGCGGACGTTTACGATGGCGACATGGTGGTCAGCGAGACGGTGACGACCAGTCCGACGGGCAGGTGGTCCGCACGACGACGAAGACTTATGATGCTGCGGGCGACCTCACCCTGGTGACGGATGCGGTTGGGAGGAGGATTTCTCGTCTACGACGGCGATCGGCTGGTGAGCGAGACGTGGTTCAACACCGATGAGCAGTGTCGCCAACATCCTCACTTACGCTTACGACGCCGATGGCAACCTGGTGAGTGCCGGCGGCAACGCGGGCACTTACACGATGACCTATGACGGCAATCGCCTGCTCACGCGGACAGATACCACGGTTTTGACGCTGACCTACGGTTACGACGCTGACGGCAACGTGGTGAGCATTGCGGATTCGCAGGGTGGGCTGACTATCTCGTGTACGATGGCGGCGGCTGTAAGCAAGACCTATCAGGACAGCAGCAGCCAGTTGCGTGTGAACTCAGTTTCATTCCGGCAGGCAACGTGGTCAGCGAGAGGCGCCTGCCGACGTGGCGGGGACGGTGCTGGTGGGCAGCACGTTTATGGCTACGACGGTGGTCTGCTGGTCTGCATTGTCAGCCAGGATGCCTCTGCCAACCTGCTGGCCAGTTCTTACAGCTATGATGCCGACGGCAGGCTCGCCTCGGAGACTGACAACGGGGTGACAACAGCGTATGCGTATGACGCCAGCGGCCAGTTGACGCAGGCGGGGAGCCAGAATTTCACCTGGGACGCCAACGGCAACCCCGGAACAGGTGTGGTCATCGGCCCGGACAACCAGTTGCTCTCGGATGGGGTGTGGAACTACAGTTACGACGCGGTGGGCGACCTCATCAGCAAGGCGAATATCGCCGACGGCACCACCTGGACATACGGTTACGACAATACCAACCGGCGGACTTTTCCGCTGTGCAGACTGCTGCGGACAGCACCGTTCTTCGGCCGATCAGCTATACCTATGATGTCTTCGGTAACCGCACCGTGGGTGACGGACTGAGTCAGGGACCACCGCGCGGGAAGATCTGTTTACGACGGGGCGGGAACGCTGGTTGCGAACAGGAGTTGACGCGCGGTCGTGCCGACGCGCTATCTGGCTGGCGTCGGTGAACCTGATCGCTGGCTGGCGCGGGTGGATGCTTCGGGTGTGGGGTTCCTGTTGAGCGATCACCTCAGTTCGGTGCGGCTGGTGCAAGGCAGCAACGGCTCTGTGCTGGCGCAACTCGATTACGATGCGTTTGGCAGCATCGCCGCGGATACGAACCAGACGGCGGCAGGAAGGCTGTCGTTCCAGGGAGGGGAACTGGACCGGGCGACGGGCACGCTGCGCTTGGGCCAACCAGAATACAGCCCGAGAATGATGCGCTGGAACCGACTGGATTCGCTGGGCTTTGGTGGAGGGGACAGCAACCAGTATCGCTTTGTCAGCAATAGCCCAACAAATGAGATAGACCCAGTGGTAGGCGGGGTATGCACCTCCAGTTTCAGTCAGACCCGCCCGGCCGTTCGACCGCCAGTCCAACCGGGCGGCCCAACACCCCCACTTGGTGGAGGTGGCAGAGTCACCATGCAGCCAGGGACATCATCAGGAACAGTTCCGGGACCCGCAAATGCGCCTGTTGGAGTTGATGCCAAAGATGCCTGGGAGAGGTCGCGTCTGATCGGATTGCTGACACAGCGTATCTAAGTAAGTCTGATCGTGCAGTAGCTGCCGAGGTGAAAGTACGATGGACCGAGGTGTTTCCGCAGGTCGCATCAAAATCATACTGGATAAGGATGTCCGGTCCGGGGAATGGGACAACCTACTGGGTCAGGCGAAACAAGGTCGTCGTTGATTGAGGTTGAAGTTTGGAGCCCGAGCGTCCACCATCTGTTTATCGTTAAAGTGAACCTGGTAAAGTTTGTGGCAGCCTATAAAGATGCCGGATGCGTGCGCCAGTCATTCGCACGATAATGCGAGAAGTCCTGAGAAAGCTGGGGTTTCTGTTCCAGAGACATTAATCAGCAACATTTGATCTTCTTGTACGCCCTGCATGCAGGAGGGTTCCTACCCCGAAGCCCTTCAGGCGCAGTGGCAGGCGATCGAACTGGAAGCTGAACATGGACGCAGAGGTGGAGCGATCGCGAAGGACAAGGAGAGGAGCCTGCTTCGTTGCAGGAACGAAACTTCTCAC
>CAVVGS010000011.1:0-259276 GCA_963747795.1 uncultured Verrucomicrobiae bacterium
GCCTGGATCTGCCTGGCCCGGGCAAGCGAGATGTCGCCGTAGAGGTGCCGCTCGTGAAACTCATCGAATACGACGGCGCTCACCCCGCGCAGAAGCGGATCGAATGACATCTGCCGCAGCAGGATGCCCTCCGTCACAAACCGGATGCGCGTTTTCCCGCTCACCCGAGACTCGAGCCGTATCTGGTAGCCCACGGTTTCACCGAGCGGGGAGCCCACCTCCTCCGCCACCCGCTTGGCGAGGAGCCGGGCCGCGATCCTCCTCGGCTGGAGGACGACGACCTCTCCCTTCTCGCCAAGCAAACCGTGGCTGAGCAGCATCTGGGGCATCTGCGTCGATTTTCCCGAACCCGTCGGCGCCTGCACGATGACCCGGCCCCAGTCGCGGACCGCTGCGACAAAGGCGGACTCAAGTTCGTAGATCGGCAGGTCGCGGTTCGTCATCGACAAGACAATGGCCGCAAAATCCGGCGCAGGGCGCAAGCGCTTGTGTTCGCTGCCGAAAGGGGCTCTCGTTCCTCTTCGGGTACCGCCAATTGTGACCTCGGCTGCCCAAAGGGCACCGACCAAGGCGGAGCCGTTGATGATGCTTCGCCCGTCTTCAACCCGCTGGACGCGGGTTTACGACGTGGCAGTCTCCGCATCGCTGTCGCGACGGCGGAGACTGGAGACGTCGAATGAGTCGGCAATCTCAGAGGAACGAGAGCCCCCTTCGGCAACGAACGTCCAGCACTTTGATGTGAACAACCTGTGAATCAGATTGCTGCCAAGTTATTCACCGATGAAGGCGGTGAAGAGATTGTGCATAAGAAACGCTTTCCTTCAGGAGTGGCGTGCATCAACTTCGCCACGTTCCTTGATAGAACAGTCGCAGCGCGGCGGCCTGAAAAACCCGCCGAAAGCACGACTGGGATAATCCCGGGCGACCGGGGAAAGGACGGTGGCAGCTGGTGCCGCCATCCCCTTCGGCGCGGGCAATACCGCGGTCGAAAGGCAATATCACCAGCTCCTCTGGCCGGTGTCATGACCGGTCAGTGACATGAACTCAGGAGCTGAGCGGCAAGGCGCGATTAGAAACCGCGCTCGAGCCGAGTCAGGCGCACGGGAGGTTTCGAACCGGGCGCCGACGCAGTTACCCAGAGGGTTATGGCTGCTACTGCGCAGACCAGAACGCAGTCGCGTTTCCCGGCGGGACGACCCCGCCAAAAGGCCCGGACCGGTAAAAACGGAGCGGGCGCGCAAGGGAGGCGGGGCGGCGGGGAGCGAGCGGGCCAGGCAAAGCCCGTGAAACCTCCTCAATTGGGCGGCGTGAAAAACCGCGTCACCCAACTGCAAAGCGAACGCAGCCTGAGAGTTAAGAGGTCAGACCCGTAACGCGGGGCAAACGGTCGGCCAAAAGCCGGCGCCGTCCCCGTGGCAACGGTGCCGACGCGAAAGATCACGCAACTTGTAGGCGTGTCTGCACCACGTCCGGCGCGCCGCCCCCGGCAGGGGGCGACCGAACTGGGCGAAGAGGCCTCACTCAATAGACTCCAGCCGGCAACGGTCGGAGCGATCCCGCCATGAGATCGATATCTTCGCATGCCGCGAAGAGTGGCGTCGGGGAGCATACGGCCCGCGAAAGCGAGAGCGCCCAATGTGTGCGACGGGAAAGAGTGCGTGGCGAGCACCCACCCCCAAATTTGGCCCCGGGACCGAAAGGTTCCGGGGCCAATTATTTGTGGGCATCGGAATCCGATGCCCACCCCGCCAAAGCGCATCGCGCGAAGGCGGGGCCCACGGAATCCGATGCCCACCCCGCCGAAGCGCAAGGCGAAGGCGGGACAGCCGGATACGGAGCCTCCGCCTTCGCCGTCTGGACGGAGCTTGCATCGCCGCCTCCCGGGGTTCACTTTGATCCCCTTTTCCATGTCTCCATGCGCAAAGGATCGTCAAACGTGAACCAGAACATTCGCAATATCGCCATTATTGCCCACGTCGACCATGGGAAGACGACCCTTGTGGACAAGCTCCTCAAGGAGGGCGGCGTTTTCCGTGCGAACCAGCAGGTCGCAGGAGCGCGCCATGGACTCGATGGACCTCGAGAAGGAGAAGGGCATCACGATCAAGGCCAAGAACACGGCCGTCCACTGGCACGACAAGACGATCAACATCGTCGACACCCCCGGACACGCCGATTTCGGCGGCGAGGTCGAGCGGGCCCTGCGCATGGTCGACGGCGTCCTTCTGGTCGTCGACGCCTACGACGGCCCCCAGGCCCAGACCCGCTTCGTCCTTCGCAAGGCCCTCGCAGCACGGGCTCAAGGTGATCATCGTCATCAACAAGATCGACCGGGAGAACGCCGAGCCGAAGAAGATGTACGACAAGGTCCAGGAACTCCTCCTCGAACTGAACGCCACCGAGGAGCAGTTCGACGCGCCCGTGGTCTACGGCTCCGGCCGCGACGGCTACATGATGAAGCACCTGGGCGACAAGCCGAAGGACATGACTCCCCTCTTCCAGACGATTCTGGACCATATTCCGCCGCCTTTCGCCAAGCCCGACGAGCCGTTCCACATGCTTGTCTCCAACATCGACTGGTCCGACTACGTCGGCCGCATCGCGGTCGGAAAGATCCTCGGCGGCACCGTTTCGATGGGCGACACCGTCTGGTCCATCCGCAATTCGGACGGAAAGCGAACCCGCGCAAAGATCACGAAAGTTTTCGAATACTCCGGCCTGGCCACCACCGAATCGCCAGTGGAGGTCGCGGGCAACATCGTCGGGCTCGCCGGCTTCGAGGACATCGACATCGGCGACACGATCGCCGCCCAGCGAGGACGCCCACGCCCTGCCCTTCACCCAGATCGACCCTCCGACCCTCGAGATGCAGTTCTGCGTCAACGACGGGCCGCTCGTGGGCCGCGAGGGCAAGATACGTCACCTCGCGGCAGCTTCGCGAGCGCCTCTACCGGGAAGCTCAAGACCAATGTCTCCATCCAGGTCGAGGACACCGAAAAGGCCGGCGTATTCAACGCTGAAGGCCCGCGGGGCGATGCAGATCGCCGTTCTGGTCGAGACGATGCGGCGCGAGGGATTCGAGATGCTCGTCTCCCGTCCGACCGTGATCACCAAGGAGGTCGGCGGCCACCTGCACGAGCCTTACGAATCCCTGTGGATTGAGGTTCCGGAGGAGAGCGTCGGCGCGATCCTGCAAAACCTCGCCAACCGCAAGGGGCAGATCGTGAACATGGAAAAGCACCCGACCTTCACCCTGATCGAGGCCGTCATCACGACCCGAGGCCTGATCGGGCTTGAGATCGACGTCGTCAACGCGACGAGCGGCCGCGGAGTGATCTCCCATCTTTTCAAGGAATATGGTCCCTGGGCAGGCGAACTGATCACGCGGCTTTCCGGCACCCTTCTGGCCACCGAGGCCGGCCTGACTACGGCATACGCCCTTTCGGCGATCCAGGAGCGCGGCAAGCTCTTCGTCGGACCCGGCGAGGAGGTCTACGAGGGCATGCTGGTCGGCGAGAATCCGCGCAAGGAGGACATCCCGGTCAACGCCGTCAAGGCGAAGCAGCTCACCAACTTCCGTTCCCAGGGCGAGGGCAAGGGCATCCAGCTCACGCCACCGATGAGGCTCTCGCTCGAGCGCGCGATCGAGTACATCGCGATCGACGAATTCGTCGAGGCGACGCCCAAATCGCTCCGCCTGCGGAAAAGGGTCCTGAGGCAGGTCGACCGGCGCAAGTTGGATCGCGCCGGGCGGTCCGACTAACCTGCATCCATCACAAATTCCGACGGATCTTGCCCAATCTCGTCGGCGCAAAGGTCCTCTGGCTCCCTACGCTGTGCTTTTAGCACAGCTCGGTCGCCTTCGGTCCTCTTCGCTCGACGATCTTGCGCAATTTCCATCGGTTTTGTGATGGATGCAGGTTGACGCCACCCATCGGCGTCATGCCAGCCATCCCCAGGCTTCCTCGGGGCCGTCCTCGCAGAAAAACGCGTTGATCTTCCCGGGCCTGTTCCTTGCCGCCCACGCCCGGCCGTTTATGAAAAAGGGTTTGGCCCAGGCCTCGCTGTCGATTGCCCGGGGAGCGGTCACCGAAACCTGGAGCATTCCCGGCGCGGGATGCCCCGTCCGCGGATCCATGATATGAGAAAAGGCCTGTTCTCCGGTCCTCACTGTTTGCACGCAGCTTCCGGAAGTGGAGAGCGACATGTTCCTAAGGAACACCTCCGCTGCGAC
This sequence comes from uncultured Verrucomicrobiae bacterium, assembly GCA_963747795.1. Lineage (GTDB taxonomy): Bacteria > Verrucomicrobiota > Verrucomicrobiia > Opitutales > Opitutaceae > Palsa-1447. The sequence continues at coordinate 4,235 of CAVVGS010000011.1, forward strand.
CTGCCGGCGCGGGCGCCTCGGATTCCCGATCCCGACCCTCCAGCCCCTGGGTTCGCCGGGCGGCACGCCGACGCCAAAGATGCTGCTGGACGATGCCAACACAAGCGCCCTGTCGAACCCCCTCCTCCTCAGGATGCCCACCATCCGGTCGACCGCGTATCCCTTGCCGATGCCGCCGGGGTTGATTTCCATTCCTTCGATGTCAAATCGCACCGAGCGGGCCTCGTGATTCAGTTGAATGTGGCGGTAACCCACCCTGGCCAGCGCAGCGGCGACATCCTCCCGGCCCGGAGGCGCTCCGCCTCCCCTGAAGAATCCCCACGCCTTCATGAGGGGGCCGACGGTTATGTCGAATGCCCCCTGGCTTCGGCGGCTGTACCTCAGGCACCTTGCGATCAGCCTGTGCACTTCCGGCGCCACCTTCACGGGCCCCTGTCCGGCGAGACGATTGATCTCGCTCCACGCGCTCGATCCCCGCCGCGTTGAAAGCAGGCCCTCGAGGCGCTGCACCTCGTCAAAGGCCGCGTTTGCGGCCTTCTCCATCCGCTCCCGGCTGTCCCCATAAAGGATGACCGAGTAGGTCGTCCCCATGGCATCGGCGCTCGATTCGAAGCGGATCAACTTGCCTTGGCCTTGCGCAGGATCCTCTCGCGGACCGCGGCAAAATCAAAACGGGCATCGGCGATGGGCACCCCCACGACCTCGTTGCGATTGATGTCGCGCCGGCCGACTCCCAGCTGCTCGCCGAATCGGAGCATATTGTCGCTGTTGGCGAACGGCGCCGTTCCCCGGTCGGCCATAGAATCGAATCCCATGACAGCCATCGCCACGGCATCGGTTGCCACCGTGTTCGTCCCGGCAATGATGACCCCCGGGGCGACGGCCGCCTGGGGACGGCTCCCGTAGTTTGTCTCCGCACCTGTCGCCGTCCGGATGCCGTCGACGATCGCCAGGTCGGCGCGCCTTGCGGCGTTAAGTTCGGCGATGATCCGCGGAAGGCGCACGCCCTGGTCCTTGGAGAAGTTCGGATCCAATTGTTGGGGCGCGCTCTTCGATGGAGCCCGCCGCCCGAAGTGAAACACTTCCCCGCGCCCCCCCTGCGGACGCAGGGCCGGCTCGTCGATACCGGCTCCCGCCCCGTAGATGGTGACGGGCGTCGTCCCGTAAATGTTCTTCATGGACAGGGTGATCCCCGTCGCGGCGTGCTCCTTGAGCTTGGCGTTGGAGATGAACACATCGCAGTCCTCGTACGCATGGTTCAGGTCATAGCCCGGGAAGACGATTCCTCCCCCTGGGACCATGAAGCGCGAATACTTCTTGCCGCGACCCAGGTAGTTCGTGTTCTCGAATTCAACGTTGGGCGCCGCGCCCAGGATGTCCTCCGGCCGCCAGTTCTGGGCCAGCATGACCTCCTCCAGCGTTTCGGCGGTCGACCACGGGCCTTCCACCACCCGGATCCGGCGCGCTCCGGCCTTTCCAAGGAGGTACACGCTCGCTGCGATCATGCGCGGGTGCGACCAGAAGGTGTCCTCCATCGTCGCCGTCCCCAGGCGCTGCCAGCGAACGCCGATGAAGTTCACCTTCATCGTCACTGTCTTTCCCCTTACCAGTTTGTCCAGGCCCCCGATCTCATCGAACATCCTGGACAGGGTCGGGACCAGATCGGAACCATAGTCCCTGCATTTGCCAACAGTGACCCTGCCTGCCGGAGCCTTGGCGGCCAGGTCCGGCCCTGGGTTTCCCAGCGAGGCCGCGGCAAACCCGAGCGCGGGCCGCGCGAGGAGATATCCCGCCGCCGCGCCCGCTCCGGCCAGCCACTCACGTCTGCTAAGATCTTTGTTCATGATGGTCTCCGTCAATTCTTAGGACTTCATTTCGACCGCGCCGTACACGGAAATGCTCGGCAGATCCAGCTCCACTCCGCCCCCCGGCTGCGGAACCCAGTCGAGCGCCACGGGAGCGGCGATCTCCGGACTGACAAAGCGGGCCGACTTGTAAGGCGCCCTCAGATAGACGATGGCATTGTCGCTTCCGGGGCGCTTCGAGTAGTTCAACACGTGGATCATCCCCTGCCGGCCCCGGCGGGCCGCCTGGATGAAGTAATTCATCGAAGCCCCGTTGTACAGCCGCGCCGGATCGCCGCGGTGGCTGAGGATGTTCTGGATGTCCGCGCACGTGAAATACGTGTCGGGCTCATCCTCCCTGGCGACACCCAGGCGGCCCTTGCCGAGGCGTCGCATGCTGAAGAGAAGGTATGCCTCGGCTGACGAGAGCTGGATCGGCGAGCCCTCCGGGTCCGGCCACTTGGAGCGGACAAACAGCGTGCCGCCCCCCCGGGCGAAGTCTGTCAGCCGCCGCCGCAGCCTGGGCTCGGGCGGCTCCTGATCCATATAGAAGATGCCCTGCAGGCCGCTGAAGGAGGCGCTCAGCGCCTGCGTCCTCGCCATCACCCGAAACGGCTCCCTCAGTCGCGGGAGCAGGTTGAGGATGTCTTCGCCGAAAGTCCTGTCCCCTTCCGAAAAATCCGAGATGACGGCCAGCCGGCCCATCCGCTCTAGATCTTCGGCAATCTCCCGTTGCTGCTCAAAAAACGCCAGCGAGCTGGTGATTCTCTTCCAAGCTGCGAGCGCCTGCGCATTTCCAGCCGCCAGATCCGCGCGCATCTGGTCATCGAGCGAGATCAGCCATCTCCCAGCGTAGGCTTCCGCGTCGGCAACGGTCAAAAGGTAATTTTCCACCGTCGGTTTCGCCTTCCTGGGAGGATCTACGACGACCCATACCGGCTTGCCGGGCGCCAGCGCACCCGCCATGCCCAGCAGCGCTCCATTGGAATCAACCCACGGCAGGTTGGTGGGTCCCCCGGTTGGCGTCTTCTCCAGCGGAACTCCCGGCCAGATGCCGTCCGCCATGCAAAGAACAGGGGAATCGGCGCCCCAGAGCGCTCCGCCGGCCTTGCCCCAGGCAATGACTTGGATTCCGGAATCCCCGGCCGGTACCGCATCCATGGCGACGGCCTGAAGTCCGGCCGCCCGCGCGCTCGCGATCGCCGCCGCCTTGTCGGCTCCGCCCTCGACCACGCCAACAAGATCCAACCCAGACTGCCGCCCCTTTTCGATGAGCGGCTTCAGCGCCTCGGGCTGGGCGGCATCCGCCGGCAGGCCAGAGGCCCAGCTCACGACCAGGCAGCTGATCGGCGTCCCCTTCAGCAGATCCAGCAGCGAGGGATCCTGCCACCTCCGCAGAACCTCGGCCGTCTCCGGGACAAAGTCCTTTCCCGTTTCCCGCTTGGCGATGTCCAAGGGACCCGCCGCCCACCGCATCGGTACCGATTGTTTCCGTATGCCAATAGTCATCGGTTTATGATATGTGCGAACTTATAGCCACTATTAGATCTTCATGGGGCCCCGACCACGTCAATCCGCTATGTTCAAAGGCCCCCGCGTGGCATGGGGATTCATCGCTCCGCCTTTTACCGCCGCCGCGCCGGGCGGTCAAGAGCCAAACGTCCTTATGCCTTTACATCGCATGCCGTACGGAAGTACAAACTATATAGGTCGAGGCCCGGAATATTATATAATTCCGGCGTCATTCCCCAGCGTCCCCGCGATCCCCTTTCGCCCATGACAACAGCCCAACCACGAACCAACCGGCTCCGGCTTGCGGCCGTCGCCGCAGGCGCTGCGGCCCTGCTGCTCGCGGTCTCCGCAGCCGCCCAGACCCTCCGCTACGAGCCGCAGCCGTCGGGCAGCAAGGTTCGGATTGACGGCACTTCCACCCTCCACAAGTGGACTGTCGACGGCCCGACGGTGAACGGCTTCATCGAGGCGGACAGCGGCTTTCCCGAATCGGCCCTTGCCGATCCCAAGGCCGCCGCGCCCGTGGTCCAGGTCTCCATTCCGGTTGATTCGCTCAAGAGCTTCGACGAACTGATGGATCAGGTCATGCAGGACCACATGGACATGGCCAGGTACCCCCGCATCGAGTACCGCCTTGTTTCATTGAAGCCCAGGTCCGCCGCCGGAGCCGCCGGACCGCTGAAGTTCGACGCCACGGGCACCCTCACGGTGTCGGGCACCGCACAGACGGTCACGATGCCCGTCACGATCGAGCGGGTCGACAGGACGGCAATCAAGGTCGCCGGTTCGACCCCGCTGAAGATGACAGACTTCGGCGTCGAGCCGCCCGCCCCGCGGATTCTTGGGATGCCGACAATCAAGACCGGCAATGACGTGACGATCAGCTTTGAATGGCTCCTGGCGCTGAAACAGCCGCCGCCCGCCGGCCAATGAGTTCTCAGGTCTGCTCGGCGAGCTTCGCGTAGGCCGCTGCGTCCAGCAGCCGCGCGGCCTCGGCTGGATTCGACGGCTTGAGCCTCATTATCCAGCCACCGCCATAGGGGTCGGAATTGAGGGTCTCCGGAGCCTTGTCGAGGGCGGTGTTGACCGCGGTCACCGCGCCGCCAACCGGCGCATACACGTCGGACGCCGCCTTGACCGACTCCACCACGCCGAACGGTTCGCCCGTCTTCAACTCGGCGCCGACCTTCGGCAATTGGACGTAGGTGATGTCGCCCAGCGAGTTCTGCGCATGGTCGGTTATGCCGATCGTGACGCTTCCATCGGCCTCGGTCTTGAGCCACTCATGGGACTTTGCGTAGCGGAGTTCGGTCGGGACTTTGCTCATGGGTAAAATCAGCCTTTCTTCAACTCCACAAACGGCGGTTTGACAAGCCGCAGGGCGATCCGCGCACCGCGGATGTCGACGGCAAGCGGCTGGGAGGCGAGATGCGCAGGAACAAGGGCTGAGCCGATGGCCTCGTTGAGCACCGGAGACAGGGTCCCGGACAGGACCTGGCCGGCCGGAATCCCATCGGGTCCCAGAATGGGCGAGCCGGGACGCGCAATTCTCCGGTCGCCGGTCCTGAAGAACACGACTTTGCTTGATCCGCCGTTCTCCTTCTCGGCGAGCAGCGCCGCCCGGCCGATGAAATCCGCTCCCTTGTCCAGCTTCACAGTCCATCCGAGGCCGGCCGTCAGGGGGGAGATATCCGCCGTGATTTCATGGCCGTAAAGCGAAAACCCCGCCTCGAGCCTGAGGCTGTCGCGAGCCCCCAGCCCGCACAATTGGAGTCCGTGCGGGGCCCCTGCGGCCAGAAGCGCCTCGGCCAGTCGGACGGCCTCGCCCGCCGCGACAAACAATTCAAATCCGTCCTCTCCGGTGTAGCCCGTCCGGCTGATGCAGCAATGGAACCCCGCGACGGTCCCCTCGACAAAGTGGTAGTATTTCACGGTGCCAAGTTTTGCCCCGGTGAGGGATTGCACGATTGCCGCGGCCCGCGGACCCTGCACGGCAAGGAGCGCAAAATCGTCCGAGTGATCGTCAATCGCCACCTCGAACCCCTTCGACTGCTCCCGGATCCACTCAAGGTCCTTGGAAACATTTCCTGCATTGACGACGAGAAAGAAATTCTCCGGGCTCCATTGGTAGATCAGCAGGTCGTCCACCACCCCGCCATTCGGATAGCACATCGGGGAGTAGAGCACCCGCCCGGGGAAAAGCCGCGCCACGTCGTTCGTCAGGAGATGATTGAGGAACCTGGCCGCATCCCTCCCGCGCACGTCCAACTCGCCCATGTGGCTAACGTCGAAGAGGCCGGCTGCGCTGCGCACCGCCTTGTGCTCCTCAAGGATGCTGCGGTACTGGACGGGCATCTCCCATCCGGCAAAATCCACCAGCCGCGCGCCGTGCGCGGCGTGAAAATCGCGCAATGGAGTGCGCTTGAGTTCGCCCATGGACCAGAGTAGTCCCCGGTCGAGCCAACTGCGCAAGAACGTTTTCTCCGCGTCCGCCCCGGGGCAAGCCGTTCCGCAATGGCCATTGCCAGCCGCGGGGCGGCCCCTAAACTGCCCGGATGCACTGGCTCGTCATCGCCATAGCATGCACGCTGGCGTTCTCGTTCATCTGCTCCCTTTTCGAGGCGATCGTTCTGAGCACGACCGTCGCGGACATCGAGGCGTTGAAGAAGTCGCGCCCTCGGCGCGGGCTCACCCTCGAGACCCTCAAGCACGGGATCGATGAGACGATCTCGGCCATCCTCACCCTCAATACGATCGCCAACGGAATCGGCTCGGTGATCGTCGGCGCCCTGGGCGCCCGCCTTTTCAGCGAAAGGGGCTTTATTCTCGCCACAGCAGTCTACGGGGCGGTGCTCCTGGTTGGCACCGAGGTGCTGCCCAAGAACCTCGGCGTCGTTCACCGCCGGCAGTTGCAGCCACATATCGTCTACCCCCTCTTTTGGCTCCGCCGGGTCCTGACGCCGCTTACCTGGCTTTGCCACCAGATGATCCGACCGTTCGTCCGCGGCCCCGCGCACCTGCACCGCTCGGACGAGGAGATCATCCTGCTCGCCGAGCTTGGGGCAAAGCAGGGGACGATTTCGAAAAGCGAGTCGAGCATCATCGCTAACGCCCTGTCACTGGACGAAGTGCGGATCAGCGCCGTCATGACGCCTCGGACCGTTGTGACCGCGCTGCGCCGCGACGCCACGGTGAGCGAGGTGTTCCGCGAATACCCGAATCTCCCCTTCGGCCGGATGCCCGTGTACGGCAATGGCCTCGATGACATCGTGGGCCTCGTCCGCCGGCGGGACCTGCTCAAGGCCAAGGCGAACGACCAGGACCAGATGCTGGTCGAGCAGCTCATGGGCGAGATTCAGTTTGTCCCCGAAACGGCAACGGTCGGCAACGCGCTCCAGGTCTTCCTGAAGGCCCATCAGCAGCTTCTCGTCGCGGTGGACGAATTCGGCGCGACGGCGGGCGTTGTGACAATGGAGGATGTGATAGAGCAGCTTCTCGGCCGCGAGATTTTCGAGAAGGACGACATCGCCGTGGACATGCGCGAGTTCGCCCGTAACAAGCAAGTGAGGATGGCGCGCCCCCGCACCGGTGTTGAACGCCCGGCCCCGGGGCCATCCCCGGCCCCCAAGGCCTGATCCATGCCCCTCGCATTCTGGGTTCATCATCTCAACCCGTTCCTGGGGCCCCATTGGGGCAATCTCGGCATCCGGTATTACGGGCTGGCCTTCATTCTGGGATTCCTGGGCGCCGGGCTCCTTCTGCGGCTGTATTGGCGCTCTGGACGCTCGCAGCTCCCCTCCAAGACCGTGCCCGATCTCATGGTTGCAGTCGTCCTCGGGACGCTGATCGGCGGAAGGCTCGGCTATTTTCTCCTCTACCACCCGGATTGGCTGGTCTCCAATCCGCTCATATTCTTCCGGGTGTGGGAGGGTGGCATGGCGAGCCATGGCGGGATGATCGGCGTGACGATCGCCGTGTTATGGTTCGCCAGGTCTGAGAAGATCCCCTTCCTGCACCTGGCCGACCTGATTGCCTCAGCCGCCCCAGTCGGTCTTTTCTTCGGTAGGATCGCCAATTTCATCAACGGCGAGCTTTGGGGAAAGCCGACCCGCGTCCCCTGGGCCGTGATCTTTCCGGAAAGCGCAGAACCGGGGACTCCGCTCTTTCCCAGGCATCCTTCGCAACTCTACGAGGCGGGGCTGGAGGGGATTCTCCTCCTGTGTTTCATGCAATGGCGCTTCTGGAGAAGCAACGTCGTCCGGCAAAGGCCAGGCCGGCTGTCCGGCGAATTCCTCCTCGCCTACGCGGTGCTCCGCGCCATCGGAGAGATTTTCCGCGAGCCCGACGCGGGCATCAACCTCATCTTGGGCCTCAGCCGCGGCACATTCTATTCGATCTTTCTTCTGGCAGCGGGGGCGGCCCTGATTCTCAACGCCGAAATGCGCAGCCGCAAGACGGGCTCGCCCTGAGGCGCTCCCGTCCAGGATTGCTTCAGGAGTTTTCCTGCAGGAGCTTTCGCCAGCGATCCCAGGCCCGGCGATAGGCCTTTTTGTTGGCCGGTTCCCCGGTCGGGTCTTCGCCCGTGCGCATGAATCCGTGGCCGGCGTCCTCATAGATCACGGGTTCGTACGTCTTGCCCGCCTTCTTCATGATCTCGATCGTCGCCGGCACGGTTTCACTCACACGCGCGTCGTTGCCGCCGTAGAAACCATACACGGGGCACAGAATCTCCGCGATTGCGCCAAACTCCTTCGGAGCTCCACCGTAGAAGACAAACGCCGCGCTCAAGCCGGACCTTTTGGTCGCAAACTGAAATGATTGGCCGCCGCCCCAGCAAAAGCCTGCGACGAAGAGTTTTCCATTGGAAGCGGGCAGCGCCAGGGCGTAGTCCGCCGCGGCATTGAGATCCGCCATGACCTGATCCGCGGGCAGGCCCGACACGGCCTTGACGACGGCATCCCGGCCCGAAAACTCGCTTGTGCCGCCGCCCTTCGGGCCCAAGCCCGAGACAAGGTCCGGTGCGATCGCGACATAGCCCGAGGCCGCCACCTGATCGGCGGTCTCGCGCGCCCAATCGGAGAGTCCGAAGATTTCGTGAATGATCAGAACGACAGGCGCCTTGCGGTTGACCTGGGGATAGACGATGTAGCACTGCACGGAACGGTCTCCGTGCTTCACGGTCACCCACTCCTGGTGCCGCGGCGAGGAGTCCAGTTTCGCCTTGGCCCAGTCCTGGGCTGAGGCGGTCGATGCGAAGGCCAAAACTGAAAGAAATGCGATCGCTTTGTCGGGAATTGTCATAGGGTTGTCTAATTGTAAGGGAAGTGCAGTCAGATGCAAACAACCGGGCCGTTCCACCCTTTTCTTCCAGATTGACCGCCGACCGATGCAGGCCGGCCAACTCACGCTTGACGCACACCCTTGAAATTGAAACCGTCACACCTCACGCAGCTTGCCCTCATCGTCTAACGGTTAGGACGGGGCCCTCTCAAGGCCCAAATAGGGGTTCGATTCCCCTTGAGGGCGCCAGCTGGTGAACAACAATTTACAAAAGAGCGTAGCTGGAACGTAACTAACTTCGGTTGCGTTGAGCGGCTAAAACAGGGATCGCCGTCGTGAATCCGACGGCCAAAACCCTGCCCGACGAGCGGTCGAAACCGAGATCGGGTGCGAAGAAAGACGGCGAGTCCGCCACGTCGCCCGGGCCCGGCCGCAATGCGGTTCCTCTCTATAGCAATGGACTGGGCGGTCCGGGATGCGCCGCGCGCAGCGCGGCGCGACCGGCCGCCCTTCCTTGTCTAAAGAGTAACAACTCAACCGACCGGGACCCCGACGCGGCGGTCCACCGTCTCACCGGCGGCCATATGCGGACAGCGTTCGCCCTGGAAGAAAACGTCAAGCTCCTGGCGGAAAGCTTCGGCATCAATCGCCTCGGCTTTCTCACCCTCACCTTCGCCGACCTGGTGACCTCGATAAAAGAGGCCCAACGGCGCTTCAGTAGCCTGCGCACCCACGTCCTGGGCGTCAGGTATCCCGCCTCCATTGCCATCGTTGAACGCGGCACGATCTCCGGCCGGTTGCATTTCCATCTGCTCGTCGTCTGCCCTGAAGACATCCGGACAGGCTTTAATTTCGGAGGATGTCGTAGCGGCGACTACCTACCCGGCCAGCATCCCGGAGTAAGGCACTTTGATTTCCAGAATGAGCTTGCACGACTGCTGGGGCGCAAAGTCGACCTGTGCACGCCGCCGATGCTCAATGCCTTTTTCCGAAGGGATGTCCTGGAGGACGCCTTGCCCGTGTATGAGCAAGCACGAAACGCCGCCTAACTATTTGACGTGATTGTCGGGTTGAACCCGAACAGAGGATGGCGACGCTCCCGGATCAGTTTGATTGAGCCGTCACCAATGCGCCTCACAAGCTCAACTCACCCGATGCTTCCAATACCCCGGCTCGCGGCGCAATGGCATGATGGCAACGATCCACACGCGGTCCGGTTCGTCGATGTAGAGCACCGCGTACGGAAAGCTCGGGACTAAGTAACGCCGAACCGGCGGATCGATCTGCCGGTAACGTTGCGGATGGGCGCAGATCTCGCGCAGGATCTGCTCCACCGCGTCGTAAAAGCGATTGCCCAGGTCCGGGCTCGTCTCTGTGTACCAACGGAGCTCTGCAGTAAACTCGGCGTCGGCTTCGCGGTGGAATCGCAACGCCTTCACCGACCGATCAGCTTCCGCGCCTTGGCCATCACTTCTTCGCCGTCGACGCCCGGCTCCCGGCCGCTGCGGATCTCATCGACCCGCCGGCGCGCTTCAGTTCGCCAAGCAGCCTCCACGGCAGGCTCAATCCCGCCAAACTTGGCGAGCACGATCTTGTCGATCAATTCAGTTACGAAATCCTCAGGCCATTCCTTTGTCTGCTGCACGATTTGATCGACCGTTAGTGGCATGCCAAAACCTTGCACGAGAAGGAGGCGGATTTCAACCCTCCCCTTCAAAAGCCAGCCCGCGCCATCCGCGTGATCACCGTGACCCGGGTGCTTCAGGCGAACGGCCGATTTCTGGCGCGAGGTGCCCTTTTTCGCCGGTTTCGGATGGTGGAGAACGGGCATGGCCAAACAGTACCTTGCCGGACATCGGCTGCAATCGGCTTTCGGCTTGCGGTCAGTGCTGGAAAATTCTGCGGTTGGCTGGCGCTGCGGAGTCGTCTGAAGCTCAATGGCCTCATGCACGATGCAATCATGTACGCAATCATCCGCCCGGCCCAACTCAAACCAGCCGATACATTCTACCGAGCCGACGGCTCCGTCTGTCACTAAGCCAGAATCAAAGGACAAGTGACCCTCTGAATCTATTCAGATCTTAACGCTATGATCGGATCCAACCGAATCGCCCGCCTGACCGGAATCAAGCATGCAAATAGCGCTGTAACCGTAAGGACAACCACCGCGGTCCCCAGCGCGAGTGGATCGTATGGCGAAACTTCGAAAAGAACCGAGGAGAGGAATCGGGCCAGGCCGATCGCCCCGGCAATGCCTGCGATCAGTCCGAACAACGTCAGCGCAAGTGCATTTTGAATCACCAATTCAGCGATTTTTCGCGGAGATGCCCCAAGGGCGACGCGGATTCCGATTTCGCGAGTGCGCTGGACGACGGAATAGGAAATCACCCCATAGAGCCCCACGGCGGCGAGCACCAGCGCCATGCCCGCGAAAACGGCGATGAGCGCCGAGCGCAGACGAACATTGCCCAACGATTCGCTTTTTATCTTATCCAGCGCCTTCATTTCGTCCAGAGGCTGGTCGGGGTCGACGCCATGGACCGCGGCAGCGATCGAACGCTCAAGCGACTCGGGGCGCATGTTCCCGCGCACGACCAATGCGAGGTTGTTCACCGGCGCCTGCGCGATCGTGAAGTAGCAGGCGGATACTTCATCCGGTTCCGAAAGCCCTCCGAACTTCTCGTCGGCCACCACACCAACTATTTCCCAGGGTATCTCGGATTCAGACTTCGAGTTTGCATAGATAATCTCCCGCATCTTGATCTGCCTGCCGATCGGATCGGTCGTCCGGAAAAGCTTGCGGGCCATCGTCGAGTTGATGACGACGGACGGGACGGCTCCTTTGACGTCCTGATCGGCAAGAGGCCCGCGCCTACAAGGAGGATCGTCGTCAGAGCTACCTCGGCGACGACGAACGCGCTCCGGAACGAGCGGCTTCCGCGGCCTGCGCTCGCTCCTCCGCCGCTCTGTCTGATTGATTGGGAAAGGTCCGGACGGGAGGCGCGAAGCGCAGGCACCAGCCCGAAGACGATACCTGTAGTCCCGGTGAGGAGGAGCAAGAAAAGTGCCACCCCTCCATCGAGGGCGGGATTGGCCTCCGGATCGAGCCAGCGAAGGGCGGTGAACCAAGGAAAACCGGAACCAGCAGAGCTCGATTCTCCGCCGGAATGAGGATGTTAACAGGAGCCTTGGAAACCATGGTTGCATGACGCTCACGAGAGTGTCGCGAGAGCCTCTTTGGTAAAGCCGCGCAGTTCGGACGACCGCCCTTCGTTGATCTTCCGGGCCCATTCCGCGTCGGCCAGCAGCGCGCGCCCCACCGCAACCAAGTCAAAATCCCCCCGATCGAAGCGGCGAACGAGCTCGTCCAGTGAACTCGGCGCGGAGGCTTCCCCCTTGAAAGCGGCCAGAAAATCTCCGGAAAGCCCGACCGAACCCACCGTGATTGTCGGCTTGCCCGTCAGTTTCTTCGCCCATCCGGCAAAATTCAGATCCGAGCCGGGAAACTCGGGATCCCAGAACCGGCGCTGCGAGCAGTGGAGAATATCCACTCCGGCTTGCACCAATGGAACGAGCCAGGCCTCCATCTCACTGGGTGTCGCCGCGAGCTTCGCAGTATAGTCCTGGAGCTTCCATTGCGAGACACGAAGACAGATCGGAAACTCCGGACCTGTCGCGTGACGAACAGCCTGGATGAGCTCCACGGCGAAGCGGGCGCGCTCGGCCAGCGTCTTCCCCCCGTAACGATCCGTCCGCTGATTGGTGGGGTGCCAGAAAAACTGATCGATCAGATAGCCGTGGGCACCGTGAATCTCGACCGCATCAAATCCCAGCGTTTGGGCTTCCGACGCCGCTCGCGCAAACGCCCCAATCGTGTCGGCGATATCGCGCTCTGTCATGGCGACACCGCCAACTTTTCCAGGTGCGACCAAGCCCGAAGGTCCTTCAAATGGAGCGGGGGGCAGCCAGCCGGTGGCCTTGGGAGCCACAACGCCCATATGCCAAAGCTGCGGAGCCATGATCCCGCCGTCCGAATGCACCCTGTTGATCACGGCCTTCCATCCGAGGAGCGGCTTGTCCCCATAGAAACGGGGGATATCCGGATCGTTGGACGACGCCGGGCGATCGACCACGGTTCCCTCGGAAACGATCAATCCGACCTCCCCGGCAACCCGGCGATCGTAATAGTCGGCCACGTTCGCGGCTGGGACGCCTCCCGGCGAAAACGAGCGCGTCATCGGTGCCATCACGATCCGGTTCTTGAGTTTGAGGGACTTCAGGGCAAAGGGCTGAAAGAGTTGGCGGGCGGTCATGGGTTGTTGCTTCTGCAGATTCCGAAATTCTTGGCTTTCAAAGCGGTGGAACGAGATGCACTTAATGTCGTCAAAATTGATGATCCCAGGTCATCGCCAAAGCTCCTCGAGTGCGGCAACCGCGCTTGGAGATGGAGCGACGAACAATGCTCCGGCCTCTCTCGCGATCCGCTGCACAACCCGAAAGCGAGGCGAGTCCGGTTTGTCCCGCCGATTTGCCTCGCCCAGCAGGGCAACCACGGCGACGCCGAATCTGCGATTTTTTGAGAGGCTTTCCTGCAGCCAGCCTTTGACGACAGAAGGCAAGTCGACCCCAATGTTCGCGGCGACCAAAAGCACGTCCGCCTCCATGGCCGCAGCCGTGGCCCTTTTCATCTGCTCAGCATCCTCCAGAAACCTGAACCACCACGCCGAAACGCGCACTGCCGCGGCGCCGGCCGGGCGGCGCGAATTCAAGGCGCCCATGGCATCGATGGCTTGCTGAGCGGCGGCAATACCGTCGTAGGTGATGACCACATCAACGGGCTTCCGCCCGGCGGCAATGAGCGGGCGTTTCTCAAGGCGGGGCATGATTGGCGCATTCATGGACTTGTTCCCGAAAACCGCGGTTGAGCACGATTCAAGATTGCCTAGGCCGCGCCTCGACAAAAAAATCTCCGGGCCGCATGGGGTGTTAACCGTATGGCCAGCGTTCACGGACGCGAATGCAATGCCGCGCCCATTCCGGTTCTGGTCCGCGCAACTCATCTCCACGGATGCCGTTGCGAGCTTCGCGGCGCTGCCCTGCAGTTTCACCAGCCACAAGATGGAGCACCAAGGTTACCCTGCGGCCCCCGCCTGACCACCCGCCGCAGACAAGCCGGCGTTGAGGGAATGATTGCGCCCGGAGCCTGATTGACCGGGCTTACGGCACCAGGACAGCGGCGCCTTTGAACCGGCCGGCGCGCAGGTCGGCCAGCGCCTGGTTGGCCTGCCTGAGCGGATAGCGCGTCGTCTGCGTAACGATGTGAATCTCCGCCGCCAGGCGCAGGAAATCGATTCCGTCCTCCCTCGTCAGATTGGCGACCGACACGAGCTGACGTTCTTCCCATAGCAGCCGATAGGGAAAGCTCGGAATGTCGCTCATATGAATGCCCGCACAGACGACGCGGCCGCCCTTGCGCACTGCCTTCAATGCCAGGGGTACGAGATCGCCCAGGGGCGCAAAGATGATCGCCGCATCGAGCGGGATCGGCGGCATCTCGCGGGATCCCCCGGCCCAGGTCGCGCCAAGGCTCCGTGCGAAGGCCTGGTTGGACTCATCCCCCGCCCGCGTGAATGCAAATACGGATCTTCCCTGCCACTTTGCGACCTGTGCCACGATATGGGCTGCGGCGCCAAAGCCGTATAGCCCCAGCTTCTTGCCGCCACCTGCAATCACCAGCGAACGCCAGCCGATCAGGCCGGCGCAGAGCAGAGGAGCAAGCGATACGTCGTCGCCTGCCTCTCCAAGGGGAAAAACAAACCGGGCATCGGCGACAGTCGCTGTCGCAAAGCCGCCGTCGCGCGTATAGCCTGTGAAAACCGGGCGATCACAGAGATTTTCCTCGCCGCTCAGGCAATAGGGGCAAACGCCGCAGGTGTGGCCGAGCCACGGGATGCCGACGCGCTCCCCCACCGTTAGCTGCTCGACCCCGGCGCCGATTGCCTCGATCCTTCCGACGATTTCGTGGCCGGGTATGATCGGGACCTTCGGATGCGGCAGCTCGCCATCGACGACATGCAGGTCCGTGCGGCACACGCCGCAGGCGGTCACCTTCACGCGGACCTCGCCCGGGCCGGGCTCGGGATCCGGGAGATCGGTCCATCCTAGCGGAGTCCTAAGCTCGTTCAGCACCATCGCATGCATAGTTGCTTATGATTTTCTGCTCCTTCCCACGGTCAGGCCCATGTTGAAACGCGCGAGCGGCATTCCGTTGTTGCCGGGGCCGCACAGCAGCGTGGTTGGACGGATGGAACAGCGCAGCACAATCTCTCTTGCGACGGCCTTGCCGGCGTTCTCCATCAAGTCGGCTGCCTGCATGCCTGCCGCCACCCTCGGGCGGTCCGCTTCGCTCATCCGGCCGACATCGAGCACCGCCGTGTCGCAGTTCAATTGCGCCGGCAGGGGTATCAAATCAGGCCTTCGGGCAGCTTTCGCCCCCTCCGATCCGGGGGTGGGCCTGTGTGGCGAAGCGGCGACGTTTGCAGTGGACATGATCTAAACGAAGGTGACGGACTTTGTGATTGCGATTCTGACAGGACTCTTGGCAGGACTCCGCCTGAGGGGCGACTATACGCCCCCGTGCCGCGCACATGACAGGGGGTCTTACCCTCATCCTGGATGCGGACTGCACCCTGTTTGCGGGCGGCGGTAGGTCAATGCCCCATGGCGGCCTTAGGGTTTGCCCGTTATGCTCCGACTATTGACCGGCGCGCCTTCGATGTCGCGGCAGATTAAGGCATGATCGGCAAAAGCGCAGAGATCACAATCCACGTTGAATCTGACCCGGGAAAAAACGCACCGGTGACTCCGTAACACCATAATGAAAGACAGACCCGACGCGTTACTCGATCAAGTCCGCCAACCGGAGAAAACACCGGCTCAGGAAGCCCGGAAGAAAGAAGCGGATTCTGCTACATGGCTCATGATAAAGAGGTGCACTCCACAGAGGCGGCGATGGCAGGAGGAACCATGAGCCAAGAAAATGCCAATTTATGAAAACTGAGCCAAAAGCACCGCCATCGCCCGCCTCGGAATCCAATGGCCCTTCCGAGTCCGCGGCCACGGAATCAGAGGCGCTCCTGAAAGACCTCGCCGAGCAAAAGGACCTGCATCTGAGATTGGCTGCAGACTTTGAGAATTTCAAACGGCGCAGCCGGCAGGAAGCCGAAACGCGGGCGGTCGCGCAAAAGGACTCGTTTATCGTCGAGCTGCTGCCGGTCATCGACAACCTCGAACGGGCCCTGGCTTCCGGGGCCTCCAGAGATTCAACACAGTTTCACCAGGGTGTTGAGATGACGTTGAAGCAGCTTCGCCAGTTGCTCCGGCGGCATGCGGTAGAAAGCGACGAAATCGTCGGCACTCCGTTCGACCCGCACCGCCACGAGGCGCTATCGCAAGGCCACGATCCGGCCCAACCCGACCATGCCGTTCTAACGGTCCTCCAGCGCGGTTACCGGCGGGATCAGAAGGTGCTCCGACCGGCAAGAGTTGAGGTCAATGACCTGACCGCTTCCAAGCAAGGTCACCATGGCCGTTGAGTTTAAGGACTACTACCGCGTGCTCGGGGTGACGCCCAAGGCAACGGACGACGAAATCAAGAAGGCCTTCCGCACACTCGCGCGCAAGCATCACCCCGATGTCGCCAAGGACAAGAAGGCGGCGGAGGAGAAATTCAAGGAAATCAACGAAGCCAACGAGGTCTTGAGCAATCCGGAAAGTCGCAGGAAGTTCGACCAGCTGGGCGAGAATTGGAAGACGGGGGCAGAGTCGCGGCCGCCTCCGGGTCGCTCAGAAGGCCGATTCGCCGGGCGCGGGGCGCGGGGCGGAGAAAATGATTTCCAATTTAAAGGAACGGGATTCAGCGATTTTTTTGAGCAGTTTTTTGGCGGGCGCACCGGCCAGCCTCACGGGGCCTCACTGTTCGACTCGGAGGAGTTTGCCGACGGGCGCGGGGAACCAGAGGAGTCACGGAGAGGCGGTGACATTCAAGGGGACATTCTCATCACGCTTGATGAAGTGCTGAAGGGGGCCGTGCGCGCCATTTCAGTGCGGCGGACCAATGCCAGCAACGGGCAGGAAGAGACGCACACCTATCAAGTCCGGATTCCGCAAGGAGTACACGCGGGCCAGTCCATTCGGCTGCAGGGCAAAGGCGGCGAGGGCTCGAATGGCGGCAGTGCGGGAGACATCTATCTGCGGGTGCGCTATGCCCAGCATCCAGACTGGCAGGTGCGCGGCTCCGATCTGATCGGCCATCTTGAGCTGGCGCCGTGGGAGGCCGTCTTGGGGGCGACCGTGCGCGTGCAGACGCTGGAAGAACAGGTTTCCATCAAAGTCCCCGCCGGTTTCCAGCAAGGGCAAAGATTGCGGGTTCGCGGCAAAGGTCTGCCGGCAGGTGCCGCGAAGCGCGGAGATCTTTACATCGAGGCATCCATCCAAGTCCCGTCGCACATCGGCAAGGAGGATGAGCGCCTGTGGAAAGAGCTCGCGGCCTCATCCTCCTTCAATCCGCGGAAGACCCATTGAACGGAATTCTCCCCGGGTCGGCCGGTTGCCCGGAGCAGAATTCTTCGAGGAACCTTAGGTCCTTACCCCATAGAGAAAAACCCCGTCAGCGCGTATAGTTTGCACCCAAGGAAACAGTCGATCGAGACAGGAAACCCAAATTCAAACGCGGGATGACAATCTTATGGCTAAAATACTCGGCATTGATCTAGGCACCACAAATTCTTGCATGGCGGTCATCGAAGGCGGGGAGCCTGCCGTGCTGGAAAACTCCGAGGGCAAACGAACCACGCCTTCGGTGGTGGCATTCACCAAATCCGGGGAGCGCCTTGTGGGTGATGCGGCCAAGCGCCAGGCCGTCACGAATTCGCGCAACACGGTCTATTCCATCAAGCGTTTCATGGGCCGCAAGTACGACGAGGTGCAGGAAGAAATCAAACGGGTGCCCTACAAGGTCGTCAGGACTAGCAACGGGGATGTCGCGGTGGAAGTCGAGGTGAGCGGCAAGGCGAAGCGGTTTTCTCCGCCGGAGATTTCAGCAATCATCCTATCCAAGCTGAAGGCCGATGCTGAAATGCGTCTTGGCGAAAAGATCACCCAAGCCGTCATCACGGTTCCGGCCTATTTCAACGACTCGCAGCGTCAGGCCACGAAGGACGCCGGACGCATCGCAGGCCTGGAGGTTCTCCGGATCATCAACGAGCCGACGGCAGCCTCGCTCGCATACGGCCTGGACAAGAAAAAGGACGAAAAGATCGCGGTCTACGATCTGGGCGGAGGCACCTTTGACATTTCGGTTCTCGAAATCGGCGAAGGGGTGTTTCAAGTCAAGGCCACCAACGGCGACACGCACCTCGGCGGCGACGACTGGGACAATGTGCTGATGGACTGGATGCTCGATGAGTTCAAAAAGAAATCGGGGATGGATCTCCGCAAGCAGCCCGAGGCACTCCAGCGCATCAAGGAGGAGGCCGAAAAGGCGAAGATCGCGCTGTCCAGCGCCACGACCTACGACATCAACCTGCCCTTTGTGACGGCTGACGCGAGCGGTCCAAAGCACATCCAAGAGACGCTCAGCCGCGCCAAGATGGAACAGCTCACCGACAAGCTCTTTGAGCGCACGCTTGCGCCAGTGAAGGCATGTTTGAAGGATGCCGGCATAGAGGCCGCGAAGATAGATGAACTCGTGCTCGTTGGCGGCATGACCCGCATGCCGCGCGTCGTTGAAACCGCGCGTACGCTGGTCGACAAGGCTCCGCACCAAGGCGTTAATCCGGACGAAGTCGTTGCGATTGGCGCTGCCATTCAGGGCGGCGTGCTTAAAGGGGAGGTCAAGGATGTGGTGTTGCTCGACGTAACGCCGTTGTCGCTCGGCATCGAAACCCTCGGCGGGATATTCACCAAGGTGATCGAGCGAAACACCACGATCCCGACGCGCAAAACGCAGACCTTTTCAACTGCGGCTGACAACCAACCCGGCGTGGAAATCCATGTCTTGCAGGGTGAACGGCAATTTTCCAAGGACAGCAAGACAATCGGCAAGTTCAATCTCGACGACATTCCGCCCGCACCGCGTGGCGTGCCGCAGATCGAAGTTAGCTTTGACATCGATGCCAACGGCATCCTCCACGTCAGCGCCAAGGACCTCGGCACCGGCAAGGAACAGAAGATCACCATAACGGCCAGCAGCGGTCTGTCCAAGGACGAGATCGAGAGAATGCGCAGGGATGGCGAACTTCACGCCGACGAGGATCGACAGCACAAGGAGGAGCTTGAAGCGCGCAACGAGGCCGATAGCGCGGTTTATCGCACCGAGAAGCTGTTGAAGGACAATGCGAACAAGCTCTTCGCAGACACCAAGACCAAGCTCGACGCCGCCGCCAACGCCGTAAAGGCAGCTTTAAAGGGCACGGACGCTGCGGCAATAAAGACGGCCTGCGGCGAACTCAACGAAACATGGCAGGAGGCTTCGAAGGAACTCTACAAAACGGCAACGGAGGAGCCCCGTTCAGGCCGAGGTCCTTCCGGCACGCGACCCGAAGCACGGCCGGAGGCGGACCATAATCCCGAGCACGGCGGGAAAGAGGACCAAGAACCGGTGATCGACGCCGAAGTGGTGGATGAAAAGCAGACGGTATAGTGGGGGATCCGAACTTATGGGCGAAAATTTCCTGAATAAGGGCGTTCTTACCGAGAACTCCATCGGAATCGGCCCGGTGACGCGTGAGATGGTGCATGCGCGCGCACGGGAACTGGCCTTGATCGCCGGGCGTGTGCATCCGCACGTGGCGCAAGCCGACTATGAGCAGGCAAAACGCGAATTGACCGGCGAGTCGGACATCGATCGGCAGGAGACGATTCTGGACTCGATACCCGAGTCAGAACGCTGGGATCCCGTTCCGGGATCCACCGGACGCCGTGCGCAGGAGTCCGCGAGCGAGGACGAGGACGAGGAGGGAAGAAGCGAGAGCGAGCAGCTCGCCGAGGAAGGCGTCGGCGAAGCCGAACACGATCAAATGCTCCAAGCTGCTCTTTCGGCCAAAAAGGCCGACAGCCAAACGCCCGAGAATCCTTCCTGAGCGCCTCAGAAAGGTTCGCCGGCGTGCGGACAGGTTTGCTGAAAAAGCCTGGCGCCGGCTCCGCTGTCCGGTTTGGTGTTTCCAAAGGCACCTGGCGCCTCTCGGTGAATCGTCCGCCAGAATGGAGGTCCGGAAAACCAAGGTCTTCAGCATCTCTCCGCGAACCAGGCAGCTTTGCCGGATGATATGATCAGCGCTGTAGGGAAATACCCCATAGCCGCATGCCAAGCGAACGCCTAGGCTGATCTAGCGAATTACCGGGACCTATGCTCGCGCGCAATCACAGCCGAGCGCCCCCGCCTCGCCATTTTATGCTTCAAAGTATCCAGCAGTTCTACGGAAAGAAACTCGGTGCGGCTGACGGTCACATCGGCCATGTGAAGGACTTTTACTTTGACGACCAGTCATGGACGATCCGTTACCTCGTCGCGGACACCGGACCCTGGCTTGCCGGACGCCTGGTCCTGCTCCCGTCCCATGTGTTCGCTGCTGACGCATTCGAGACGGCAGAGGCCGCCGACAACGGTATTCTGAGGGTCAGCCTCACCCGCAGCCAGATCAAACGAAGTCCGTCCGTTGATCTGCACCATCCGATCTCGCGCCAGTACGAGGAGGCGTACCACCGGTATTATAGCTGGCCGTTCTATTGGACGGCAGGAGGCGGGGACGATCATTTGACCACGGAGGAGCTCCAGGAGGAAATTCTGCCTCAGCCGGGAGACGATCCCTGCTTGCGCAGCACCCAGACCGTAACCGGCTACCGCGTGCAGGCCACCGACGGGCCGGTCGGCTCGGTCACCGGCCTGATGATTCACGGGAGAGACTGGAAGATTCGCGAACTGATCATCAAAGCCGATCCCGAGATTACCGCCGAGGAGATTTTCCTCCTTCCGGAGAGCGTCGGTCGAATAAGTTGCGAGGAGACCATGATATATATCAATCTTGCGCAGAACGACGTCAGGCAACTTGCGGGCGGCCCGGCGGTTTCGACCTAGCAGCCAGGGCGGCCTTGGTGTCCAGGCCGCCGATTTGCCGCCCGTAGCGTTGGAGCCGCGGCATCGGGCGCGCCGTCGTAGCAGCTGGTTATCCCCCGCCGAATACCGACCAGCGGGGCGGCGCGGGCTTCCCGGCCGGCGGAAATATCCTCACAATGCACCATCCGATGGGTTGCCTTCGAGCGCCACGATTTTTGCCAACCGGCGACAATGGCGCTCTTCGCCGCCAAAGCTTGCCGCAAGGAAAGTTTGAACCAATTCCCATGCATCGGCGATGCCGACAACCTGGCCGCCGAGACAGATGATATTCAGGTCATCGTCCTCAACGCCCTGGTGCGCGGAAAACGTTTCATGAATCAGGCAGGCGCGAACTCCAACGATCTTATTGGCCGCCACGTTGGCGCCGACCCCGCTGCCGCAAACGGCGACGCCGCGGTCCATATTCCCGGCAGCGACCGCCCGGGACAACGGAACCACGAAATCCGGATAGTCATCGTCAGGCTGCAGGCTGTGGGCGCCAAAGTCGACCACATGATGACCGGCTTCGCGCAGGAGCATGACAAGCTGTTGCTTCAGTTCAAAACCACCATGGTCTGCAGCGACGCCAACGACTTTTGACGATTTCATTACGGTTGTCGAATGTTCTGACATGACGATACCTTGCGGAAACCGGCGGAGCAGGCAACGGATAGCCCGCCCGTTTCCCACGACGCGAGGACACAATGCACTTGTATGGATATGGGGGGTTGACCTACCGGATCGGCGCCTCCAGCTAAGCGCGCCTGCAGCGGACCATCCGCTGTGCGGGCGTCTCCTCTCCGCTGTGCCTGTCGAGAAATTTCAGGATAGTCTTCGGATCGTCGGTTGTGCAAACGTATCGCTCAAAGTCTTCGGGTTTGAAGAGTCTTTGGAGAACAGGAACGATGGGAAGCGTGTCGGTCCATTGGCGTGTGCCGAAGAAGATCATTGGACTAAAGTCGCCCAGCACCCGGTAATAGTTTTGGGCCGCATCCTGAAAGATCTCCTGGAGCGTGCCGGCTCGTCCTTCGACGTAAATCACTCCGTGGGTCGCGACCGCCAGGAGGCGGTCCTCCCTGACGCTGTTCTGGAAATATTTTGCGACCCGGGTCGACAATACGGTGGTTGGCTCGTGCCCATAGAGCCAGGTCGGAATGGCCAGGCTTTCGCCCGGATTCGTAATCCGACGGCGGATCCGGTAGGCCGGCAAAAGCCAAGCATGGGCTTTCTTGACGAGACGCCGGTCGATTGTCCCGTCCCCGGCAACGATATTCTGCAAGTTGGGCGGTATCTCCGGAAATCGTCCGAGCTTCTTCAACGCGCGCGTCAGCGCTGCCGGGGTTGCGTTCTGGTGCAGGGCCCCGAGGTGGGTCGCCTCCATGGCACCCGGACCTCCGCCGCTGACTGGCAGAAATCTGCGTCGGGCCAATTCCCGGGCCAAGAAGGCCACCCTGGCGTAAACCGGATGATTGCGCGGCAAATCGTGGCCACCCATGAAGGCAATGGCTGCCTTGGTCGAAGCGGATTTCAAGTAATCCTGTGTCGCTTCCCTGATGGCGTTGTCGTGAACGGCCTGCATCATGGCCGTGAAATAGTCGGTCGGCTCATAGCGGCCGGCGGCGACGTATTCGCGGTAGATCCGAAAATCGACGGTCTCCGCATAGCTGCTTGGCCGCGATTCCACAAAGCCGGCGAAAAGTTCGTCGACCGAATAGAGTTGGTCCCTGAGCGGTTGAAAATGCAGCGGCAACATTTCTACGCGTGGATCCGCGCAAGTTCGCCCGCTATGCGGCCAAGAGCAAGCCTCCCGATCAAGCCGCGCCCAAGAAACAGAAACCCGGCCTCGATCGCGTTCGACGAGTGTAACGCGATCATCCCGCGGATTAAGGGATGTCGTAGACCTCGACCAGGGAAACGCCGGCCGCGGCGCCAATGCCGCTCACTTGCGCCGTGTATCCGCCAGGCGGCAGAGTCACGACCAGGGCGCAGTCTGCCGAACCCGACGGGAGGGCGAAGGCGTATACCTTTGAAAAAATGGCGGCGGTGGCGGGTTGTACGCCGGCCGCCACGGTGGACGGGCCGGCGGCCGGCGCGTTGCACCAACCCGTGTTGGTGGCGATAACCGTGCCCGAGCTGTCGTACAGGGTGAGCTGCGGACTTGCCAATACTCCCGTTATGTTCTGCTGACTCAATGTCGGGCCAACTCCCCGGATAAGAATTGTTTCCGAAGTCTGACCCTCCACAAAAAAGCCGGCGACCAGAACCTGAAAACCCGCGCCCACATAGGCTCGGGAAGAAATATTTATCGGATGAGTTGCGACATTGACGGTTACGACCCCCGCATTGGAGCTGACAGAATTGTAAGCGTCAGCAACGACGACTGTGTAGTTGCCCGTCTGAGTTGTCCCGATATTCGAGAGGGTGAGCGTCGATCCAGTGGCTCCAGGCATGTTTGAGCCGTTCAGCTGCCATTGGTACGTCAGGTTGGACTTGCCGGTTGCCGCCACACTGAGCGCAACGTTCGTCCCGGCATTCGCCGTTTGACTCGTCGGTTGGGTGACAATCGACGGCATGTTCACACTGGATTCCCCCGAAACGTTGATTGAGCCGCCCGAACTCGGCGTGATTGATCCACTAATTGCGGCGGTGCCCGAATTCACCGAGCCTGTTATGGCCGCCGCCGAACCCAGGGTGGCCGTCACACTAAAAGAATTGTTGGGATTGACGGTGCCCGCCCCGGCGCTGATTCCGCCCGGTGTCACAGCCAAGGCAAACACGTCGCCCTGCGTTCCGACGACCGAGTACAGGCAGCACCCCGACGATCCTCCGGCAGCCACGTAAAGGCCGGAAATCGCTGCCGTCGAACCACCAGACGAATCGAGAGTTGCCGAGAATGACATGTTCAATTCCTGGATCGTTCCCGTCAGGACTCCACCGGATACCGAGCCGCTAAACGTGAGTGTTTGGCCGGGACCATTGCCTGCGGCAATGGCGGTGGTCGCCTGCGAGAATCTTCCATTGGAAAGGACAAAGTTGACAATAAATCCCGCGTTGATGCCCGCAATGTAGCCGACTAGCGTTCCGCTCGAGCCGCTGGCGTTGATGAAGGCCGCCAAGCTCGTACTCGTGGAAACTGCTTGAGTCCTATAGCCGCCATCATAGCTCGAACTTGATGAGCTCCCAATCGAGCCGAAGTAAAGCTGGGGGCCACCGACGAACGCCACGATCGTCTGAGTGACGCTTGGCGCGGCGCCGTACGTCGTGTTACCCGGACAATTGGCGGCAATTGTCACCGGATTCGCATCGAAGATTGTCAGCGTCGCTCCTCCGGCAATCGTCGCGTTGCCGCTTTGCACTGCGAAGCTCACGGGCAGACCTGAGCTGGCGGATGCTTGCAAGACCACCGGAATCCCAATCGCGACGCTGCCGATCGCTGGGAATGCGATCGTCTGTGAGTTCAGCGCAAGGGTGAGCGTGGCCGCCGAGCTTGTCGTGGCCAAGCCGTTGGCGTCGGTGACCACAGCCGAATAGTTGCCGGCGTCGGAGGTCTGCACCGACGACAGTGAAAGTGAACTTGAGGTCGCGCCGGAAATTGGAGAACCGTTCCTTTCCCATTGATAGGTCAACGGCCCGGTTCCAGTGGCCGCGGCGGTAAAGGTGACGTTGGCGCCCACGGAAACATTCTGACCGGCAGGTTGCGCCGTAATTGTGGGCGCGGTCAATGCCAGTGTGAGAACGACATTTGAGGCCGCAATGGTCTGCAGCCCGGACCCAGAGGAGGGGCGAAAATAGCCGGAGATCGATCCGAATGTTTGATTTCCCGTCAGTCCGCCGGGATAATTTACTGTAAACGTAAACTGGACCGGACTGGCGGGAATCGTGCTATAGGCAAAATCGAACTCGCCGGAGTCACCGTTGCTGGGGGCCGGGGATGGTGGATTCGGGCCTCCTGTGGCGCCATAGGTCCAGTTTGCAGGAGCGGAGACCGTGAATGCCAAGGCTGATTGCGCGGCGGCATAGGTGAGCGTGACCGTGAAGCTGATCGTACCACCGGCGGCGGAATAAGAGCCCGACGATGGCGTCATCGAAACCGTCGGTTGCGCCGATGCGGGCGGGGCGTGTCCGGCAGCGATTGCGAGTCCGACCATCCAGATCAGGGGAGAAATGATGTTTTTCACGCCAAAGTTAAATTGCGGTTGAGCAATCCTCAGGTTCGCCTCAGGGGCCGGGAGCGAAGCCATCCTCGGTTCCCGCCTGGGCATGGTACTGGCCTGTACGGGTCGTGCCGGAGTGGTAGTTATACAGCTCGATCACGCGGGTCAGTTCCAAAAGGCTGATCTTTCCCTCATGATTTTCGTCCGCGGAATGATAGTAGGGCAAAGTCACGGCCTGCCCTGATGGCCGCGTTGTGTCCGGAGCGAATCCGTCTTCCGTCCCTGCCTGATCGGTGTAGGCGCCGGTCCGCGTGCTTCCATTGTGTGTGTTATACAGTTCGATGACACGGGTCAGGTCCAAGAGGGAGATCCTCCCTTCATGACTCTCATCTGCAGAGTGCCAAAGCAGTTGCGGCACCATCAGCGGATCTGGCTGCGCCAGGAACTGCAGCGAGGTCCCATTGCGCACGCCCACAAGCGCCACGATCTGCTGCTCCCCAGTCTGCCCGGCCGGAACATTCAAAGTGTAACTGAAGGTGACCGGGCTTGCGGGTATCGTAGACCACGCCCAATCCAGCTCGTCCGTCTGGCCAGCCGCAGGCCCCACATCGCCCGCGGTTCCCGATGAGGATGCGAAGCTCCATCCGGAAGGCAGGAGCACCGACCAGCTCAGCGCCGATGCTGTTGCCGCGTAAGTGAGCGTATTGGTGATTGTCACTGTCCCTCCCCCAGCATACCCGGGGCCACTGAGCGCATGCGCCGCACTGTTGCCCGTCTGGTCGATCGCGAAGCTCGCCACCGCGGAGGTGACGCTGTTCGCGCCATTGTTCACCACCACGTAATAATTGCCAGCTGCCGACGCCTGGACATTCGTCAGTGCCAAGGAAGAGCCGGTCGCCCCGGATATCGCCGCGCCGTCGTAGTACCACTGGTAGGTCGGAGCGGGGTTTCCCGTCGCCGCCACCGTGAAGGTCACCGTGCCGCCGGGCGCCGTTGTCGACTGCGATACCGGCTGCGCCGTGATCGAAAGAGTGGCGGGCGGATTCACGGTCAGGGTCGCCGCATCCGATGCCACGCTGCCGGCGGTGTTGGTAACGATGACCGTGTAGCCGCCGGCAACCGTTGACTGCACATTCGTCAGGGTCAGGGCCGCATTGGTGGCTCCCGAGATACTTGCCCCCCCAATCTGCCACTGGTAGGCGGGGGCAGGCGAGCCGGTCGCCGCCACCGTGAAAGTGACGCTGGTTCCAGCATTCACCGTCTGCGATTGCGGTTCAAGCGTTATTGACGGAGCGGTCTCCAAAGCGGGAACCCCCTCGCGGATCGCGTTGTTGTAGTAATCTGCGACGTAGATGCCGCCCGTGCCATCCACGGCAATGCCGAAGGGACCGCTGAACCGCGCATCGCTGCCCATCCCGTCGGTTGGGCCTGAGATCGGCGCGGCACCGGCGAGCGTCGTCACCACTCCGGCGGACGTGATCTTCCGGATGGTGTTGCTGTTCGAATCCGTGACGTAGACATTGCCCGAGCCGTCCACGGCCACCCCGTACGGGCCATTGAACTGCGCGGCGCTGCCGGTGCCATCGGCCCATCCAGTGCCGCCGGCTGTGCCGGCGAGCGTCGTCACCGCTCCGCCGGAGGTCATCTTCCGGACGGCATTGTTGCCGTAATCCGCGATATACAGGGTACCCGAGCCGTCCACCGCAACGCCCGTCGGCCATTTGAACCGCGCCGCCGTGCCTGTGCCATCGGTCGAACCGGTCATGCCCACCGCGCCCGCCAGGGTCGACACCACCCCGCCGGGCGAGATCTTGCGGATCGTGTCGTTGAATGTATCCGCGACGTAGACGTTGCCGGAGCCGTCCACGGCAATGCCGTAGGGAGTGTTGAACATCGCGACGCCGCCAGTGCCATTGGCAGAGCCGGTATTCCCAGCCGTACCGGCGAGCGTGCTCACGAGGCCTCCAGCCGTGATCTTCCGGATGGTGTTATTGCCGCAATCCGCAACGTAGACGCTGCCGGACCCGTCAACGGCGATCCCATCTGGACCGCGAAACCGCGCCGCACTACCCAACCCGTCGGACGAGCCGATGCCTCCCGCGGTGCCGGCGAGCGTCGTCACCACCCCGCCGGATGCAATCTTCCGGATCGTGCAGTTCTCGTAATCCGAAACGTAAACGCTGCCTGAGGCGTCGACCGCCACGCCCGAGGGAAGATAGAATTTCGCGGCGCTGCCCGTGCCATCGGTCGAGCCGTCTGACGCCATGCCTGCAAGCGTCGTCACCAACCCGCCCGCAGCCACCTTCCGGATTGTCCTGCTGTCGCAATCCGCGACATAGACATTGCCCGAACCGTCAACAGCAACCCCAATCGGCCCGTTGAATCGGGCGGCGCTGCCCGTGCCATCGGCCGTGCCGACAAGGCCCGCCGTGCCGGCGAGCGTCGTTACCTGACCGCCGGGTGTCACCTTGCGGATCGTCTCGTTCGCAGAGTCTGCGACATACACATTACCCAAACCGTCCACGGTCACGTCGGAGGGATAAGAGAACCGCGCGCCGCTGCCCGTCCCGTCGGCCGAACCGTTGCTTCCAGCCGTGCCGGCAAGCGTCGTCACGGCCCCGCCCGGGGTGATTTTCCGGATCGTGCTGTTGTCGTAGTCCGCGACGTAGACATTCCCTGAAGCGTCCACAGCGATGCCCGTCGGACCATCGAAACGCGCGGCGCTGCCCGTCCCGTCGGCCGAACCCGTGCTTCCCGCCGTGCCGGCGAGCGTTGTCACCACTCCGTCCGATGTTATCCTCCGAATCGTGCTGTTGCCGTAATCTGCGACATAGACGTTGCCCGAGCCGTCGACAGCGACACTGCTGGGAAAATAAAAACTTGCGGCGCTTGCCGCGCCGTCGGCCGAACCGGTGTGACCCGCAGCTCCAGCAAATGTCGTCACGGCCCCGCTTGCAGTGATCTTCCTGATCGTGTTGTTGAGGTAATCCGCCACATAGACATTGCCTGAGACGTCAACGGCATCGGCGATGGGAGAATTAAACCGTGAGGCATTGCCCATTCCGTCGGCCGAACCGGCCCTGCCCGGTGCGCCGGCAAGCGTCGTCACGGCTCCGCTGGAGGTGATCTTCCGGATCGTGTTGTTGCCGGTGTCAGCGACGTAGACATTCCCCGAACTGTCGACCGCCACTCCGCGCGAATTGTTGAACCGCGCGCCCGAACCCGTGCCGTCCGCGCTTCCGGGCGGGACGCCGGCCAGGGTTGTGAAAGCGTACCCCACCACGCCGCCCGTGGGCAGTGCGCTCACCGTCAGCGTCACGGGGGCGCTCGTGACCGAGCCCGAGGAATTGGTGGCGGTCAGACGGAATTGCACGCCCGACATTGCCGGGTTGACGGCGCCAATCACCAGTGTCGCCGTTGCCGTCCCGCCAAATGCGCCGCCATCGGAGAGATTGGACCATGTGCCACCGCCATTCGTCGACTCCTGCCATTGGCAACCCGGCGAGGGGCTTCCGCTGACGCCAACCGTGAAACTGACCGGCAGACCGGCGATGATCGTCGGACTTTGGGGCTGCAATGCGATCGCAGGGGGCGCGTTCACTGTCAATGTCGCCGTCGCGCTTGTCGCCCCGCCAAGCGAATTCACCGCTGTCACCGTATAGTTGCCTGCGTTGGCTGCTTGCGCGCTGCCAATCGAATATGAAGAGCCTGTCGCGCCGGAGATGGGCATGCCGTCATAATACCATTGATAAGCCGGAGTCGGCGCTCCGGATGCAGCAGCCGTGAACTCGACCATGGAGCCCGAGGCCACCGACTGGCTTTGCGGCTGCACAGTGAACACCGGCGCGCCCGCTGCAGTTGAAACCGATACCACGTTGCTCCAAGGTGAAGAGCTGACCGGGCCTGTGGCCTGGATCCGAAAATCGTAGCTGGTTGCCGCCGTCAGGCCGGTTGGGGTGTAAGCCGTTGCGGTTGAAGAGAGGGTCGACGTCAGGTCGGTCCAGGATCCGGAACCCGAAAGCCGCATCTGCAGGATAAACCCGGTATTGAGGGTGTCGCTGGACCACTGAAGTCCGACACTGCGAGTCGTAATCGAGCCCGGAACCGCAGCCAGGACCGGCGCAGCCAAGGCAAGCGTGGAATTGACCGGATAGTAGGAGATCGTTTTGCCGTTCTGCAGAACAAGCTGGCCCGTGGCCGAATTGAACGCATTCACGCTGGCCGCCGCAGGGATCCCCAAAACGACTTGCTGCCCGACAACATCATATACCTTGGTTGCTCCAAACGCATAGTGTCCGTCGGACGTCGCGGACAGGATCTGGTCTCCTATCGTCCACTGCGTGGCCAGCTGGGACGTGAACACGATCCCGTTCCAGAAGACGTGGCCGCCGTCCTCGGTCACCACGACGATTCGGGAGCCATAATAGTCAAAACTACCCAAAGTGTTTGCGCCGGTCGCCACCGACGTGAACTTGTCGGCGGTCGTGTCGTATTTCGTTATGCACGCATCGGAAATGTTGTCCTCACCGTGGAAGTAATACCTCAGGTCCGGTGCGTAAGAACCGCCCCCTTCCCGTTCTCCCACCTGGCTCAGGATCGCGCCCGCACCCGTGTCGTAGAGCATGATGCTGATCCACTGATCCTCCGGCTCGACCACCAGCCGTCCCGCACCGCCGGCGGAGATCCGGTAGGCATCACCCTGACCGTATCCGTCTCCGGCGAATGGAGCGAAAGCAAGGGTCTTGTCGACGGTGAAAGACGCCAGGCTGACTCCGAGGACGTGGCCGCCCATCCAGTTTGTCACATAGACCCGCCCATCGCCATGGTGAATAGCCAAGTCGGTGGCCGAGCTCCCGACTTGGGCGACCCGGTTGATCCGCTTGTTCTGGGCATCGATTTCAAGCAGGTAGGCCCGGGGCGACACGGCGCCCGTGTTCTCGCTCACGGCATAAACCATCGCGGAACTCGGATCGGACCGAATCACGGTCACCATGAGGGGATCGACCTGAAGGGTCACCGGAATCGTGAACGGGCCGGTGGATGTCGTGATGGTCACGCTGCCCTGGTTGACACCGGCGGGAAGCTGCGTCGCATCGAGAATAACATGGAGCGTGGCCGGGGTGACGCCCGAGACAGCGCTGAAACTGATCCAGGGGGCAGACGCGGAAGCGGCCCATGTGGCGCCCGGCGCCGCCGAGGAAAGGCCAACCGGCACGGCATAGTTGTTTTGTGCGGCCACAGTCGCGCCAGAAATGGCCGATGTGTCGCTCGCGATCAAAGACACCGTGAAACTCATGACCTGCCCGGTGACGGTCTCATTGGCCGTCTCGGGGTCCACCCGCCAAAAGTAGGTCTGTCCGGCCGTCAAGGGCTGGCTGAGCGTCAGGGAGGTGCCAACAACCTCGCCAAGGTAGGTGCTCGATGACGGAGTGGCCTGCGCCACCGCGGCAGAGGAAGTTCCAAGGTAAGCCGCGTAACGGGTGGTCCCCAGAACAGGGCTCCACTGCAATTGCGTCGGCGGCAGCACCACGGCCTGGTTTTGCGGCGAAGTCGTGAGGCCAAGCGATGAGGTGCTCAGCGCCGCCGTCAGGTCCACCGTGGCGAGGGTCTTGTTGTTCGTGTCGAAATAGACCAGCCGGGAATAGTCCGCAGTTATGGCCTGGACCGTGGCGGTCACCGGCAAATCGTATAGCTTGTTGCCCGTAACTGAGGAATACAGCGAGGACTGGGTCGCCAGCACCTCAGCCTTCGGTGTGATCGCGTAAATCGGGCTAGACATCGCCTGGACCGTGTTGGTGACCGTCGCGGCGCTCACCAGAAGCTGCTTGACGGCGGCGACGCTGCCATCGGAACTGATCAATACGGGCGTGTTAAGCGGGTCGCGATCAAGCACGGTCGGGTATGCCCCGGAAGTCTCGGCAACAAATGTCAAAAGTCCCCCCGTGCCGATCGCATACTTTGAAATGAAGCTGCTCGTAATCCCGGCGGACCACCCGTACTGGGCCCAGCCGATCAAACCTGTCTGATCGGGTGTGACGGCAAATCTGCCGACACCGTAGATGCTGTTGGAATCGATGCCGACGCTTTGAAGAACAAGGCCGCTGCCGCGGTCGAAAACATTGAGCATCGGGGCCCAGGCATCATCCGTGTAGTAGATGATGCGGCCCGGTCCATAGGCGACGTGGGCCGCGGTGCCTGTCGTCTGCGCTGGATCCCATTCTGTGAAAGCCGGAAGCGTGATCGTTTGCTTGATCGCAAATGTTCCCAGATCGACCGCCATCACGGTCTGGCTCGTTGCGCAAATCACGAGCAGTTCGGAGCCGTCGGAACTGACAGCCAAGTCCGTGGGCCGGTTGCCGACCGAAACGTTGCCGAGGTACGCCTGCCTCAGGGGATCGTAGACGACGACGCTGCCCTGGTTGACCCCGTCCTGCTGCACGCCATACACCCTCACGCGCGTGGGATCGGACTTCAGGGCGATTATATTGGGCAGGGAGACGGTCGCCCGAACAAAAGTCAGCCGGGAATTCGTCCCGTCCGTGACCGTGATTGTGGCGGTGTAGGTGCGATTGACCAGCGCGCTGGTTGCGAAGGAATACAGAACCCGACCCCCAACCGCATCGATCGACGGCGTCACCCAGGACGAATCCGACGAGGCGCTCAGGAGGGAATAGTCATAGCCCGAAGGCGCCGTGATTGGAACAGCGGCGGGGAAATGGTTCATCCCCGGCGTGGCGGATATATCGAGTGTGGTCGATGGCAAACTGAACGATTGCCCAAGCGCCAGCGGCGCAAAAAGGGAGAAAAGACAAAAAACGGCCGGGAAATTATGCCGCCGCCACATCGCAAATGACGATGCCATCATCCGTGCGGATGCCTGTCAAATCGCGGGGCAATCCATTATAGTTTGCAATTTAGTCCATTCCCAACGCTTCTGGCCGGCTGTGATTCGTGTCAGGCTTTTTTCATGGAATTTGATTCCCCTGTAAATGCCGTTTCAAAACCGGCCTCATCCAAAGACTGTCTCCGCCCGTGCGGACCGCGTTGTCTCAGGAGCGAACACACGAACAGGCTGCTAGAGCCCGCCAGTCTCTCCGGGAGCCGTTGAGCCTGCCTCAACAGCCTTAATCGCCCTCGACAAGTCTTCGGCGCTAAATGGCTTGTAGAGAGTCCCGGCGGCGCGGAATCCCGGCGCCATCTTGAGGTAAGTTCCCGCGCTTAACTGTCCGCCGCCTGACATCGCGATCACCGGCAGCTTGGGAAACTTCGTGCCCAAAGCGGCGAGCAATTCGAAGCCGTCCATGTCCGGCATCACAATGTCCGTAATTACCAGATCGACAGCTTCGCGGCGAAGAAAACCAATTGCCTCTTTCCCGCTGGGGGCGACAGCGACGGTGTATCCCAACCGCTTCAGGCTCAGCTGGGTAAGCTTAAGCATGTTCGGGTCGTCATCGACAACGAGGATCGAGTGAATTTCCACGCCCACGGCGTGAAACTCTGATTGGGACCTGTTTGCTTGCAAGTTCCGATCGGGCGTCGAGCCAAAAGCCCCGCCGCACAAACCCGGCAACCTCGGCCGGCAGGCGCCCAGGGGCCAGCCATCCAGGGGGATTACCGCCGCAACGGAACGCGCCGCCATCCGTCAAGCCGCCGTTCCCGAAGCTCTAGCCTGGCCGTGGCTTTGCCCCGCCGCCGATAAGTCCCCGCCGCCCATGATCACATCCCTCCCCCGCCGTGTCGCATTGCTGGTTTCCGCTGCCGCCCTCTGCCTGCCTTTTGCCCGCGGAGATGTTTCAGCCCACTGGCTGGACGACAAGGCCCCGGCTGCGAGCGTCGGCGTGAGTTTTGGCGTGCCCTTCAAGCGGGGAGAGGCGCAGAAAAGCCAGGTCTTTTCCCTGATCTCTGCCGACGGGACGAGCCTGCCCGCGCAGGCCTGGCCGCTCGCATACTGGCCCGATGGATCGTTGAAATGGGAGGGCATCGCCACGGTCGCCGGACCGGAAAATTCGGGCGGGTTCACGGTAAAGCCGGGCGCCGCAGCGGCCGCCGCTGGGCAGGCAAAGGTGCGGGTGAGCGCAAGCGACACGACTTTCGAGATCGACACCGGGCGAATCCAGGCGCGGATACCAAAATGGGGAGCCACCCTGATCGACTCGATCAGCGTCGGCGGCCGGGAGGTTGCGCGGAATGGCCGCCTTGTCTGCATCCTGCAAAACGGGCCCGACGGGGACCCTGCCGACACCCCGCCGCGCGAAGAATACGCGACGAAGGTCGATACAGTGACAATGGAGCAGTCGGGCCCCGTGCGCGCCGTGGCGAAGATCGAGGGCAGGCACCGGGGCCTGAAGAGCGACCGGGAATGGCTGCCCTTTGTCGTGCGCCTGTATTTCTACGCCGGGCAGGATTCGATCCGGATGGTGCACACGATCGTCTACGACGGAGACCAGCAGAAAGACTTCATCCGCGGTCTCGGGGTGGTCTTCACCGTCCCCATGCGCGAACAGGTCCAGAACCGCCATGTGCGCTTCTCCGGCGAAAACGACGGTTTGTGGGCCGAACCGGTCCAGCCGATGAAAGGGCGGGACGGCCGGTTCGTCGGCGACCCGCGGACGAACGCCGATGTGTATCCCCTGCAGGTGGCGGGCAAGCGCGTGCCCAACCGCGAGCAGGTGAGCGCCCGCAGCCGGGGCTGGCTGGCCGATTGGGCGGTCTGGAGCGACTTCAAGCTCTTCCAGCCCAACCCCGATGGCTTCACTGTGCTAAAGCGCACGAATCCCCAAAGTACGTGGCTCGCGGCAGGAGGCGGCCGGCGCGCTTCCGGGCTGGTCTTTGTCGGCGACGTCAGCGGCGGACTGGCCGTGAGCCTCAAGAATTTCTGGCAGTCCTACCCGACGGCCCTTGAGGTGCGCCACGCCGGGTCGGGCGAGGCCTCCCTCTATGTCTGGATGTGGTCTCCGGACGCGCCCGCCATGGACATGCGCCATTACGACACGCGGGCCCACGGCCTGGAGGCCGTGTACGAGGATGTGCAGGAGGGCATGAGCACGGCGACCGGAGTCGGGCGCACCAGTGAATTGACGTTATTTGCGACGGCTGGGGTGCCCTCGAAAAAGGACACGGTGACGATGGCCCATCTGGGCGAGGCGCCCCCGGTTATCGTTTGCACACCGCAGGCCCTGCATGACGCGGAGGCCTTTGGCGTCTGGGGGCTCGAGGACCGCTCGACCCCGGCCCGGCGCGCCATCGAGGACCGCCTCGCCGCCACCCTCAATTTCTACCTCACCCAGCCCGAGCAGCGCCGTTGGTACGGCTTCTGGGATTTCGGCGACGTCATGCACTCCTACGACAACGACCGCCACGTCTGGCGGTACGACCTCGGCGGCATGGCGTGGGACAACTCCGAACTCGGCACCGACATGTGGGTCTGGTACAGCTTCCTGCACACGGGCCGCGCGGATGTGTATCGCTTTGCCGAGGCGATGGACCGGCAGACCGGCGAGGTGTCAGTCTACCATCTCGGACCCATGGCCGGACTGGGTTCGCGCCACGCCGTCCGCCACTGGGGCGATGGAGCCAAGGAGGCGCGCATCAGCCAGGCCGGTTACCACCGGTTCTACTACTACCTGACGACCGACGAGCGCACCGGAGACATCATGCGCGAGGTGCTGAACGCCGATTACAAGACCGTGCAATTCGACCCCATGCGCGAGGCCAGGCCCATCACCGATCGCGAACGGGCGATCGCCCCAACCCGCGTGCGCGTGGGACCCGACTGGCTGGCGTTCATCGGCAATTGGATGACCGAATGGGAACGCACAGGCGACACCCGGTGGCGCGACAAGATCCTCGCCGGCGTGAACAGCATGGCCCAGATGCCGCTCGGCATGCGCACGGGCCGCAATCTTCTCATGGGCTACGACCCGGCGACTGGAAAACTCTATCAATTGGACGACCAAGCCGGGGTTTACAACCTCGCCACCATCATGGGCGGCGCCGAGGTCGCCTTCCAGGTCAGCCAGATGCTCGATGATCCCAAATGGAACAGGCTCTGGCTTCAGTATTGCCGGCTCTACAGTGCGCCGAAGGAAATGATCGTCCGGGACATGGCGACCGGAACCGAGGGCATGGACGGATCGTATGCCCGTGACGGACGCCTGGCCGGATGGGTCTTTTATAAGACGGGCAATGAAGCTTTCAAGCAGGTGGCGCTGAACGCCCTATTGGACCACGGACGCGACCGGCGCGGTGGGGGCGGAGGCGGGCGCATTCACCGTGTGGACGGGCCGGAGGCCCTGAACCCTGTTGACGAGGGCCTTGGAGGCACCAACGGCGCGGCCCAGAACGGCCTCGAAACCATCACCATGCTGGGCTTCGTGGGCCAGTACCTGCCCGCCGAGATTCCGCCGGCCCCCCCGGGCGGGAACGGGCGGGACGACGTGCGCGGCCCGGCGCGAGCACAGCGGAATCCGCCGCCAGGCAATCCTGCCGGGGCGCCCGAATAGGGCGTCCCAATACGACGGCGGTCATCACGGCCGCCGAACGGCCAGGGATCATATCGGCCTGGAGAACCCGGGATGCACCAAAGGATGCCCAAATTCATGCCGCATTGTGCCGGCGGTCCGCAAGAATGCAGACGCACTCGGGATTGCCAAACGCCGGCCGCTCTGACACATCAACCCGGATCCCGGATCGGCTCCGCCCCAAGGACCCGGGTCCGGCGGCCCAACTGGATTTCAGCTCAAGCCAAGTGAATCTCTTAGTCACTCACTCAACCTCAGGTCGGGAAAGTCAAAATCATGAGCAATAATGAACCGGGAAGACAACTTGATCGGCGCGCGTTCCTGAAGTCCGCAGGCGCCTTGATTGTGGGAGCAGGCATGCTGCGGTCGTCAAATGGCCTGAAAGCCGCCGACGTCGAGGGCGCACATCTTATGACCCCGAGCGGCAAACCGCTCCGCGGGCTGTTCCCCATCATGGAGACGCCCTTCACGCAGGACAACAAGCTGGATACGGAGGCTCTCGCGGCGGAGGTCGACTTCTGCAACCGCGGACGCCTGGGAGGCATGATCTGGCCGGTGTTTGCCAGCAGCTGGTCGAGCCTTTCCGACTCCGAACGAATCGAGGGCGCAGAGACGATCCTCGCCGCCGGCAAGGGCGGCAAGTCCGCGATGGCGATCGCGGTCCAGAACATGGCATGGGACACGGCCACGTCGGTCCGCTATGCCAAGCATGCCGCCGACCACGGGGCGGACGCCATAGTCTCAATGCCGCCGAACAACGGCTGGAATGTCAGCGATCAGGCCGTGATCGACTATTACAAGGCGGTCGGCAGCGCGACGGACCTGCCTCTTATCGTGCAGACCCGCGGAACGATCAGCGTCGACCTCATGATAAAGATGTTCGAGCAGATCCCGACCATGAAGGCGACAAAGGACGAGGTCGGGGATCCCCTGAAGCGGGTCGGCGAACTGATCAAGCGGACCGACAACAAGCTGGCGGTCTGGGCTGCCGGCGGCGGCACCGGCGAACTGCTGCTGGAGGAGCTGCCGCTCGGTTTCACGGGCCTCTGCCCCACCCCGCAGTATGCCGACCTGTTGCAGCAGGCCATGGAGCTTTACTGGGCAGGCCAGAAGAAGGAGGCCTTCGACATGTTTAGCCGCGTGCAGGGCTTCGCCACGGTCCCCGGTGCGACCGGATACATGATGGTCGCCCGCGGCGTCTTCAAGGAAACGACCAAGTCCCGTCCGCAGCCCATGGAGCCGGAAGCCCGCTCGGCCGGCGGCGGTGGCGGCGGCAGAGCCGGCGGAGGCACCGGTGGCGGCGGCCGGGCCCTGGCCGGCGCCGCGTTGACCGACGCCCAAAAGGAAAATATTCGCAGCGCCATCGATCAATACCTGAAGCCCTACATGCGGGCTTAGCCGGTAGCACGGACACCGCCCCCGGTCTCGGCCAGAGCCGCCGGGGGATTACTTCCTTCAGGTCGCCAGCTGCACCTCAGCCAACGCCCGGTTGATCCGCTCGATCGCCTCGTCCACCTCGGAGGGCGCCTTGAAGCCGATGACAACGGCGCTCAATTCCGGACGCGACATGGCAAAGCGGATCGACTTCTCGCGGTCTGCCGCCTCCTTGAATTCACCGTTGCCGATGAGCTTCATGCCGATGACCCCGCGGCCCTTGGCGTGCATTGTCTTCAATTCGGCCAGCACGGGCGTCACGTCGTTGGACGGGGAAACCTTGTCCCATTTCTCCGGAACCAAGCCGTCGACATGGTGACCCTGCGGATTGACCCTCACCAGGTGGACCTCCGTCCAGTCGGAAGCGACGGCGGCGCGCAAAGCGGGAAGGTCGTGGCACGAGACGCCCTTGGCGCGGATCCACTCCTTGCCCTTGGCCTCGTCGAATCCGTCCATGATGCGTTTCCACTCGTCCGTCCAGGTGCCCCTGGTCATGCAATGGATGAGCATGCTGTCCACGTAATCGGTGTCGAAATTCTTGCGGTGACTGTCGATCCGCGCGAGGATTTCGGCGGGCTTGCCGTCGATCTTCGACTGAATGAAAAGCTTTTCCCGGGGAAGCCCCTTGATGGCGTCGGCCATCCAGCCAAAGGTGGAGTAGGCTTCCGCGCAGTCGAAGTAGCGGATACCCTGGTCGTAGGCATAGTGAATGAGCTTGATGAACGCATCCTTGCCGAGGGCCGTCTGCACCTTGCCGCCGTCGACTCCGGTACCCATTCCCAGGCGGCTGAGCTTGATGCCCGTGCGCCCGAGGGTGACCTCGTCAACTGCAGTGCGCTTGACCGAATCATCTGCGCCGAGCATCCGGCCTGGAGCCAGCGCGACGGCGCCGGCGGCCATGGACGATAGTTTAACGAATTGGCGGCGGCTGTAATGGATACTCATGATGGATGGGTGGGTACGGGGAGATGCCAAAGGCCGTGAATTTAATCCCGTTGGGCTTCTCAGGCAATTGGTTCGTTGCGATTTTTTTGGAAATGAGCGTATTGTCTGGAAGATCCTTTTGATGTTTTCATCGTCTCTCCGACGTGGCTTCCGTTGCCTGCCGGGCCGCCCAAACCGGATCGTCTACGCGGCGCCCACTCCCGCACCGCCTCACCGATTAATTCATTACTCATTCACCTCAAAACGGTTCCAATGCAAACTCCGCTGTCATTCGCCTCGCGCGAGCTTCTCGCGCTTCTTTCCTTTTCAATGATTCCCGCAGGACAATCCCTGCGCGCCGCTGACACGGCGCCCATTGTCGCCAATTCCACAGTCGATGCGCCAGTGAATGTTACGGACAATGCCGACAGCTGGACGCTCGACAACGGCATCGTCAAGGCGACCGTCCTGAAGCGCTCCGGCAAACTGACGCATCTGGCCTACAAGGGCCTCGAGACGCTCAACGGCCGTTCTGAGAGTTGGGAGCAACTGCCCTCCGGCAAGGTCACCCAGTCGCTGACCATCGACCCGTCGAAGAACGGCGGCGAACGGGCTGAAGTTGCCGTGGCCGGAGTCACCGGGCGCATGGACATTGAAGTGCGCTACACCCTGGAACGGGGAGTCAGCGGCATGTACACGTACGCCATTTACTCCCACGGAGCCAATTATCCCGCCGCGGGCGAGGGCGAAAGCCGTTTCATCAACCAGATGACGCCCGACTTCGACTGGCTCTCGGTCGATGCCGACCGGAACATGCCCATGTGCAGCAATGCCGATACGCGATCGGGCGTTGTGATCCATGCCAAGGAGCAGCGGATCCTGAACACCGGCATCTATAAGAATTCGGTCGAGCACAAGTACAGCTACTGCGCCGAGATGTACAAGCTGCCCGCCTACGGCTGGTCCAGCATCAAGAACCACGTCGGCATCTGGTTCATCAATCCGTCCAACGAATACCTGGGCGGCGGCCCCACCCGGATCGACCTAGTCTGCCACATGGGGGCAACGATGCTCGATTACTGGACGTCCGGCCATTACGCCGGCGGGGCCGAATGCAACGTGCCGGAGGGGCTTGTCTGGAACAAGGTCGTCGGGCCGATATTCGTCTATTTCAACTCTCTGCAGAGCGCCGCGGAGCCCTCAAAGGCCGACCTCGACACCCTGAAGGCCACAGAGGGCAACCCCACCATCCCAGCCGCTTGGACGGCCAACGCCAACGCCCTGTTTCAGGACGCCCTCGACCAGGCCAAGACGGTCAAGGCGCAGTGGCCATACCCCTGGGTGCAGGGCGTCGACTATCCGCAAAAAGACGGCCGGGCCACCGTCACGGGAAAACTCGCTTTGGACGACCCGCAGGCTGCATCGACGAAGCTGCCACACCTGTGGGTCGGCCTTACCCATCCGGATTTCAACGGCCCCGACAAGGCCTTTGCCCGGCGCTCGGGCAACGGCACCCTTGTCACCTGGGACCACGACTCCAATTACTACCAGTTCTGGGGCGAGGGCACCGAGGACGGGCAGTTCAGTCTGCCCAACGTCCGCCCCGGCAATTACACGCTGCACGCGTTTGCCGAGGGCGTCCTCGGCGAATTCGCCAAGACCGACATCACCGTCACAGCGGGCGGGTCGATCGACCTCGGCTCCCTGGATTGGAAGCCCGTGCGCTACGGGAAACAGGTCTGGGAAATCGGCTATCCCGACCGCACCGGCGGCAAGTTCTTCAAGGGCGACGGCGCGAACTATTGGGTCTGGGGTTGGGGCCTGCGCTACCCGCTGCTCTTCCCGAACGACATCACCTACACGATCGGCACGAGCGATTACCACAAGGACTGGTTCTTCCAGCAGGTGCCCCACAGCGAAAGCACGGCGTGGATGAATCCCGATGCGAAGGACCCAGCCAACCAGCGCTTTGGATGGGTCAAGGCGGAGTCGCCGCTCACCTACCCCTCGACAGACCAAACCGGCCCGTGGAAAATCTACGGCCGCGGCCGGGCGACCACATGGACAATCAAGTTCAACATGGACCAGGCCGGCAAGGGCCTGGCGACCCTGCGCGTGGCGCTCGCCGGCGCCGACGGAAACGGAGGGCTCGCGGTGGCCGTAAACGGCCAGAAGGTCGGCGTGATCCGAACGGTTTCCACAAACGCGCTGCGGTACAACACCGACAAGGGCATGTGGCGCGAATACGCCCAGCCCTTCGACGCAGCCCTGCTGAAGCCCGGCGAAAACCAGATGCAGCTGACCGTCCCCGCCGGGGATCTGACCACAGGCGTCGTTTACGACTACCTGCGGCTTGAACTCGACGAGAATCACCAGCCGCCCGCTGCTCCTGCGCCGACGTCGAGTTGAGGCCGTCCGGCCCAAGGCACAGTTGTTGGGGGCGATCGCTTGGATCGCCCCCACCCAATCGGTTACTGGGCCAATAACCGGTTCTTGTCGTCGTACGTCCTGGCGAGCCAGGCTTTGGGCAGCGGAACAACGACGATGTTCAGGGACCGCTTGTTGTCCGACAGCATGGCGGATTGGATTTCAATCCTCGTTCCGTCGGCGCTGAAGGTCGGATGGATGTGGTCGGCGGCGGTCGTCCTCTCGCCCATGGAAGCGAGCAGGGCCATCTCTCCGGTGTGGCGGTCGATGATCCACAAACGATAGCGGAAGTCGTCGGCAGCGGCCCAGCGGCCATCGGCCGAACCGTTCACGTGCCAGATCGACCGGCCGGGATTGCCAACGGGCACCTGGCCGATGATTCGCATCTCTTTCGTTCGAAGGTTGACGATTCCGACGCCGGTCGGATGCGCATCATCGGCGGGCGTGTCCCAGTTGGGCATCCCCTGGCCCCGTCCCTGGCCCTGGCCCTGTGCTTGGCCTTGGCCGCGTCCCCTGCCGCCACCCATGGCGACCCCGGGGGCATGCAAATAGAGAATGGCGATCGCGACTTCGTCATGCGTGATGACCGCCTCGTGGGTGATCCATTCGTAGGATGCCTCGGGGTAAAGCGGGCGGAGCCCGGTGCCGTCGGCCTTCACCGTCCAGGTGCGCTGGGGCGCCTTGCCG
This sequence comes from uncultured Verrucomicrobiae bacterium, assembly GCA_963747795.1. GTDB lineage: Bacteria > Verrucomicrobiota > Verrucomicrobiia > Opitutales > Opitutaceae > Palsa-1447. The sequence goes on from CAVVGS010000011.1 coordinate 45,171, forward strand.
CCAGTTTCCCAGCAGAACACGATCTCTCCGTGCACCCAGGGGTTCGTCTGGACATGGCCAATCTGGAAGGGAACAACCGTGATGGTCTTCACCTCGCCCGTCGTGAGGTTCATGCTGGCCAGGCCGCTCGGTCCGGCGCCCATTCCGCGGGGACCTACAGGCTTGGAGATTTCTGTTCCGGGAGCCAATTGTGAGGCGAGTTCGGGTCCTGTGATGCCGAAATAAACGTAACCCTCGTCGGCATCCAACCCCATGTTGCCCGTCGCATGCATTCCGGGAGGGGTGACACCGCAGACGCGTTCATACGCGGTGTTTCCCTTGAGTGTGCCGGCCACGGCATCGGCGAAGAGCGAGCCCAAATCGACTTCAATGACCTGGAGAGGCCCGCGGAAGCGGAATCCCTGTCCGGGCTGCCGGGGCGGCGGCGTGGGGGCCGGCGCGCCGCTTTTTTCCGCGGCCATGGCGGCTGCGGCGACGTCGATGTAGGGATCGCGGCCCACATCGGCCGGAGCTTTCTCGTCCCGCATGAGATAGAGTTTCATCGACTTGCGGGCGACGCAGAGCATCCCCATGTAGCCCTTGTCGGTCACCTGGACGATTGTGCCCGTCTCCTCGTTGACGGCAAAGCACTGGCCCGGCGCGCGATTTGAGCGGAATATCACCCATTTGCCATCCGAGGTCCAATCCGGGTGCGTCTGATAGATCTTGGAGTCGCTGGACTGGCTGCTGGTCAGGAATGTCAGCTCAGTCCCGGTCACGGGATCAATCACGACTTTCTTTTCCGACGGCCAGGTATGGCCGACCTGGGCAAACGCCGGCATCACAAATAAGGCGGCGGCGGATACAGCCGCCGCGAATTTAAGGAGGGGTAAGGTTCTCATGTGGGAATTAGCAGGCTAGACGCAGGGGGCGGCCAAAAGGAACCGCCAAATCTCCGGCTTTCGGGTCTCGAATCGGAAGACCTACGGCAAGGGGTGGAGCCCTTCGCTGCGAACGACCCAGGAGCCATCCTTCGGGAAACCCGGGGCGTCGCCGCCCGGAGCACCATCCCAGCCGCCCGCCATCATCGCGACCGCGGATAGCAGGGCGCCATTGGCGGGGAGATAGACGGGCAGGTCTCCGCGCTGAGGGCAGTGGCCGTTGGGCGCATAGCTGTTGTTGGGACCCTTGAATAGAAGGATATCGACCGCCTTCTGCGGTTCGCCGAGGCGCGCCGCGGTCATTGCGATCATGGGATAGTCCCAGCCCCAGATCTTCGCCTCCCAATCCCACGACGAGATCACTGCGTCAAGGGTGCGCCGCATCGTTGGAATATCCACTCCATCCCCGGGCAGTTGGCCCAATGCCATCAGGAACGACGGATGGTCGTGGCGGCTGTCCTTGTTCTCCCAGGTGTCCGGCGTCGACTGAAGGGCGACATACTTGCCGTCGCGGGTCGGCAAATCCGCGATCAGCCGGATTCGCCTATCCCACTCCGCGTCGCGCCCGAGCTTCAGGCGTTCGCGCCATTCCTGGGCGATCTTCAACCCTCGCACCCAGTAGCTCAGTTCGTAGGTCGGATTCATGCTCGTCCGCTTGTCGTAGATCTCCTGGGCGATCCAAAGCGGCGGGCCCAGGTCGAACCGCCGGGTGGCCCCGTCCCAATGCAGCATCGACGCCATGCAGCCGGCAGTCTCGAGCACAAGATCGCGATAGCGCTCAAGCGTGGCCTGCGTCGGCTCGTTGCGGTAGATCAATTCCGCCATGTGGATCGGATGAGGCTGATTCCAGACAATAAGCGGCGGCCCTCCCGGGCTCTCGCGCCCGTCCGGCCCGATCATCTTGGCCCAGCGGGCGCCGCTCAGATTGCGGCTCCTTGCGAGTTCGCGCGCCACCGGCAGCGCACCGACGTACCAGTCGAGGTTCTTCGCCAGCAATTCGTCGCGCCCCCACAGGGCAAAGTGCGCGGCGTGCCACCAGACCATCTCCGTATTGTGCTTGCCGTACCAGGTGCTGTTCGTCAGCCCGCTTTCCTGCGGCGGAAACCCGCCGGCGAACTGTATGGCTGTCAGGTACTGCGATAGAACGACCCGGCGTTCGAGTTCGGAGGCCCGCGGATCCCTGCTGCCCGAGAAATCGATAGCCCCTCCAGTCGACCAAAACTTTTCCCAGTGGGCACGGCTCTCGGCGCGCACCTGTTCCGCGCCAGGCGCCGCGCGAGGCCTGTCCGGGGCAAACTCCACCGTGAAATCAAGCAGGTCCCCTGCCCCCGGCCGAAGGCTGAACTCGTGAGGGCCCAGAACATCGATTTGGAGCGCCGCGGCGGCCGAAATCGCGGCAAAATAGCGCGAGTCATCGCGCGTGTGCTCGAACAGAATCGCGTGATCCGTCTGGTGCACGACCTGCGTCATGTGCGAACCGGGCTGGGTAAAGTCGAGGACGGGATTGTTCTTTGTCCTGATGTCGTGGCCCCGGGGCAGCGCGATGCGGACTCCGAGGCCGCCCCGTTCCAGCAGGGCCGACTCGATCCGAACCGCCAGCATGTCACGCAACGGGTGCGACGCCACCGTCACCCTGACCGGAACCCCGTCTATCGAAAAGGCGCTCGTCAGCAGGCCCGTCCACAGGTCGAGGCTCTGGGCCACGTCGCGAACATCCCCCGGCAGGATCTGCGGCCCATGCGTCCTCCAAAGGGCGATCTGCGGCAGCGGCATGTCGTGCGGATTCTCCCGCAGCCACATTCCCGCCGGGCTTCGTTCGTTGGTCGGATACCCCATCGTGACCCCGTAGGCGGTGAACGGCTGGTTCGCATCGGAGAGCGTGTAGCCGTTTGGATTCGGGTTCGAGTGCCACGACCAGCGCGCAAGCGTCTCGAGCGGAATTCCGTTTTTCTGGTAGTACTCGTAGAATGTCTGCAGCCCGGTCACGTCTGCTGTGAACGCAAACTGGCCGTTCCCAACCGACAGCGGAGCCCAGGGGTCGACGATCGTTATCGTGGGATTGTGGCGCCTGACGAGGGCGTGCCGGTCGATTGGCGCCGAAGGCGCAAAGTCCTGCGCGCTTGCAATTCCAGCCGCCAGAAGAGCGGCGCCTGTCAGGGACGCAAGCCTGAGACACGAAACAAAGTTTGGCAACATGACGGGTTGATCGCGGCCGGGTTGGTTTGCAGTGCGGATAGTGGCGCATTCAACGATCCTCCCGCAATTCACTTATTCAGCGCCCCTTGACACCGCTGATACGATGCGCTCCTTCCCTGATGCTCAGCAAACACGCCCTTGACCGCTTTGGCCGACTGATCGCGGCCGGCTGCGTGGCGCTTGTGCTGGCTCTGAGCGTCCTGGCCGTCAGTCCCTCGCTGCACGCCTGGCTGCATGGCGAAAAACAGCTGGATGCCGACGATGATTGCGCGGTCGTTCTACTTGCCCAGGGCGTCACTCCTGTATTGGCCGCCGTCCTGGCTCTGGTTGCCGCGCTTCGGGTGCTGGCGGAAGAGCCGCCGGCCCAACGCCTGCTGCTTCTGGAGGCGCCTGGTTTCCGGTTACCCCCGGGCTGCGGACCTCCTTTCTGCTGAGTTGACGGGAAACATCCACGGTCGGATCGCCCACGGGCGGCCCGGCCGCTGCGGCATCCGCATTTTCAGGCGTTTGCCGCGTTTCGCTTCCGCAAATCCTCAACTCAGGCCAATCTTGCACATACGTTTTCTTCCCATTCTTTGCATCCTAACCGCTGTTCCTCTGCCAGCCCAAACCACCCCGCCGGCGGCCGATTCCGGGCCGCCCCCCACGGCTCCAGCCGCACCCGGCCAAACCGTCCTGCTCGATACCGTCGTCGTCTCGGCCTCTCTCGACCAAGCCCGCGACGACATTCTGCCGAGGCTCGGCGCCACTTCGTTCGTCATCGACTCTGAGCAGATCCAGAACCTGCCCCAGGGAGCGGACGCCCCCTTCAACCAGGTGCTGCTCCGCGCGCCCGGCGTCGCCGAGGACTCGGCCGCCAATGGAGATCTGCACGTCCGCGGTGAACACGCCAATCTGCAGTACCGGATAAACAATGTCCTCCTGCCGGAAGGCATCTCTGGCTTCGGACTGGAACTCGACCCGCGCTTTGTGAACAGCCTGCAGCTCATCACCGGTTCGCTGCCGGCCCAGTACGGTTTCCGAACCGCCGGGATCGTGGACATCAAGACCAAAAGCGGCGCATTCGATCAGGGCGGCGACGTATCCCTGTATGGCGGAAGCTTCGATACATTCCGTCCGAGCTTCGAGACGTCCGGTTCCGACGGAAATCTGAGTTACTTCGCAGACGGCAGTTTCGATCACAACGACCTCGGCATCGAAAACCCGACGCCTGCCGCGGCTGCTTTTCACGACCAAACCGACCAGTACAAGGAATTCACCTATCTGTCGTACCTTCTGGGCCCAAGCAGCCGGCTCAGTTTCATCGGCAGCGCCTCCTACAGCAATTTTCAGGTGCCCGACACCGCGGGGCTCCCCGCCGGGACGTCGCCCGACGGCAAGCCCTGGCTGCCGGGCAGCTTCAAATCGGCGGAGTTGAACGAGAATCAGAACGAGCAGAATTATTACGGGGTGATCGCCTATCAGAAATCGGCCGGCGAGCTGAACTTCCAGATCTCCGCCTTCGGCCGGCAAAGCAGCGTGCACTTCCGGCCGGATCCGGTGGGTGACCTCTACTTCAATGGGGTCGCCAGCGATGACGACCGCACGCTGCGGTCCGCCGGCCTACAGGCCGATGCCAGTGACGCGGCCGGCTCCCACCAGACCCTTCGCTTTGGGGTGTTCGTGTTGAATGAGTTCGTCTCCGCCGATTCAACGACAAGCGTTTTCCCGGTGGACGGCGGCGGCGATCCGACCGGACCCGCTTATTCCATCCTGGACAACCACCGGCTGTACGGCCTTTTTGCCGGCGTCTACCTACAGGACGAGTGGAAGATCACCCGGCAGATCACGCTCAATTTCGGAGCGCGCGCCGACGACTTCAACTCGTCCTTCGACAACGAGCACCAGATCAGCCCGCGCGTTAATCTGGTCTATCAGCCGTCGGATTCGACGACGCTGCACGCGGGGTATTCGCGGTATTTCACCCCTCCGCCAGTGGAAAACGTTTCGGGCGCCTCCGTGGCGAAATTCGACGGCACCTCCAACGCGGCGGCCATCGACACCGACGACCCCATCAAAGCCGAGCGCTCGAATTATTTCGACGCCGGCGTCAGCCAGAAAATGACGCAGCGATTCCAGGCTGGCATCGACGGATACTTCAAACGGGCAGTCAACCAGCTCGACGACGGACTGTTCGGCCAGACGCTCATCCTGTCGGCATTCAATTATGCGGAGGGTCAGGTTTACGGCGTGGAGTTCACCGGTTCGTATTCCACGGGAGGATTTTCCACTTATGTGAATTTCGCCCGGTCGGACGCAAAGGGAAAGGATTGGGACTCGGCTGAGTTCCTGTTCGATCCGGCTGATCTGGCCTACGTCAAGAACCACTGGATCTATCTCGACCACGACCAGCGGCTTTCCGGCTCATTCGGGACGGCCTACGTCTGGAAGGAGGGCCAGGGGAGCACGCGGGTCTACACGGACGTCCTCTACGGCACGGGCCTTCGGACCGACGCGACGGCGCCCGACGGCACAAACATCCCCAATGGCGGATCGGTGCCGGCCTATGCCACCCTCAATATTGGGGCCGAGCAGAGCTTCAAGGCCTCCCACGGCCGCCTGTGGAAAATCCGGGCCGATGTGATCAACCTCTTCGACAAATCGTACGAACTGCGCAACGGGACCGGTGTCGGCGTCAATGCCGCGCAGTTCGGCATGCGCCGTGGCTTTTTCGGCTCGGTGGGCTACCGGTTCTAAGTCACCGCACTACACCGAGTGGGCCAGGCGATATTCCGAGGGAGAAGTCCTGCAGAGCCTCGCAAAAACGCGGCTGAAGTAGGCAGGATCGGGAATTCCGACCGCATTGGCCACCTCCTTGACCGGCGCCCGGCTCGTCAGAAGGAGGTACTGGGCCCGCTCGATTCTGCGCCTCATCACGTATTCCAATGGCCGGACGCCGATGACCCGGGCAAACTGGTCTGAGAAGTAGGTCGGATTGAGGCCGGCCACACTGGCCAGGTCGCCTAGGGAAATCTTCCGGTGCATGCTGGTGTGGATGAATTCCTGAACAGTCAGGAACTGGCGGGTAACGCGCGCATGGACCCCTTCGTGGCTGCGGCTCGATTTCAGGAACTCGGAAATCAGCAGCGTCAGGGCCCCCTTGGCCTCAAACCCGTCCAACGCATCAGATTGATGCTTGGCATGTTCCGTAAATCCATGAACCCTCTTGTATTCTTCCCGGCTTGGGTCCGAACAAGGGATCTTTCTGTCCGGATAGATGGACTCCAGCCTCTTCAAGAGGGCCAAGGCTTCTGCCGGAGGGTCGATCTGATATTCGCAGTCCAGCAGCGAAAACAGTTCAATGCCGGTCGGCAGCCCGGCGGTAAAATGCAGGTGATAATGGTCCAGGGACTTCGGGCACCAGCAGTCGTGAACCGTGAAGGCTGGGACCAAATGCAGCTGGCCGGGTCGCAGCTCGAATTCGCGGCCGTGGTGGCTGACGACAGCCCGCCCGCCGATGATCAGCCAAAACCGTGAAAACGGGCTGATCACGTTCTTGTAGTTCCACCATCGCCCGACCTTGGAGCGCTCGATCGTCAGGACAGTCATGTCCAGGGAATTCAGCAATTCGTGGTTTAGCGCGGACGACATTATGCGGGTGCCTACGAATACCCTTTTTCCGCCAAAACCCACAATCACTTTTTCGAAGCATTAGGCATATCCTCCTGGGCGCCGCACGGTTAACTGGCATTCATATACAGGCCCACACGCCTTCGCGCTTCGGGGTTCGGTGGGACGGCAAACGACCTCAGGCAAACGACCTCAGGCCTCCAGAATTGAAATCGTAAAACGATTTCAATTCTGGAGGCCTGAGGTCGTTTGCCCTATTGTGCCGAAGCCTCGGCCGTTGCCAGGGCTTTGGCGGACAAGTCGGCGAAGGCGTGTGTGGGTCGATTCCGGACTCCGAAATCGAAAACGGCGACCGCAGAATCTGCGGTCGCCGTCGTTCGGAGCATCCCCACCCGCAACGGCGGCTGGGGAGGACCGGTAAGTATCCTTAGAAGCTAAACGTCGTAGTCAAGGCCCACTGCCGCGGCGGGATGATGCGGTAAACAGCCGGGCTGCCATCGTAGTTGAACTGGATCGTCTGGAGCCAACCGTTCGAGGTCAGGTCCGAGCAGTTCAGCTGGACCCGGCATCTGATTTTGTCATTGTCCCAAGGCAGCTTGAACGAATAGGCGACCCACGCGTCGACGTGGAGCTGGGCCGGCGTGTAGATGGGCTTTGTGATATCGTTTGCCGCAACTTGGCCGGAGGCATTCAAAAGAGCCGCCTGCGTGGCTCCGTAATAGCCTTCAACCGTCGGGGACGACCACCGAAGACCGCCGCCGACGTCGAGGTTCTTGAGCGGTCCGGTTATGAAGTTATAATCTGTGATACCCTGGAAGGCATACGGAGTCTCTTCCGGAACATTCGAGCCCTGGGCCGCCTCTTCAACCGCGATCGGGACCCCTACAACACCGCTGAAGTAGATTCCAGGGGTTGTCGGACCTCCGTTTGTGCCGTTGGAATTTGTGTTGCTGTCGTAGCCGTACGAGTTCCAGAAGCTGCCGACATAGAGGTACGACGTGTTCCCCTTGCCGAGGTAATTGGTGATAAGGCCCGAGAACTGTGCGGGTGCCACCGCTGCTTCCCAGACCGGCATGCGGACCGCCTGGTAAGCCTTCGCCTGGGTGTCGACCGCCGAAAGCTGCGAGTTCTGGTGGCCTCCGGTGATCTTCATCGTCCAGTTCGGCACCGGGTTGTAAGTCAACTCGATATTGTAGCCGCCGGCGGTCGTTGTATTCGTGGCTTCCGCGGAGGAGTAGCCACCCGTCAACGGAGCGCCGCCGCTTTGGAGATAGTTGACATTCAATCCCGTCAGCGCAGACATCTGGTTGTACATGTTCTGCGTCAGAGGGTATACGTTCTGATTGCCGAACTGCGTCGATGTCGGGTCTTCGCCGGACATCAGTTCCACAACCGTCGTCGCCCAATTCTTGAACTCGTTCTGGTCGACATAGAGTTCGCGGTCGGTGAGGGTCTGCGAGACGCCCGTGACGTTGTTCTGGCTGGCGCTCTTGAACCAAGTCATGCGGAGGTACAGCTTCTTGTCGGGTGTCGCGACTTCCAGCCCGTAATCCTTCTCTGAACCCGTCGGCTTCGCCAGCGGATTGCCGAAAAGATCGGTGTACGTTCCAACGGGCGGATTGAAGTTGTCCGCTTTGTTGAACGTCATTCCAAGGGTGCGGAGGAAGCCGGCCAGGATATTGCCATTGTTCGCCGCCGCGTCGATCGAGGCCCAGTTCTGGAAGGGCCTGATGACAAAGCCCTCGCTATAGGTGTTGCCGCCGATCTCGCCCAGGCTCGAGTAGGCCAGCTGGTTGGTGTTCGGCTGGTAGACGCCCGTCGGCGTGTAGGGATTCCAAGGCGTCACGAAGTACTTGAGGTTCGGGTTCTCAACGCCGTTGATGTACGTGATCAACCCGGGATTGTTGCCCGTGGCCGTCGGGACGCCATTGATGACGGCGTTATAGGGCGTGTACGTCGTGCGGTTCTTGACGACGTCATCGTTGAGCCCGAGCGAGCCGACGATGCGGTCGTTCCAGAAGAAACTGTTCCAATAGTAAGTTTTCTGGTCCTGGACGTTCTCGGAGAAGGGCGTTCCGCCGAGGACAAGGCTTCCCGGTTCGGCCTGGGTCAACCCGGAGGTCACCCATTGGCCCGTGTAGTAATTGTATGTGGTAGCCGAGATGTTCGTTTGAGAGCCGAAATCCGGCGTGCCGACGATCATCCGCGTGTTGGTGGAATAGACGCTCCCTGGCGAACTCATATACTGCCAGCGATAGGGGTCACCGCCGTTGGCAACGATGCTGTAGTTCCCGGGAATCGGGGGGGTGTTGTTCAACTGGTACAGCATCGAGGTGTAGGAGCCGTCGCCGCCGTCGATGACCGTGCGGAATCGTGTCGATTGGGCGACGTCATCGTGGGTGGACGCCTCGGCCATGAACCGATGGTGCCCGAGCAACTTGAGCCAACCCGGGACCTTGTCCCGCAGGTCGACGCCGTACGTCAGCATCGCGCGCCAGTTCTGGTTGAACTCGGGGCGCTGCAGTGCATCGCCCTGGTAGTCCTCGATGTAGGTCGACCCGGCGTAGGCATTGGGCGCCCCGTTCAGGAGGTAGGCATTCGTGTCGACGATGAGGGCGTTGCCCGTGTTGTGCTGGTTGTCCGGATCGACCTCCGTATCGCGGAACTCCTGCCGGAAGAAGGCGAGGTCAAAGTCCAACGAACCCCACTTGCTGCTGGACAGGATGTTCTGCTGGAGATCGGCGTGGTAGGTCCGCGCCCGGGACATCGTCCAGTCGGTTCCGTCGATGTTCGGTCCGTTTTGCGAATTGTAGATGCTTTGGTCGACGACGCCGGGGATGGTCCATGAGGAAAATCCGCCCGCAAAGAGGGGGCTGCCGATACCCGGACCGGGAAGCGCCCCGGAATTGGTCATGAACTCCGACCGCACCATTGCCTGGGATGCCGTCAGCGGCGTCGTCGGCACCTGTGGGGGGATCAGGCCGCCGTAATTCGATCCGAGGGTTTGCTGCGGCTGGAAGGAATAGAGGAACTGACCGTTGGCGTAGAATTCGGTGATGTGCGCCGTGGACGCACTTATCGCAGGGACAAAAAGCGGCGAGGTGATGCTCGTCAATGCGCCCGTGCCCGTCAGTTCACCCGTGACATAATTGGGGCTTGTCGTTGAACTGACATAGGGCCCCATTTGCTTGCCGGTGGCCAGCAATGTGACCATCCCTGTGATCGGGTTCATCACCGGCTTGCCGGCCGCCAGCCACGGCGTGACGTAATCGGTCGGAAGCAGCGTGTTCTCCGCGTCCTGATTGTCGTTATAGAATTCGGCGTATGCGGTGATCTTCGTCTTATGAGACTTGAACGGATCGATCGTGATCGTGGCATATTGCCGCCGCGTCAGGTCGTAGGAGGGTTTGCGTTGATAGCCCGCCTTCGTGAACTCCTGGGCCAGGTATATGGCCACCTTGTTCCGAATCAGCGGAATGTTGATATCGGCCGTTTCGCGGAATCCGCCAAAACTGCTGCCCTGAACGCTTGCCTCGCCATTGAGCTTGTTGAGCTGCGCATCGGAGCTGCTGGAATTGACAATGCCCGCCGCCGAGCCCGATCCGAACATCAGGGAATTCGGTCCGCGGTCGATTTCAACCGACTGGAGGTTGTACGTGTCGAACGGGATCCGGTACAGGCCGAAGAAGTTGTCCACTTCGTTATCCGGCGCACCCAAACCGTTGACCCGGGTGCTCAAAGTGTTGGGTCCGCCGACTGCGTTGGCGACGTCATTCGATCCCGCGAGTGCATCGTCGATTCGGCCGCTTTCGCTGAAACCGGTCACCGGAGTGTACGTGTGCGAGCCCTGGGTGCCCGCCTCGTACATCATGATGTCGTTGATGTTCTGCGAATTGGTGTTCTGGATCTGCTGCTTGTCGATGACCGTGACCGACGAGGGAATGTCGCCGATATTATTGGCCAGCCGCGTGCCGGAGGTTGTGTTCGGGGTGAAGTATCCCTTGGCCTGGTCGGCGCTGACCTCGAACGGGGTCAGTTTGACCGTTTCACCCTCCGTCGGCGGTGCAGGGGTCGTTTCGACCGGGATCGGCGGTTGGTTCGCCGGCGGCGGAGTTTGATCCGGCGGGGTTGGCGTCGAATTTGCCGTCTGGCCACAAAGCGTGGCGGGGATGAGCGCAGCAGCCAGCAGCGCGGCAAAAGCCGGTCGCAAGGCAGCAGAATCTCTCATGCGGGAGACACGGAGTCGGTTCATAGGTTATGTGTTGGATTTCGACTTAACAAAACAAAGGAAGAAATTACGGTAAGACCAAAAGGCGACGGTCTTGGGAGAGGTTTGAGGGTAAACGAGTTCTGAACGGCGGGATCGGGCACCCGAGCTCGAAGTGGGGGCAGACACCCTACCAAAGCTGGGTGCATGAGGGGAAGACCCCACGAGAATGCCAGCCTGGCAACCTTGTGTAAGCAGAAACACATGGACGCAGAGGTCGAATCCTTGGACAAATCACAGATAAAGCGTCGGCGGCCCGCCGGGATGAGAAATCCACCCTGGAATCACCTGATTTCGACGCAATAGAGGCGCCGGTTTGTACTGTCCAAATCCGCCATCCCGCTGCCGGATCCGAATTCCAACGTGAACACCCACTCGAACATGCCGAACGGTTGAACCGAGATGTGCGCGCCGCTACAATTCACGACAGAAAGAACGGGAGGGCTTGGTTGGGGCTTATTGCATCTGATTGTCAATTTTGTCACAGCGGCCCGTTCATCCATTGCGCGCTCAAAGGAGACGGCATCAATGAGCCCCCTCGCCCCCGAATCGTGGATCACGTTGCCGTTCCCATCGAAGATGCAGGACGGGGGGAACAGAAGAACCAACTTCTCCAGCGAGGCTTCGTCCGACGCAATCCTCCCACCCCGATCGTCAATGTACTTGAAGGTCCCGTGAAACAGGCCTGCGGGGTCCTGGCCCATGCCGATCCGTTCTTCGTCAACCTCGCCGCGCCGCCCATGAGCGCCGGGTGCCGTGACGCCATGCATCGGCCATCCAGCGGCCTTGCCGGCGGGGCCGGGGAGCTCGGCGCCGGCCGCAATTAGGACGGTGGTTGATGCCATGGGGAGGGGGACCGCTGTCGAACCTAGAGAAAGTTGACTGCAGTAATCCCCAAAGAATGCACTTGTCGCAAAGATAAGGGAATGGATAGAAAAGGTTTTGAAATGGATAAAATCGCCCGTCCCGATCCATTGGGCCTGCTTTCAAAGCAAGTCACCGGCGCCCGCTATTTCTTCGTCAATCTGGCGCCACGTTCCACGGAGCCCCTTGCGCTGGTGATGGGAGGGCGCGAACACTGCAACCCGGATTATGTCATCTCACGGCGCGATTTCCCTTTTTACGCGATCGAGTATGTCGAATCCGGCAGGGGCTCGGTCCGGCTCGACGGCCGCCAGCGGGACATCGGGCCGGGAACGGTGTTTTCCTATGCGCCGACGACGCAGTGCGAGATTCACACCGATCCGGATGACCGCCTGGTGAAATGCTTCATGACCTTTGCCGGAACCGACGCCCTGCGCAGGCTGCGCCGCTGCGGCGTGCCGCCTGGCCGCGTTCGCCTGCTCGCGCCCCATGCCGGCATCACAAGCGTCCTGGAGGATCTCCTTCGCGAGGGGCAGCGCTCGGGCACGCTGGTCCGCAGAATCTGCGGCACGCTGTTTGACCTTTTGCTCCTGAAGATCGAGGACGCTGCAACCCTCGTGCCGCACGCGGCTGAACCTGCCCGGGAGGCCTTCCTGCGTTGCAAGGCGCTGATCGACACGAAAGCCGGGCAGCTCGGCACCCTGGAGCAGGTCGCCAGGGAGGCCGGAGTGGAGCCCTCGAGCGTCTGCCGCTGGTTCCGCCGGTTTCAGGGCACGAGCCCCTACCAGTACCTGTTGCGCCGCAAGATGACCATTGCGGCCGAGCATCTCGTCGAGAGCGGCGGCCTGGTGAAGGAAGCCGCCGCCCTCGTCGGCTTTCCCGACCCCTACCATTTCTCGCGCTGCTTCAAGGCCGTGCACGGTGTCGCGCCGCGGCACTTGCTCCGCTACCAGCAGCGCAGGCGGGAATGAACGGCGAACGCGGCGGGTTTGGGATTGTCAAGGGCCCCGCACGGCTCATCATAAAATGATGAAGCCGTCGATGCGGTGGGCGCTCTGTCTTGCAACGCTGGCCCTCTTTCAGGGTCCGGTTTTCGCCGGATCCGACGCGGCCCATGCCGACGATAATGACGTTGTCCCCTTGCCCAAGTCGAGCGACGACACGCAACACTCGGCTGGCACAGGGCAAAACACGCAGCTGTACGCGCAGAACGCCCAGACGAGCCTGGCCGCCGGAAATGCATTGGGGCAGCAGGCAACGACAACCATCGGCTCCGCCGCCTACGGGCAGATGACTGCTTCCTTCCAGCAGTATCAGAACAGCATGACCATGGTGGTCGCCTCCCAGTCTGACGCAAAGAGTGATGCTCGCGAATATGCGCGCGAGATCGACGAGGCGAACCAGGCGGCAAAGTCGAAGGATCCCGCCGAGCAGGTTCATCTTTTCGGAAATTACCTGCACGACAGCCGCATCTTCCTGACGACCCATCCTGATGTCACGCAGCTGTGGGTCCTGCGGGCCGTGGCAGCCCTGAAGCTGAACAAGCCCGCCACGGGCGCCCAGGCCGGGCAAATTCTATCTTCGCTGCCACCGAAGGACCGCGATGATCCCCATATCCAGAAGCTTCTGCAGGTCCTCGGCCAGTACGGCTGGTTGCCGAAGGCCAATGCGGCGGCGACTGCCCCCGCCGGGACGAATCCCAATGCGGGTTCTCCCGCTCCCACGGTCAAGTGACCCGCGGACAACCGGCCGGCGTCCCCTCGCCCGATCGGACCGGATGGCGGGCTGCGATACTCTTCGCGCTCGTCCTGCTCGCCTACCTGCCCCTGTGGCGCGCAGGCTTTGTGTGGGACGACGACACGATGCTGACCGGCAACCGACTGATCCACGCCGGCGACGGTCTCCGCCAGTTTTGGTTCACCCGGAATGCCCAGGACTACTGGCCGGTGACCTCCACGACCCTCTGGATTGAATGGCGCCTGTGGGGGTTGAACCCGCTCGGCTATCATCTGACGAATCTCGCGCTGCACCTGGGAGAGGTGTTCTTGCTATGGGCCGTCCTGCGGAGGCTGCGGGTACCCGGAGCGTGGCTCGCGGCGCTGCTTTTCGCCGTGCACCCGATCAACGTCGAGTCGGTCACCTGGATAGCACAGCGGAAGAACCTGATGGCGCTTTTGTTCGCGCTGCTGGCGGTCCACTGCTTTCTCAAGTCGGGGGCTGTCGATCGCACCGCCCGCCCGCGCTTCGCCACCCTCTGGTACTCGCTGAGCCTGCTGGCGTTCATCATCGCGATGCTGAGCAAGGGCTCGGTCGCGACGCTGCCGCTGGTTCTCGCGGGAATCGTCGCATGGCATCGCCGTCCGGGCCTTTCCGATATTCTGCGCCTGATTCCCTTCTTCATTGTCGCCGGGGTTTTGGCGGCTGTCGATGTCTGGTTTCAGCGGCACGGGACCCACGAGATCATCCGGGCCGCCGGACCCCTCGAACGCCTTCTGGGGGCCGGCGGTGTCATCTGGTTCTACCTGCTCAAGTCGCTCTGGCCAGCCCATCTGATGTTCGTCTATCCGCAGTGGCAGATCCGGACGGCGGATGTTCTCTGGTGGATTCCGCTGCTAGGCGCCCTGGGGTTCACCCTGCTGCTTTGGCGGCGGGCGCGGCTCCGTCCGGCGGACCCCTCCGGGACCGGAGCGGCGTGGGGCCGGGCGTCCTTCTTCGCCTGGGGCTATTTCTGCGTCTCACTCGTGCCTGTCCTCGGATTGACGGACGTCTATTTCATGAAGTTCTCGCTGGTGGCCGACCACTATGCCCATCTGGCGCTTATAGGCGTCCTCGCCTGGGTCGCCTTTGTTGCCAGCACCCTGCAACGGAGGGCGGGCGCCGCGGCTCGGATTGGCCTGCCAATCCTGATCGCCGTCGCGATCGGCTCGCTGGCCACGCTCACCTGGAGGCAGAACCGGATGTACCGTGACAGCCTGGTTCTTTACCGCACGATCCTGGCCCAGAATCCCGACTGCTGGATGGCCCACATCAACCTGGCCATCGCGCTGGCCAAGGAGCCAGGCGGCCTGCCCGAGGCGGTTTCCCACTATGAACGGGCGGCGCGCATCAACCCCAATGACGCCTACGTGCAAAACGACCTCGCCGAGGCGCTGGCGCAGATGCCCGGGCGCCTGCCCGAGGCGCTGGACCATTTCGGGCAGGCCCTTCGAATCAACCCCGATTATGCGGAGGCCCACAACAATCTCGGGGTGGCGCTGGCCAAGGTCCCCGGGCGCCTGCAGGAAGCGCTGGATCATTACGGGCAGGCGCTCCGGATCGACCCGGGCTTTGCCGCGGCGCACGTGAACCTGGCCCTCGAACTCGCAAAGCTGCCCGGCCGCCTGCCCGAGGCTGTCGCCCATTACGAGCAGGCGGCGCGACTAACGCCGGACGACGGGAGCCTCCAGAACGACCTCGCCGTGGCGCTTGCCAAGCTTCCGGGGCGTTTGCCCGATGCCATAGCCCATTTTGAACTGGCGCTGCGGCTCAGTCCGGACGACGCGGATCTCCACTACAACCTGGCGAATCAGCTGTCGAAGGTTCCCGGGCGCCTGCCCGATGCAATCGTCCAGTACGCGGAGGCGCTGCGGATACGGCCGGACTTCTCCTCGGCGCACTACAACCTCGCCGTCGCGGAGGCGAAGTCGGGGCGCTACGGCGAGGCGACTGCCCACCTCGAGCGCGTCCTTGAACTCGACCCGGGCAACGGCCAGGCGCGCGAGATTCTCGAGCGCCTCCGGACGGCCCCCAAATGACGCTGGCGAAAACCGGATCCTGCATTCTACAATTCGAGGCCAGATCATGGAACAAATCCAGCGAAGAATGCGCGCCGATTGGCCCGGGCTGCTGAGCGGGGCCATTCTCGCAACGGGTACCATCGCAATCTACTGCCGGACCCTGTCCGTGCCGCTGCTGCTCGACGACATGGGTTCGATCGAGGACAACCTGTCCATCCGCAGCCTGTGGCCCTTGTGGCCGGCATTGAGCCCCCCTGCGGGAGCGGGAGTCGCGGGAAGGCCCCTGCTCAATCTCACCTACGCCCTCAATTATGCGGCCGGGGGCACCTCTGCCGCCGGCTACCACCTGGTCAACATCCTGATTCACGTCCTGGCGGGCTGGACCCTTTTTGCACTCCTGCGGAGAACCCTCCGGAGCCCCGTCATGGCCGGGCGTTTTGCCTCGGCCTCCACCGTCCTGGCCCTGGCCGCGAGCGCGATCTGGGCGTGGCATCCCGTGCAGACCGAGTCGGTCACCTACCTGTCCCAGCGCGCCGAGTCGTTGATGGGCCTTTTATACCTGCTGACCCTCTATTGTTTCGCGCGGGGGGCGCAAGGTGGGGAAATCGGCTGCGGGCTTCCCTGGTACTTGCTTTCAATCCTGGCCTGCCTGGCCGGCTCCGCCACAAAGGAGGTCATCGTCACAGCCCCCCTGTTGGTTTTTCTGTACGATCGCACCTTCGTTTCGGGCAGCTTTTCCAGCGCTTGGCGCCGGCATTGGCCGGTCCACACGGCCCTGGCCGCCTCCCTCCTTCTCCTCGGCTGTCTGATGATCGGCATCCAAGGCAGGGGCGTCGGTTTCAGCTGGGCCTACGGCATCGTTGAGTGCCGCGTCGTGGTGAAGTATGTTTTCCTTTCCCTCTGGCCGCATCCCTTGGTGTTCGACTACGGGAAGTACGCTGCCGCTTCGCTGTCCCAAGTCTGGCCTTTCGCCCTGGTCCTTGCCTCGCTTCTGGCCCTGGCGCTCGTCGCGCTTCGACGCTCGCCGCCGCTGGGATTCGCCGCGTGCTGGTTCTTTTTGATCCTTGCGCCGACGAGCAGCATTCTCTCCATCGTTGAGTCGCCGATGGCCGAGAACCGCCTCTACCTTCCTCTGGCCGGCGTGGCCGCATTGTTGGTCCTCGGAGCGTACGCCCTGGCGGGGCGCCGCTGCCTGCCGGTTCTCGCCCTGGCGGCGGCGGGCCTGGCCCTGGCGGCGGCCCGCCGAAACCAGGCCTACTCAAGCGGGCGGACACTCTGGGCCGACACGGTGGCCAAGGCGCCGGCGAACGTGCGCGCGCTCAACAATCTGGCGTGCATAGTCCTTGTCACCGACGGCCGGACCCAGGATGCGATCGCCGGATTCGAGGAGGCGCTGCGCCTGCGGCCGGACTTCACCGAGGCGCACAACAATCTGGCGAGGGCCCTGACGAACATGCCGGGACGGTTGAACGAGGCGATCGCCCAGTGCGAGGAGGCGCTGCGGCAGTATCCCGATTATGCCGAGGCGCACTGCACGCTGGGCTACGCCCTGGCCAAGGTGCCCGGGCGGCTGAATGACGCGATTGCCCAGTATCGCGAGGCCATTCGCCTGAAGCCCGATCTTGCCGAGGCGCACCAGAATCTGGGCAACGCCTGGTACGTTCTGCCTGGGCACCTGGACGACGCGATAGTCGAATATCAGACGGCCCTGCGCCTGAAGCCGGATTCGGCCGAGGCGCACTTCAACCTCGGCAGCGCCTGGTCCGGCCAACCTGGGCGGCTGAACGATGCGATCGCCGAATTCGAAGCGGCACTGGAGCTCAAGCCGGACTACGCCGAGGCCCGGGTCAATCTCGGCAACCTCTGGATGCGCGTGCCGGCGCGGCTTGGCGACGCGATCGCCCAGTATGAGGCCGCGGTGCGCCTGGTTCCCGATGTGGCCGAACTGCACAGCAATCTGGGATACGCCCTCTCCGCAGCGGGCAGGACCCGGGAGGCGATCGCCCAGTACGAACTGGCCCTTCGCCTCAGGCCGGATCTCCCCCGGGCCAGGGAGTTTCTCGCGAAGCTCCGGGCAGCCCAGCCATGAACGGCCAGCCGCAGCGCCAGCGTTTCGGGACGCCCCCCTGGTTGCCGGTGGCGGGATTCGTCGCAGCGGGCCTCCTCGTTTATCTGCCGGCCCTCGGCTGCGGCTTCGTCTGGAACGATCCCGACTACGTGACAGCGCCCGCCCTGCGCCCGTTGCACGGCCTCTGGCTGATCTGGTTCAAGCTCGGTGCGACCCAGCAGTACTATCCGCTGCTCCACTCCGCATTCTGGGTCGAGCACCGCCTGTGGGGCGATTCGCCCCTGGGATACCATCTGGTCAATGTCCTCCTCCACGCGGGGTCGGGCACCCTCCTGTGGCTCATCCTGCGCCGTCTCGCCATCCCGGGCGCATGGCTCGCCGCTCTTTTGTTCATCGTTCACCCGGTCTGCGTGGAATCGGTGGCCTGGGTGTCGGAGGCGAAGAACACTTTTTCGACGTTCCTCTATCTAGCCGCCGCCCTGGCCTACCTCCGCTTCGATGAGCGGCGGCGCCCGGCCGACTACCTGCCCGCCCTCGCCATTTTTGTCATGGCGCTCCTCTGCAAGACGGTGGCCGCCACCCTGCCCGGGGCCCTGCTCGTGGTGTCCTGGTGGCGCCGCGGGCGTCTCGATTGGCGCCGCGATGTCGCGCCGATGCTCCCGTGGTTCGCCGTCGGGGCGGCAAGCGGGCTCTTTTCCGCCTGGATCGAACGCACCTATATCGGCGCAAATGGGAACGATTTCTCGCTGAGCGGAATGGCGCGCGTGCTCGTGGCCGGCAGGGCGGTCTGGTTCTACCTGGGAAAGCTCCTCTGGCCGGCTGGGATCAATTTCATCTATCCACGCTGGCACGTGAACCCGGCCGACGCGGCCCAGTACGCCTACCCGGCCGCCGCCGCATTGTTCACGCTGGGGCTTTGGCTCGCGCGCCGGCGCACACGGGCGCCCCTGGCGGCATGGCTGTTCTTCGTGGGCTCCCTGTTCCCCACCCTGGGGTTCCTGGATGTCTTCGCCTTCCTTTTTTCCTACGTGGCGGATCATTGGCAATACCTGGCGAGCATAGGAATCTTCACCTTCACGGCGGCGGCGCTGGCCGTGGCCCTTCCCCGGGCGCCGGCAGCGGCAAGGCCGGTGCTGCAGGCGCTTGTTGTCGCGGTTCTCGGGCTGCTCGCCGGAATGAGCTGGCGGGAGTGCGGCACCTTTCGGGACCTGAAAACATTCTATGGGGCGATCCTCGAGCGCAACCCGGACGCATTCATGGCCCACAACAATCTCGGCATCGAATTGAAGCTCGAGGGCCGGCTGGACGAGGCGATCGCGCACTACCGCGAGGCGGTGAGGATCCGGCCGGACTATGCGGAGGGCCATTCCAATCTGGGCCTGGCCCTATTCGCGAAAGGCAAGGATGAGGAGGGCATCAGCCACTACCGAGTGGCCCTAAAATCCGAGCCCGGAAATGCCGTCGTCCACAACAACCTCGGAGTTGCCCTGGCGCACATTGGGCGGACGCCCGAGGCGATCGAACAATACCGGATCGCGGCGCGGCTGGACCCAGGCTACCTGGACCCGGCGCTCAACCTCGGCTTTGCCTGCCTCCGCCTGGGACGCTTCCCCGAGGCAATCGCCAGTTATGAACGCGCCATCCTGCTCCTGCCGGACAATGCCAATGCCGAAAACGGCCTTGGGTTGGCGCTCGCCGGCGCCGGCCGCCCGGCAGAAGCGGTGGAGCACTATCAAAAGGCCCTGAGGACGAATCCGGCCTACGCCGAGGCGCACTGCAATCTTGGGGCGGCCCTAGGCGCCCTCGGGCGTTACGATCTGGCGGAAAAGGAGTTCGAGGCGGCGCTCAAGGCGGATGATCGGCTGCCCGACGCCCACTACAACCTGGGCCTGATCATGGAAGCCGGGCGCAGGTTCCCCGAGGCCGTCGCCCAATTCGAGGCGACCCTGCGGTTGCGGCCCGGCTTCGCCGACGCCGAGTTGCAGTGGGGCTCGGCGCTGCAATCAATGGGGCGCGCCGGGGAGGCTCAAATCCATTTGGACAATGGCGCCCGCTTGCAGTCTGATCACGGGGTTCCGGCGGCGCCATGAACCCTCCGCCGCCTCGCCCCAGCAAAGGAAATCATCCCATGCCCACCGCAATCATTCTCCTCAAGATAGACCCGAAGAAGATCACCGGCACAGCCGAAAAGCTGCTGGAGATCCACGCCGTCACCGACGTCTACTCGATTTCGGGCAGGTACGACCTGCTGGTGATCATCAAGTGCGAGTCGATCGACATGATCGAGTGCGTCATCACGGACCACCTGCTGAAGATCGACGGCATCGGCGAGAGCGAGACGATGTTCGCCTTTCGGAGCTACGACAAGCGCGAGGGCGGCAAGGCGATTGACGTCGACTGAGCCGGCGCGATTGCGCATCCAGCGACCCGTTCCCATGAAACTCGATGTCAAGCGCCTCACCGCCACGGCCAAGCTTCCCGTTCGCTCGACCGAACACGCGAGCTGCTTTGACATCTGCTCGGACGCCGAAGGTGTGATCAACCCCGGCGAACGGGCGCTCATAAGGACGGGAATCTCCGTCGCAGTGCCGCCCGGCTTCGAGGTCCAGGTGCGAAGCCGCAGCGGACTCGCGCTGAAGCAGGGGGTTGCCGTGCTCAACTCCCCGGGCACCGTCGACGCGGATTACCGCGGCGAAGTGGGCGTGATACTCATCAACCTGGGCCGTGAGCCGTTCGCCTACAGGCGTGGCGACCGCATCGCCCAGATGGGCGTGTACCGGGTCGAAATGTGGCCGGCATCCGAGGTGACCGAGTTGGGCGACACAGCCCGCGGCGCAGGCGGCTTCGGGCACACGGGGGTCTGACAGGCCAAGGGGCGGGCGCGCCCGCATTCTTATCCGCCGGATATCGCCCCGACGACCAGGAAAGGCTCCCTGCCCGCCGCAACCGCCTCCGGCAGGGGGGCCTCCGGTGATTCGCCGGACAGGTCGCGCCCGCAGGCGAAGAACCTCAGGAAAGGCCGGCGGCGGCGCGTCACCTGGTCGCGCATCGTCCCCCGGAGCATCGGATACCTGGCCTCAATCGCATCGAGCAGGCCGCCTTGCGTCGCCCGGCCAGCAATTTCGAAGCCCAGCTCGCCATCCACGCCCGCGAGCGTGCGCAGGTGGGCCGGAAGCTGGACCCGGATCATGCGAATGTCTGAACCTCAACCGACAGCACGGCCGGCAGGTCCCGCACGATCGGGGCCCAATTGTCCCCTGCGTCCGCCGAGGCATACAGCTGGCCGCCGGTCGTTCCAAAATAGACGCCGCATTCATCGAGCGAATCGACGGCCATGGCGTCGCGCAGCACGTTCACGTAGCAGTCCTCCTGGGGCAGTCCCCTGGAGAGCGCCTCCCACTCGTTTCCGCCCGTGCGGCTGCGGTAGACCCGGAGCTTCCCCTCGGGCGGGTAGTGCTCGGAGTCGCTCTTGATCGGAACAACATAGATTGTCTCCGGCTCGTGCGCGTGCACCTCGATAGGGAACCCGAAATCGGTCGGGAGGTTGCCGCTGACCTCCCTCCATGTGTCGCCGGCATCGTCGCTGCGCATGATGTCCCAATGCTTCTGCATGAAGAGCACGCTGGGGCGCGAAGGGTGCATCGCGATCCGGTGAACGCAGTGGCCAACCTCGGCCGCCGGATCGGGAATGTGCTCGGATCTCAGCCCGCGGTTGATCGGCTTCCATGTCCCGCCGGCGTCGTCGCTCCTGAATGCGCCCGCGGCGGAGATGGCGATGAAGATCCGCCCGGGGTTGGCTGGATCCAGCAGGATCGTATGCAGGCACATTCCGCCTGCGCCCGGCATCCATCGGGGACCTGAGCCATGGCCCCGCAGCCCAGAAAGTTCCCGCCAGGTCTTCCCGCCGTCGGCCGATCGGAACAGGGCCGCGTCCTCGACGCCGGCGTAAACCGAATCGGGATCGCCGAGCGATGGCTCCAGATGCCACACCCTCTTGAATTCCCAGGGGTGGGGCGAGCCGTCGTACCACTGGTGGGTGCCGGGGACCCCATCGTAGGGAAACAGGTTGCCGACCGCCTCCCACGTCCTGCCGCCGTCATTGGAGCGTTGAACGACCTGGCCGAACCAGCCGCTGGACTGGGACGCGTACAGCCTGTCGGGGTCGGCCGGCGAACCCTTCATGTGGTAGATCTCCCATCCCCCGAAAAGCGGGCCGCTGACACGCCAGTTCCTGCGCTTACCGTCGGACGAAATGACGAACGCCCCCTTCCGGGTACCCACCAGGACCCGCACTTTGCTCATCCGGGCCTCCTCATCGCATATGGACTTGTAACATCGGTAGCATCGATGCTGCGGTTGTGCCGCGATGCTAATGCAGCTCCCGCAAAATCTCAAGGCCCGCGCTGGGATTTCGCGGAAGCTCAGGTCACTCTGTGGCGCCCGCGGAGGGCGCCGCCGCGGGCAATGCGCGGCTCAGGCGGCCGGCTTGGCCGGCGGGGTCTCCGTCTTCGGGCACTCGGCCTTGGATGCGAGCATCCACAGCCATACGCAGAGTGCTGCGAGGACGATGACGGAGACGCCGCTCCAGCGGCGATGGATGAGGTGGCTTCCGACCAGCAGATTTACATGGGCGGCAATTCGGATCAGGTGTCCGAGGCCCATTAAGCCGAATATCACGCTGGAGACGCGTAGCCCGAGAGCTGTACAATTCATGATGACAATCCTTCTTGAGTTTACCGCTGGAAGCGGGCCTTACGGGGGTTGCGAAGGTCGGTGACTGTCTTTGCCACCGTTTCTTCCTCCGCTCAAGCCAAATTGACGGATGATCGCGCCTTCCTTTGCCGGAGACGCAGGGGCGCTTGCCCCAACCTGCCCTTTGCGAATCCTGGATTCCTGGTCAGAATTCAACGTTTGATTTCGGCGGCGGTTGCGGCCCTCATGCCCCGATCGCCGCCGGCGAGATTCGAGCCCCAAAATGACTTCATTGAGCCAGTCGACCCGTCCCGCGAATTCCACGCGGCGCATCCTGCTCGCCAGCCTGGCAGGCACGACGATCGAATTCTTCGATTTCTACATCTTTGCCACGGCCGCGGTGCTTGTTTTTCCAAAGTTGTTTTTCCCGGCGGCGGATCCGGTTTCAGCCAGAATGGGATCCCTGGCGACTTTCGCCTTCGCCTTTTACGCGCGCCCCGTTGGCTCGGCCGTGTTCGGGCATTTTGGCGACCGCATCGGACGCAAGGCCACGCTTGTCGCCGCCCTGCTGACCATGGGCGTCTCGACTGTCGCGATCGGGCTCCTTCCAACCTACAGCTCCATCGGCGTCGCCGCGCCGATTCTGCTCGCCCTGTGCCGGCTCGGCCAGGGGCTGGGTCTCGGTGGCGAATGGGGCGGCGCCGTCCTTCTGGCCACGGAAAACGCCCCGCCGGGCAGGCGGGCCTGGTTTGGCATGTTTCCCCAACTCGGCGCGCCCTTTGGCTTCCTCCTATCCGGAGGGACCTTCCTGATCCTGTCGAAGACCCTGACCGACACCCAATTCATGCGCTTCGGCTGGAGAATCCCCTTTGTCTCGAGCAGCCTGCTGGTCGGAGTCGGACTTTACGTGCGCCTCAAGGTCAGCGAGACGCCTGTGTTCCGGAAGGCGATGGAAAAGGAGGGGCGCGTGAAGGTGCCGATACTGACCCTGTGCGCCAAACACGGCAGGTCGGTCGTCATTGGCACCCTGATGGCCGTTGCGACTTTCCTGCTTTTCTATATTCTCACCGTGTTCTGCCTCAGCTGGGGAACGAGCCGGCTCGGCTTCAGCCGGGAGCGGTTCCTGCTCATGCAGATGGCGGGCATCGTGTTCTTTGCGCTCGCCATACCGTTCTCCGCCGCCCTCGCCGACCGCCATGGCCGGCGCGTGACGCTCATGCTGATCAGCGTGGCGATCGCCGCATTCGGCCTCGTATTCGCCCCCCTTTTTGGCGCCGGCCAGACGGGCGCCCTGCTGACAATGATCGTGGGCCTGTCTCTCATGGGGATGACCTACGGCCCGCTGGGCACGGTTCTGTCCGAATTGTTCCCGACGCCGGTGCGCTATTCGGGCTCCTCCATAAGCTTCAATCTTGCGGGAATCTTCGGCGCCTCCCTTGCACCGCTGATCGCCATGTGGCTGGCCAACCGGCACGGCCTGCCTGCCGTCGGCTGGTACCTTTCCGGCGCCGCCCTGCTGAGCTTCGCGGCCCAGTGTCTGAGTCGGGAGACGCGGGAGGCCGACTTCACGGAAGGTTCGCCCGCCGCAGTCCTTACTTTAGACCGAGAAACCGGGCAAGCTTCCTGACTGCGCCGCCGATCCTGTGGCCGCGGGGAACGCGCCGGGAGACAACGGCGAGCCTTCCGCGGACCCGGTCGGCCTTCGGATCGACGTGGCCAATGATCTCGTGGCCGGCGAGAACCGGGAGTGCGTAGTAGCCGCGCCGGCGCTTAGCCGCCGGCGTGTAGACCTCCCATGTGTAGTCGAAATTCCACAGGGCCAGCGTGAGGCTTCTGTTGCAGATCATCGGATCGAGTGGGGCCAGAAGGAGGGGTTCGGACTGGCGCGGGCCGCGGCGCCCGCCCCCTCCCTCCCCGCCAGGACCGTTCGCTCGGGGCGCATCAAAAAGGGGCGCATCGCTGCGAAGGCAGTACAGGGGAGGAACTCCCTCGATCAGGACCGGCTGCGCGATGTCTTCCACCCAAGCCAGCTCGGATTTCCTGATCGCTGCCAGCCGGTGCTGCCGCAGGCGCAGTTCGACGAGCCATCGCCGGGTTGCGTCGGGAGGCGGAACCGGGGCAGTGATGACATCGGCAGGAAGAACTCGGTCCGGCAAGTCATACACCCGCCGAAAATGCTCCCGCCGTGAAATGAGCACGCGGCCGTGGACGAACAGTTTTTCAAGGACCGTCTTCACCATCCTTGCCCGCGTGCCCCAGGCCGTCGCCGCCCTGGCATCGTGCTCGATGTCATCCGATGAAAGCGGGCCCCTCGCGGTGATTTCGGCGATGATCCGCGCTGCGAGTTCCTCCTCGGCCTTCGAAAGCTTTCCGGCGTACGATCCGGGCCGTTCGCGGCGCCTGAGGGCGCCGGTCAGCAGATGCGGCCACGCATCGACCGAAAAAGCCGCCAGGATTCCACGGCCGGGCAGGTACTGCTCGAATGAGGACCGGCGTTTCCCGGCCCCATTGTGAAGGTGGTCCAGAAGCCCGTTCTCGGCGTAACCGCCCACCCGGTTGCGGAGAATCAGGTCGTGCATTCGCCCGCAGACATTCAGCGGGTCCATCTGCACAAAGCCGTGGTACGCAATCGCGTCGCCCGTAGTGCGAAGCGGAGGATCGGGAAAATGCGCGGCGACAAGAAATCTCCGCGCGGCGGCTGCATTTGTCCGGATCGGCGTCGGGAGCATTGGGATCG
Source organism: uncultured Verrucomicrobiae bacterium (assembly GCA_963747795.1). GTDB lineage: Bacteria > Verrucomicrobiota > Verrucomicrobiia > Opitutales > Opitutaceae > Palsa-1447. The sequence continues at coordinate 70,300 of CAVVGS010000011.1, forward strand.
AGACCTTGATGGGGCCGCATGCGCCGTCGATCAAAGCTTTCCTTGCCCCGGGCCGCGCAGTCCTTCAGACTCCGCTGCGTTCCAGCGGATGCATTTCATGCCGCCTCACAGTCGCAGTGCCTTTGGTCGTTTCGCCGCAACAGGTGCCCTGGTCTGCCTTTGCGCATTGGCGCCGGCCCTGTCCGCCGCGGATGGGGCAGCCGGGAAGAAGGTTCGCGAGCCCGCCGTTGCCGGGTTGTTCTATCCCAAGGATCCCTCCGAATTGACCCGGATGATCGATGCATGCCTCGCAGCCGCGCAGGTCCAGCCGGTCGGTGAATTGAAAGCGATCATCTGCCCCCACGCCGGCTACCCGTATTCGGGGCCGGTGGCGGCCTACGCCTACAAGCTGCTCGCCGGGCGGCACTACGACACCGTCGTAGTGATGGGCCCAAGCCACTACGCCTACCTCCGGGGCGGCTCCATCCCGGATGCCGCCGTCTATCGGACGCCGCTCGGCGACGTGCCGATTTCTGAAAAGGCCGGCCGCCTCGCCTCGACGGCCCCGTTCGCCCTTGAGGCGCGCTGCAATGTCGAACGACCGGCCTGGTGGAGCCAGTCCTCGCGCCCGCTTCCCGCAGTCGAGACGGCGGACACCTGGGAGCATTCGGTCGAGGTGGAGATCCCGTTTCTTCAAAGAACGCTCGACCGCTTCCAGCTGGTGCCGGTCGTCTGCGGCGACCTCGATCCGTCCCGCGCCGCCAGGGCGCTGGAACCCCTGCTCGACGATGGGACGCTCCTGGTCGCAAGCTCCGACCTAAGCCATTACTATTCCTACGAGGAAGCCCGCAAGCTCGACCGGAGCTGCCTCGATGCGATCTGCCGCCTCGACATCGATGCGATGGAGGGCGAGCAGGCGTGCGGCCGGATTCCGATCCTGATCCTGATGCGCGTGGCGAAGGACCGCGGCTGGAAAGTGAGGCTGCTCGATTGCGCGAACAGCGGCGACACAAGCGGGGACCGGTCGCGGGTCGTCGGCTACGGGGCGGTCGCATTTTATGCTCCGTTCGGGCGGCACCTCGGCACCGGCGAACGCCAGTCGCTCCTTCGCGTCTCCCGGGAGGCCCTGCGCGAGGCCGTCACCTCGGGCCGCCTGCCCGAGGCGGCCAGCCCCGGCCCGGCCTCCGCCGAGCCGAGGGGCTGCTTTGTCACGCTCACTGCCCATGGCGTCCTTCGCGGATGCATAGGAAACCTGACGCCACGCGGCCCCCTGTACCAGGCGGTCGCCGAGAACGCCCGAAGCGCCGCGTTGAGCGATCCGCGGTTTTCGCCCGTCACGGCAAGGGAGGCGGACGGTCTGAAGATAGAGATCAGCGTGCTGTCGGAACCCAAGCGGCTTTGGTTCAAGTCGCCGGACGATCTGGTTCAAAAGCTCCAGCCAGGCGTCGACGGCGTCATCCTGAGGATTGGCGATCGCGTGGCGACCTACCTGCCGCAGGTATGGGAGCAGCTGCCGGACAAGATTGTCTTCCTCGACAGCCTCGCGGAGAAGGCCGGCTGCAACCCGTCGGACTGGCGAAAGCCGGGGACGACCGTGTTCCTCTACGAAGTGGAATCATTCAAGGAACCGGAGGGCTAGCAGACATGAAGGATCCGGCGGCGCCTGCGCAGGTGGGGATCCGCGGCGCCGTTCTGGCGTGCCTTGTTGGACTCGGGTTCTCATCGATAATCACCCAGCTGAGCCTGTTGCGGGAGCTCCTGGGTGCGTTCTCCGGCAATGAGCTGGTGCTCGGAATCTGCCTCGGAAACTGGTTCGCCCTGACGGGCGCGGGAGCCTGGCTTGGAGAAGCCGCGGCCCGCATGCGCCGTCCTGAACGTACCTTTGCAGCCGGGCAGCTTGCCGCCGCGCTCATCCCCCTCGCCCAGGTGGCCGCGGTGCGCGGCTTGCGCGATGTGGTTTTTCTCCATGGCGAAGCAGTCGGCCTGCCGGGAACCTGGCTCGGCAGCCTTGCGCTGCTCGCCCCGTACTGCCTCGTAGCCGGAGCGCTCCTGACCCTGGGCTGCCGGACTGTCGGAACGGGCGGCAGGCTCGGCGGAGTGGGACCGGTCTACCTTGCCGATGCGGCCGGATCGGTTGCCGGAGGGGCTCTCTTTGTCTTCGTCCTGGTGCAGCGCTTCGATCATTTCGCCCTCCTTTGCGTTCCCGCCTTCCTGAACCTCGCCCTAGCGGCCCTGCTGGCGCGGCGGATTGGGGCGCGCGGTTTACTCGGCGCATGCGCGATCCTTGCCTGCGGCCTCGCGCTGCTGGCAGCCCTTGGTGATGCGGACTCGGCGACGACTGCCTGGCAGCACCGCGGCGAAAAGGTGCTCTCACGGGCGAATTCGCCCTATGGAAGGCTGATCGTATGCGACAGCTCAGGGCTGCTGACCTTTTACGAGAACGGGATCCCGGTCGCCGCGACGGAAAACACCTCCCAGGTCGAGGAAGCCGTCCACTATGCGATGTGCCAGCGTCCGGCCGCGAGCCGTGTGCTCCTGATCGGCGGGGGCGTGGCCGGGGACGCTCGCGAGATCCTCCGATATCCGGCAGTCGATGAGGTGACGTACGTCGAACTCGATCCGGCCATCATCGAAGCGGGCCGCCGCCTTGTTCCCGCCAACCTCGACGACTCGCGGATCACAATCGCGGCAGCCGACGGAAGGCGCTTTGTGCAGGAAAGCCGGGGATCATTCGATGTCATCATCGTGGACCTGCCCGATCCCTCGACCTCCCTGATCAACCGGTACTATACGGCCGGGTTCTTCGCAGAGGCGCACCGGGCCCTGAGGCCGGGAGGCGTCCTGGCGTTCGGCCTCGGCCATTACGAGAATTTCGTCGGCCCGGAGCTGGCGCGCCTCCTTGCCTCGGCCCGCCGAACACTCGGAGGCGCCTTTCGGCAGGTCATCATGGTCCCCGGCGGCCGCGTGTTCTTCCTGGGCTCGGACGAAGCCCTCACGCTCGAGATCGCCGGCCGGCTGGAGTCCGTCGGCATCCACCCGCGCATGGTGAACCGGCATTATCTCCAGGCCATGCTCTCACCGGATCGTCTGGCCGACATCGACCGGGCCGTCGCCCGGCCGGCCGCCCTGAATACGGACGCAAACCCGGTCCTGTACTACTACGAACTGCGCCGCTGGCTGAGCCAATTCGGAGGGATCAGCGCAGTTCTGATTGGGGTCCTGGCGCTGGCCCTCGCCTCTTACCTTGTCCGGGTCGGTCCCGTGCCCCGTGTCATATTCGCGGCGGGGTTTGCAGCCTCGGGCCTCGAGATCGTCCTGCTGCTCGCCTTCCAGATGCTTTACGGCTCTCTTTACAGGCAGGTCGGGCTCGTTGTGTCGGTATTCATGGCCGGCCTGGCGGCGGGGGCGTGGACGGCCGCCCGCGGGGAACCCGGCCCGTTTCCCACCCGCAGGCTTGCCGCCGCGGGCCTTGCCATCGCCGTTCTCGCGGCGGCCATACCCCTGGTAATTCATGCCTGCGTAATCATGGGCTCAGCGGCCCATGCAGAGTTCCTGGGCCAGGGCTGCATCCTGCTTGCGACATTTCTCCTGGCGTGCCTTGTCGGCGCACAGTTTCCCCTGGCTGCAGCCGCCGCGGACCCGGGAACAGCATCGGTTCCGGCCCGCCTCTTCAGCGCGGATCTTGCCGGAGCCGCCCTCGGCGCATTCCTCGTCAGCTCGCTTTTGGTTCCCCTGATCGGCGTGACCGCCGTTTGCCTGCTCACCGCAGGGTTGAACGCCGCCGCCGCGGGGTTAGCCTGGAGGGTCAGGCCATGTCCGCCGTCAATATTCTCTGTTTGAAACTCGTCCGATGGACGGGGTGGCTGCTCCTGCCAGTCGTGCTCGCATTCTTTGCGACGGGCTATGCGATGAGCAACCGATACGGATTCGGGATTCTCGCGAACGAACGCACGGCGCTGGCCGCCCACAAATGGATGCATGCACCCCTGGGCATCCTTGTTGTTGCCCACGTGGTGCCGTCGCTGTACCTTGCCATGATCCGATGGGGATGGATCAAACAACGCTAGGGGGTCTGATAACCCGAAGGAGGGCACTCGCGTGCGGCGCCGCGGCCCTCGCAGGCTCGAGCCTGCGCTGCAGCGGATCCTGGATAGACAGCCTGCTTCACATCGGCGATTCGGACGCCCCTGCGGAAGTGTTCAAAGGCGATGCGCCCGACGACAAGGTGTGGGCCCTCTGGCGCGAACGCGGCTGGGTCAGGGAGGCGCAGCACTACCTGAAGCTCGACGGGAACGTGCAGTGCAAGACCTGCCCAAACAATTGCATCCTCGCGCCGGGCGACCGGAGCCATTGCCGCAACAAGGTGAACCGGGATGGCACGCTGTACACGATGGCCTACGGGAATCCCTGCACATTCCACGTGGACCCTGTGGAGAAGAAGCCCCTGTTCCACTACCATCCCGGCAGCGTGGCCTTCTCGCTGGCGACCTCGGGCTGCGTCTTTCGCTGCCTGAACTGCCAGAATTGGGAGATCTCCCAGAAGAAGCCGGAGGAGACCAAGGATCCCCGGGGCCCCGAACTCAGGTTGCGACCGCCGCTTCCCCGCTCACTGACTTATGAGGACCTGGCGCGCCTGAGCCTTTTCCCCGACGATGTCGTCGCCGTGGCGAAGGCCATCGGCTGCCCGTCGATCGCCTACACCTATTCGGAGCCGACGGCCTATTACGAATACGCTTTCGACACCTGCAGGCTGGCCCGCGAAAGCGGGCTCAAAAACATCATCGTCAGCTGCGGCTCGATCGAGGAGCGGCCGCTTCGCGATCTCGCCCAGTTCGTGGATGCGGCGCACGTGGACCTCAAGGGTTTTGACGACGAAACCTATCGCCGGCTCAATTCCGGGAAACTCCAGCCGATCCTGGACACGCTCAAGACCTACCACGCGCTCGGGATCTGGTTTGAGGTCATCAATCTCGTCGTACCGACCTACACGGACAATCTCGACGCCATCAGGCGCATGTGCGGCTGGCTGGTCGACAACCTCGGGCCCGACCGCCCGCTCCATTTCTCGCGGTTCAATCCGCAGCACAAGCTCGACCACCTGCCGCCGACGCCGATCGACATCCTGGTCCGGGCCCGGGAAGCCGCGCGCGCCGAGGGGCTCCGGTACGTGTACATTGGAAACGTCCGCGAGGTCGCCGATGCCGGGACGACCTATTGCCCGCACTGCCGGCGGGCCGTGATCGAGCGCGACGTGTTTTCGGTCACGGCCTTCCGGCTCGACGCCGGGAAATGCCGCTTTTGCGGGACGCCGGTCGCCGGGGTTTGGAGCGGCTGAGCCGCCCCTGCTTGGCCATCCCCTCTCCCGGCCGTTTCTCCCAATCCCGAACTGCGCCCGGAACGATCCGGAACAGGGGATGGGGCCTCGGCCGGTCGATCTCCCCATGCTGCCGGTGGAGCAAGGGGGCGCGGACGCGCAGCTTGGATTGAAGGCGCCCCCATTCGTAGAGCAGCTGGCCTTCGGTCTCGGTCATCCGCGCAACCGGCTTTGAGCGGCGGATCTTTGAGGAGTCGAATCGATAGCCCCGCTTCCTCGCCTCCTCAGCGAGCGCACCCAGGAATGCGGCCATCGCATGGAGCGGCTTCGGCTGCGACCGGAATCGGATCAGCTGCGGATGGTTCCGGTAGCCGCGGGTGCCTCCGGCCAGCACCTTTTGGGCGAGCAGGGCCTCCCTCCAGGCGGCAACCAGCCCCCTGGCGTCAAGGTACGAGGGATGCACCGTCCACAGCCGCATGCGGGTCAGTTCTTCGGCGTGGCCGGAGTGAAGAACTGGAACACGTAGTAGGTCGCCGGGACATTTCCCGGATTGCGCATGTTTTCCAGCTCGTTCGCGGCGTAGAATATCATCGAACCGGTCTCGGCCGTCTCGATCCTGCCGTCGATATTCACTTCCAGCTTGCCCGTCTTGATCACAACCAGCTCCTCCTGCGGATGGCGGTGCGGCGCTCCCGTATTCTCGCCCGGATTCAGGGTCGAAACGTGGCAATGAAACTTGTCGAGCGTGGGCGTCGGCGCTTCGAAGACGGTCGCCCGCGCGCCGGTCTTCACGGGCTTGAGCTCGATCTTGTCCCAATGGACAACCATGGAGCCCATTTTGGCGGGCGCCGCTGAGTTGACATCGGCGGCCAGGGGACAGGCGCAGAACCAGGCCAGCCAGGTGAGCAGGGATAGGATTGGTTTCATGGGTATGGATGGGTTTGGAGCAATACGGATGAGCATGGCAGAGAATCAGCGGGCGACAACCGTAAGCACGATGCAGCCGGCGACGGCCATCACTCCGCCGACCAGCGAGCGGCGGGTGGGACGATCCCCTTCCAGCCAGAACGCGATCGGAATCGACAGAAGCGGCGTCGTCGCCGCTATCGGCAGCACGATTCCGCTGGGCGTCGTGGCAAGCGCCCATTGGTAGCACCCGACGCCGGCGACCGGCCCGGCGAGCCCGTTGGCGAGCGTCCAAAGCCAGGACCGGTTCTTGTCCGGCGCCGGAGCCGGTGAATCCGGCAGCCGGCGAAGAAGCCGCAGAATCGCAAACCACGCAAAGGTGAACGCAAGCCCGGCCACCAGCCGCTCGTAGGCGGCGGTGAGGCCGAAGGTCACGTTCGAGACCGACTCGCCCGCGGCGGCAGCCACCATGACGGCCTTCCGACTCACGAGGGCCGCCCCGAGGCCCTGCCCGCAGGCGGCGATGAATCCGTAGATAAACCCGATCGGCTGCACCCTGACCCGCGGCGGACTTGAACGGCTCGGCACGATGGCCACCGCCACGCCCAGGAGGATGAAGCCGCCGCACAGCATTTCCGGCAGGGTGAGGCGCGTCCCGAGCCACCACCATTCGCCGAGCGCGGCCAGGGGGGCGGCAAGGCACTGGATCATGAGAACCGTAATTCGGGAGCCGAGAAGCGGGAGCGCTCCATAGCTGCCGAGGTCGCCGATTCCGAGGCCGATCACCCCACTCAGAAAGAACCAGGCCGTCCCGGCGCTCGAAAAGCCATGCCCCAGCGTATGTGCGAACAGCCCCAGAACCCCGGTCCCGATGACCAGCCGGATCATGTTTGCCCGCGGAGAACCGAGCGCGCGGATGCTGTGGTTGGCGCTGGTCGCATTGAATGCGAAGAAGAGGGCTGCGAGAAAGGCGGCGAACACGGATGAAACGCCCATTCAATGCGACCCGGGCGAACACCGCCAACCCCAATCGATGCCCGCCCTCCGGCGAAACGCCGGCGCACGCCCCAGCGCGCCGGTTGCCGCCCAACAGCCTGTCAACGACCGACTGCCAGAATCGTGAACGAACCCGGCACCATCGGGCCTCGGCCGCCCTGTCCCGGCGAAGTTTGCGAAGCCCGCGCCGGCGCGGGTTCAAACTCCGCGGTGATCAGAAAAACCTGGTCCGTCTTCAAATCGAAAGCGCAGGTCCCGGCTCCGGCCTGGGTCGCGACCGTCTGCTCCACTTCGAAGGTCGTGGGACTGTCCTCCTTGATGACCGTCAGCGTCCCGTCGCGCTGGGAGCTGAAGGCTTCGTTTGTCGAGGGATCGAACACGGCTCCGTCCGCGCCTGCGCCTATCGGAAGGCTTGCAAGGACGTGCCCGTCGTCGGCATTGAGGATGACGCAGGTCTGGGGGTCGCGGCAGCAGACAAACAGCAGGCGATTTTCGGCGTCCATGGCGAGGCCGGCGGGAGTTCCGCCCTTGCCGCCCAAGCCGTAGCGCGCCGTGACCCTTAGCGTCCTGGAATCGACCACGGCGACCTGGTCCTTGTTCTCAAGGTCGATGTACACGTGCCCCAGTTCGTCGGAGGCGCCCTGTTCAGGAGCCGCACCCAAATCAATCGTGCCGACCACTGTCCCGGTCTTTGCATTGATCACCGTGACGTTGGGGGCGCGGTGGCTCAGGATCAGCACGCGCTCCGTCGCCGAATCGAAGAGAATGCCATCCGGCTCGCCCTGGACGTCGATCGTCTTGATCGTCTCCAGGGTCTGCGCGTTCCACATGACGACCGGCTTGCTGCTGCTGAAAGCGTGATCCACGACCGAGTCGACGGCCACGCCGTGGACTCCGGCCGTGTTGGCCACCCCGCCGAGGGAGCCCAGCGTGTCCAGGTCATAGACGCTCACGCGGTTTCCGCGGGGGATATAGAGGCGCCGGTTCACCGCGTCGGCGCACACGTAATCGAAGCCGCCTTCACCCCCGACCTTGACCGACTTCACCACCTTGTAGGGACCCGAGTCGTCGGCACGTGATGCAGTGGGAAGGGCCAGTGAGGCGCTCAACAGTGCGATGGCAAAAACCGGGACGAAATTCATCGAGGAAGGGGAACGGGAGAATCGGCGTTACTTTGACTTGCGCTGGTGAAAGCGGATTTCGTTTCCGTCGGGGTCCTTGGCGGCAAACATCCGGCATGGCGGAAACTCCATCGGCTCCTGGCTGATGGGCGCGCCTGCGGCGCGTAGTTCGGCAAGGGCCGCATCGAGGTCTTCCACCTCCAGGGTCACGCAGGAGGCCGGCTTCAACGCCACGTTCGGATCGCCCGCCGCGTTCGAGACGGCCAGCGCCACTCCGGCGACGTCGTATTCGATCCACCACAATCCCGGGGCGAATTCGATCTGATGACCGATCTTGAGGCCCAGCAGTTTTTCATAAAACCCGCGCGCCTTGGCGACATCGGCCGTCTGGTGGAAAACAAAGGCAATTTCCTTGATTTTGATGCTCATCGTTGAGGAGGGTCGGGATTCGTGGAGGTGCCATTACCAGCGGGCGCAATCCTATGCGCAAAATCCGGATCAGTCGAGCCCTGCCATTCGGACACCAGACTAGCGACTGCGCAAAGCCCAGCCCCCTGGGAGGGAGTCCAGGGCCCCGCTTCAGCTTTCGAAGATTTCTTCCGGCTTGAAGAAGCGCGCGATCTCCGCACGCGCGTTCTCGTCGCTGTCCGAGGCGTGGACGACGTTGACCATCATGTCCGTCCCGAAATCTCCGCGGATCGTCCCCTTCGCAGCCTTTTTCGAATCCGTGGGTCCGAGGAGGTTGCGCACCCTCTGGACGATGTCTTCGCCCCTCAGGGCCATGACGATCACAGGCCTTGATTCCATGAAACGCTCGATCTCCGGATAAAAGGGCTTGGACGCAACATGCGCGTAGTGCTCGCGAAGAACCGGCGGGAGCAGCCGGGTCATCTTGCAGCCAATGATGCTGAAACCGGCCTTCTCGAAGCGGTCGAGCACAGAGCCGACATGGCGCTTTTCCATGCAATCCGGTTTAAAAATGATCAGAGTTCTCTGCATACAAAAGAACGATCCTGTCTAGCCCTTCGGGTGAAGAAAAGCCTGATTTTCAATGGCCCGGAGAGACTTCAGGCGACGGGCCTGACATCGGTCGCGCCCGGGCGCCGGCCATTATTGATCCTGATTGCCATGGCCCGCTGCCTTAGCATGGCGCGGTCGCCCGGCGTGAGGCTCCCAAGCGCCCTTAGCTGGGCCGCAATTCGCGGATCGCCCTCCATCGCCAAGCCATGCCTCAGGAGAAAATCCCAATAGAGGGTCGAGAACGGGCAGGCCGTCTCCCCGAAAGCCGCTTCCGGATTGAAGCCGCACGACGCGCATGCCGGTCCGGGAGCGCCCATTTCCACAACAGCCGCCCCGCAAATGCGCGAGGCATCATCGACCAGGAGGGAGACCTCCGCCGTTTCAGGATGCCCTCCAAGGCCGGTGCGCAGGGTTTGGGCGGGATGCGACACGCCTCAAGTGAAAGGGTTAGCCTGCATCCATCACAAATTCCGTCCCGGCCTGGGTTCAGGTTTTCGGGTAGCCGACCGGCTGGACGGCGACGATTTCCTGATCTGGGCGCAGGGCGAGCTTCGGCCTGAGGGCCGTACCGTCGAATCCTCCGCGGTAACCGGTTGCAAGGCCCTCGGAGGCGCAGTACAAATAGACATTCTCCGATATGAAGCCTGAGTCGATGCACGCGACCTGTCTCCTGCTCTCGGGGGTCCCGGAGCCGCGCTTTGCCAGGTCGGCCACGTACAGCAGGGTCGCAGGCGCCTGGCTGCGGACCAGCGCGCGGAGATCCTCCGCGACAACAGGATTCAGCCGATTCTGAGCGGCGTCGTACACATACGCCCCCTGCTTCAGGAGGACGTAGATTTCGATCTCCTGCTTGTTGTTCGCGGAGGGCGCGGTCCGTTTTCCGTCGGAGCGGTTCACGCCGAATCCCGACCAGCAGAGGTTGGCCAATTGCTGGACCGAGAGTTCCTTGGGATCGAAGGCCCGCGCCGTCGCGCGCTTGGCCAGGGCCTCCATGACAGGCATGCCGCCCGACTTCTGGGGGGCCGGCAGATCGATTGGCTGGGCGGAAAGCCCTGCCAGGGATGCGAGGATGACGAACAGGACAAGGATCTTCTTCATGGGAGGAATACGAACTAGAATGAACTAAACCCAAAAATGGCGGGCCTCCCGGCCATGCCTGCGGGCGGGATTGTGAAATCAGAATGGCTTGGTCCTCTGGCAAAACTGAATCGGGACGCCCCACGGATCGCGCATCATCACAAGCACGGTTCCGTCGCCAAGGGTGTCCTCGCTGACGGGCGACGCGCCGGCGCCCTCCAGCCGGACCTGGGTCGCCCTGGCATCGTCAGCCACGAAGGCGATATGGAAATTGAGCGGCGGGATGGTCGCGTAATCGGGCGCCGAAACGGACGTGTTCGAGTAGAGCTCAACGATCACGCGGCCCGTCTCGTCCGCCAGGAACTTGGTGTACGGCGGCTCCTCGAGGCTGCGCACGATCCGCATGTCAAGGTGGTCGACGTACCAAAGGCTCGCGGCCCGCACATCGGGCACATTGATGGCGAAGTGTTCGAATCTCATGGTGATCAATCGCTTATTTCTCGAGAAAATCCCTGATGCGCCGGCGGGCGGAGGGGCCCGCATCGTCGAGCACGTAGTGCCCGGCCTCCGGCCTGTAGTCGACCTCAGCCTGCGGAAACTGTTCCTTCCAGCGAGCCAGAAATTCGTCGTTGAAGCAAAAGTCCCGGCCTCCCCAAAGTATTAGCTTTGGGTTCGGCGCCAGCAGCCCAAGGGCCGCCGCCGTCGCCTCCAGGGCCGGCCGGCTCGGATGGTTTCGTTCCATCGGGATATCCTTCACAAAACGATGAACGGCAATGCGGTTTGCCCAGGAGTCGTAGGGGAACAGGTAGCCCTGCCTCTCTTCGCGCGCCAGCCTTCGCGCATTCATCGCCATCCGCACTGCCGGGCCTGCAAATCCATTCGCTCCACGGACGATGCATTCGCCGATGATGGGAATCCGGCAGAACGCAATCCGGGCCGGAATCCTCTCCGAGGGAAAGGCGGCCGTGTTGAGGATCACAATCCGCCCCACCCGCTCGGGATGGCGCACGGCCCAGCCAAATCCAATCGCGCCTCCCCAGTCGTGGACGACCAGGTGAACGCGCCGCAACCCGAGGGCGCCGACCAATGCCTCGACCTCGCCGATCCGGGTCTCCAGGCGGTAGTCATACCCGCCGGGCTTTGACGACAGCCCCATTCCGATGAAATCCGGAGCAATGCACCGCCGCACCGCCGCAAGCTCGGGTACAAGCTCGCGGTAGAAGAACGACCAGGTGGGATTTCCGTGAAGGAGAAGCACGGCCTCGTCGCTCCGCGGACCCTCGTCGAGGTAGCTCATCCACGCTCCTCCGGGCATGCGGAGCGATTGCGGCTGAAATGGGTAAATCCGGGCAAGCCAGCCCGGAATCGCAGGCTGGCGGAGGGGGGCGGGCTCGCATGCCCCCGGGTTCTGCGGGGTCATCACCATTCGAGCGCGAGCATCAGGCAGTTGATGCCGCTGCCGATCCCGAACAGGGCCACGCGGTCGCCCTCCTTCACCGCTCCGGTCTCGGCCGCGACGGCGAGAGTCGCCGGGAGCGAGACCGAGCCCATGTTCCCCAGGGTCTCGAAGGTCGAGAAGTCCTTGGCGAGATCGAGGCCAAGGGTCTCATAGACCTTGCGCCGGTGTGCGGAGCCGACCTGGTGTCCTATGAACCTGTCCACCCGCGCCTCGCTCCAGCCCGTGGCCGCCTTGAAGTCGGCCCAGGTTTCGTTTGCGAGACCGACCCCGGCGATCAGCAGCTGCTCCGAATCGGTCTGCATGGCCAGGGCGTCCGACCCGTGGGTGTCGCCTTGGCAAAGGGCGCTGTAGGCCGTGGCCGCGCGCGCAACTCCTCCGAGGAGGCGATGAGCCGGGCCGGACACGAGCGAGCGATGGCAGACGATCGCCGCCACGGCCCCGGAGCCTATCGTCAGGTTGGCGAAGAAGGGCTTGATCTCGTTGCGATTCAGCGCCTGGCCGAGCAGGGTCTGGATGGTGTGATCCACCAGCGGGCGTCCGTTTTCGCAGGCGGCGATCATGGCGCATCGAATCTGGCCCGACTCGATCAGCCCAGCGGCGACCGTCAGCGCGTTCAAGAAGCCTAGGCATGCGTTGGACACATCGAATATCTGGGCCGTCGGCGGCAGGCCGATCTCCGCATGGGCGAACGAAGCGGTCGCCGGTTCGAGCATGTCCCGGCAAACCGCGGCATGGATGAACAGTTCCACCTGGCCTGCCCGCAGGGACGACCGGGCGAGGACCGCACGGCCCGCCAGGGCGCTTCCGGCCGACGGGCGCATGTCCGCAGGCCATGCCCTCCGGGAGCGGATCCCCGTCATCAGCTCGAGCCGCCCGAATGGGAGATTGAGCCGCTCGTAAAGGGCCCTGAGCCGTTCCTCCAACTCCGCCGAGCTCCATGCCTCCTCCGGCAGCGCGACCGCGATCGATTCGATGCAGACGTCCTTGAAATTCATTTTAGGCCCCAGTGCCGGGCATCTCCGGCCGCATGGCGAGGCGAACAAGGTCCCGGTCAAAGGCGTTCGATCCCAGGCCCGCGTCGACGATCACCGTCGCGCCGTTCAATCCGCTGCTCCGGCCGCTCAGGAGGAACAGCGCCGTGTTTGCGACCTCCTGCGTCTCCAGGTTGCGCCGCCTGAAGGTGAGCTTCTCCGCGTACAGGTAGCTCTCAAGGTATCCCGGGATGCCGGCCGAGGCGCTGGTCTTGAGCGGTCCGGCGCCGATCACGTTGAAGCGCACGGCCGAGTCGGCGCTGAACGACTTTGCGAGAAAACGCGCGCACGATTCGAGGGCGGCCTTGACCGGACCCATGTAACCGTAATTGTCCGGGGTGACCAGAAGCGACGAGATCCCGATGGTCACGACGGAGGCGTCAGGCGCGAGGCGGGGCTTGAAAGCCCGGGCGATCTCGACGAGCGAGAAGGCCGAGACCAGCGTCGCCTGCAGGAAGTCGGCCCGCCGGGTCTCGTGAAAATGCTTCATGCCGCCCTCGTAGCTGGCAAAGGCGATCGAGTGCACGATTCCCTGCAGCTGCGAATGGCCTGCAGCCGTGATTTCGGCCGCAAGGCGCTCCACCGCGCCTTCCTCCTCCACATCGCACACGAAGACCGGCCTCGAGGCCATGAGGCCCTCGACGGACTTGCGCCGGACCTCCGAACGCACGCTGTAAAGGACCCGGGCGCCCTGCTCCTCAAGCGACCTGCCCACGAACCAGGCCACGCTGCGGCGGTTCGCCACGCCAAAGACGAGGAATGTCTTTCCGCTCAGTTCCAGAAAATCGTGCATGGCTAACCCTTAGGCTCCGGCGCCTTCCAGGCGACTGAGAAATCGACGGAGAGGATCCGCCTGTCGCCGGATTTCATCGAGCCGCTCATCATGATGAAGCCGGCAAGCGACTCCCGCCTCTTCACCTCGATCACGGTTGTCTCGCCCGGGTAGACCGGGTTGCGGAAGCGCACATCGCCTATCTTGACAAGAAGCGGCATACCGGAACCGGCGCCGGCCGGCGCCATCGAGCGCGCGAGAAAAAGGGCGCCCGTCTGGAACACCGCCTCGCAGAGGAGCACCCCGGGGGTGATCGGCGACTCCGGGTAATGCCCCCGGTAAAACTCCTCGTCCGGGCGCCAGGTGCGCCGGGCAACCAGTCCGTCCGCGCTTTCCGAGACAATCTCGTCCACGAAGAGAAACGGGGGTCTGTGGGGAATCAGGTCGGTTACGGGGGGAACATGCGCGGAGACGGTCTGGGGGTTATTGAAAAACTACGAGGGCACCTCGGAAAACAGCTGCCGATCAATCTTATTCGCAACGATCACCCCGTAGTTGATGGTGCCGAGCCATCCCGACATGATGATGCCCACCGATCCGGCGTGGTACATCCCCGGAAGATTCTCGGGAAGGTCCATCGACACCTTCAGCCCCTCGAACTTCGTCCCGAAGGAGGTCCCCGCATGGTGGGTCGTATAGCGCTCGATGGTCCGGGGCGTGGCCGCCTCCATCCAGTCGATCTTGCCGCGCACGTCCGGCATGAGCCGTTCGAGCGCCGCCAGCGACTCGTTGATCAGGCGGTCCTTCTCGCGCCGGTAGTCGGCTTCCGAGAGCTTGTTCCAGTCGCCGTGCAATCCGTTGATCGAGGCGACCACGGTCGCCCGGTCCGAACCCGGACGTGTCTCGGGATAGTAGACCGAGAAGGTCCTGCTCGTCGTCCGAAAGTCGGTCAGTTCCCGGCTGGAGAAGCGCGGGCTGTCCGACGTGAAGACAAGGTCCCCAATATGGGGGATTGTCTCGCCCTTGCGGATGCCGAAATACACCTGGCAGGAGCTGGAGTTGACCCGGACCGCGCGCCCGGCTGCGGCGTAGTCCGCCGGAAGGTTCTCCTCGCCGACCAGGCTGAACAGCGTGTTCCAGAGGCTCGCGTTCGCCAGCACAGCCCTGGCCCGGATGACGCGCCCGCCGCGGGCGACGATGCCGGCGGCGACCTTCCGGCCGCCACGTTCCTCGACAAGGACCCGCTCGACGAGCACCTTCTTTCGAAGTTCCGCCCCGTTCTTCCTCAATTCGGCGGTCATCTTCCCGATCAGCAGGTCCGACCCCCCTCGAAACGTATACACGCCCGAACCCATGAAATTCGTGAAAACGATCCCGTAGGTGATCGCCGGATCATCCAGGGTCGAACCATTGGCGTAGGCGATCGGCTCCATCAGCAGCCGCTGCACGTCGCCCCGCCCAGGGAAGAAGCGCTCGAAGAGCTCGCCGGTCGTCTCCCTGTTCTGATCGTAGAAATTCATCCCGGCCAGGTGCGCATAGAAGGCCTCGACCCGGGCCCGCTCGACGCCCAGCTCCTCCACAAGGACTCGCGTGTAATCCTCCCGAGTGAAGGTCGTACGCACGTTCATCTGCGGATTGACGAACCGGATGTCCCGCAGCGGCACGATCGCCCCGGCGATCTCCTGGGTCCAGTACTTCCTGCACGACTTGATCATTCCCGCGGGAAATCCGTGGAGGGAAATGTCGAAGATGTGCCCTCCCTTTCGCGTGAACCAGGTCGCAAGCCCGCCAAACTGGTAATGATGCTCCAGCAGGAGCACCCGGCGGCCCGCCTTCGCCAGGCAGTTGGCCCCCGTCAGCCCGCCCAGGCCGCTCCCGATGACGATCACGTCGTAATTGTCGGCGACGCCCTTGAGCCAGTCGTAAGCCATGGCGGTCACCCCTGGGCCTCCCGGGCCAGCACGTGGCGGTTGGCCATCGTTATCCCGCTCAGCATCGAGCCAATGATCCCGAGCAGCCCCTGGTCGGTTCCGCAAAGGTAGAGGTTTGAAAGCGCCGTGGCCCCCTGCAGGTTTTTTGTCGGCGACCCGTAGATCGCGCCGTTGCGGTGCCCGGTGAACCGCTCGACTGTACGCGGGGTGAACATGTCGCTGGCAACCGGCCCCACGGAAACCTCCGGACCGCCGGCCCCGGCCTGGAATCGCCGTGCGCTCGCCTGAATCTTCTCAAACCAGTTCTTCTTGTCCGCCACATACGATTCCTCCGGCAGTCCGGCCCACCGGTCGTAATTGGCCAGGCACGTCACCCGGACAACGCCTTCGGCAAGCCGCCTATCCGGCCCAAAATCGAAGTTGTTCGGTATGCAGATGACTCCGCTGCGCAGGTCGACCTGCCCCTCCGGCACGGCGTATGCGAGCCGCTCCGAATCGTTGAAGAACACCGTCGTGTCGTTTCCCCAGCCAAGCTGGGACGGCTCACGGTCGAAGATCGCCATCGTCTCGACAAAGGTGACGCGGCCGGGCACCGCCCCCGGACCGGCTCCCGCCTCATGCCCGCCGCCCACGAGCAGGGCATCGGTCTCGACTGCACCTATCGACGAAAAGACGTGGTCCGCCTCGACCTCCTCCCCTGTCTCCAAAATGAGCGCGGCCGCGCGTCCATTCCTGGCGACTATGCTGCGGATCCCGCAGCTCATTCGCCTTTCCCCGCCCGCCTTCCGGTACTTGTCGACAAGGAGCCGCAGGATCGGGCGTATGCCCTCGAAGGGCCGGGCCAGGCCCTCGAGGAACACGGCCTGGAAGAGCATGGCGAACTGGCCGAAATCCATGTCGTTTTCCTGCGCGCTTCCATAGAAAAGCGGGACGCACAGGAGCATGTCGGCAAGGACCGGGTCGCTCACATATTCGCCGACAACCGCCCGCGCCGAGAGGGCCGGGGAGTCCGGGGAGAAGCTCGTCGCCCTGACGCGCCCGGCGAGCCGCTGAAAGCCGCCGGCCTGCCCGGGGAAGGCGCGGGCGACTTCCGATTCAAGCACGCCGAAGTCATTGGTGAACCGAAGCGCCAGTTCGCCCCGCGCACCGAAGGCGACCCGCGACTGGCGCTGCTCGCAAAGACCGAGTTCATCGCGGTCCAGCCTTAGCTGGCGCAGAACCCGCCCAAGAGGCGTGCCCTTGACCCCGGGCCGGACAAAATTCGTCACGGCGTGCAGCCCGACGTCGAACTTACGGCCTGCGATGCTGTAGAAGCTGTTCAGGCCCCCGGCCGCGTTGTGCCTCTCGAAAATGCAAACCCGCCTGCCAAAGTGGGCCAGCCTGATGCCGGCAGAAAGGCCGGAGAGGCCGGCTCCGATTATGGCGACGTCGTAGTGCGCGCCGGTATTCAACTCTTCACCGGGAGCCCGTTAAACACACTTGGACATGCTCCGCTGCTCGCAGCGGAGTTTTGTTTATTGCCGTTATGACGCCCTCCTGGCTGCATGGATGGCGTCAAACTTCGGCGTAAGGTAATCGGCGCAGCTGTCGAGCGACGCGAGCTTTGGGTAGTCCGCCTCGGGAACCTCTATGCCGTGGCGCTTGCGCAGCTCCATCACGATGTCGAGGAAGTCCATGCTATCGAGCTGGAGCTGGTCGCGCAGGCGCACATCCGGCTTCAGGTTCGACAGGTCCTCGTCGGGCGCGATATCGGCGATAATCGCAATCACGGCCTTCTTGCATTCGTCTTTGGTCATAATTGGGCGGGCAGACCCCAACTATGCCACATAACGCCGGACGATCAACGTGGAATTGATCCCCAGCATTCCGAAGGAGTTGTTGAGGATGGTGTCCGCCTTCGCGACGGACTTGGGAAGGTTGAGGACGAGGCCCGGAAGGGCGCAGAGCGGGTCCAGGTCGTCCACGTTGATCGTCGGATGCACGACCTGGTCCGAAAACGAGGGAAGATTGCCGGCGAGCTCGAGGGCGCCCGCCGCCCCCATGCAGTGGCCGATGAAGCTCTTCGTGTTGTTGATCCAGGTGTCCGGGCAGCCCTCGCCGAACACGGCGCGGATGGCCTCGCATTCCTGGATGTCGCCCTGGGGCGTCGCCGTGGCATGGGTGTTGACGATGTGGATATCCCGGGGTTCGAGCCCCGCATGAGCCACCGCGCGGCGGATGCACTCGGCCTGGCGGGTCGGGATTCGGAAGGACGTAGTCGCTCGCGTCGCTGTTGACGCAGTAGCCGGCGATCTCCCCGTAGATCTTCGCCCCGCGCGCCAGGGCGTCATCCAGGCGCTCCAGCGTGTACAGGCAGCCCCCCTCGGACACGACGATGCCGTTGCGCGCCTTGTCGAAAGGCCGCGACGCCCGCCTGGGATCCGGATGCGTGGCAAGCGCCCCCTGCGACTTGAAGCCGGCGAAGATCCCGAAGGTGTGGATGCTCTCGCTCACGCCCCCGCAGATCGCCAGGTCCACCTCGCCCAGCCGCAGCATCTGCGCCGCGTGGATGAGGCCCAGGTTGCCTGCCGCGCAGGCCGCCCCGATCGTGTAGGCGGGACCGGTGACGCCCAGGTGCAGGGAAACCTCGCCGGCGGGGTTGTTGGCCACCGTGCGCGGATTGTGGTAGTGCGACCAGAACTTGGTGTCGTAGCCGAACTTCGAGATGGCGTAGATCTCGTTCTCGGTCTCCACGTTTCCGTGCTCGGTGCACCCGATGTAGATTCCCACCCGGTCCTTGGGGCACGCCGCAAAGTCCAAGCCGCTGTCGGCGAGCGCCTCCCTCGCGCAATAGATGCTGATGCTCCCCGCCCGCGTGCCAACCCGCAGCTCCTTCTTCTTCTGATACCTAAGCGGATCGAAATGGCAGACGCCCGCCGGAAGCCGGCCCATGTACCGCACCTCGATCCACTCGACCCCGGCGATTCCGTTGAGCAGGTGCGATCGAAACTCCGCCAGCGAATTCCCATTCGGAGCGGTGAGACCCACCCCGGTGATGACGATGCGCGATGACGTGTTGGCCATTTGAATTGGGAATCGCTAGCCAACCCCCAAACGAATGCAATAGGAAGCTCATTCAACCGCCGACCGGAACTGCTTGTCGCCGGGCCTTTCGGTGTATAACCATCTAACCTGCATGAACGTACTAGTCGCCGGGGGAGCCGGTTACATCGGCAGCCATTGTGTCCGCCAACTGACGGCCGCCGGCCACAGGCCCGTGGTCCTGGACAACCTGGTTTACGGACACAGATCCGCGGTCGCCCGTGGCATCCCCTTCCACGAGGTTGACCTCGGCGACGGGGCTTCGGTCCGGCGGATCCTTAGGGACGAGAAGATCGAAATCGTGATGCATTTTGCCGCCTACTGCTACGTCGGGGAATCGGTGACGGATCCATTGAAGTACTACTTTAACAACGTGGTCGCGACCCTCAGCCTCCTGCGGGCGATGGTGGAAGCGAACATCACAAAGTTCGTCTTTTCCTCGACCTGCGCCACCTACGGCGAGCCCGCCCGCCTGCCGATAGTCGAAACCTTTCCGCAGGCGCCCATAAACCCCTACGGCCAGACAAAACTGGACGTCGAGAACGCGCTCAAGGCGCTGGCCCGGGCCCACGGCCTCAGCTTCTCCGCCTTCCGGTATTTCAACGCGGCGGGCGCCTCGGAGGATGGATCCATCGGGGAGGACCATGATCCCGAGACCCACCTGATCCCGGTCGCCATAGACGCCGCGGTCGGCAAGCGCCCCCATCTTCAGCTGTTCGGCACGGATTACCCCACCCCGGACGGCACCTGCCTGCGGGACTATGTCCACGTCGACGACCTGAGCCGGGCGCACATCGCCGTTTTTCCGCTGCTCGCCAAGCCGGGCACCGGTGTGTTCTACAATCTCGGCACCGGCCGCCCGTCCTCGAACCGCGAGGTCATTTCCGCTGTCGAGAAGATCACTGGCAGGAAGATCAAGGTCATCGAAAGCCCGCGCCGCCCCGGGGATCCCCCGGCGCTGTATGCCGACTCGACCAAGGCCCAGCGCGAGCTCGCCTGGAAGATCAAGTATCCCGACATCGAGTCGACTGTCGCCACCGCCTGGCAGTGGCACCGCCTGCATCCAAACGGCTTTGCCGATCGGCGCCGCTAGCTGGTAATCCGCTTCTTCAGGGCGGCCCTGGTCAGGCCGAGCTTTTTCGCAGCGATCGCAGGGTCCATGTCCTTCGATCGGACGGCCATCTCCCTTTCCAATCGGGGCATGAGGGGCTCATCGTCCTGCATCAACTTCTCGTAGAGGAAATCCAAAGCCGTTTCCACGGTCGGAGCCGCCTGCACCTTTGCCTCGGTTGGGGCCTCGGGAACTGTCGTTGGCGGGGCGGGCTCCATCATTGCCGCGGGGCTCGACGCCGCCTGGGGCGCCGGCGCCCCGACCGCCTCGCGGATCTCGACCGGCAGATCCTTGAGCAGGATCGTGTCGCCCTGAGCGATCACAGCGCTTCGGTAGATCACGTTTTCCAGTTCGCGCACGTTTCCGGGCCAGGTGTGCCGGACAAGGACCGCCATGGCCTCCGGGGCCACGCGGCCCGCCCTCGCCTTGCGCTGCTTGACCAGATTCTGCAGGCAGAAATCAACGATCGCCGGGATGTCCGCCGCCCTTTCCCGCAGGGCCGGCATCCTTATCCGCACGACATTCAAACGGTAATAGAGGTCCTCCCTGAATGTCTTTTCCTTCACCATCGCCTCGATGTCCTTGTTGGTCGCCGCGATGATTCGGACGTCGACCCGCAGCGTTTCGGCGCCTCCGACCCGCTGGATCTCCCCCTGCTGGAGGACGCGCAGGATCCGGGTCTGCGTCGCCAGGGCCATGTCGCCGATCTCGTCCAGAAAGATCGTGCCGCCGTCGCAAAGCTCGAACTTGCCGATGCGCTGCCCCGTCGCCCCGGTAAACGAGCCCTTTTCGTGGCCGAACAGCTCGCTTTCGATCAGGTTGTCGGGGATGGCCGCGCAATTGACCGCGATGAAGGGTTTTCCGGTCCGATGGCTGTGCTTCCATATCGAGCGTGCAACCAGTTCCTTGCCCGATCCGCTTTCGCCCGTGATCATCACCGTGACGTCGCTCGCCGTGACCTGGCCGATCACCTTGAACACCTCCTGCATCACCCCCGAAGCGCCGACGATCCCCTCCTTGTAATCCTCGGTGTTGATGATCGGCTTGTACTCGCCCGCGGCGCGCAGGTCCGCATGCACCTGCAGGGCGTGGTCCACGAGCGCCAGCACCTTCTGGGGATCGAACGGCTTCATCACGTAGTCGAAGGCGCCGTACTTCATCGCCTCGATGGCCGTCTGGGCCGTGCCGAAGGCGGTCATCAGGACGACCAGCTGCTTGGGGTTGGCCGAGCGAATGTGCTGAAGGGCCTCGATTCCGCCCATGGCTCCCATCCGCACATCGAGAAACACGAGGTCGGGCGGGGGGCCATTCTTGACGGTCGCGACACCCTGCTCCCCGCTTGCCGCCTCGAGGACGCTGTAGTTCCTGGACGACAGCACCCGCACGAGCGAATACCGGACCTCGGCGTCGTCATCGACAACGAGGATCGTGGGTGGCTTGGTTTCGGGTTCGTTCATCGGAACATTGCGGCTTGAGGACGAGTCGCCAAAGTAGCGCTGGCGAAACGGCAAAGCCGAGATATTAAACCTATTGCATGTTAGGCTGGTCAATCAACTTGTTCCGCATCCGCGGAATCCAAATCACGCTGCATTTCAGCTTCCTGCTCCTGCCGGCCTACGTGGCGTACGTCGGCTACGGGGAGGCGGGCACGGCCGGCCTTGTCTGGAGTGTCCTGCTGCTCCTGGCCTTTTTCACCTGCGTCGTCTTGCACGAGTTGGGGCACTCCCTCGCCGCGCGTCACTTCGGAGTCGGTGTCCGGCGGATCCTCCTCCTGCCGATAGGCGGGATGGCCGAGTTCGACACAATTCCACGGGAGCCCTCGCAGGAGCTATTGATCACGGCTGCCGGTCCGGCCGTCAATTTTGCGATCGTCGCCATTTTGCTCCCGTTTGTCTCCTTTTCGAAGTCCTGGCCGCCTGAGGCCTACCCGAGTTCCGTAGCCGATTTTGCGCAGTACATCGTCTTCGCCAATATCGTCATGGGCTGCTTCAACCTCATCCCCGCCTTCCCAATGGACGGAGGACGCATCCTCCGGGCGCTCCTCGCGACCCGCCTGCCCTACCTTCGCGCCACTTTCTGGGCTGCAACGACCGGCAAGATCGTGGCTCTCATGGGAATTGTGGTCGGCATCTGGATTCAATGGTACCTCATGGCCGCCCTTTTTGGGTTCATCCTGTTCGTCGGCGAGGTCGAATACCGCTCGCTCCTTCGCCGCGAAATGGAAGAGGCCCGCTGGAAGCGGGTTCTCGCAGACTACGAGGCCATCCGTCCGGCGATTTCACCGTCCGACGAACCGCCGCTCCTGCCGAGGTGACGGGCAAAAAACTCCTTGCGTCCGGCCCCTATTCTTTGATCGTTCTATCCCTCGCGATTGGCACGGGCTCGTAGCTCAGTTGGAAGAGCGCCTCAATGGCATTGAGGAGGTCGTCAGTTCGATCCTGATCGGGTCCACCACTTATCCCCGCCCACCGGCGGGGATTTTAGTTTCATAGGGAAAGCTTGATCGCGATGTGTCGCGACATTACCGGTTGGATCGTGAAATCGCGAACCAAAGACGAACCAGAATGCGAACCAAACGCGAACTCGGGTTCAGAGCAGGACCACTCCCGAGGCATTCGGCGGTATTTTCGTTCCGGCCGTCCCAGCCCGTTCGCCGTCCAATGGCGCGTGGACGGCCAGGTGAAGACGGAGTCCTTCAAGGAGGCCAAAGACCGGGACCGCCGGGCGGCCGAACTCGCGCGCTCCCGCGCCAAGGGCGTCCTCGTCCAAATGCCCCAGCGGACCGAGCTGGCCGATTGGCAGGCATTCAAGACGGCGATCGGAGACACACCCTGGCAGGATGTGATCGCTGGCTGGAAGGTCCATCAACAGGCGTCCGGCGTCGTTCTGAGCACGCTGACGGTCAAGGAGGCGGTCGATGCCTTCCTGAAGGAAATCGAGGCCCGCGAGGCCGACGACCAACTCGCCGAGGACACCGTCCGCCAGAAGCGCCAAAAAGTTGAGGTATTTGCCGACGCATTCGGCGGCAACCGTCTTACGCAGGTCACCGGCGACGACATCGAGGAATGGATCGAATCCGACCTCGGCTATGACAATCCCCACACGTTCAACAACTGGCGGAAGCATATCCGATCTTTCTTCGACCATTATCGGAAGCAGATCCATCAGAACCCCTGCGACGACATCCACACCCGGAACGACGCCACCGAACATGTCGGCATACTGACTCCAGTTCAGACCGCGAAGCTGTTTTCCTATGCCCTGGCGGAGAATCGCCGCCATCTCATCGGCCGCCTGGCGCTTGAGGCTTTCGCCGGCCTGCGGTTCGCCTCGGCCTACCGGCTGGAAAAAGCCGACATCAATTTCAAAGACCGGGGCCTCCTTCTGCCAAAACACAAACTCAAGACAAAGCGCCGGCACTACATCGACGGCTTGCCGGAAAACCTCTGGCCATGGTTGGACGCGACGAGCGACGCCTGCTGGAGCCTGACACCCGCCGAGTACATGAAGGAGAAAAGCCAGCTCTTCACCGACGCCAAGGTCCCCCACCCGCATAACTGCCTGCGGCACTCCTTCTGCACCTACCACGTCGCCGCATTCAAGAACCCGGGGCTGACCGCGACCATTCTCTGCCATCGCAATCAAGGCATGCTTTGGGCGCGGTACAATGGGAACGCCACGCAGGAACAGGGCAAACGCTATTGGACAATCACTCCGGAGACGGCATCAACGCTCGTCGGCACCGGATAAGGCACGGAGTTCACCACCGCCGTCTGTGACCGCTCCGCCAGGAGCGCGGCGGCGTCCCCAAGGTCGACTCCGAATTTCGCCAGCTCGCGACACGGGATGCGGGCCGGTCTGCCGTGGGCTTTGATCCGCCGCTGCCGGATGTAACGGCGTACCACCTGCGGGTCGTACCGCACGAGGAACCCGAATTCCTCGGTGGTCAAAACGGCTGGGAGTCGCGCTGTCATGCGCGCAGTATCGCAAATCGCAGAGTGTCAAAATAGGGAGAGGGTGGCGGGGGCTACGTTCTCCTATTTTCGGCGTCCCAAATCCAAGGGTATGGCACGCCGCATGCACGCCCCCCAGCCTCGGCGGGCTGCTCCCCCCCGGCCCTATTTGGCGGCGAGATGGCCCCGGCGCTTCCGAAGACGGCGCCCCGCAGCCACCGCCTTTCTTGACGGCCTCGGGAACGGCATATAACCCGCCTCGTAGGGATTCTCGATGATCGTGCTGTAACGCTTCCCTCCCGCGGGATAACGGCGCTCGATTTGATCGAGGGCCTTGGCGAGCTTTTGCAATTCAGCGGTCATACCTCGTGCAAAACAAGATAGAGCATCTTGGCGCTCGGACAACTCAAACCGCGGTACACCGGCTCATCCGAACGGAAGCACTCCAGGTGACCGACAATCCGCCCCATCATTCGGCGCCACTGCCGGGCCGCCGAAATGTTCGCCCGGATCAGGTTCTTGAACGGTCTTTCGTCGTCACCCCACAGCTTCACCGTCCGGGTGATGGGGCTCGTAGGCTCCCGCGCCAAAACGGCTGCGGCGTGGGCAACCGCCACGCTGCCGAGCTTGAGGAGATCGGCGGCAGATCGAAGGCGACGCGGATGTTCCATGGACTGGGTATACCGTAGCAAGCGGACAGATGGGCAAGCAAAGTTTGGCGGGGGATACGCACCGCCAGCGAGGGATCCGATTCGAAGGTTCCGCTCTGACTTATCCTCGATTTGAGCAAGCGCCGATCTCGCGGAAAACGCCGGAGACCCGGGCAGAGTGGAAACAAAGCCTTGTTTCCCATTTTATGCACGACACCCTACCCCTTGTCCCAAGGATAACGTTTCATCGGGCACGGCCATGCCGCCGACAGGCCAGCGCCCGACCTAACTTTTCGTTCAAGTTTGCGCACCCGACTGGGGCGGGTATGCCGAGGGCGCTTGAGCGCAATTCCAGATCTCGCGAGCATCCTCATGCGGAAGAGTTTCGGGCCGTCATCCACAGATTTTCCGGAACATCTATGGCCGGGATTCGCGGTTCAATCCCGCTGCGTTTCCCGGCGATTCCAGGCTCAATTCGCGGGAATGTTCCCGCACCTTTCCTCGTCCGTTTGCCTATTCAATGGCGTTCAGTATGCCAGCGAGATCGGCATCTCAGTATGGGACATTGGGGGCCGTTGCTGGGCCTGACAATGAGACTGAGGTAACCGCGGTTCATGAATTAGCGGAGGTTCACGGCTTAAGGTGAAACATGGTTATCGCCGCCAGCGAACCAACACTGATGAGGAGCCATAGCGTAAGTCCGCTCGCTGCCGTTCGCCAGCCGACTGCCTTTAGGGCGCGAACGGAGAGCGAGGTGCCGATCAGAAACAACACCAGGATCATGCCCCGACGGGCGACCTCGGAAAGATAAGGCGCCCAGCCGGAAACGGTGGGGGCATAGCTGCTCAGTAAAGACGCCAAGAGAAAAAAGCCGATGAACCAGGGCGCTGAGATTTTAAAGTTTCGGGTTTTTGGAGAACCCTCAGTCGTGCGCTTTCGCCGCCTGCTAATACGAAAGGCAATCACAAGGGTCAGCGGTACGATCCACAGCGTGCGTGACAACTTCACGGCAATGGCGGTCTGGAGGGAATCGTGGCCATAGCTCAAGCCTGCGCCGACAACCGATGAAATGTCGTGGATCGCTACCCCCGCCCAAAGACCAAACTGGGCTTGGCTTAGATGCAGGAGGTGACCGGCTAAGGGAAAGACGTAGAGCGCAACGGCGTTCAAGAGGAAGATCGTTCCAATGGACACTGCGATTTCAGCCTCCGATGCCCCGATGACCGAACTAACGGCGGCAATCGCCGAGCCGCCGCAAATGGCCGTTCCGACTGAAACCAGGAGGCTCGTTTTCGAGTCCAGCGCCAATCGGCGGCCGAGCCAGCGGCCGAGCAGTAGAGTGGCACCGATAGTCGTGGCGGCGAACAATGAGCCGTCGATTCCCAAACGAAGCACCGCCGGCAGGTTCATGCCAAAACCGAGCAGCACTACACAGATTTGAAGAAGCCACCTGGTGACCTCGTGATTCCAATGGGCGAACGGGTGCCCAATCAGGAGGGCGAAGAGAATGCCGGCGACAAGGGCGGTCGGCGGCGAAGCCCAGAGAATTAAACCGGTCGCCACCGCCACGAGCGCGACGACCCGAGCCTTGTGCCCAGGCGGGGTCACCGAAGCCTGTGATTGAGCCTGTTCGCGAACTTCCGCTGGTGGTGTGGCGTTCATGACTCCTCAAGAATACCCACATTCATAAGATGCCACAAAGACATTGTTTATATAGACACCATGCTCTAAAAGCATAGCATGAATAGGAACTGAGCGGATCCCTCTTTTCGAGCCACCTTCAGAGTCGGTCTGGATGGTTAACTGATGTTGATAGGGTTGACGCTGGTTGTCCATCCCTGGCGGAGGGAAGGCCCGGCTCGGCGGGCCTGACCGGAGCCAGGGATGGAAGTAGACTCGCCGCGTAGCGGGCCGGGCTTTGGTAGCCAAGCTTGCTGTGCGGGCGGATTCGATTGTATCTGTTCCTGTAGTCTTCGATCACGACGCGGGCCTCGGTCAGGGTCCAGAGCTGCTCGCGGTTCAGGCACTCGTCCCGGAATCGACCGTGGAAGGATTCGACAAAGCCGTTTTGCCAGGGGCTTCCCGGCTCGATGTAGATGGTCTTGATCTTGTTCTCGGCCAGCCAACGCTGGAGCGCCTTGGCGATAAACTCCGATCCGTTGTCGGACCGGATGAACTCGGGAGCCCCGTGCTGGACGATGGCCCCCTTTACCAGGCTGATGACGTCGCCGGATTTCAGGGCCCGATCAGCCCTCAGTACGTGACATTCCCGGGTGCACTCGTCCAGGACGCTGAGCGTCCTCAAGGAGCCGCCGCGCACCGTGGCGTCGGCGATGAAGTCCCAGGTCCACACATGGTTCCTATGCGTCGCCTTGGTCGGCAGCCCGGTAGAGTGGCCGCGGCGGGGGATCTTTCTGCGGGTGGGCGGCACCCTCAAGCCCTCCAGCCGGCGCAGCCGCCGCACCTGGCGCTTGCCCACGTTCCAACCTTCCTGCCTGAGCAAGGCAGCGATCCGCCGGTACCCGTACCGCGGGTTTTCGTCCGTCAGGGCATGAATCCGCTTCACCAGCTGCTCCTGGCGGGTTGATCGCCGGCCAGCCCGGTACCAGTACCCCGATCTCGACAGTTTCAGTATCCGGCATCCTGCCCGCCCGGAGCACACCCCATCCTTAACGGCCGCTTCCACGATCTGCTTTTTGTGCCCCGGGCTCACAATTTTTTTTCGAGCGCGTACTCCAGGACCCGCTTCGCCAGCATCGCGTCAGCGAGCATTTTCTTTAGCTCGGTATTCTCTCGTTCCAGCTCCTTCAGCCGCCTGGCCTCGTTAAGTTCCATGTGGCCGAATTGTTTCCTCCAACGGTGGTACGTTACGTCCGAGATGTTCTTCTCCCGGCAGACGTCCACGATGCTTTCTCCTGCGTCCACGTCCCTAAGGATGCGGACTTTTTCCTCGGTACTGAATTGTTTGCCTTTCATCGTCTGGGTCCTTTCTATTGGCCCAGACCGACTCTTCAAGCGGCTCGAATTTCCGGAATCACGTCACCCGCGGGCGCCGAGGATGAGCCCAGCCGCCTTTGCCAAGCCCGTGTCCGGGCGAACGCCGATGCTGAGGACGACGGAATTGGTCACTATCTCGCGGCCTGAGGCCAGTCGGCAGCGGATCTCTGCGCCGGTCGTCTCAAAGCCGGCGAGGCCGTCGCTTAGAATAAGTTCAACCTTGTGCCGGTGAAGTTCGTCTTCGATCAGCCGGGTCATCAGCGGGTCGAGCGGCGGCAGCACCTGATCGAGTTGCTCGATAAGGGTGACCGCCTTCCCAAGACGGGTCAGCTGTTCGGCCATCTCAAGGCCGATGAAGCCCGCACCAATGATCGCGACCCGTTGGGCGGCTGCAGCGGCAACTTTGATCCGGTCCATGTCCTGGAGCGAACGCAGGGTAAGAATCCGAGGGTCGTCGATCCCAGGCAGTCTGGGGCGAATGGACACGGCTCCCGGCGCGAGCAGAAGTCGGTCGTAGGCGAGCCATTCGTTGCTTCCGGAAGCCAGATTGCGCACCTCAACCCGTTTTGCCGCCCGGTCAATGGCGACAACCTCGGTGCTCGTCCGCACCTCCAGATTGAGCAAGGCCTTCAATGTCTGGGGCGTTTGAATGGCCAGCGCGTCGCGCTGCTTGATCTCGCCGCCGATAAAATACGGCAGCCCGCAGTTCGCGAACGAGACATCGGGCCCGCGTTCGATCACCGTGATCTTCGCGCGCTCGTCGAGTCGGCGGGCCCGGGCCGCCGCGGAGGCGCCGGCGGCCACGCCGCCAACAATGATGAAACGCAGGGAAGGCTCGGGAGTGGAGGGCATGGCGGAAGGGAACCGGAGTGAAGGAGGCTCAGTAGCTGGTCTTGTTCAGTTGGACCTTGCCGCGGAAGATCCAGTAAATGCTGCCACTGTGGGCTATCAGTGACGGGGTTGGCTTGATAGATCGCTTTTTACGCCACAGGTGTTGAGTCCAAAGGGGACATAGGCCGGACAAAACCGGACGAAGGCGGTGAGGAGCGGGACCAGACCGGACAGGGCCCACCAGCTCTTGAAGTAGTAGCCGGCGCCGAGGATGCCGATGCCGACGATGATGCGAATGACCCGATCGATCGAACCGATGTTTATTTTCATACTATTTTGTTTTGAGGTTGGAACCGAGAAATTGTCCGGCCAAGCAGTCCGGGCTCCTAAGGGGTGCGCACCGGCAGTCCGTTTGCGCGCCAATTCGAGAAGGTGCCCATGTTGGCGGTGTCGAAACCCTCCGCCTTGAGAATGGATGCGGCCATCCCTGAACGCATTCCGGATTGGCAATAGAGCAGGATGCGCTTGCTCCGGTGCTTCTCCAGAAAAGGCGTCCAGCGTTTCCGCGGGCCGCGCAAATCGCTTAGCGGAAGGAGGACGGCCACCCGGGCCACGCCTCCGTTCCATTCTGCCGGCTCGCGCACATCGACGAGCACGGCAATCCTGTTTCCACGGCGGCGGCGGCTTCTTTGAGGGGACATGGCCGGGCGGCTTTTGAGGACCATTCGCGCGATGAGGAACACCGCGCCGAGAATGGGAATGAGGAGAAGTGGATTCATGGCGTTACCTCGCACTTTTCCGAGGCCGGGGTGGCGGGCGGACGTGGCCCAGCATGGGCCCGTGCATGCACGACATAGTAGATGAGCGGCACGGCAAGCGGGCTAATGACAAGCGAGGCGATGGCGCCAAAAAGAAGTGAAATGGCAAGACCCTGAAAGATCGGATCGGAGAGAATGACGAGTCCACCCACAACTACGGCAAAGGCGGTCAGCATCATGGGCCGAAAGCGGACCGCTCCAGATTCGATGCAGGCGTCACGCAGCGGGCGGCCGTGGCTTAGCCGCAGTTCGATGAAGTCGACCAGGATGATGGAATTCCTGACAACGATTCCGGCGCCGGCCATGAATCCGATCATCGAGGTGGCGGTGAAGAAGGCTCCCATGAGCGCGTGGGCCGGCAGGATGCCGACCAGCGAAAACGGAATGACCGTCATCACGATGAGCGGCGTGGTGTAGTTCTTGAACCAGCCGACCATGAGCATGTAGATCAGGATCAGCACGGCGCCAAAGGCGAGGCCCAGGTCCCGGAAGACCTCGATCGTCACCTGCCATTCGCCGTCCCATTTCATCGCCGGTTCGCGGTCATCGGAGGGCATCGTCGCATTGTAGACCTTGACGCTTTCCTGTGTTCCGCCGTACGCCCGCCCGTCGAGCTGCGCCAAGGCGTGGTTCATCTTGAGGATCGCATAGACCGGACTCTCGATCACTCCGGCCACATCTCCCGTCACGTAGGTCACGTTTTGCAGGTTCTTGTGGTAAATATTCCGCTCGCTCGACACCGTTTCGAGCGTGACGAGTTCCCGCAGGGGAACGAGCGGCGCCTGGGGGTTCATCTCCGAGCGCACGGGCAGCGCGAGCAGATCGTCCGGGCGGGCGCGCATAGCGCGCGGCAGTTCCAACACGACGTTGACGGGCTCGCGGGCGTTGGGAAGGTGCATCAGGGTCACGGGATAACCCTGAGCCGCCATCTGAACCGTACGTGTGATGGCAGCTTCGGTTACTCCTTGCAGGGCGGCTTTGGCCTGATCGATGTGCAAAAGGGTCTTTGGTCGTTCGGCCTCCACGTACCAATCGACGTCAACGACCCCCGGAGTGGAGCGGAAGATCTCACGGACCTGGGTCGCGAGCTTGAGACGGGATGCCTCGTCCGGCGCGTAGATTTCGGCAACCAGGGTCTGGAGGACCGGGGGGCCCGGCGGAACCTCGGCGACGGCGACTGCGGCGCCGTATTTGGCCGCGATGGCGGCCAGCGCGGGGCGCACGCGTTTCGCGATCTCGTGGCTTTGCGCGCGGCGTTCGTCCTTCGGCAAGAGATTCACTTGGAGATCGGCCACGCTCGGTCCACGGCGGAGAAAGTAGTGGCGGACCAGCCCGTTGAAATTGAAGGGCGAGGCGGTGCCCGCATACACCTCGTAGTCGCGGACTTCCGGTTCGGAGCGGATCGCCGCCGCCATCTCGCGGGCAACCCGGGCGGTCTGTTCGAGCGTGCTGCCTTCCGGCATGTTCAGAATCACCTGAAACTCGGATTTGTTGTCGAAGGGCAACATCTTCACCTTGACGGCCCCGATGCCAACGAGGCCCATCGCGCCAACTGTGGCCGCGGCGACGGCGAGCAGGAAACCCCAGCGCCAGGCGCGGTGATCCAGGAGCGGGCGCATCGCGCGTTGATAGAGTCGCGTGAACCAGGTATCCGGAGTCGCCTCTTCGGCGGCCTCCTCTTCCTCGGTAAGCGGGGAATCGATGAACGCGGCGGCTTGGGCTGGCCGCGAGGCGTGACCCCGGAGGAGTCTTTAGTGCAGCCCAAGGGGTAACCGCGAAGGCGACCAGGAGCGAGAAGAGCATCGCCGCACTCGATCCGATCGGGATCGGGCGCATGTAGGGCCCCATCAGTCCGCTGACGAAGGCCATGGGCAGGACGGCCGCGATCACCGCCCAGGTCGCCAGGATCGTGGGGTTTCCGACCTCATCGACCGCCTCGACTGCGATCTGGAGCAGGCGCTTGCGCCGGCAGCTGGGCAGGCCCATGTGGCGGACAATATTTTCAACGACGACAATCGCGTCATCCACGAGGATGCCGATCGAGAAGATGAGAGCAAAGAGCGTGATCCGGTTGAGCGTGTATCCGTAGAGGTAGAAAACGAGGAGCGTGAGGCCCAGCGTCACGGGAATAGCCAGAAGAACGACCAGGGATTCGCGCCAACCGAGGAAGAGGAGGATCAGGATCGCGACGCCGAAGACCGCCAGCCCCATGTGGAGCAGCAGTTCGTTGGATTTGTCGCGGGCGGTCGCTCCGTAGTCGCGGGTGACCGAGACGCCGATGTCGGCCGGAATCAGGGTGCCGCGGAGGCCATCCACTTTGGCGACCACGGCTTTCACCACGTCCACGGCATTCGCGCCGGGACGTTTGGCAATGCTTAGGGTAACGGCGGCTTCCTCATTCGGGACGCTTCCGCCGTGGCCGAAGAGGACATAATCCGAGGGATCAGCGGGCTGGTCGACAATTTGGGCCACCTCGCGCAGGTAGATCGGCTTGCCGTCAAAGACGCCGACGACGACGGCCCCGACATCCTGGGCGTTCCGGAAAAAGTCACCGGTCTGGAGCAGGGTCTCGCGATTGGCGAAGGCTTGGGACCCCGATTGCGCCTGGGCGTTGGCCTGTTGAAGCATCGGGACGAGGACGCCCGGGCTCAGATTGCGGGAAGCCAGGCGCTGCGGATCGAGGAGCACCCGGATCGAGCGGGGCTGACCGCCGATGACCGTTGTCTCCGCGACCTGCGGCAGCGCTTTGATGGTATCCTCAACCTGCACCGCCAATTGGCGGAGCGTTGCATGGTCATACCGGGCACTGTGGAAGGTGAGGGCCAGAATCGGCACGTCGTCGATCGTCCGCGACTTGATAAGCGGAGGCATGACTCCAAGCGGCATGCGATCGAGATTGGCCTGGAGCTTCTGGTTCAGCCGGACCAGGGCCGCCTCCGGGTCGATGCCGACCTTGAAGCGGACGATGGTCATGTCGGCACCGGGGCTCGCCGTTGAATAGAGGTATTCGACGCCGGGGATCTCCCAGAGGAGCATCTCCATGGGCCGGGTGACGCGGTTCTCGATCTCGTGGGCCGTAGCCCCCGGCATGGCTACCATGACATCGATCATCGGCACCTTGATCTGCGGCTCCTCCTCGCGGGGAAGGAGGAGCACGGCAAAGACCCCGAGCAGCAGGGACGCTGCGATCAGGATGGGCGTCAGCTTCGAGTCGATAAAAAGCGACGCCATCCGGCCGGCAAAGCCGTAGCGGGCCGGCTCGTTGAAGGGGGACGAGGGAGGGGCTTTCACGGCTGAATCTCCAGCATTTGGCCTTCCTGCATGCCGGCCGGCTGGGCGAGGATCACCCGGTCCCCGTCATCGAGCCCGGAGAGGATTTCGACCCGATCGCCGCGCCGGGCTCCGGTCGTGACCAGTCGGAGTACCGCACGGTTGTCGCTGCCGACGACAAAGACCCGCTCCATCTGGCCCAAGGTCGTGACCGTCGCCCAAGGCGCGAGGATCGCACGGATCGGTGCTCCCGGTATCAGAAGTTTCACAAATTGCCCGGACCGCACGACTGCGTTGTCAGGCACTGAGACCTTGATCGTTACCGTGTGGGCGTTGGGATCGGCCGCGGGAGAGAATTCGCTGATCCTGCCGACAAAAGAGACGTCCGCGGTCGGTATTTGGACATTCAAGCGGCATTCCGACGGCGAGGGCGTTTGCCAGGGAATCTGGCACGCCCGCCTGCACCTCAAAGCCGTTCGTACCCTCGATTGCGACGAGGGGAAGTCCGGGTGAGGCCAGATCGCCGACATTGGCAAATTTCTGCGTAATTACCGCATCGAAGGGGGCTTGGAGGGTGGCGTAGCTGAGCATAACCTTGGCTTCGCGCAGCATTGCTTCGTCGCCGGCACAGCGGTCCTCGAGATCCTTGACCATAGTGGCGGTGCTGGCCCCTTTAGGAAGGAGTTCGCGCTCCCGCGCCAGGTCGCGACTCGCCTGGTTGAATTGGGACTCGGCTTGGGCCACCCGGGCGTTGATTTCACCGGCGCTGATCGTCACCAGGATGTCGCCGCGCTTTACCCGTTGGCCGAGCGTAGAGGGCATGGTCTCGATTGACCCCATCACTTTGGCGGCCAATTGGGCCCGCTCCACGGCATGGACGGTGCCGGTGATCTCGGTCAGAACGGGCACGGTCTCCAGGTGGGCGAGGGCAACCTGCACCTTGAGCGGCGGGAGGGACGGGCCGGCACCGGCATCGGACGCCGGGCGACCGCACCCGGCAAGGAGCGCTAGGGCAAACGCGGCAGAAAGAGGGAGAAGCGATTTCATGGGAGTAAAGTTAGAGTTGCGGCAGGGGGTCGAATCCCAGGGCCCGGCGGAGATCGACAACCGCCATGCGTTCGTCAGAGGCGGCGACCGTGCGGCGGAGACGGGCCTCAATGAGGCGGCTTTCGGCGCCTATGAGGTCGGCCGTGAGTAGCGCCTCCTTTTGGAACCGTGCTTGAGTGAGCGAAGCGCTTTCCTCGGCTTGCTCGACGACGCTCGCCGTGACGGCGAGCCGTTCCACTGCGTCGTCATGGGCGAGACGGGCCTGTTCGACTTCGAGTCCAATACCGAGTTCAGCCTTGCGCCGAAGTTCTTTTACTTGAAGTAGCTCCGCCGCGGCTTGGCGTATCTTTCCGGAGGTCTGCCCGCCGTCGAAGAGGTTCACATCGACCGATACGCCGGCCAGCCAGCTATCGGCGCCGCGATTGAGCTGCCAGCCGTGGTCGTATTGATAGCTCGCGAATGCGTTCACGGAGGGCCGATGTCCGCTGCGAGCGGCCTCGACCATGGCTTCGGCGGCACGTTGACGGGCGTCGAGGCCCAGCAGTTCGGGTCGCTGAGAGTAGTCCCGGGTGTCCGGAGCCGTTAGCCGGGCGAGCGAGGGATCGTTCTGCGCAAGCTCCACCGGCGAATCGGTGGCATCTAGGCCCAACACGAAGTCGAACGCTCGTTCCGCCAGGGCCGCTCCATGGCGGGCGGAGGAGAGGGTCTCCCGGGTCTGGGCCATCTGGACCTTGAGGCTAAGGAGGTCCGCTTTGAGCAGCTGGCCGGCATCAAAGCGGGCTTGGGCGACCGAGACGGCCGCTTCGTAGGCTTTCACCCCTCCTTCCACAGCTCCGACCGCTTCCCGGGCTTTCTGAAGGTTTAAGACGGCCTTCACCACCTCGGCGGCCAGTTCATGGCGCGCGGCGTTAAGATCGTAAGCGGCGGCCTGGGCACCTGCCCGGGCGGCTTGGCGGCCAGCGGAGGCCTTGCCACCGCTGTAGAGGTTGTAGGCGACCGTTCCGGCGGCATCGAGATTGTCGATTTGCCCGGGGTGGTTGAAGTCCAACCCGAAATTGAAGGCTCGTTGATTCAGGATCGAGCCAAAGGCCATCATCGGGTTGTTGGTGTACGTGTAGCGCCCGCTAACGGCAAGTTGGGGATACCAGGCGCTCTGGGCCTGTTGCACGAGTGCTTGGGCGCCCTCGACGCGGGCGCGGGCGACTTGGGCATCCGGACTGTGCGCGAGCGCGTACGTAACCGCGCGGTCCAGTGTCCAGGGCTCCGCGGCGCCGCTCCAGGAGGCGACGGCGACGAAGGCCGAGCTGGCGAAAAGGAGGCGAAAGGGTGCGAAGGACATGGATTCAGGGGGTGCGTGAGCCGAAGGCGACCAGGAGGCCAAAAGCCGCCCCATAGAGGGCGCCGCGCCACCAGGTCGAGGTCAGGGGGCAGGTGCCAGAGGAACACTGGCCGAAATAACCCATCGCTGCACCCAGGACGGTGGCGCCTCCGACAATCATCAGGACTTCCACGAGGGGGGAGTTCATGGCGGTGTCCCCTGGCCTTACGTGGCTCTGCCCCAGTGGATGAGGCCGTCTTTGTCCAGCCATCCGAGTTTGCTGAGGATGAGGGACGGCGGACAAAAGCCGGTAAGTGCCGACTGCGCGAGGTTCCCGCCGACGAAGGTCGGCAGGAGGAGCCACCAGGGGCTCACGAAATAGGTCAAGGCAACCCCGAGGAGAACCAGGCTGCCGGCCATGAGGCGGATGAGGGATTCGACTTTCATATTCTCATTGACTTTCTATGCGCATATACGCATTTACTTGTGATCATGTCAAGCCTTTGTTCCATTATGCGCATGTATAAACGTGTCCCCCTCTCCGAGGCTGCGCTGGAGCTGGTCGCCCGCCGCTTTGCCGTGCTTTCGGAGCCGATGCGGCTGCGTTTGGTTCATGCCCTCTTTGACGGCGAAATGAACGTCAGCGCGCTGGTCGAAGTAGCCGGCGGCACGCAGACCAATGTCTCGCGTCACTTGCAAACCCTCACTCAGGCCAATGTCCTAGCCCGGCGAAAGGAAGGGCTCCAAGTGTTCTACTCGATCGCCGATCCGTCGATCTTCAAGCTGTGCGAATTGGTCTGCGGCAGCTTGGAAAAGCAGTTCACAAAGCAGGCGGGGGAATTCGCCGGAGGCGCGCACCGCTGAAAGCTGGAGGTTGTCGAGCATCCCTGGGTGAGGTTGGGAGTCCGGCTTCCACGTGGAGGGCTATTTAACCGGAGGCACCCGTGATGTGGGCGCGTCAGGCGGCGCTATTTGCGGTCCTAAAATACGGGAACCATCAGTCTGTTAAAGAGGCCTTACCCGCATCATTCCTGTGTTGAGTGGGCCGAAGCATTGACCGACTCGGCAATCCTCGTTTTTCCGACCCAGCGCGCCCGCGGCGCTACTCCCGATCCAGGGGACGAGAAGGTCCTGGAGTGCTCCTTGGCCTCCGAGGCCGACGTGATTGTCACGGGTGACAAGAAGCATCTCCTGCCCTTGGGAAGATTTAGGGACGCGGATATTGTCAGCCCCATCGAGTTCCTACGCCGCCTTTAGGCCTTGGTCCGATTTGTAACAGGTCGCAGTCCAAAGCGGTGCAGTGCTCAAGGACCTCGGGTTCGTCATGGGTCGCGTTTCTTGGGAAAAAACAGCCCCCAATTAGACCCCAAGACTGCGTCTCATAGGGAGTTGGTAGATCCTGATCGGGTCCACCAGTTCGCATTCTCCGACACCTTCGGCTTCTGATCCGTGATCGTCACCACCTCGAAGCCGGATTTTCGCAGCTCATCTTGGATTGCCGCCGTCATGACCGACGCTAACTCCACTTTCCTGGTTTTCAACATTTCCGCATACGTGTTAGAATGACCTGCATCGTTGGTGCCCGCTATGAGGCCGCCGATTGCTCCAAAAGCCATCGCCGGGCTGCCGATGTTCTGCACGATAACGTTCTGCGGAGGATCAACCGGCATGAGGGCGATTTTCCGAAGCCGGTTGTTCGCCGCCTTGTCTAGGTCGATCTGCTGAGCAGTCACGCACCCTGAAATCAGAAGAGCCATCACGCATAAGAGGACGGCCAGCAGGAATCGCGTGTCCTCCTCGGGATCGCGGTTCCGGCAGAGGTTGTTCCTCAAGTTATCAAGTCTCGCAACGCTAGTATTCACTGTCGCTGAAATCGGGGTATCCGGGAGGCATAAGGGCCAGTCGGATGGTTAGTTAAGGATCCCCTCATCGGGCGGGTTGTCCACACCCATTTTGTTGATCTAGCTCAGATAAGATATCTTTGCGATTAGCGTGCCAAGCTGAGTATGCCTCTCCCCCGCTGGTTTGCGGACGAAATCGCTCTACAGCGATACGTCGCGATTCGCTTCACAATCTCTCCCGCTTAAGGCCGTCGACGCGGTCGAAATCCCCATCAGCATAGATTAGGATTGAGGAATAATGCAGTGCGGTCGCCGCGATCCAATTGTCATTCTCGCCCAAGCGTTGCCCCTTGCGTAGCTGTTTTTTGTCCAGCTCGCCGGCTCGGTAAGCGATGGCTTCGGACAGCGGAATCTTTCGCAAATGCCGAAGGAAAACCCGGACTGTGGTCTCGCTCCCACCTGCTGCCAACTCACCGACGGTAACTGTGCTACAGGCCAGTTCTTCTCCCTTGTGCCGTCCAAGGTAGGCGCGAATGGGCCCGATCTCCCGCCCGGCAAGTTCTCGTTCCAAGCCCACCAGGACGCTGGTATCAAGCAGCAGCATGGCCTTTGCGCCGGGTGTGGGAGTCTCGCGGATGGTGCTGGTCCCGCTTCAGGCGCACCCGCTCCCCAGGGGTGAAGAGGCTTCGGCCCTCGAGCGGAGCCAGTGATTCCAACCATTCACCGACCGTTTTCGCCGGCTGATTGTCGAGCAATCGGTTGAGGACATCGCTGTAGCTTTCTCCAGCGCCGCGATTGGCGCGGAGCTTCCTGGCCACTTCCTGCCTGACCGTGAGGGTCGTATACGCCATGCATTGAAAATGCATTATCAATTTAACAAGTCAAGAGCACCGGAAGACGCCAAGCACTGTTTTCGCGCACCAAGATGAGTTGGCCGACCCTGGTCTCATTGCGCTTCACAAACCCGCCCCACCCTCGGGCCTCATAGGAGAGAATTCGATCCTGATCGGGTCCACCAGCCTTCGCACCGCGAAGGTTGCCGCGCCGGAACCCATCGGGCGAAGGCGGGCCCTGAGTCGGGCTCAACACCAAGTGGGTACGTTGGGGATGGGAGGTTAAGGATAGGGGTTACTGCCTATTTGTCCCTTGGAATGGACCGCTTCCCCTGCTTCTCTGGCAGGAAGATCACTCCCATGACCCCATTCATAATCCCCCGAACATCCACGCTCCATCCGATGCTGGCCGCCTTATTCCTGGGCTGGGCCGGACAAGTCCAAGCACCCATTCCCACCGGGGCCGAGAATGCGGTGCCGCTGAAGGCGGGCGACGCCGCCCCGGCCGTGACCGTAACCACGGTCGACGGCTCCAGTTTCGATCTCGGCCGGGCTTTCGCCGCAAAACCAACGATTCTGCTCTTCTACCGCGGTGGGTGGTGTCCGTTCTGCAATCGGCAACTTTCCGGAATCCAGGAGTATCAGCGAAAATTTCTCGACCTTGGCTACCAGATCCTGGCCGTCGGCACGGACAGGCCGGAAACCCTCCGCGCGACGATGGACAAGGACCGGCTCATGTACACTCTTTTGTCGGACCGCGCCATGGCGGCGGCATCGGCCTTCCACGTGGCTTTCCGCGTCGCGGGCGACGACGCAAAGAAATACGCGGACCATAAAATCGACCTCCCGGAGATTCCCGGAGAGCCGGGCGGCCGATGGCTGCCGGTGCCCGCTATTTTTGTGATCGGAAAGGACGGCGTGATAAAGTTCGCGGAGTTCAATCCGAATTACAGGGTTCGGCCTCCGCCGGAGGAGATCCTGGCCGCCGCGGCCCGAGCGCAGTCCGCTGAAAATCCAAAGTGAGCCTTTCTGGACAGCGGGCCCGTGCTACCGCCATTTCAATCCAGCATTCTTGAACGGTATCAACGCGAGGATGACGGCGCCCTCATAATAGGCGCGCCGATCCATCACGTCGCCGGTAAGAAGGCCGACTGCCCCATTCGACTGCTTGGAGTTCAACCGCCCAAAGACCCGGTCGTCGGCCTCGCCGAGTTCCACCCCCTGGTTGACAAGGTCGGAAACTTCCATGGGTAAGCAAAAAGCGCCGGTGCGCCCCCTGCCGGTGACGCCCACGCCCTTAGCCAGGACGACGATCCAGGCGAATGTCAGCAGTTCGCCGAACCGAGGCTCGCAGCCTCCTTCGACCCCGACCCAGTAGTCCGCTTCCGCATCCTTGGAGCGCGCTGCTTCCGCCCGCCGAGTCGCGCCATGCAGCGTTTCCGCGTCCGACATCGGCTGCACCGCAACGCCGGAATCGACCGAGCAGCCCCTTGCGGCATAAGTCTCCGTCGGAAACATGCGGCGAAATCCGCCCAAAACGGCGTCAATCTTCACGGGATTTGCGGACCCAACGGATAACATCTTCATGCGCTTGTTCGTGCGTCGCAGACAAGGTCGGATTCGCGATTGGGTGCAAGCTCGTTCACGGACTCAGGCGGCAGCGCTTCATCAGTTCGGAGCGGACGCCTCGAAAGCCACCTCGGTCGCAGGCAACAGCCCGAATTCCCTCCCCCTTAGAGACTGAGGTATCGTCACCTGACCTTTGCTCGTCAATTTCGTCGTAATACTTTCCATTAACAAGTCTTACTTGCCAAGACACATCCACAGTCAGAACCCAGCCGTAATCGATTGGGCCGTCAAAATGGTGCGAACCAAACGCGAACCACCATCTGTTCTCCTGTGAACCAATGGATCCTGATCGGGTCCACCAATCTTCGGAAGCGACGAGTGACGACTCAACGAGCATAATCGACGCATTAACAGCATCTTGCGCTATTACAAGCCAAAGACTACTTGCGACCACCGTGCCCCTTCGCCGTCGAGGTCGCCAAAGCCAATTCGCCTTAACCGCCCGATCGTTACGGCCTTCCAACCGCGGATCAGCGGCCCCGTTTCTGTTTTCAGTTTGCCCTGCGCCCACCGCCCGGCGAACCTGCCGGCGGATGGCCGCCCCTGCGCAATCCCTGGATTGGAAACGATGGTGCCCACGGGCGGCCGCCCTTCTTTTCCTGGCGGGGATCGCGGTCATCTTCCTGCTGCCCCCCGATTGGCTGTTCGGCTCGGCTGCGGGGGATTTGAGCCACCAGTTTTTGGCGTGGCGGTCGTTCGCCGCCGAAGCCCTGCGCAGAGGGCATCTGCCGCTGTGGAACCCCTACACGTACTCCGGAGAGCCCTTCCTCGCCGGCTTTCAATCAGCGGTGTTTTATCCGCCCAATCTCCTCTTTTTGGTCTTGCCGCTATTCAGGGCGGTCCACCTGTCTTTGCTGATCCACGGATTTATCCTCAGCGGCGGAATGTACCGCTGGGCCGGCCAGCGCGGATTGCATCCGGTCGCCGCTGCGCTCTGCGGGCTGATCCTGCCGCTAACCGGGCCGGTATTCCCCCATTTTTACGCGGGGCAGCTATCCAATCTTTGCACCCTCGCATGGGCGCCCTGGATGTTCGCCGGGCTCGAGCAGTGGCAGGATAGCGGAACGCGGCGGGGCATGCTGCTCGCCGGCGCGGCGGTGGCTTTCCAAATCCTGGCCGGTCAAATTCAATATGTGTTCTATCTGGGCGTGGCGGCTTTGGTCCACACCGCGATCCGGACCCTGGCCTTGCCCGCGGCACGGCGCCGCGCGTTTCCTGGCTTGTGCGCCGCTTATCTCATGGGAGCGGCACTGGCGGCCGCGCAACTCCTGCCCGGCCTAGCGGCGGCTAGCGAAGGGCTGCGCCAACAGCGGCTCGACGTGGTCGTCGCTGGCGAGTTTTCCTTTCCACCTGAAAATTTGCTAACTGCGGTCGCTCCCGGATTCTTCGGCGAATCCATCCGGCATCTGTATTGGGGACGCTGGGTCTACTGGGAAATGTCGCTCTTTCTCGGGGTCTCGGGACTCTATCTCATTCTGGTGGCGGCGGCGGATCCCTTGAACCGGCGCATCACTCGACTGGATCTGGGTGCAGTTGCCCTGCTGCTCGTCCTTGCGCTCGGCAGCCATACGCCATTGTTTCGTTTGCTGTACGAATTCGGGCCGGGACTCGGCCGGTTCAGGGGCTGGTCGAAATTCTCGTTCCCCGCCGCGCTTTTCCTGGTCCTGACAATCGGACGGGGAGCGGATGCTCTTTTGCGACTCCGCCGGCCTCCCCTCTTTCTCGCGCTCGCGGGGTGTGCGCTAGGCTGCGCCTTCGTGGCCGGCGGCTGGGCATTGGGGTCAAACCCGGAGCGGATCGCTCCTTTCCTCGCTTACGCTCGGGATAGCGCTGAAAGTTATTTGGCTCCCGCCACATTCACTGCCCCCGCCACGATCCAGGCAGCCGGTGTGCAAGCGGGCCAATCGCTCGCGGCGGCCGGAGCGCTGGCGATCCTAAGCGGAGCCGCGCTGGCCGCGGCGCGTTCCCGTCCTCGGGCGGGGTTGGCTCTGCTGGCCCTGCTGCCAATCGAGATGATCGCCTTCGCCGCGGCCCAGTCCGGATTTTTTCACGCCGCGGAAGCGGAACACCCGGAAATCACCGAGTACATGGCCGCTCATCCCGGAGATTATCGGATCCAAGATCTGATCGTGCCCAACAATGGTTTTCTGGTCGGAGCGGGCGACATCTGGGGCGACGACCCAGCGCTGCTCCGGCGGTACGCAGAGTTCATGATGTTTACCCAAGGCGGCGATCCCGACCATGCGATTCAGCAGCTGATCTTCAGTAAACCTTCCCCGATCTATTCGCTCCTGCGCCTGCGCTATGTTTTTTACGCCGATTCAGAGGCCCGTCTGAGGGCTCATGAAATACCGGGCGCCCTGGACCGGATCCAGTTGGTCTCGCACTATCGGGTGGTGCCTGATCGGCGCGCATTGCTTTCCGCTCTCGGCGAGCCGGGCTTCGATCCCCGGAAGACGGTGCTCTTGGAACGCGAGCCTCGTCCCCAGCCCAAACCCGGCGCGGTCCCCGGCCGCGTCCGCGTGATCGAACAATCCGCCGACCGGCTGACGGTCGAGGCGGACCTTCCCGATCCAGCACTTCTCTTGGTCACCGATCCGTACAGCCGGGACTGGCATGCCCGGTCGCTTCCCGGCAGCAACCAAGCGGACTACGAGGTCATGGTCGCCGACTATGTGGTCCGAGCGACGCCGCTTGCCGCCGGCCATCATCGCATCCAGTTTGACTACGAGCCTTCCGGACTGGCGGCGGGTTTGTGGATTTCGGGTCTGGCTTGGGTCGTCTGGGCAGCGCTCCGGTTCCGCGGTCTGCAAAGCGGCTGAACGCCCACCCAAGACAGTGAACACCACTTTCCGGGTCGACGTAGCTGATCCGCCGCAGCGACTCGGGATAGGCCTTCTTTCCGTTGCGGGAGTTGAGCCGGATTGTCTGGTCGCAGCGAAGGCCAGTGGTCTCGTCATCGGGCCGGGCTCTGCGAAGTAGAATCGGATACCGGCCTTCAATCGCGTGACAAAGAAGACCTCGGCCCTGTGCATCGCATCCGCCGTTCGCTTTTGGTCGCTCTGCTGCGTTACACCTGGAAAAACGGGCTCCAAATGGGCCCCAAAATCCAGTCCCATAGGGGACTCGTAGCTCCTGATTGGGTCCACCAGTTTTGTTAGTGTTCGTTAGACAATTTGTTACAAAACTATTTCCTGGAATCGAAGGACGTGAGCGAGGGAACGCTCCATTACTTGCGCTTGACGCAAGTAATTCCCTTGCTATCATCTCTCGATGATCAAGAGCTTCGCCGCCAAGGCGACAGAATCGATCTGGCGTGGCCGGAGAACACAGGAGCTTCCTGCCGATCTTCATTCCGTCGCTTTGCGCAAGCTTCGCCAGCTCGATGCCGCGGCAGAACTGAATTTCCTTAAGGTGCCACCCGGAAACAAACTCCATCGGCTCACCAAGGACCGCGAAGGCCAACACGCGATCTGGGTGAACAGCCAACACCGCCTCTGTTTTCGCTGGGACGGCAAAGACGCCCATGACGTTGAAATAACCGACTATCATTGACCATGAAAGATTCG
This sequence comes from uncultured Verrucomicrobiae bacterium, assembly GCA_963747795.1. Taxonomy (GTDB): domain Bacteria; phylum Verrucomicrobiota; class Verrucomicrobiia; order Opitutales; family Opitutaceae; genus Palsa-1447. The sequence goes on from CAVVGS010000011.1 coordinate 112,854, forward strand.
CTCATTCCCAATCCACATCCCGGTGAGATACTCGCGGAGGATTTTCTCAAGCCGATGGGCATCTCCCAATATCGCCTGGCCAAGGCGACCGGCATTCCGGAATCGCGTCTCAGCCGACTGGTCAAGGGAAAGGTAGCCGTCACCGCCGACACCGCCTTCCGTCTCGGACTTTACTTTGGCGTGTCGCCACGGAACTGGCTCAATCTCCAGAATGCGTATGATCTGATGGAATTTGAGCGCCATTCGGCGGCCAGCATCCGTCGAGAGGTCAAGCCGCTCGTAAACGCAGCAGCGTAGATCGTCGGAGACTTTGGATGGTCGCCTCCGCAACGCTTCCGAGATGCGCTGGGCCGCCGCGGTGTCTTCGCGGGCGCAGCTGAGAAACAGGGCGCCGGACATTGGCGGAGGACATCGCAAGCCACGGATACGTGGTTGTCGGCTTTGACGCCCCTTATCGAACTTCCGTGGTCGTCTTCTCCGATGGAAGAATCGTAACGCGGCCGTCGAATCTCAATCCCGAGAATCTTTCGGGCGACGCGGAGGAACGCCTTGTAGAAAAACTCCTGAGCGCGTGGGTAAGCGACGTGGGATTCGTCGTTGATCGGCTCGCACGTTTGAACGCATCGGCCTCAGGCCAGTGGAGCGGCAGGCTCGATACTCTGAAGATTGGTATCGTCGGGCATTCACTTGGCGGTGCCACGGCGGCTCAATTCTGTCACGATGACCCCCGGGCGCGGGTTGGCGTAGACCTTGATGGAAAGCTTTGGGGAAGCGTGGTTCGGGACGGCATCAGCCAGCCGTTCATGTTCCTACTCGAGGACGTCCATGGCGCTGGGGCAAGTGATTCGGTCGGACGCCAGATCATTGGCGACGTCGAATCGTTTTACGACCGGCTTCCCGCACAGACGCGCCTCGGGTTTTCGGTCCGAGGTGCCAATCACTTTAGCTTCACCGATTCATTGCTTGAAAGGAACCCTTTGGTGTTGGGTGTGATGCGGATGACCGGAGTTCTTGGGCTCGAGCCCCGGCGAGGGCTCGAAATTACTGCGGAGTCCGTGCGCCGCTTCCTCGATGTACACCTTAAAGGTGCTCCCGCCGGATCGCTCCAGGAATTGTTGAATAAATATCCTGAGCTTCAACCTTTGCACGCGAATCGCTAGTATTCACCTGCACATAGCTTGCCTCGCGCACCGGCCATCCAATGAAGCATCAGCAGGCACTCTGGAAAACTGCGAATCAAACGCGAACCAGCATGCTTCCCCTCTGAAGGTTCGATCCTGATCGGGCCCACTAGTCTCCGCCGTCGCGTCCGCTAGCCGGCATAGCTGCCGCGCCAAAGCCAACGGCAGCGGCAAGACGCAGCAGGTTCGAGCCGAATCATTCCGAGATCCAGCGGGTCACCAGCCTTCGGGCCGCCGGGTTGCGATCCTGGTCAACGGCAACGAGTTTGCCATCTGGCCCGAATATGGCGAGGTGCGGAATGGAATGCAATTGGTACTGCCTGGCCACAGGCGAATTCCAATCGATCCCCCTTACGCCGGGACGGTTGATGTCGACGACAACAAGCGCGATGTCATCGCGCGATGCGTGGAGCTTTTCCAAGCTCGGCTTGAGAGCGCGGCAAGGCGGGCAGAAATCGCTGTAGAAATCGAAAATGGTCGTCTTTCCAGGAACGAGATAGTCCTGGATGTGGATCACGTCGCCATGCGAAACACGCAGCGGTTCGACTCCCTTGACATGGGTGTCGGCGCCAACGACGGCGGGCAAAACGAACAGAGCGGCGGCAACCCCAAACGCAAGGGCAGAACTCTTCATAGGGGACGTTTCCTAACACACGCCGGAGAGTTGAGTCAATCCCTCCGCTACGCAGACATCTAAAGGGCCGACCATTCGCAGTGGGTCCACATCCGCAGGAGCCCGCTCAAAAAGCTGAATACGTCCCGGGCGTCAACTCGCCGTGAAGGGCCGCGCCCGCCTTTGTATCCATGACCACGTTATTGGTGCAGCTGGAATCATTGACGTGAAAGGCCGGGCCGCCGCAGTTTGTCGCTTGTAGAGATATGAACAAATTCCCCGTGCACTGGCTGTGGGCGAGCGGCTGCCAGCCGTGCGGGCTCGCGGCATCGGTTTGGGCGATGAAGACGCCAAAACGGCGGCTATGACGGATGAGTATATTTTGAAACCGATTATCGCTGCTCGCGCGCATGAAAATGCCCAGATCATTCGCGGTCAAAACGGCGTTGATGACGCAATTGTGATCGAAGGCCAGATCCAGCGAGATTCCGGCGTCGGGGTTGTCGTGGAGATTCAGATTCACGAACCGGCAATCCGTCGTCAAATAGCACGCCAGCCCGTCGAATTCGTTGTCGAACGCCTCGAAGTCCTGCACCGTCATCCGCCGGACGCCCAGCGTCGTGACCAGTCCGCCGGAACGACAATGGGCACATGTTACATTCTTCACCATGGAATCGCTCACGAGCTGCACGGTGATCCCGTTGTTGCGGATCTCCGAGCGCTCGGAAGCCAGTTGCCACAGTTCGTAGCGCTGGTGGAGGCGATTCCCGTCGATGTGTAATCCGCTCACCAGCAGATGCTTGATCGTGGTGCGCGGTTGATTTACCGGCTCGCCCATGATGATCACCGGGCAGTCTGCGTTATCCGCGAGCCTCAAGAGCGTGGCCGACCCCACGCCGCACAGGGTCTGATTGCTACGCCGCAGAACAACCGGCCTGGTAATCTCGAAGTCTCCCGCCGGCAGGACCACTTGGCCACCAGCGGCTGGCAAGCTATCAAGCGCCAGCTGAATATCAGCTCCGGTTCCGCCTGCTTGGATCACCACAACCACCGGATTCACGGCAAGTTCATTTTGGGAATCGGCAGGCTCGGCGGAAAAGACCGTCGGCATGAGGAGCGCTGCGAAAATCGCAACCGTGACAAAACCTCTCGTTAAATCGAACTTCGCCATCATGGATGCCAAGGCCCTGCGGTCAGGGCGCATCCTAGCATGCGCTTTCTGATTCGCCTCCGCCATCAGCGTTGCTCTGATAATGCTGTCAGTCTAACGGCCGCCTACTTGTCGGCGGTTGTCCGACCACCGATGCCCAATTCACCCGGCGGATGCGGGAAACCTCCGTCAGCCCCGGGCGTTGCCTTCCAGCCCATGGCCAAAGGCCAGTGTACAGTTTTGGGCTACTGGCCCTGCTGCAGGATCTTCATCCGGCTCTCGTAGGTCGGAGCCGGATTTGGATCGCGGTAGAAGACGCCGGTATAAAGGGTCTGGACGTACTCCTGGGCAAGTTCCATGGCCCGGTTGCGGTTGGTCGTATCATGGCCTTCCGCCTCCAGTTTCCGCATCTTGGCCCTCTGCACCTTGGTCTGGTTCTCCGCATCGCCGAAGCTCACGCAGGGCGATTGAATGTTCACGAACGAGAACCCGGGAAATCGGATCGCTTCCTCGATCAATTTGGTCAGGCCATCCAGGTCGGCGGGCACGCCTTGCGCGACGAAGCCCGCGCCGTAGGCGAGCACGTAGAGGAGGGGATTCACCGGTGCTTCCAGGCTTCCGTAAACGGAAGTGGGCGTCTTGGTGCCGCGCGGCGAGGTCGGGGAGAGCTGTCCCTTGGTCAGGCCGTAGATCTGGTTATCCATCATGATGTAGGTCAGATCGATGTTCCGGCGGATCGCATGGGGCACATGGCCGCCGCCGATCGAGAAACCGTCTCCGTCCCCGCCGGCGACAAGGACGATCAGGTCCGGATTTGCCAGCTTGATCCCCTGGGCTATCGGCAACGCCCGGCCGTGCACGGTATTGAACCCGTAGGCAGTCGTGTAGCCCGGAATTCGGCTCGAACAGCCGATTCCGGAGATGAACGCAATTTCATGCGGCGGGCGGCCGATGGCCGCGAGCGCGCGGGAGACCGCACCGAGAACGCCGTAGTCGCCGCAACCCGGGCACCAGATCGGCTTCAGGTCGCTTCGGTAGTCCTTCGCGACATATGCAGCAGGTTTCGGAATGCCGCCTTCGACGGTTTCGGGGGAGATCATATCGGGCTGGGAAGATTGTTCGCTTGCAGGCGGGGGGAATGGACGGGAGGGCCGGCCCTCAGGCGGAGCGCCTCGAGGATGTCGCGCGGCGCGATTGGGTTGGCGCCGCTGCGTGCCATCGCCTCGAACTGACTCGGCACGTTCACCCACATGCGGATCAGGCGGTGAAGCTGGCCCTGGTGCGACTGCTCGACGACCAGACAGGTGCGGAGCGAGGCAAAGAACTCCTGGTAGATCTCCTCGGCAATCGGATAGAGCAGCCTCGGGATCATGAGCTTTGCCTCGATTCCCTCCGCCCGCGCGGCGCGAAAGGCCTCAAGGGCCGTGCCCGCCACGCTGCCCCAGCTGATCAACCCAATCGGCGCGTTTGCATCGCCCTCGATCGTGAACAGGTTGCGCCGTTGCTTCAGCGGATTGAGCTTGTTCAGCCGTTTGTCGTTCATGCGCCTGTGAATCTCGCCGCTGGCGGTCGGCTCCCCGCGCTCGTCGTGCTCAATGCCGGACGCCAGATAATTGCCGCCCGCCATTCCCGGGCGGCTGATCGGGCTTATCCCGGATGCGTTAAAGCGAAAGCGCACATAGTCGACCCGCTCCGCCTCTGTCGGGGCCAGGCGGTCGATCATGGAGAAGCGGCTGGTATCGATCGCCGCAACCGTCTCCTTGCGCTGGGCGATTTCCTGGTCGGAGAGGATGATCACCGGAGTCTGGAATTGTTCGGCGATGTTGAAAGCTTCCACGGTCACGCCAAAAATGTCCGCCACGCTGATTGGAGCGAGAACCGGACGGACCATGTCGCCGTGCGCCGAAAACGCCGCGGCAAACAGATCCGACTGCTCGCCCTTGGTCGGAAGTCCCGTGGAGGGCCCGCCGCGCTGGACATCGACGCAGACCAGGGGCAGTTCCGCGATGCCGGCAAGGCCGAGGACTTCCGTTTTGAGCGATAGCCCCGGTCCGGACGTGGCGGTCATCGCCTTCCTTCCGGCGAACGAGGCGCCAACTGCGGCGGCCGCGCCTGCGATCTCGTCTTCCGCCTGAAGAAACGAGCCTCCGTGTTTCCAGAGCTCGCGCTGCATGTGCTGCATTATCTCCGTGGCGGGAGTGATCGGGTAGCCGCTGAAGAATCGACAGCCTGCAAACAGCGCCGCCTTGGCGCACATTTCGTTGCCATCGGTGACCAGGCATCGGCTGGCGGCGAGGGGCGGATTCAGGCTGCGGGCCGGAACAAGCGGGTTGGCGCCGGCATAGTCGGAGCCGAGGGCGAATGCGCGCTCATTGCCCTGCAAGACCTCCTCTCCCTTGGCCGCGAATCTCTTCCGAATGCCGGCGACGATGGCGTCGCCCGGCAGGCCGAACCAGTGAGCCAGAAGACCGAGCACCAGATTGTTCTTTGCCTGGCGGGTGCCGGCGGCCTGCAGGGCCATCGCCTCAAACGGCACGGCCTGTATCAGGCCTGGCGGATGCACGGCCAAGTGCAGGGCTTCCGGCGGGGCGCCGCACTTCTGTTCGTAGATGACGGCCGTGTTCTCACCGATGGGGAGCTCGCCGCCGAAACGGAGGAAGTCCTCCCAATTGAGCGCAACCGCCACGTCGAGCGTGCCGCCCTGGTTCAGAACCGGCTCGGTGCCAACGCGAAGCCGGCAGGAGGACTCGCCACCCCGGATCTGCGAACCGAAGCTCTTGGTGAGGATCGCAAAGTACCCCTGCTTCGCCACGGCGCTCATCAGCGATTCGCCGGCAGAGACGATTCCATCGCCACCCGAGCCGGCCATGCCGATGGTCAGGTCGTTCATAGGGAGAGGTGTAAGTGTCGCCATGCGATTGGGTTGTTTGTAAAGGTTCCAATTTAGCCTTATTGGGGTCCCGCCGCTTCTCAGATTCTACCCAACGCTGGTCGTTTTTTGCCGGCGCAAGCGGGCGGTTTTGGCCCCGATGCCTCCTGGATCGCGGCCCGCCCGCCGGCGGCCGCCGACTGGCAGGGCAGGCGTCAGCCCCCCGCAAGCGGGCGGATCCGCCGGGGTGCCGGTTGCGTCGACTGAAGAAAGCCGGAAAAATTACGTTTGATGCCCGGCAATTGCATGTTCAGCTCAAATCCGATGAGACCCATCCTATGAAGGCGATCGACGGCTATTTCTTGATCAAGCCGGATGACCTTTCGTGGAGGCCGGCGAAGCCCATGCAGATCCCGAATGCGGATTTTCTTGAGCGCACGAAGAGCGAAATTCTGGGCGCCCGGCTTTGGCGTCTGCCGCCAAAGAGCGCAAATACGTTCCACAAGCATGTCAGGGCAGAGGAGTTCTATTTTGTTGTCGAGGGTGTGGGACGGATGCGAGTCGGCGAGGATACGCTCACCGTGCCGAAGCACGGCGGCGTGCTTGTCGGGCCGCAATCCATGCGGCAGGTGTTCAACGATACGGACGCCGAGGTCCTCTGGCTCATTGTCGGCGCGCCGGAGAACGAGTTCGAGCCGGGCGAGAGCTTTGACATCAAGCTCTTTTGGCCGGTCGACCCGAAACAGTTGCCCAAGGAATTGGAGGGGGTTGTCTGGCCGCCCAAGGTTTGACCAGTGAGGATCGCGGCAGATTAGGGTCTGGCGGCCCGCCTGCTCGACACGCGCGGAATCGTCAGGCTAGGGCTTCCCCTCGCTGAGCTTCCTGAAGCGGGGGTTGCTGCGCAGGCTGTCCCACATCGGGTTGAGCCTCAGCGAGGCGGGCGACTCCCACCGCGCCTTTTGCACAAGGAATTCCAGCGCATCAACGGCTTCGTCGGACTTGCCCAGGGCCGCGTAGACCTCTGCGCGCATTTCCGCAGCCTGATCCGCCCAGAGCGGGAGGTCGTTGTTGGACGCATCGCGCCGCCGCAAGAAATCCAGGGCTTTGGCCTCATCGCCCAGATAGGCCGCGATAGTCGCGTGGATTAGATTGTCGGGGGCGTCATCCCGGGCCTCCTCCTTCGCCAGTTGCGCTTCGGCCGCCTCGAACTTGGCCCGGGCTCCGGCCAGGTCGCCTGCCATGATCAGCGTCTGTCCCACCAGCGTTTCACGCGGACCAAAGAAATTGTTATCGTGGAAGAAAGGCACCGGGCTTTCATCGAGGATACGAATCGCTTCGCGGACATCCCTCTTGTAGAAGGCGATCATCCATCGAAAGTAAACGGAACGGTCGGACTGGTCGCCCGCCGGGAGCGACCGGATCGTCGCTTCGGCTCCCGGCAGGTCCCCTTTGAAAATGTACTCGGTCGCCAGGAAGCAGACTGCAGCGATAAACGAAGGATTCAATCGGCGGGCTTCCTCAAAGGAGGAGATCGCCTCCTCCGTGCGCCCAAGGGCGTTGTACATCCGGCCCAGGTTGTAGTGAGCCAATGGATCCTTGGGATTGAGTTCGACGGAGCGCCGCTGAAGGGCGATCGCCTCGTCGAATTCGCCATCCCTGTAAAAAACCGAGGACGAGATGTCGGACAGAATGCGCGGTTCATTGGGCATGTCTGTGCGCGCCCGCTCAAGCTCCGCCCGGGCAAGCTTCATCGACTCCAGCAAGGGCACGGAGGTGTCGACAGTCTGGTAGTATCGGCCAAGGGCCCAGTGTCCTTCCGGCAACTCGGGATCTATCTTGAGCGCCTGATCGATGGCCGCCCGCGCCTCCTTCGCCCGCCTTGTCGACCTGTCGAATCCCCGGTAGACAAAGGCCACATCCACGTGTCCCAGGGTTGCCCAGCCCAGGGCGAAATTCGGCTCCTTCTCGACCGCCTCTTTGGCAAGATTTTCGGCGGTGTGGTAGTCTGCGAGGGTCATCGCCGTGTCAAAAATGATCTGCCGCGCCCGCTGGGCCTTCTCGTAGACCTCAACCGAGGCTCCCCGGGGACGCTCGATGCGCTTGGTCTCCGATGGGGTCAGCTTCGCCTGGAGAGCCGCCGCAATCTGCTGGGCCAACGCCGCCTGAAGGAGGAATACATCCGGCGTCTCCTTGTCAAACGTCCCGGCCCAGACGTGAGTGTCCGTCCGGGAATCGATCAATTGGGCGTTGACATGGACGCGGTCGCCCGCGTGTCGGACGCTTCCCTCGAGGATGTAGGTCACGCCCAGCTCCCTTCCAATCGAGCGGAGGTTCTCCTTGGTATCTCGGTACTGGAGGACCGAGGTCCGGGAGATGACCTTCAAGTCGGCAATCGCCGCAAGGTCTGTGATCAGTTCGTCGTGCATGCCGTCCGCGAAGAAGGCGCTGTCCTTTTCCTCGCTCAGATTGGTGAGCGGAAGCACGGCAATCGACTTTTCCGATAATGCGGCGGGCAGGATCGGGGACGGCGGGGCTGCAGCCGCGGGCGCCGGCCCCGCCGCAGGCTTCCTGAGGACTGCGAAAAAAATCCCAATGGCAAGGACTGCAAGCCCGGCACCGGCCGCAACCCACCCGACTCCTCTCCGTCGCGGCGTTGCTGCGACCCTGCCCGGATCCCGGGCTGGCGCGGCGCCGGGGACGGGGGTCCGCGGCAGGCGGAGGAGCCGCTGAATCTGGTCAACGAACTCCGGGGTGGGAAGTCCGCCCGGCAGCCGGCTCCATTGGACCTTCAGGAATTCCGCGGGAACGGTCGATCCCGAGTCGTTGGTCGCATCGACCGCCACGGGAGCCACGAAGGGAACGCCCTCGGCCATAAGGTGGGTCCTCTCCGTCGCGAGGCGCCATTCCAACCGGAAATAACCCTCCCCGCGGCCCTCCGTGTTGGCGGAGATGATTGGTATGAAAAGGGCGCACTCCCGGATCTGCTTGCGGATCTTCTGGTCCCACGCATCGCCACCCCTCAGTTCGTTCTGATCGAACCACACCTCCATGCCCTGGTCCCGGAGGGCTTCGGCGATGCGGCGCGCAGCCCCGGTGTCCTCGCGGGCGTAGCTGATGAAAATGGGCCTGGTCGGCGTGCTGTCCAAGAGCTTGTGTCGTTTTGCTGGAAGAAGATGCGTCGCGCCGGCTGGTCAATGGCGCATTGGCGACTGCTAGACCATGTCGCACAAATGACAAAAAATCCAATCGTTTTGCCATTGGCATGCGCGCCGGCATGGACAGGCGGCGCCGCGATCGGCCGATCGCGGCGAAAGGCATGCTTTTGGCCAACTGCGGTGAAGCGCCGGGCGGCTGACTCAATTCTGCGGTCTTTGCGCACCAGCCGGAGCCGCTCCCGGATCGAAGTCTCGGCCGCCGTAGCCGCGGCCAAAACGGGAAGCGCGCGGGGGTGGCGCCGCAGTTGGCAGCTGGTCCTTACAGAGCTCCAACACCTCGATTGCCGTCAGTCCTGTTTGCGCCGCTTCGTTGGTCGAAACCCCGGGGGCCTCCTCGATCGAATTGAGGGTTGCCGGGCCGGCCAGGGGCTGCGGAGTCGCTGAGCGGGCGCCGGAGTCGAGCATTTCGGCGACGGCCTTTTTTGCGAAGGCCGGGTTTTTCGTGCCCGCGTAGGCGTAGGCGGCCAGGCGCGGACCGCTTTGCCCATTCAGGGCGTAGCGGGCGTCGGACCCTTCGGTGCCGGTCGATCGATCCTTTGTGAGAACCTCCGCCGGCGCGCTGCCCAGCCGGCAGTACTGCAGCCACGCAGTCGCAAAGTCGCTTCTCCCGAGCAACGGCACGAGTTCGAACATGACCTCGGCGCCGCCCTGGATGGTAGCCAGGTTGTAGCTGACAGGCACCGAACCCTTGGTCAGCGGGTCGCGAATTGCGGTCAATTTGCCCGTGTCGATGTCGTAGCCGACCAACTGCACTCCCCCGCCCTTCAGCGGCCCGATTCCGCCCGATCGGAGATCCGGGTTGAGCCCGTTAATCTGGCCGCTCTCCAGCCAGTACGGCATCGCCACGATCGAATCCACTCCGGCGACGATTCGGTCTTTCCAGCGGGTGTCGCCGGTGCGCTCCCACTCCGTCATCCAGTTGCCGGCGAATGCAAACCAGTCCGGCCCTATGCGGATGCGCGCGGGATACACCGGCTCGCCCGGGACCTGCGGCTCGGCCTCGCGCATGGGGTCGTACCGTGTGGCGGCAATATCGGAGCGGGCCACCTCGTGCATGATGTCTCCCGTGCGCTCGTCGGTGGTCAGGTAGTAGTAATAGCGCCAATGGGCCGCCTGGCTTATGCGCGCCTCCTTCGCTCCGTCTCCCCATTTGACCACGTTGTGCCGGGAGCCCAGGCCTGCCATCGGGCCCAGGTGATAGACGTCCGTCTCGCTCGTGTTGCGCGCATGGGCCTCGGCAAGACGGAACAGGTCGGCGCGGCCCGAACGCAGGAAACTCTCCCACAGCCAAAGCGAAGCGCCCAATTCCGTGTTGTCCCAGGCGTGGCCGCCCCAGTCGTAGTGCCAGACGTGCCGAGGCGCCGAATACGAGTGCATGAAGTCGCCAAACTGCCAGAAGCCGTACCAGCTGCGCTCATCCACCTGCCGCTCATAATAGCTCAGCACGGAATCAAGGCCGTCCTCCATGGTTTTTTTGAACGGCGTCGACCGATCGGGCAGGCTCCAGACGCCGAAGACGCCGGTCGAGTGGATGTAGGCCGGGGCGCAGACAAGCAGGGGCCGCTTCGCGCCGGCCTGGGCCGCGATGGCCGTCGCGGCTCGCGCCGGGAGGGCGCCCTCGGGATCGATGGTGAGTTCGCTCGTTCGGGCGATGCCGTAGGCCGTGCTCAAGCCAGGCTGCACGTCCTCGTAGGACGCCAGCAGGCCGTGCGCATGAGTATCATAATGGCGCATGTCCATCTCCGGGGCGTCCGGGGACCAAAGCCAGGCGATGAGTTCCGCAGCGGGGCTGCTGGCTTTCCGCACCTCGAGCCCGGCCGGAAACGACTGCCAGAAATTCCTGACGCTGACACCGAGGCCCCCGCTCAGGTCGCCGACGAAAGCGTAACCGGCAGCGCGCCTGCCCGCGTCGGAGAACAGCCATGTGCTCTTCGGGTTGGTGCGCTTGACAACCGTGAACCCGTTCGGATTGGGCTGATCGAGCTTGAAGTCGTCCCAGATCGCATTCTGCTCGAATCCCCGGCGGCCGGTGAAAGGCTGGCCGGCCTCCTGCGCGGCGCTGCCGCCGCCGGGTTGGAGCGGCTCGGACCAGACTCCGCCGTTCTCGCCCGCAAACCGCACCTGGCGGTTTTGCGGCTGCTCGCGCATCGGCACCGTGAATTGAACGCCCAGCCCGCGAATGAAGTCCTTCTCCTGGTCTCCGTCAAAAACGATCGTGTGCACCAGCCGCACCGAGGTCCCGCCCTCGTAGAAGTAAAGGCGCACCGTGAAGGGAAGCCATTCGCGGTTCGACTGCGCATTCCGGTGAACGCCCTCCACTTTCAGGACAGCGCGAACGGGCCCGGACTGCTCCACCGTGACTTTCTTGACCAGGCTGAGGAAACTCTCCCGGGGCGGCGAATCCTCGGGATTGGAGGAGGGACCATCCTGCAAAATGCAGACAAGCTGTCCGGCGCGGGCGACCTCGCGGCCGCCGACGCGCAACGACTCCACGATGTTCGGCCCGCTGAGCGGCACCGTGCACTGGAGGGGGCCCGTGTCGATCGCGATGGACTGGGCGCCGGGCGTGACGCGAACGGATGGGGATGCGGCGGCCGCCCCGCCCGCGGCCAGGGTCAGCTCACCCTTCGTTCCGGCCGGGGCGACAGCGGCAAATCCGCTCCACTTCAGCGAACCATCCGGCCAGTAAGCCAGGGGCCAAGTCTGCAGCGGCAGTGCCTTCCCCTGCTCGCTGGTGAGGGTGAATTCCGTGCCTGCGGCCACCGCGCCCTGCGGCCAGGGAACGCCCCAGCTGACATCCTGGGCGGCGCCCGGCAGCGGCTGTTCGAGCCAGTGCAGCTGGACAGGCTGGGGTGCGGCGGTCGCGTCAAGGGCAAGCGTGCAACCCACCAGGATTGCAGCAACGTATGCCGCCGATGGGGTTCGAATGATGGTCATGGAAAGGGGCGTCCACAGCGGGCCCGGATCAGCCCGCGCGACGAACGCACGCGAGCAAGACGCATCCCGACGAGAAATGTTGTCCGGCCTGGCAGGGTCTTCAGCTCTTCCCCGGCGGAGCTTTGAAATACTTCGCCGCAAACTCGAGAAACACCGGCCAGTCGGGCAGGTCGGTGTGCCAGCCCGCGTGCTCGCGGAAGGCGACATCGCCCGAGGTGAGCGAAACATCAGGGGCGGGCATTTCCGTCGCGCCCAGATCGCTCTTTCCAAGAAGACGGTAGACCGGTCCGGCGCCCACCGCGGCCATGAATTCGCCATGCGGGTCCGACCAGGGGTCCTGGGTCGCGCCCGTGACAAATACCGGGCGCGGGGCGACCAGGGCGATCAGTTCGTTCGAGTCCACTGGCAGATCGTTCCAATGGCCGCCGTATTTGTGGAAGCTGGCCGCCATCCAGTGCGAGCCGGCGATATTGTCGGTCGTTTCACCGTAGTTGCGGCGAAAAAGCTTCGCGCCGCCTTCGCCGGAGCAGCTCGCGTAGACGATTGCCCAGCGCTGGTCCTGCGCCGCCGCCCAAAGCGCCGTCTTGCCGTAGCGCGAATGGCCCTCCACCCCGAGGCGTTTGGCGTCCACATCCCTGTCGGTTTCAAAATAGTCGATCGCCCGGCTCAGGCCCCAGGTCCAAGCAGTCAGGGCACCCCACTGCTCGGGACTGGGGCGGGGCTGGCCCTTGTTGACGAGGCCGATGACCCCCTGGGTCAGGCCCGCGCCGTTGTCCTGCTGCACGCTGATGGGATTGAAGATTGCGTAGCCCCATCCGCGCGAGAGGACCTGCTGCATGGGATCCGGGCCGGCCGGACCGCGCGTCCGGCTGCCGGCTGCAACGGGCGCGTCGGCCGCTGCGGCTCGTCCCCGCCGGCCGCCGGCAGCGCCCCCGGGCGCGACAACAACCATCACGGGCACGGGACCCGACGCGTTCGTCGGCAATGTCAGGACAAGGGTGATGACCGGCGTTGTCTTCGGATAGCCGGAGTTGTCGATGCGTCCGACGATCGTTTTTGTCGTAAAGGCATCCCTCACCTCGGTTTTGACCTCCCAGGCGACCTTGGGCGTATTCTCGGGAACCCGGCCATAGACCTCGTTATAGAAATCGCCCAGGATCTCCGGACGGCGCCGTTTCCACCAGGTGTCGGCGTCCTCGACCCGCCGGCCGTCCTTCAGGACAAGCGCATCGGGTATGGGAAACGGGTCCGCATTCGCCTCGTCGTAGTTGCTCCAGGTGCCAAAAGGCGAGCGGATGTACCGATTGTAGATGTTTCCGGCGTCGTCGAACCCGGCGTCGTCGACCCAGACTCTTGGCTTGAGGAGCCGCGTGTCTTGTGGCCGTCCTGGGTCTTCCGCTTCGGGCGGGAGGTTGGTCCTTGGCGTCACCGCCAGAATCGCAGCGATGCGGTCGGAGGCGGGAGCATCAGCCGCCAAGGCCTGCGGAACGAGGAGCAGCAAGCCGGACAGTCCGACAAAGCCGCGAATGGAAATAATCGGGGTCTCCATGAATGGGGTGCAGGGCAATGGGAAATGCACCGGATTCAGACATCGATGCCGACCACTTCATGGGCGATGATCGACGGCACGGCGAGGTCCAGCCATTCGCCGGTCTGGCGCCAATCCGGCGCCGTGCCGGCAACGAGCAGGCGCACGTTCCGCGCCTTCAGGCCGTCCGGGAGCCTCACGCGCACGCGCTGACAGGCAAGCGGCAGCAATTCGCGAACGGGGCCCTTCATCATCATGGGGTTGGTCAGGTTGACGAGGTGGACAGTGAGCGAATTCCTCTGGCGCCAGAAGGTCACGTCGAGGAGTCCCGGCCCGTCAACGGCCACGGGAGGATCCTCATGGGTCGCCCAGGCGACTGCATTGCGGAGGAGCTTGCCGTGATCCACCGCCAGGATTTCCCAGTACGTGCGGTCGATATCCCAGGGGAAATAGACGACCCGGCCGGCCGTCGGAAACTCGCGGAGAAAGACCTGGGGAACATCCGTCCGGGGCTCCCGCGCGAATACCTTCTCCATTGGGAGATCGGGATAGGACGGAATCAGGGTGAGCGGAGAGAAGAAATGCGGCGCCGTCGCGGCGACCTTCACCCGCCAGGCCCCATGGATGATCCGGGGCGCGTCCTCCAGCCCGGCCAGGAGCGGGTGCGAAGGGGCGGTCTCGTGTTCAAGCCGCACGTAGGCGTTGTGCATCGGCCCCTCGCCGCCCCCCTCCCATTTCGCGCCATAGAGATCGCCCAGGCCAAAGTCCTTCCGAAGCGCTCCCCGCTCGTCGCAAAGGGAGGTCTCGGAGGTGGCCACCAGGCCGCCGCCCCGGGCGACGAACTGGCGGAGCTGGTCGCATTGGGCGTCGGAAAGGGCGGCGATGTTCGGCAGGATAAGCGTCTTGAACGGCGCAAGGTGTTCCGCGTCGAGCAGGCGATCGTGCACCATCTCGAATGGAACGCGCGCCTCGATGAGCGCCTGATACCATCCCATCGCCGCGTCCTCCACACTGCCGGGTTCGCCTCGTTTTCCGCGGTAGAACCAGGCCGTCTGCTGCGAATAGACGATGGCCACGCGGGCAAGGGGGGCCTCGTTGCGCAGGTAGCGCTCCGCGCCCTTGCACCAGGTGTAGATGTCCTGGACCGGCTTCAGCCAGCGCGGGTCATTGATTGTGCCGCCGAATTTCGTGAACCACGGCCGCATCCCGTTGGCGATCCCGTCGGCCACCCAGAGCCGGATCTCGTCTGGGCTTTGGACGGAATCCTTCCAGCGATAGGCTTCCTCCAGCCCGACGCTGAAGCAGCCGATGACGGGACTTCGCCCAAGGGCCGCCCGGAATTCCTTGCCGCTCTTGCCGTTGGCCCAGGGCGGAGTGAGACCGTGGCGGGCCTGGCGGTCGGCCACGAGCATGGGTGCCAGTTCGCCGATCTGCCTCATGTCGAGCGAACTTGTCGCGCCTCCGCCCGTGTTGGGGACCACGCACGCATCGGGGTTGACCTTGCGCACCTCGCCGTTCCAGAGGCGCCACAGATCGAACAGCCTGTTCTGGCGCCACGAGGAATAGGCCCGGTAGACGGGATCCTCTGGGTCGCTCGTTCGCGGCAGGTCGTGTCCGCTCGCCGCCCTGAAGTTCTCCCGGCAGTGCTCGCAATAGCACATGCCCGATCCGTCCCATCGGTTGATGAAGATCCCGTCCACACGGTAGCGGTTCATGATCTCCTTCTTCACCTCCGTCATGAACTCGAAGTTGTAGGGCCCCAGTCCGCAGGTGACCCACATCTCCGGCGAAGCCCAGTGGCGCCTGGGCTTGCCGTCGGCGGTCACGGCGATCCAATCGGGATGCGCCGCCTTGACGTCGTCGTAGGTCGCATGCGGGTCGGTGCGCGCGACGACAACCATTCCAAGCTTGCGGGAGCCCTCCACAAGTTCTCCGAAGACGTCGCGGTCGCCGAGCCATGCGCTTCGGTGATGAAACGGAACGCCGGTCGGATAGTAGGCCACGCAGCCCCCGCCGCTCAGGCACACGGCGTCGGAGTGCGTCGCGCGAAAATAATCGAACCAGAACTGCGGGCTGAATCTTCCGGGATCGTTTTCAACGAGCGTCAGCTGCGCCCAGCGCATGGGCTTGTCGGCCCACGACGGCGCGCTTCGGGGCCCCTCGGGCAAATCCGTCGCTCCCATTCCAGGACGGGAGGCGATCTCGCCCAGGGCGAGCGTGGCACCGGCAAATGCCGAGGTTTTGAGAAAATTGCGGCGGGTGACGTCGGGCACGGCGGAGGCGGGCTGTGGCAAACCTTGTCCGAATGGAGGCAACGGGCAAACGCTTTCAGCCGCGAGCCGCAAAACAACGGCAACGCGCGAATAAACCGATCCCTCGCCGTATGATTCTGCGTCTGGCTGGGGGCTATCCTCCGCTGGCCGCGCTCAATCGAATTCCCCTTTCAAACCTTGAACGACGACCTCCCGCCCCCCCCTTTCGCCGGCGAAACCCGTCGCGACTTTCTGAAGACGACCGCCGCAGCAGCCGCAGTCCTCGCGGGCGCCAGGCTGGCTCATTTCGCATCCGGCGCGCCGGCGAACGGCGAAAGGGCTCCCTGGTACCGGCGTGCGATCCGCTGGGGCCAGACAAACATCAACGAGCTCGACCCGACCCGTTACGACGTTGCGTGGTGGCGGGAGCAGTGGCGACGAACCCGTATCCAGGGCATCGTCGTCAACGCGGGCGGGATTGTGGCCTATTATCCGACGAAGGTGCCGATGCACAGGCGTGCAAAATTCCTGGGTGAGCGCGACCTTTTCGGCGAATTGTCCCGGGCTGCGCACGACGAGGGATTGGCGGTCTTCGCGCGGATGGATTCCAGCGGGGCAAATGAAGACTTTTACAGGACCCACCCCGATTGGTTTTCGGCGGATGCCGCCGGGCAGCCGTACCGGTCCCGCGACCTGTACGTCCCCTGCATCAACGGGCCCTATTACCACGAGCACGTCGCCGCCATTCTGCGGGAGATTGTGGCGGAGTATCATCCCGAGGGATTCACCGACAATTCCTGGAGCGGGCTCGAGCGCAGCCGGATCTGCTACTGCGGAAATTGCGCTCGGAAGTTTCGCGCCCAAGCCGGCCGGGATCTTCCCCGCAAGAAGGACTGGCAGGATCCGGCCTACCGAGCCTGGATCGAGTGGGGCTACGCCTGCCGGCTGGAGGTCTGGGATGAAAGCAACAGGGTCACCCGGGAAGCGGGCGGTCCGGATTGCCTGTGGGTCGGGATGAACGGGGGCTCCCCCTATGGGGAGGCGCAGGAGTTCAGGGACTTCAAGCGGATCTGCCGGCGCGCCGAGATCATCATGCTCGACGACCAGCGGCGAATGAATGCGACCGGCTTTCAGCGAAACGGCGAGGTGGGCAAGCTCGTCCACGGGGTCCTCGGCTGGGACAAGGTGCTTCCGGAGAGCATGGCCATGTACCAGACGACCGAACCGACCTTTCGGCTGACCGCCAAGCCGGAGCCCGAGGCGCGGATGTGGATGCTCGAAGGCATTGCCGGCGGCATCCAGCCCTGGTGGCACTACGTTGGCGCGTACGGCGAAGACCGCCGGGCCTACCGCACGCCGGTCGAACTCTGCCAATGGCACGCGGCCAACGAGGCTTACCTCGTCCATCGGCGTCCGGTGGCCGGCGTCGGCGTTGTCTGGTCGCAGCGAAGCGGGGACTTCTTCGGCCGCGACGACTGGTCGGCGCAGGCTGTCCTGCCTGCAAGCGGGTTCATGCAGGCGCTGGTCCATGGGCGCATTCCGTACCTGCCTGTCGAGGTCGACGACCTTGAGGGCGACGGTGCCGCCCAGTTCCGCCTGCTGATATTGCCCAACGTCGGCATCCTGTCGGACGCGCAGGCCGCGAGCGTCCGCCAATTCGTCAAACGCGGGGGCGGGCTCCTGGCGACCGGCCAAAGCAGCCTTTGCGATGAATGGGGCGATCCTCGGCCGGATTTTGCCCTGGCGGACCTGTTCGGCGCGCATATCCCGCCAGCCCATGGAGGCCGCGTCGAGGCGACCCGGCGGCGATGGGCTTCGGAAACGCTCCACAGCTACCTGCGCCTGAGCCCGGAATTGCGCGGGAGGATCGACGGTCCCCATGCGGGCGCGGAGCCGCTGGTCCGCGGCGAGCGCCATCCGGTGCTGGCCGGATTTGACGAGACCGATCTTTTGGCCTTTGGCGGCACGCTGGAGCCTTTGACCATGGACGCCTCCGCGCAGGTGCTGGCAACCTACGTCCCTTCCTTCCCGGCGACTCCGCCCGAGGACGACTGGATGCGGACGCCGAAGACTGACATTCCCGGCATCATCGTGAACGAAAGACCCGGCTTCGGGCGGGTCGCATTCCTTCCGGCCGACCTGGACCGGCGATTCACACGGGACAACCTTCCCGACCACGGGCGCCTCCTGGCCAACCTGGCGCGCTGGGTGGCAAGGGACCAGCCGCCTCTTTCAGTGGAGGGGCCGGGCCTGATTGACTGCCATCTCTACCGCCAGCCCGGTCGAATGGTCCTCCACCTGCTCAACCTGACAAACGCCGGTGCGTGGCGCGCGCCGACGGATGAATTGGTCCCGGTCGGTCCCTTGCAGGTGCGAGTGCAGCTGCCAAACGATGTGCCCGGCCGAAAACTGCGGCTCCTCGTTTCCGGCCGCCCAATTTCGATCTCGGCAAGGGCTGGATGGGGCCGCTTTGAGATCACCTCCATTCTCGATCACGAGGTGGCGGTGATCGAGTAGGCCCAGCGAACTCGTTGGTTGCAACAGCAGGTCGCGGTCCAATCGGACTTGCCGTCCGCAAGGCGGCTAATCACACTCATCCCGTCAGGGAGTGGCAGGCAAACCCCGGCATCAAGGCAACCCCTTCGCCTGCAATCCCACACCCCATCCAACCATGCATTCGCAATTCGAAGAATCACGTCACTGCCCGCCAGCCGCCCGGATGGCGCTGCGGGGCTTCCTCATGTCGCTGGCGATGCTTGCCGGTTCCGCCGTCGCCCAGCCGGTTTCACCGGTCAAGCTCAACTGGCTCGACGGGCAGCCGCCTGCCGTTCCCCAAGGCGTGAGCTGGGGAGTGCCTTGGCCCAAGGGGAAGCTGCAGCCGACCGACAAGCTGGCCCTGACGACGGCGGACGGCAAATCCGTCCCCATGCAGACCTGGACGACCGCCTATTGGCCGGACGGTTCGGTCATGTGGAGCGGACAATCGATCGCGGCTGCGCCGGATCTGTCCGGGCCGCTGACCCTGGCCGTGGCGGACGGGGTTGATCCGTCCGTGAAGATCACCTGCAAGGAGGATGCAACGGGCATCGACATCGACACCGGCGCCATGCAGGCGAGGATCCCAAAGGAGGGATCGGCCCTTATCGGGTCGCTAACGGTCGGCGGCCGCCAATTGGCCGGGAACGGCAGGCTGGTCCTGCTGCTTGAAGACCGCTCGGAATTCGCAACGCGCCGGAGCGTGCGCGAGGAGGACTTTGTCAGCCGGATCAAGAAGGTCACGGTGGAGCAGTCCGGCCCGGTCCGGGCGGTGGTCAAGATCGAGGGCGACCACAAGTCGACCACCTCGGACCGGGGCTGGCTGCCCTTCGTCGTGCGCCTCTATTTCAATGCCGGCCTGGGCTCGATCCGGGTCGTTCACACGATCGTCTTCGACGGCGACGTCCAAAAGGATTTCATCAAGGGCCTGGGCCTGTCCATTGACGTGCCCCTGCGCGAGGAAGTGATCAACAGGCACGTTCGCCTCGGCGGGGAAACGGGAATGTGGGCCGAACCGGTCAAGCCGATGGTGGGCCGGCGCGACATCACGTATGGCGAAGGTCGCGGAGCCTCTTCGCCTGATCAGGCGCCGGACGGGCGCGTCCCGATCGTTTCGAGGGATGAGCACGCGGCGGGACGAGTGATGGTCTTCCCCGATCAGGCGGCGGGCAGGCGCGTCCCCAACCTGGACCAGTACTCCCGCGCGGAGCAGGCCTACATCCGCGACATTGCGCAATGGGACGACTACCGGCTGGACCAGCTCAATCCCGATGGATACACGATCGAGAAGCGGACGCAGGACAGGAGCTCCTGGGTGCATGTGCTCGACGGGCGGCGCGCGATGGGTCTGGCGTTTCTGGGCGACATCCAGGGCGGAGTGGCGGTGGACGTGAAGAAGTTCTGGCAGAAGAGTCCGGCCTCCCTGGAGATCAACGGCGCGACGACATCCAATGGCCGGTTGACCGTCTGGCTCTGGTCCCCGGAGGCCCAGCCGATGGACCTGCGGCACTACGACGTCAAGGGCCACGGCCTGGACATGGCCTATGAAGACTGGAAGGAGGGCTGGGACAATGCGCTGGGTACAGCCAACACTTCCGAACTGACGCTGTGGGCTCTCCCGGCCATCCCATCAAACGAGCTCCTGGTCAGGATGGCCAAGGCGACGGCGGAGCCGGCCATGCTGGTTTGCACGCCGCAGTACTACCACGACCAGCGCGCGTTCGGCTTCTGGAGCCTGCCCGACCTTTCCACCCCATTCAAGCAGCGCATCGAAAACCGGCTGGCCAACGCGATCGAATTCTACCGCAAGGAGGTCGAATACCGTTCCTGGTACGGCTTCTGGGATTACGGCGACATGATGCGCATGTACGATGAGATTCGCCACGAGTGGCGCTACGACATCGGCGGCTGGGCATGGACGAACACGGAGCTGCTCCCCGACTACTGGCTTTGGTACAGCTTCCTGCGCACCGGCAGGGCCGACATCTTCCGCCTGGCCGAGGCCATGACCCGGCAGACAAGCGAGGTGAGCGTTCACCACATCGGGCGATTCGCTCCCCTGGGCTCCCGGCACAACGTCAATCACCTGGGCGACGGCGCCAAGCAGCCCCGGGTCAGCCAGTCCGGACTCAAACGCTTCTATTATTTTCTGTCCACGGACGAGCGCATCGGCGACCTGATGCACGAGCAGCTTCCGGCGGATTTCACGTACGCCGAGGTCAAGCGGACCGACCCGATCCATCCCGAGAACATGGGCGAATACACCGGCGCGGGCTGGCTCGATTGGGCGGCCTACTGCAACAATTGGCTGACCGAGTATGAGCGGACCCGTGATCCGCAGTGGCTGAACAAGATCAAGGCGGGCATGGATTCCCAGCTTGCCCTGGGGGCCGCGGCCGGCCGGATGCTCGAACTCGGGGCGTACGATCCGAAGACCGGCAAATTCATGCCCCGTCCCGAGGGTTCGCGCCGCGGCCGGCGCGAAGCCAAGGGCGGCGTCGCCGATACCGGCGGCCCTTCCGGCTTCGACCTGCTTTTCGGAACCATGGAAGCCATGTCCGAGATGGAACTGGTCGTCGATTATCCCAAATACTGGGATGTCTTCCACCATTCCGTCACCAACCAGACGGACCAGCCGCTCGCCTATGCGGCTTACAAGCTCAACGACCCGGTCCTGGGCGCGCGTGTCTGGCAGGAACCCGCCGGCCGCGGCGGCCGGGGCGGCAGGGGCGATCCATACGACACCAAGCCCGCCCTGCTGGACGGACCAGATGTTCCCCATTCGCTCCAGGAAGCCGCGGGGCGGCCCCAGGCGGCAGGCGACGGCCACCGCCTCCGCGTCCTGATCGAGGAACTGGAATGGGCCGGGCAGTGGGCGCCCAAGGACTAATCCAATATCAGCAAGCCCGGCCACCACCGGGATCCGCCGTCAACGCGGGCGGGACCGGGCGGTAGAACAGCGCCGTCTGCCCGACGGCGCCCACGCATTCGCTCCCGCTTTCCCGGGCGATGCGCGGGCACAGGGCGGCACGCTCCTCCCGGCCGAGGCCCGCGAAACGGAGCTTCACCAAGCCCTTCGCCCTCAACTGGCGCTGCAGTTCGGCGGTGAAGGCCGCGGTCAGGCCGCCCTTGCCGAGCCGCACTGTCGCCTGCAGGCGCTGGCCGATTCCACGAAGCCGAGCCTTCTCCGCCCCGGTCACGATTGCTTTGTCCATAAGAAGGGAGCCGCCCGGGCGCAGTCGTCCGTCGGCTATTTCACCGCAGCCCAGACCCGCTGCACGTCGTCGTGCTCCTCGAGAGCCTGGAGAAATTCGCCCACCTTTTCACGGGCCTCTTCATCCAATTCCGGGAAAATCTTGGCCACATAGCCCAGTTCGCTTGTCACCACCGACCAGCCGTGCTGCGAAAGCCAGGATGAGGCTGAATGGACGGCCGAACGATCGGTGATAAAACGCGCGCCCGGGCGCCCTTCCGGGATGTCGTCGTTGCGCTCATGGGTGAGCGCCTCGAAGTCATTCGCCCCTGCCTCGATTGCCGCCGCCTCGATGTCGACCGCCGGATCCGGATGGTGGGCTTCGACAAGGCCGACGTGGTCAAAAAGGAACTTGTTGCTCCCGCTCTGGCCGAGGACGCCCTGCTTGAAAAGGACCCGGATTTCCGGCGCGGTCCGTTGAATGTTGTCGGTGTAAACCTCGACGATCACCGGCACCTTGTGCGGGGCATAGCCTTCAAATACGACGTGCTCCAGGGTGGTCTTGTCCTCCCCGCCGCCGCCGCCCTTCCTGATCGCCCGCTCGATGGCCTCCCGGGTGACGCTCGCCTTCCGGGCCTTTTCGACCGCGGCGAACAGGTGCGCGTTGGCCGCGGGATCGGCTCCGCCCAGCTTCGCCGCAACAGTGATCTCCTTCACCAGCTTGCCCACGGCCTGCCCTTTCTTGAGGTTGACGATCGCTCGTTTCGCGTGAAGCCATTGGCGTCCCATAAGACATCCAGATTGATGTCCGCCGGAAATACGGCAACGTGATTCCGGCTCAAAGGCCACCCTGCCCCATGAAAGCTCCCCTGCTCACCCGCCGCACCTTCCTGCAAACCAGCGCAAAGCTGACGGCGGCGTCCGTTCTCGGCGCCTCGCTCGGGCTGCGCTCGCGCGCCGCGTCCGCCGGCGCCCCGGGCCGCCGGGTGTTCGACGTCGGCGACTACGGTGCGCTCGGCGACGGCAAGAGCCTCGACACCCTGGCCATTCAGCGCGCGGTGGATGAGGCTTCCGCGGCCGGCAACGGCCAGGTGCTTCTCCGCGGGGCCCGGCGCTACCTCATCGGGCCCCTGGTTCTCAAATCCGGGATCGATTTTCACCTGGCCGACGACGCGGAAATCCTCGTCGCCACCGATCCCGGCCAGTTCGGCGAGCGCGCGGCCATCACGGCGATGAATGCGCGGGGCCTGAGCATCACCGGCACCGGCACGGTAAACGGGCGCTCGCCCGAGTTCATGGACCATTACGACTCAGCCAATGAATGGTGGCGGCCGAAGGGCTTCCGGCCGAGGCTGATCGTGTTGACCGGCTGCACCGATCTGGAGATCCGCGACGTCACGCTCCTTCATGCCCCCAGCTGGACCCTGCACCTGCTCGGCTGCCGGCACGCGCTTGTGGACGGAATCAAGATCCGCAACCAGCTCGACGTGCCCAACTGCGACGGCATCGACCCCGATCACTGCCGCGACCTGGTCATCCGCAACTGCAACATCGTCTGCGGTGACGACGCCATCGTCGTGAAGACCACACGCCAGGGCGCCAGCTACGGCCCCTCCTCCAATATCCGGGTGAGCGACTGCGTCATCGAGACGCAGGATGCCGGGGTCAAGATCGGCACCGAAACGACGCAGGACATCAGCGACGTGCGCTTCGAGCGTTGCGACATCAAGACGAGCAGCCGCGGCATCTGCATTCAGCTTCGCGACGAGGGCAATATCTTCGACGTCGACTTCCGGGACATCAAGTTTGTCTCGCGCTACTTTTCGGATCCCTGGTGGGGCCGGGGCGAGGCGATTTCGCTGACGGCAATCCCGCGCACGCCCACGACAAAGGTCGGCACGATGCACGGCATTCGCGTGGCCAATGTCACGGGCCACGCGGAGAACAGCGTTCGCGTCAGCGGCTCGCCGCAAAGCCGGGCACGGGACATCGCCCTGGAGAATGTCGATGTGACCCTCAACCGCTCGACCAAGTACAAGGGCGGCCTCTGGGACAACCGGCCGACCTCCGCGGTGCCGGGAATTGAGCCGCACGGCAACCCGGGCTACAGCTTCCGCCACGCGGACAACGTGACGTTGAGGAACTGCCGCCTCGCCTGGGGCCCGAACCGCCCTGATTACTTCACCCACGCCATTGAGGTCGAGGACGTGACAGGACTCGAGTATCCCGGTTTCGCCGGCGAAGCAGCCCATCCCGAGCGCGACAAGGCCATCAAGATCGCCGGGGCGCCGCCAGCTTGAAGGCGAACCGCGGCTACTGCGCTTCGGCGCTGCTTGTCCTGGTCACCGGCTTTGCCCTGCCGAGGCGGATGTCCAGGACGCGCTGATGGGACAGCTTCATGCCCGCGACCATGTCCGGGTACGGACGGTCGGTAACGTCGACCATTCCTATGTTGTAGTTCTCCCCGTCGAAGCGCCCGGTGTTCGGCTGATCGATGAACTGAAACCAGTGCACGCCGATGATGGCCGGGTTTGCGGCGGCGCCCTCGACGTAACACCGGTAGAGTAGCGCCTTTTCGGCCTGCGACGACGCCTGCACCAAACCGGCTGCCATTCCCCGACCGGGCGTGCCGTTGTGGAACTCGCCGATCAGAATCGGCCGGCCGGTCAGCTCGTAAAAATGCTGGATCCGCTGCGGATCGGGCGTGGTCTGGTAGACGTTGTGGCTGTACACATCGAACATCCGCCCCATGCGGATGACGTCGGGCGGCGGGCTGCCGCCGAATCGGATGCCCAGATCGAGGTGATTCGGATCGTGCCTCTTGACTGCAGCGATGATCACCGCGAGGAAGCGGTCGAAGGCGTGAAGCGCGAATGTGCGGCGGCTTTCGGCAGTGTCCCCCTTCTCGGCCAGCCAAGTCCTGAGCTCGCGCGCGATGCCCGTCTGCGGCGAGGCCAAAATCAAGTCTGCGAGCTCCCCCTCCCGGTTGGGCCAGGCCGGCTCGTTGCCTATGAAATAGCCGAGCAGGTACGGGTCGTCCCTGCAGGGCTCGCAGGAGCGTGCGGCGATGCCGTCGACCCGCGACTCGAAGTCATCGGCGTAGACGTCCGGCAGGCCCATGAACGTCTGGCCCGACTGCCACTCGCGGATCGTCACGACGTAGGGTTGCCGCGGCTGGGCGGCCTCCAGGTTCTGGTCGCCGCCATAGAATGTGTTGAGTCCCCAATCCACCATGCGCCGGGCCGTCAGTTCCGCCCACTGCTGGCGCCAGCTGTCGCCGCTCCCGTAGCGCCGGACGAGATTCCAGGTGTAAAACGACGCCGCGACTCCGCCCTGCCCCGGGGCGCCGGGGCCCCGTCCAAAGGGTGAGACCGAGAGCTCCGCCGGGGGAAGCGCCGTGAATATCGGCTCGCGCCCGGTTACCCGGGTGGCCGAATACGTCCCGATTCCATTGGCTCCGTTGGAGAAGAAAAGGTGCCCCTCGGGATCGACAAACCACCATTTTCCGTCGATTTGCTCGACTCGAAAAAATCCGGTCGCCCTTGCTCGGGTCTTCGCAAAACCACCGAAGCGGTCCCGGTCGGGCACGGGGTTCCTCCCCAGCGCCGCGGACTCGTCGCTCCACGCCTTCTTCAGGTCCTCAAGGGATTTCGCCTTCCCCGGCCAGTCGGCGGGGATCCACTGGCCGAACTGGTCCACCAGAAGCCGGGGCTCGAGCACCTCGTCGCCGGGCGAATCCTTCGCGAGCGAGACGGACCGGAGTTCAAACTTGGGCGAGCCAACGGGATCGCGCATCGTCACGCCGATCGCCTGCACCTCGTTCAGCGGCCCGTATCCGCCGGACCCAATGTTCATGAAATAGGAGCCGCCGAGCTTGTTGCTCATCGACGCCAGGTCGTAGCCGCCGCTCGATGGCGCGGAAAAGTACTTCAGTGGAATCGCCGCCCGAACCAGGGCGTTTTGAAACGGGTGGAGCCGTTTCGCGATCATCTTCCCGGCCGTGCGCAGCTCCAGCTCGATCCGCTGCGGTGAGGTCGCCCGGAACTCCAGGACCAGGAAGTTGTAGCCGGACCAGTCGGACGGCAGGTCGGGATTGAGCTCCTTCAGGGGCCACTGCCGCGACACGGCCCCGCGTCCCTCAAACACGATCTCCACCGGCCCGGCCCGGGCGGCCACGGCGGCGAGGCCGAATGCCAGCAAGGGAAGGGCCGCGGTTCTCAGCATCCGAAGACTCTTGGTTTTCATGGGGTGACAGGGACTTTGCCGGTTCCGACCGGATTCGAGCCCTGGCCCGAGCATTTCACGAAGCACGAGGCATCTCGTGTTCATGAGATGTTCGGGCTGTGACAACAAGCGGTCAATTTCAGAGATCCCAGGGCGAAGACGGCGTGCCGGCCTCGGAAGCCCTCGGCTTCTGGCTGAACGGCAGGATCCTTCCGGAGTGGACGTCGAAAAGCCGGCGGTGGGTTGCCTTCGCGGCCTCGACCATTTCCGGGTAGGGCCGGTCTGTCACGTCGACAAAGCCAATGTTGTAATTCTCGCCATCCATGCGGCCGAGCACGGGCTCGTCCCGCCACGCAAACCAGTGGGCGCCGAGCGCATACGGGAGCGACAGCGCCTGCTCGACATAATAGCGGTAGCCAACGCCGCGCTCCGTCCGGTTCTCGGCCTGCACAAGGCCTGAGCCGAGGCCGTTCTCCGGCACTCCGAGGTGAAATTCTCCGATCAGGATGGGACGGCCGGACAGCCGGTTCGAACGCTCCACCTGCTTTGTCGGCTCGTACTCGTAGACGTTGATGCTGCACACGTCGAAGACGCGGGCCAGCTTCAGGACGTCGTCCGCGACCTTGCCTCCGAAGCGGATGCCGAGGTTGAGGTGATTGGGATCGTATTTGCGGACCGCCTTGCAGACGAGGTCCAGGTACCTTTCAAAGGAGCTGACGACGAAATCCTTCCGGCGCTTCGGCGTGTCGCCCTGCGCAAGCCACTCCCTGAGTTTCGCCTTGGTCGCCGTGTCGGGGCCGGCAAGGATAAGGTCGACCACCTCGCTCTCGCGGTCGCCCCACGGCGGCTCGTTGCCGATGAAGTAGCCGATGATGAGCGGGTCGTTCCTGCGCGGCGTGCACTGGGTGTCCGCCGACTGGTCGATCGCCTTGGCAAAGCCATCGGCGTACACGTCCGGAACGCCAAGGAAGGTCGTCGAGGGTGTCTGCGGCCAGCGCAGGAATACGATATTGGGACGGCCCCGGCCTCCCGTGCTCATTCCCCAGGAGTCGAGCCGCCGCGCGGTCAGGGCCGCAGACGCCAATTGCGCCGCGGTCGGCGCGGCACTGACTGCCTGGCCCCCTGACCCGGCCCGGCGACCGCCGCCAAAGCCGTCGACTCCGTTGCAGCTCGTCGACAGGAAGAGATGCCCGAGCGGGTTCACAAACCACCAGACGCCGTCGAGCTGCTCGAGATGGAAGAAGCCGGTGGCCTTTGCGCGGCTGTCCTTGTAGCCGCCCATCTCGTCATAGCCGAAGTCGGCGCCGCTGCCAAGGGCCTTCTCCTCGTCGGCCAGCTCCCGGCCAAGCTGCGCGCGGCTGTGGATCTTCCCAGGCCAGTCCCCGTGCGCCCATTGGCCGAATTCATCAAGGACGGGCTTCCCCTCCAGGAAATCCGAACCCTCGTCCTGCTTCGACAGATGGACGGAGCGGATTTCGATCACGGGATGGTTGATCGGGTATTGCATCGCAAAGCCGACCGCCTCGACCGACTTCAGCTCTCCGAACGGCCCCCAGACCGACATCCAGAAGGAATCGGTCCGGCGGTTGATCGTCGACGCAAGATCGGTGCCGGACTTGTCCATGCCAACGAAGTATTGCAGCGGAATCGACGCCCGGAACCAGAGATTCTCGCCAAAGGGCTGAATCTCGATCCGCCTGGGGCCGTCAGCTGTGTAGGCCCAGATCGCGAAGCGCTGCGGTGTGGAGGTCCTCATCTCCATCACCAGATGCGTGTAGTCCGACCAATCGGACGGCAGTCCGGGGGCGAGGTCGGCCAGCGCGATCTTGTGTTCGCTGAGGACGCCCTCAAATGCGAGTTTTCGGGGCTCGTCCGCGCCGCGCACTGCCGCGGCCATCAGCGCGAGCCCAAGAAATGTTGTTTGAGTGAGGCGCTTCATGATTATTCCTAATGTCTTGGGTTGCGAAAAATCTGTTGCTGTTTCCGCGGCGGCGGAAACGGGCCTGCCCGAACATTTCACCAGGCACGAGGCATCTCGTGTTCGTAAAATGTTCGGGCTACGCGACGCCGTCGATCCTAAGCGTGACCGCGTAATCCGACGGAGCGTTCTCCGGCAACTTGACCGTCAGGCCCTGCTCGCTCTGCAGCCATTCCAGCCTGCCGTCATGGCCCAGCAGCGAAACCCCGGAGATCTTCCGGCCGGCGAGCTCGGGCGAGTTGGCGGCCAGAGTCTTGATCTGCGCCGTCCGCGAATCGGGCCATGCGAGGACAAAGGCATACAGGGCCCCGCCCTTTGCGGTGAAGCGAATGTCCTGGGAAGTGTAGGCGGTTTTGCTTTCTCGGCCGGAGAGACGGGTCGGACCCTCCCCGAATGTCTTCCACGGGCGGGTTGCGAAAATGCCCTCGCCGTTGACCTCCATCCAGGATGCGAGCCCTTCCAGGAAGCCCACCTCGTGCTCGTCGATGGTGCCGTCGCCGCGGACGGGGATGTTGAGCATGAGGTTTCCGTTCTTGCTCACCACATCGACCAGCATGCCGACGACCTGCGAGACCGTCTTATAGCCATTCTTCTCCGCAAGCTCCCGGCTGTAATGCCAGTCGCCGATGCAGGTGTCCGTCTGCCACGGCTCCGGGCGGATCCCGTTGGCGACGCCGCGCTCGATGTCCTCGACAAACGAGCCGACGTGCGCCTTCTCGATGTGCTTTCCGTTGACGACTACGTCCACCTGGCCGCCGTTTCGCGCCACGCTCGAATTGTAGTAGTGCGAGACGAGGTCGAGCCCGGCCTGGCCCAGCGGCAGTTCGTTGGTATCAAAATAGAGCACGTCGGGCTGGTACTTGTCGACGAGGTCCTGGGTGCGCAGGAACCAATTCTGGCAGAAGCTGGCCACTGGCATCGGGTTGCTCTTGGCGAGGCTCGTGTTCTTGTTCTGCCAGTCCCGCACGGCCTGGGCGCTCGTCAGCCCGTCGGGCATAACCACGGACGGGCCCGTGTAAAGATCCTGCGGATCCAGCCCCTCCCACCACTTTCCCTTTCCGTCCGCCTTGGTGAGGGTGTAGGCGTCGTAGCGCACTCCGGCGAGCGGCCCTTCGCCGTCGTAGCCGTAGGCCGGCTGCAGCCAGCGGGGGGCCCACGATGAGTGGTTGCTGATGCCGAAGCGAAGGCCGTCTGCGCGGGTCACCTTCGCCCAGGTGCCGACGATGTCCTTCTTCGGACCGACGTTGACGGAGTTCCAGGCGTGGTACTTCGAGTCGTATGCGTCAAAATTGTCGTGGTGGGTGCCCAGGGCGAAAAAGTACTTCGCCCCTGCCCTCTTGTAGAGGGCCATCAGCCTTTCAGGCTCCCAGCGATCGGCCTTCCAGAGATTGTCGATCTCCATGAACCCGAACTTGGAGGGGTGGCCGTAGGTCTTGACGTGGTAGTTGTAGTCCTTCTCTCCCTGCATGTACATCCGTCGCGCATACCAGTCGCCCTGCTCGGGCACGCATTGCGCGGTCCAGTGGGCCCAGATGCCGAACTTCGCGTCCCGGTACCAATCCGGAAACCGGTAGTTCTGGACGAGCGACTCCCATGTCGGCTTGAACGGGCCGGCCATAAGCGTGCGGTCCGCTGAGACATCATTTGGAGCGGCTCGCAGGCGCGACTGCCACAACGGGGCCGTCAGGCCGGCTCCTGCGGCAAGGGCTGACGTCTTGAGAAAATCGCGGCGGGATATGGGATATTTCATTGTAAGATGCGGCGGGGGTTCTGTCTGCCTTTCCTGTTTCGAATCTAACCTGCATCCATCACGGATTCCGACGACGGAGCGCAGCAGCGCGAAGATGGCGAGGCCGAAGGCCGAGCCCCGAAGGGATGGCCGCTGCAGCGGCCACAATCTTGCCCAATCTTCATCGGCTTTATGATGGATGCAGGCTAAGGCTTTTCTTCCGCGGGATGCAGCCGAAATCGCCGTCGTTTGCGATGGGCGGAATGCCCTCGGGCTATTTCAGCTTCAGCCCCGTGATTTTCAGGACGTAGGCGAAGTCGCACGGCTTCTCGGCCGGAAACTTCACCTTCAATCCATCGGCATCCCGGGTGAACTTCAGCTCTCCGGGGTGCCCGAGGAGTTCGACCCTCTCGACAGTGCCCTGCACCGGCTGGCCGCTGGCAAGTGACTTGACGACGGCTTCGTCGCCCGGCCAATCCATCACCGTCGCATAGAGGGTGTCGCCCTTGGTCGTGAAGCGGATGTCCTGAGGCTTGTACCCGTGGCGCGGGAGGCCGCCTCCCAGAGTTTCGGGGCCTCCCTGGTTCTGCCCGTTGGTCCGGCCGGCGAACCCGGCAGCCTTCGCCTTGACCATCACCGCCGCCGCGGCGTCCGCCGCGGGGCCTTCGCCATACTTGATCCACGGCCGCGTGCCGTAGACCCCGTCGCCATTCACCTCGAGCCAGGCGCCAATCGCCAGGAGCACGTCCTGCTGCTCCTGCGGGATCGTCCCGTCGGCCCGCGGGGATATGTTCAGCAGAAGATTGCCGTTCTTGCTCACGTTCTCGATCAGCTTCCAGACAAACTGGTCGGCGGGATAGGGCTTTTGGCCTTCGACGTAGCCGAACTTGTTGGTGATCGGATCATCGGGCTGCCAGACCCAGTCGGTCAGCTCCATCGGCGACCGTCCCTCCCGCTCGTAGTCCATGATCTGGCCAGAGACCCAGGCGGCTTGCTTGGCACTGATGCCCACCTCCTTGCCCCACTCCCTCGCCCGGTTGAAATAGTAGGAGGAAACCCGGATCTTGAGCGGATCCCAACTGTGGTCGGTGTTCATGTCGAACCAAAGCATGTCGGGATGGTACTTATCGATGGTCTCTATTCTCTTGGCGACCCAGTCGTGCATGAACTTTATCCGGGCCGCCTCGCTTCGGTCGGCAACGTTGTAGAAATTGGCCCACTTCGGGTCGTACTGGTCGCTGCCCGGCAGGGGCGGGATGAAATAGAAATGGAACGCGGAATGGTCGGATATGCCGGTCTTCAGGCCGACTTTCTCCACCGCCTTGATGAGATCGCCGTCGAGGTCGCGGTGGGGCCCGTAATTCCTGGCGTTGTAGGGATTGATCGCGCTGTCCCAGTTGGAAAACCCGTCGTGATGCTCGCCCGGTGCGAGGACATATTTGGCGCCCGCCTTCTTGAAGAGGGCGGCCCAGGCATCGGGATCCCACTTTGCCGCGGTGTACATCGGAAGAAAATCCTTGTAGCCGAACTTGGTCGGAGGACCGAAATGCTCGGTGTGCCACTGCACGACTCCCCCGGTCTTCGGTCCCTTTCCGGCGCGGTCTCCGGCGAGGACTTCGCCGCCGTACATGTATCGAACGTACCACTCGCTGGCGTGGGCAGGGACGGAGTAGATGCCCCAGTGCATCATGATGCCGAACTTGCCGTCGCGGAACCAGTCCGGGTCCTTGTAGTTCTCCTGGATCGATTGCCAGGATTCCTTGAACGGCCCCTCCGGAGGGGCGGGAATGTCTTTCAAGGCGGCGGCGATCATCTCAGGGGTGTCGTGAGGCCGGGCGCCAGCCCTGGAATTATTGGCCGGCGGGGTGATGACGCTCGTTTCCTCCACGGGAGGAGTCGTGGGAGCGGCGGTCTGGGCGCGCAGCGGGGAAGCGGGCGCCAGAAACAACGCGGCGGCTCCCGAAACCGCGAGAAATCGCAGGGTGCTGTGGGTGATTGGCTTCATAAAATCAATTGGATGGCGCAACGGGCTTGATCTGACTCGCGGGCTGGTCGAGCTGCAGCACGACGACCGTGTCCATTGCGCCTTGGTTAGACGGCTCAACGGAGATTTCGATTCCCTGGTCCGTCTGGGTGAGACCGGCGGCGGGGCCGCCCAGCACGGAAGCGCCAAGGACTTTCGCTGGAATGGGCGGCAGGCGGAGCGAGCCCGCGCCCTTCCAATCCAGGACGTGCACATAGATCTTCGTATCCCGATAGGTCGACGCCCCGTAGGGGCCAGGCAGGAAGGGGCCTCCGCGGGTGGCGTAGATGCTCTCCCCATTCGCGGCCAGCCAGTCTCCGACCTCCTTCAACCGTTGCGCCTGGGGCGGATCGATGAGCCCGTCCGGTCTCGGCCCGACATTCATCAGCAGGTTGCCGTCGCGCCCGGCCACCTTTGCGAGCAGCTGTACGAAGTCCCGCAGCGGCTTGATTTTGCGGTCCGGTTCCCAACCCCAGGCTCCGGCCAGGGTCGTGCACAGCTCCCAGGGGTGCTCGGAATCAAAATCGCCCAGGGCGCGGTCGCCCTCGCGCGAATGGTAATCCTCCGGCATGTCGGCCCGCCCGTTGATGACAAGGCCGGGCTGCAGCTCGCGGAGCATGGCGTAGGCCTTGTCCGTCTGCCAGCTGAAGCGCCCCTTGTACGACTGCCCCGGGGGTCTCTTCTCCCACCGGGCTCCCGACACCCAGTGGCCGCCAAACCCGAGCCAGTTGTTTTCGCCACCGTCGAAGAAGAGGACGTCGATCTTCCCGTAGTTTGTCAGGAGTTCGCGCAGCTGGCGATGGTACTGGTCGCGCATCAGCTCGGCGTTTTGGAGCTGCAGGTCTGGAAAGAAAAATCCCGGGAACCGCCAGTCCAGGGGCGAATAGTACAGCCCGACCAGCATGCCGCCCTTGCGGGCGGCCTTCACATAGTCGGCCACGAAGTCCCGGTGTGCCGCCGCCTTGACGCTGTTGAAGTCGCCGCCCGGGTCGTCGAAAAGGGCGAACCCGTCGTGGTGGCGGGTGGTGAGCACCGTGTATTTCATGCCGGCCGCCTTCGCCACGGCCACCCACGCATCGGGATCAAAATGAGCCGGCGTGAACCGGTCGGCCAGTTTCGCGTATTCTGTCACCGGAATCTGCTCGTTCCATTGCACCCACTCGCCGCGTCCGAGGATGGAGTAGAGCCCCCAGTGCATGAACAGGCCGAACCGCGCCTCCCGCCATGCGGCAATCCGGGCCTGATGCTGCGCGGCCGTTTCGGTGAAGGTCTGCGCCCGGCCCGCTGAAAGGGTTGCCGCCAGGCCCAGAATCGCCAGGGCGATCCGCGCCGATTTATTGAGGGAATGCAAAACGGGTTTCATGGGTTGTTGTTGAAAAAACTGAGTTGCCAGCGCTCATGCCATCGAATCACCGGCCTGTCGCCCTCCCATTCCACGGGCAGCCAGACGTAACGGCCGTCGATCGCATCCTCGGCGTGCCAGCGGTCGGCCATGAAGATGAAGGAGGTGGGCTTCCCGGGCGCCGGCAGGATATAGGTGCTTTGGGACCCGAAGGTGGTGGCGACTTCCTGGGGAGTGCCCCGGCACGGATTGCCAAGCCTGGTCCATGGTCCGAAGATCGAATCGGCCACGGCCGACCTCCCGGGGTTGGGCCTGAAGCCCGTGGTACCGGAAGAAATCATGTAGTACTTTCCGTTGCGCTTGAACATGGAGGGGGCCTCGTTGGAGTCGCCGACCAGCGCCCGTGACCACCTGCCGGTGAAGCCTTGGTAGTCGTCAGTCAA
The DNA here is from genome assembly GCA_963747795.1 of uncultured Verrucomicrobiae bacterium. Classification (GTDB taxonomy): domain Bacteria; phylum Verrucomicrobiota; class Verrucomicrobiia; order Opitutales; family Opitutaceae; genus Palsa-1447. The sequence continues at coordinate 146,066 of CAVVGS010000011.1, forward strand.
TTCGGCGATGTGTATGGTCGCATTTTCCTCGGCGGATGTGACAAGGTACGCTTTGCCGTCGTCGTCCTCAAAGATGGTCATGTCCCGCGACATCTGGCCCAGTTCGAAATCCCGCCGAAGCCATTGGCCGGCAATGGCTGCCTTCAGGCGGCTGAGCTTGGGATCGGGGGCCTTCGGAACCTTGTCCTCCTCGGTGACATTGAGGGGCCAGATTCCCTTGTTTGGCCGATACGCGCGGACATACGCATAGGGCCCCGTCGGTTCATCGCTCACAGCCATCGCCGCAAGGGCGGATTTGTAGCCGTTCCCCTTGTGCTCCAGGTGAAACCACATCACGAACTTCCCGGTCTTGGCGTTGAAGACGACCTTCGGCCGCTCAATCGCGCAACCCTTGGTGATATCGCTCGCGGGATCGTCCGAAACCCGAAGGGCTACCCCGCGATCCTGCCAGTTGTAGAGATCCTTGGAGGAGTAAACATGGACCCCGACCTGGGCGAGATTGCCGGCATCCCCTCCGATCTTGTGTTCTCCAAACCAGTAGTAGACGGCCTCGTGCAGCAGGAGGCCGCCGCCGTGGGCGTTGATCGCAACGCCGTGGTCGTCGGGCCAGATTTCACCGGGATGGAACACCGGCTGCTGGGCGCGGCCGGAGGCCGCCAGCACAAATCCGCCGAGCACAAGGAGCCGTACGGACAGGCGGCGAATTCCGCAATGAGCGTTGGATTTCATAGGATTGGGGACTGGCCCACTCGGTTGCCTGTTCGGCCAAAGGGCGGCAGTTTCGAAAAGATTCCAGGCTCAACCTGCATTCATCACAAGTTCCGACGCATCCTGCCCAATCTCGTCGGCGCAAAGGTCCTCTCGCTCCCTGCGCTGTGCTTCTAGCGCAACTCGGTCGCCTTCGGTCCTTCCCGCTCGACGATCTTGGGCAATCTTCATCGGTTTTGTAATGGATGCAGGTTAGAGCGAAAATCCGGCCAGTGCGATTTTCGCAGCAAGGTGATCGGGGCTGGCCTGCAGGGCCAGCGTGAACTCCTGCCGGGCCTTCTGCGCATCGCCCAGGCCGAGCCGGCCCAGACCGATGATGCAATGCGCATCGCCTACTTTGATGCGCTGGGCGGAAGTTGCCGTTGCCTCAATCTCCGTTGCGCCAGCCAATGCCTTCGTTCCCGAATCGACCAACTGCTGGAACATCGCATTGGCGCGGTCGGTTTCACCCAGTTTCAGAAGGGACATCGCCTGATAGTAGTTGTTGGCCTGCGCCAATCGGACGCCGGCACCAAGCGCGCCGGTGCTCCGTCCGCCACGCCCGCCGCGCCCGGGCGCCGGCGTTGCCTTGTCCGGCGCTGCTGAATCGCGCCAGGCCTGCTGCGCATGGTCCCTGTCTCCGATGAGGTCGTACGCCACGCCAACCCAATAACCAATCTCGCTCCTGTGGGCCAGATCCGCGCCAGCCGTTGCCTCGGCGATATTGTCGGGGAATATTCCGGCTGCCTGGAAATCCGCCAGGGCCTCCGTGTACCGCTTTCCGGCCAGGTCCTGCCGGCCGCGGCCGAGCATGGCGTTCACCCATGAATCGCCAACGCTTTGGCCGGGGCCGCCTTCCCAGGCTCGGAAGAGCCGCGACTTGATCAGCGCGATCGCGTCGTCGTACTGGCCGGCGAGGATCTTCAGGTTGATATCTCGCGCCACGATGTCGTCGCGGTTGATCAACTGCCTGTTCCGCTCGATCAGCGCCAGGCGTTTCTCGGGCGGGAGGCCGTTTTCGACGTGCATCTGGTCCAGTTCCGCCAGGATCGTCGCGTTGCCGCCGTTTCGCGCGCCCTTTTCCAGGATCGCATAGATCTTCTCCCGTGGCGCATTCTGCTGGCGATACACCATCGCCAGATTTCGGTAGACGACGGGGAAATCGGCGCCTGCGGCGGCGGATTGCTCCCAAAGGGCAACGGCGCGTTGCGGCTGCCAGTCGTACAACAGGTTGCCCAGGTAATACGGAGCCCGCGCATCCGCGGGATTGGCGGCCATCGCCTGCTCGAGCACTTCGATCGCTTCCCGCTGGAAGGGGAAAACGTAGTCGGTGGGCGCCTTGAAGGCGAGTTCGAGGTACGCAGCCGCCTCCTGCGGCCGACCCATCTTTCCCGCGAAATAGCTGAGGTAGTAGTAGACAAGCGGCGAAACGGTGGACCTGTCTGGGGCGGCCTTGATCGTCTGGTTGAGGATGGCCGACGCATCCTTCCACAGGCCGGCATTCATGTACTCGACCGCCGTTTCCAGGCCCGTGTTTGGGAAATCCCTCAGGGCGATGGACAGCTTCCCCGCTGCCTCTTCACTGCCGGCCAGCCACTGTTCGGTCATGACCCGGACATCCAGGGGGTCGACCCTGTGGTACGCGGGCGCAAGCGCCAGGGCCTCCTGCGGCCGGCCCGCCGCGCGGAGCAACGCGGACTTCAAGGCCAGTGCGCGGATGTTCAGCGCGTTGCCGTCCAGCGAACTGCCGGCGAATTTCAACGCGGCGTTCGCGTCGCCTCGGATGGAAGCGATCTGCGCGACTTCGAAGTAGCCGGGCGAGCGCCAGGCGGCGCTCCAGGTCGACTTGTAGAAACTCGTGTAGGCCTCGTCGTATTTGCCCTGCGCCTTGAGTGCGAGTCCCAGGTAATAGAACGGTTCGCCGTCCTTTGGGGAGGTATATCCGGCTGTGGCCCGCTCCAGGGCCTTGCGCAGGAGCTTCTCGGCGTCGGCGTAGCGGGCCTTCTTGTAATAGTTGATCGCCAGCGCGGTGTTCACGCGGACGTCCCCCGGATCGCGCCTGAGCGCCTCTTCCCAATAGGGCTCCGGATAGAGCGTCGGATCGCGGAACTGCTCGATCCGCAGGCCTGTGAGATAGAGCTCATCGTTGGTCTTGATCTGTTCAGGCGGCAGATAATCGGGGACACCCTTCGGCATCGGCACCTGCGGGAGCACGATCGGCGAATAGGAGACCAACTCCCTGCCGTCGGCGGAAATGGCGGCCCGGAGGTCGTGCTCGTCCGCGCCGGCGGGCATGGGCACCTGCCGGATAAACGGCTTGCCCGGATCGATCGCAATCTGCTCGGAGAGCAGCATCCGGTCCTTGAGTTTGAGGGACACGGTCGCCGATGGATGCGCGGAGGTCGTGAAGAAACCGACGTTTGCCGCGCCGTCCTTCACCTCGAGATTGACGGCTGCGTCAATGTTGGCGTTCTTCACGCCGTCAATGTCGCGGAAGGGATACCAGTACTGGGTCCAGGTCCGCGACTCATAGGGCTGGATCCAGCTGTAGTCGGGCTGGTTATCCGAATAGGCGCCGACCATCAGCTCGATGTACGGGCCGTCGTTGTCGGTCAGGAGCTTGGATTGGAGCGAACTGGTCCCGAAGGTGAAGAACTTCTTTCCCGGCACGACATTGTGGTCGTCCACGGCCATCGTTCCGGCATGCCTGCCGTGGTCGTAGCCGGCCATGAAGTCGTCCTGGTAATTCCAGGCAAAGACCGACGTGCCGTTGGCGTGGTTCTTCCACCACCCCAGGTCCGTGCCCGCTGCGAGACGGGCGCCGTTGCTCAGCGGCCATGTGTCCATGTCGACCTGGCGCTTGGAGTGGCCGGTGACATACTGCGTGCTGGGCGGGAAGATGACCTGGTAGTCGTTATTCGTATGAACCGCGACATTGGAAAAACTGAGCATCGACACGGGCAACGGCGTCCGGTTGACCATGCGGAACGCGACGTCGAGGTAGGACTTGCCCGGATGCAGCGTCACGCCGACAGACCAGCGCATCCGGTCGCGCAGTTCCAGTTCGCCGACCCAGATGGTCTTGCTGCCGTCGGCGTTTTCCTCGACGGCGTATTGGACCGGGAGGAAGCTTGTGGCGCGGTGATGGTGGGGCAGGTCCCACTCCACCCCGCCGGAAATCCAGGCGCCCAGAAGGCTGATCAGCGTCGGCTTGATGACGTGCTGGCGGTAGAAGAAATTGTAGCCGTTGGTCTTGTCGATCGCCTCGAAGATCTTCCCGCCGATTTCCGGCAGGATGCCCACGCGGACATATTCATTCTCCAGGTAGACCATCTTGTAGGTCTTGTCCTCCTTGTCGTTGGTGAGGTTGTCGTACGCCGGATAGGGATAGACCCGGTGCTCGGCGCCCTGCGACACATCCCCTTTGACGTAGAACCGCGGATTCAAGTCCGGCGGGCCGATCAGGTAGGTCGGGATCACCATCTTCTCTTCCCACGCCTTGACCGGAGTGTCGGCGGCGCGGAGCGGGGAGAAGAAGGAGGCGGCAAGGCAAACGGCAAGAACCGGATTCAGGAGCCTGCTACTCATGGTATTTTTCCGTGATGTGAGGAGTTTCGAAGTGAAGGTGTGATACAGATACTCCCCGGCCGCAGGACGGCCGGGGAGCATTTCATGGTTTTCCTCAGAAGCTGAATGTCGTCGTCAGCGACCACTGCCTCGGCGGGAAGACGCGGTAGGTGTCGGGCGAACCGTCGAGGTTGAATGCGATCGGCAGGATGTAGCCGTTGGATGTCAGGTCCACGCAGTTGAGCTGCACCCTGCATTTTATTTTGCCATTGTCCCAAGGCAGCTTGAGGGCGTAAGAGATCCAGGCATCGGCGTGGAGCTGCGCGGGGGTGTAGATAGGCTTGGCCAGATCACCCGCCGCCACCTGACCCGAGGCGTTGAGCAGCGCCGCCTGCGTGGCCCCATAGTAACCCATGACCGTCGAACTCAACCACCGAAGCCCGCCGCCGATCCCGAGATTCTTGAGCGGCCCGCTCGTGAAGTTATAATTGGTGAGAAAATTCCAGGTGTACTCCGTCTCTTCCGGAACGTCCTGGCCCTGGGATGCCTCCTCGACCGTGATCGGGATTGTCACGACCGTATTGTAGTAATTGGCCACGGTCTCCGGGCCGCCGCCGGGGCCGCCCGTGGCGGACGTGTCCCCGCCGTAGCCGTAGGCGGTCCAGAAAGTGCCGAGGTAGGTATAGGCCGTGGAGCCGCCGCCTTTCCAATTCGAGTACACGCCGGAGTAGGCGGCGGGCGCCGCGGCTGTCGTCCAGATCGGCATCCGGACAGCCTGGTACGCCTTTGCCTGCAGGTCGACGGCGGAAAGCTGGCCGATCTGCCGCGAACCGGTGAACTTCATCGTCCAGTTCGGCAGGGGGTTGTAGGTCAGCTCCAGATCGTAGCCTGCGGCGGAATACGTGTTCGTGGCTTCCGCGTTGGAGTATCCGCCCGTGACGTCGTTTCCACCCAATCCGGAAATCCAGTTGAGGTTGAGCCCGGTCATCGAGGCCATGGCGGCGTACTGGGCATTGGTTATCGGATAGAGCGTCGTATTGCCGAAATTCGTGGAGGTCGGATCCTCGCCGGATTGCAGCTCCACAACCGTTTGCGCCCACTGCTTCATGTCATTCTGGTCGATGTAGACCTCCCGTGCCGTGAGCGTCTGCGACACGCCCGAGGTGTTGTTCTGGTTGCTGCTCTTGAACCAGGTCATGCGCATGTACAGCTTCTTGTCTGGCGTCGCGACCTCCAGCCCATAGTCCTTCTCGACGCCCTGCGGTTTCCCAAGCGGGTTGCCGAGGAGGTCCGTATAGGTGCCGGCCGGGGGGTTGAAGTTGTCCGCCTTGTTGAAAGTCATGCCGAGCGTGCGGAGAACTCCGGCCAGGATGTTTCCGTTGTTGGCCGCCGAGTCGATTTTGGACCAGTTCTCAAACGGCTTGACCACAAAGCCCTCGCTGAACGTGTTGCCGCCGATTTCCCCGAGGCTCTGCATGGCCAGCTGACTTGTATTCGGCTGATATTGGCCCGCAATCGTCGTGGGATTCCAGGGACCCAGGTCGTACTTGAGGGCGGGGTTCTCCACGCCGTTCACGTACGCGACCAGACCCCCATTGTTGGATGTGGCCGTCGGAACGCCGTTTATGATCGCGTTGTAGATGGTGCCGCCTCCGCGATTCTTGACTATATCGTCGTTGAGCCCGAGCGAACCGACGATGCGGTCATTCCAAAGAAAACTTTGCCAGTAGTAGGTTTTCTGGTCCTGGACGTTTTCGGAGATCTGGAAGCCGTTGAACGCAGGCGAGGACTGGGTCAGTCCGCTGGTCACCCACTGTCCCGTGTAGTAGTTGTAAGTGGTGGCCGTGATATTCGTCGCCGAGCCGAATCCAGGAATGCCGTAGAGACTGGGAGGCTGGTTCATGACGAGACTTCCCGGCGCGCTGAAATACTGCCAGCGATACGGGTTTGTGCCTTCCCCGGGAATGTTCCAGTTTCCGGGAATCAGGGGCTGATTGTTCAACTGGTACAGCATCGACGTGTACGAGCCGTCGCCGCCATCGATGACCGAGCGGAAGCGGATATTCTGCTGCACGTCGTCGTGGGTCGATGCCTCGGCCATGAGCCGATGGTGTCCCAGCCATTTCAGCCAGGTCGGCAGCTTGTCCCTGAGGTCGATGCCGTACGTCAGCATGCCACGCCAGTTCTGGTCGTTCTCCGGATGCTGGAAGGCGTCGCCCTGGTAGTCGTTGAACATGATCGAGCCGGCGTACGCATTGGGCGCTCCGTTCAGCAGGAAGCTGTTCGTGTCAACGAAGATGGCGTCGTTGGCGTGCTGGTTGTCCGGCGTCACCTGCAAATCGTGGTATTCCTGCCGGAGAAATCCTATGTCCAAATCCAATGTGCCGAACTTGCTGCCGGAAAGTATGTTCTGCTGAAAATCTATGTGATAGGTCCGCGCCTTGGATTTTGTATAATCGGCCCCATAGTAGTTTGGCCCGGTTGACCAATTGTAGATGTTCTGGTCGACGAGGCCTGGTATGGTCCACGAGGCGTACCCGCCCGGAGCCCCGACGGAGCCGGGGCCCGGACCGGGAAGCGTTCCGGAATTGGTTATGAACTCCGAGCGAATCATCGCCTGGGCGACAGTGAGCGGCGTCGTCGGCACCTGGGCGGGAATGAGCCCGCCGTAGTTGGATCCGAGAGTTTGCTGCGGATTGAAGCCGTAGAGGTACTGGCCATTGAGGCCGTAGAATTCCGTAAAATGGTTCCCCGCCGCGCCAATGGCGGGCTGGAACAGGGGCGAGGTTGCGCTTCCCATCGCCCCCGTGCCGGTAGGCAGGCCGACGGTCCATCCCGGGCTTGTTGTGGAACTCACATAGGGCCCCAGAACCTTTCCGGTGGCCAGGTCCGTGATATAGCCCGTGATCGGGTTCATCATCGGCTTGCCGGCTGCGATCCAGGGAGTCACCTCGTCGGGTGGCAGCAGACTGTTCTCGTCGTTGGCGTAATTATTGTAGAATTCGGCGTACGCTGTGAGCTTCGTCTTATGCGATCTGAACGGATCGACCGTGATGGTTGCAAACTGACGGCGTGTCATGTCCGAAGAGGGTTTCCTCTGGAAACCCACCGAGTTGAACATCTGGGCCAGATAAATGGCGACATGGTCCCGGATCAGCGGAATGTTGAGTTCGGCGGTCTCGCGGTATCCGCCAAAACTGCTGCCCTGGATGCTTGCGCTGCCGATTAGCTTGTTGAGCTGGGCCTCGTTGCTGCTCGAATTGACAATGCCTGCCGCCGATCCCGAGCCGAACATCAGCGAGTTCGGACCGCGGTCGATCTCGATCGACTGCACATTGTAGGTGTCGAAGGGAATCCGGTACAGGCCGTAGAAATTGTCCACTTCGTTGTCCGGAATCCCCAGGCTGTTGATCCGGGTGGTCGACGTATTGAGGCCGCCGACGGTCGTCTGGGTGTCGTTCGTGCCCGCCAGCACATCGTCGATGCGCGTGGACTCCGTGAACCCCGTATACTGCGTGAACGTGCGCGAGCCCTGCGTGCCCGCCTCATACATCATGATGTCATTGATGTTTTGGGAGTTGGTGTCCTGCAGCTGCTGCTTGTCGATGACAGTGACCGCGGAGGGGATGTCCCCGATGTTGTTGGAGAGCCGCGTGCCCGTCGTCGTGTTGGGGGTGAAATAACCCCTGGCCTGATCGGCGCTGACCTCGAACGGGCTGAGCTTGACCGTTTCGCCAGAGATCTCGGGAGCCGGGCTCGTCACGACCGGAACCGGCGCCTGGTTTGCCGGGGCGGGAGTCTGGTCGGCGGGGGGCGGCGGCGTATTCGCAATCTGGCCGCAGAGCGTGGCGGGAACGAGTGCGGCGGCGAGCAGCGCGGCAAAAACCGGTCGGGCTGCGGCGGACTTTCCAGGATCGCGGAATCGTGGAGGTTTCATGGAGCTGGTGGGGTTTCGACTGGGCAAAAAGGGGGAAGCCGGAACGGGGCGTTCTTCTGCGGGTTCGAGGTGCTGCCAGGCAATGGAGGGTGTTCAACCTCCATTGCTCATGATCTGAAAACATTCCCTGGGCGGGGTATGAGGGGGAATCGCTAAAGGGGTACATTCCAACAGTACCACAGGACCAACCGCGCGTAAGCAGAATCACATGGATGGATGCCCCAAATCCTTGGACTAATCACAGGCCAGTGCCTTTCAAACTGGCATTTTCTTCTCCATGAGCCCAAAAAGGCCTGCGCCCCATCCTATGAAAATTCCCCATATCGTCTTCGCCCTGGCCATCTTGCCGGCGGCATTCGCCGCAGACCCGCCGTCCCCCGCAACGGCGCCGGCTCCAGCCGCAGGCGGACTGGCCGCCTATGCGGCCGCGCCGCGCAATTCCAACGGCTTGTTCTTCCACGAGGGAGGAGCCGGGCTGCCCGCCTACCCCGCCCTGGCCCGCGACGAGACCCCGGCGGCCCGCGTCATCCGCCTGAAATGGTACCGCGAAGCGCGCTTCGGGATATTCATCCACTGGGGCGTCTATGCGGCCCTTGCGGGCTCGTGGCAGGGCAAGCCCTCCGGGGGCGAATGGATCATGAACGATGCGAAGATTTCGGTCGCCGACTACAGGGCCCAGGCGAGGAACTTCACCGCGTCCAATTACGATCCGCAGGCCTGGGCCCGGCTATTCAACGATGCTGGCGCAAGGTACGTCGTCATCACCGCAAAGCACCATGACGGATTCACCCTTTACGATTCCGCCTATTCCGACTGGAACGCGGTGAAGGCATCCGCCGCCGGCCGCGACCTGCTGCAGCCCCTGGCCGACGCCGTTCGCGCCCAGGGACTCAAGTTCGGCCTGTATTACTCGCAGTCCCAGGACTGGGTGAACCCAGGCGGGGGAAAGGGCCGGACGCAGGCGTGGGACGACGCCCAAAAGGGCGACTTTGACGAATACCTCGCAAAGGTTTCCGTGCCACAGGTCCGGGAGATCCTGCAGAAATACCATCCCGCCTACCTGTTCTTTGACACCGAGTACCAGATGACGCCCGAGCGGGCGCGCCCCTTCTTTGACCTGGTGGCGGCCTATCCGGACCTCGTCATCAACAATCGCCTCGGAGGCGGCGTTCTCGGCGACAACGCGACGCCCGAGCAGCACATCGCCACCGATCCCATTGGCCGGCAATTCGAGGTCTGCATGACGATCAACGGCACGTGGGGTTATCGCGCGAACGACGTGCGGTGGAAATCCGCCCAGCAGCTGATCCGCAATCTCTCGGACATCTCCGCAAAGGGCGGCAACTATCTGCTCAATGTCGGACCGACGGCCGAAGGCGTGATTCCCCAGCCTGAGGTCGACCGGCTTCTGGCCATGGGACGTTGGCTGAAAACCAACGGCGAGGCCATTTACCGAACCGAGGCGGGCCCGATTCCGCCGACGTCAAACTGGGGGCGCACCACGCAAGAAACCCATGCCGACGGCGGCACGACCCTGTATCTTCATGTCTGGAACTGGCCGGCCGACGGCAGGATCCTGTTGCCGGGCATCCGGCGGGCGGCACGTGCCGGACACTTGCTGGCCAATGGCGCGCCCGTGAACTGCGAATTGACGGACTCCGGGCTCACGGTGGCGCTGCCCGGTGCCGCACCCGATGCGGATGTCTCCGTCGCCTCTTTGGAATTTGACGGGCCGGTGCTGACCGAGGCCGCACAGGCGGGGCTTGATCGGCATACGGCGCGGCATTAGCGTTCGAATCGTTGCGATGACCCGGGCGGCCCGGACTTCCCCAAATGCTCCGCCCGCGAAACCCAGTCCTCACCCCATGAATACTAGAATGACATTTGCCGCCGTGCTGATTGCCGTCGGCCCAAGCCTGGCGCCAGCGTCGCTATTTGCGCAGATCGGCGCCCGTTTCCCGTCGGAGAAAAAAACCGTCCCGGATCCCGTGACGGGCGTGCCCCTGATGTTTCTGACAAGCAGGCAGGCGGACGATTTCGGCGATCACAAGATCTACCAGACGCACCCGGACTGGACCTCGGACGGCAAGTGGGTGATCTTCCGCTCCAATCGCGCTCCCGGCCAGGCCATGGCGGTGAACGAGGAGAGCGGCGCCATCGTCCAATTGACCGACAAGGGCTACGAGGGCATGCTCTGCCTGGCGCGCCACACGATGAAGCTCTACCACTTCCTCGACGTGAGCGCCCCGGTCACGCAGCGGAACGGTCCGGGCCGGCCCCCGCCCGCGGCGGCCGAAGCGCAGGGCGCTCCGGGCGCAGGCGGCCCCCCCCCTGGCGCCCAGAACGGACAGGGACGGGCGGGCGGTTTCATACGTTCGCACGGGCCGTTTGAAATAATCGAGACCGACCTGCCCAAGGTCTTCGCCGACAGCGAGGCGGGCGCGATCCAGCCGGCGTCAGCTTACGAGCGCATCTGCTGCACGCTGCCGGAGGGCCTGTACGCCGACGGCGACATGGGCATCGATGCGACCGACAACTTCATCTATCTGCGCGTCACGGGAGACGGCGTCCTCAAGCAGGTGCCGGAAGGGATGACGCCCGCCGCCTGGTTCACGAAGTACCTCGGGCACCAGCCCGACGAAATCCCGTCACGGATGGGCGGCATGGGCGGGCCAAGGAGTCCGTGGACGGGCCTGGTCAGCATAAACCTCCAGACGGGCGAGCTTAAATGGGTCACCGTGGCCCCGGTGAACATCAACCACACGCAGACGAATCCGTGGGTGCCGGGCGAGATCGTCTTTGCCTGGGAGACAGGCGGCAAGGCTGCGCAGCGCGCGTGGACGGTCATGTCCGACGGCACGGGCCTGCACCCGATCTTCCCCGAACAGCGCTTCGATTGGGTGACGCACGAGGCCGTCATCACCAAGGACGAGGTCGCCATCGCGATCCTGGGGCTGAGAAGGCCGGTCTTCGAGGGTGCCCCGCCGTCGCCCGGCATGCCGGGCCGCGAGAACCAGCCCATGCCCCCCTCGATGGGCCAGAACCCTGCGGGAGGCGACGATCACCCGACCGGTGTTGGCATTGTCAACCTGCGCACGCGGCAGATGCGGATCGTCGGCCAGCTGCCGATGGGCAACCCGGGCCGCTCGATCTGGCATGTGAACGGCTCGGGAGACGGCCGGTGGGCCGTCGCCGACGACTTCATGTTCCGGCTGTGGATCGTCGACCGCCACACCGGCGAAATGATGATGCTGGCCGACCTGGGCCACTGCACGAGGGCGGCGGACCACGTCCATCCGACCTTCAACGCGGACAGCACCAAGATCGAGTTTCAAAATGCGCTGCTGTCGGCCAACGGACACTCGTTGAACATGTGCGTCGTGCGCGTGCCTCAGACCTGGCTCGCCCGCACCTACACCGACAAGGTTCCGGAGTAAGTGCCGGGGCCGGGCTGGCGATCAGTCCGCCGGCCAGGCCACACACAACTTCTTCGCCCAGGGCTCCAGCGCAGGCAGGATGCCCGGGTAAAGATCAACTCCCTGCTTGAGCTGTTCCGCCCGCCTCCGCAGTCCGGTTTCACCCGGCAGGCGCACCCGGTCGAAGCCGGGACGGGGCGGCGCCTTCCGGCAGGCATCGGCGAGCCAGGATGTCTGCCGGATAAAATCTTTGCGGCTGCCAAACAGGGCGGGGTCCAGCACCTGGATAAAGACATTTGCCGTCCACCCTTCCGGAGGATCCGCCCTGCCGTGGCCGGTGAGGCCGCTCGTCAGGGCCTCAATCATGAGGGCAAGGGCATAGCCCTTGTGGCCGTGATCGAGCCCTCCCATCGGAAGCAACCCCCCGGGATTCTCGCCGAAGAGGGCTGCCGGATCGTCGGTCGGCTTCCCGTCTCCGTCGACCGCCCACATGCCGTTGAATCGCCGGCCCTCCGCGTACAGCCGCTTGGCCAGCCCATTGGTCGCGATTGACATCGATATGTCCAGGATCACCGGATCCCCGTCGGTCGGCCATGCGGCCGCAAGCGGATCGGGCGTGTAGAGGGACCTGCGGCCGCCGTGCGGGGCGACCCCGCCGCAAGTTGGGTCGGAGCACGTAAGCCACGCCATGAGGCCCTGCTCGGCGACCGGCCGCAGGTAGGCCGCCAGGCACGCCAAGTGGTGGCAGCGGCGGATGACGACCGTGCCAACCCCCTGGCTGCGCGCCCTCACCGCCGCAAGTTCAAGCGCCTTGACGACAAGCCACGGTCCCGGCAGGCGGCGGCCGTCCCAGGTCACCGCCGCGGGAAAGTCGGCAATCACCAGAGGCTCTCCCTGCCTGGCCATGGTTCCGTTCTCCAGCTCCGCCAGATAGGCCGCAAGCAGCTGCAGGCCGTGCGTCGTGTGGCCGAGGAGGTCGCCCTCGACCAGGATTTCGGCGACTGTCCGCGCCTTTTCCGGCTCGAGTCCGGCGCCGACAAGCAACCCGTTTGCAAAGGCAACCAGACTCGGGGCCGGATAGCGGGAGGTCATTGGTGGGAATTTGAGCACATTGCCTTTGCAGCCAGTCGAACAAAGTCAAACCAAGCTTGGCCCGGCGGATAAGGCCCGGCAATTCCGCGTGAAATGGAGAACGGGGCTGGTTGCCGCACCCGGAAACCGTGGATCAAACCGGAGCCAACGCGCCATTCCCAAATCTTATCTTTCTGATTACAGATTTTGCTGGAAATGCCTCCGGCCCGCGCCAGCATTCTCGGCCGGCCCCGGGGCGCCCCTCCCGGTTTGCAATCCCCTCTCCCGGCCCGCCGCTGATTCCGTTCCCCTCCGCAACCACCCCGCCCCACTGAAGCCACCCCGGTTATGAAGATCCGCCTGCTTGCCATCGCAACCCTCCTCTTACCGTGCCTGCCTGCGCTCAAAGCCCAGCTCTCGCCCGTCCCGACGCCGCCAGCTCCGTCACCCATCCTCGCGCGACCAACCGAGCGACCCGACCCCGAACAGGTGGCCAAATTGGACAGCGGACCGGCCCTGCCCTACGAGGTCGATCCCAACTGGCCCCAGATGCCGGCGGGCATGAACTTTGGCGAATGCTCCGGCGTCGACGTGGACAAGCAGGGCAATGTCTGGGTCTTCAACCGCGGCAGCTGGCCGCTGATCGAGTTCAACCGCGCCGGCAGAATGATCCGAAGCTGGTCGACCGAGACCTTCCGGGTGCTTTCCTCCCATGGCATCCGGGTCGGGCCCGACGGCAGCCTTTGGTGCGTGGACGTCCAGGGCCACGTGGTCTTCAAGGTCAATCCCGAGACCGGACGGATCCTCATGGTCCTCGGAAACCGCCAGGGCACCCCGGGTAACAATGACGCCAAGGACGCCTTCGACCAGCCCACCAACGTTTGCTTCCGCACCAATGGCAATTTCTATGTCACCGACGGCTACGTCAATTCGCGGGTCGTCGAATTCACACCCGACGGCTATTATGTGCGCCACTGGGGCAAGCCGGGCAACGAAGACGGCCAGTTCAAGCTGGTGCACGACGCTGTCGTCGATTCGAAGGGCCTCGTCTACGTCGCCGACCGCCAGAACCAGCGGGTGCAGGTGTTTGACGACACTGGCAAGTTCATCACCAAGTGGACCACCATCGGCGCCCCGTGGGGCCTCGTGTATGTCGCCAAGGAGGATGCGATCTACATGTGCGACGGCAAATATGACCGTGTCGTCAAGCTGAGCCTGGACGGGAGGGTGCTCGGCCAGTTCGGCTCCTATGGGACGGCCCCGGGCAAGTTCTCCTACGTGCACGACATCACCTTTGATCCGGCGGACGGCAGCATCTACACCGCGGAAATCAAGACCTGGCGGGTGCAGAAGTGGGTGCGCCGTCCACAATAGGCCCCTTTTCCGGAAGCCTCCGCCATGTTTCCTCCCGTCAGAATTTCCCTGATCAGCCTGTCGCTTGCCACTGCGGCGGGCGCCCAACCGGCCGCCTCCGCCACTCCCGGGGGAGGCCCTCCGCTTGAGGCGGCAAAGCCCGACGCAATCGTCGTCGGCGCCGGTATCTCCGGCCTGTCGGCCGCATGGGAGCTCGCCCGCAGCGGCGCCAACGTGACTGTCGTCGACATTTCGTCGGTCTTCGGCGGCCACGCCGTCATGGCTACCGGCGACCTGTGCATGACGGGCACGGCATATCAGGAAGCGCACGGAATCAAGGATACCCCCGAAATCGCGATCAGGGACTTCCTCGCCTGGGGCAGGGACGCAAACCCAGACTGGGTGCGCATCTACGTGAACAGCTCAAAGCCGCTGATCTACGATTGGGTCACGGCGATGGGCGTTTCATTCGAGATGGTCGGTGCGGGGGGAGGAAACAGCGTGGCGCGGCTGCACCGCACCAAGGGCCGGGGGATCGCGCTTGTGAGCCCCATCTACCGCCAGTGCCTGCTCAACCCGAGGATCACCTTTGTCTGGAACACCCGCGTGGCTCGCCTGCTCACCGATGGCAGGAGGATCGTCGGCATCGCCGCAACGGGCCTTCGGACCGGCCAGCCGTTCGAGCTTCGCGCGCAGGTGGTCGTGCTCGCCACCGGCGGATTCCAGAACAACCTCGACATGGTGCGCCAGTTTTGGCGCGCCGGCGTGCCGTTCCCGCCGCGCTTCCTGCTCGGCTCGGGCGTCAATTCGGTCGGGTCCGGCCTCAAACTCGCGCAGGCCGTCGGCGCTCAGCTCTCGCGCCTAGACCATCAGGAGAACCTCATCACCGGGCTGCCCGACCCGCGCTTCCCCGGTTCCGGCCGCGGGCTCAATGCAAACAACGCCAGCGCCATAAGGGTCAACGCGAACGGCGAGCGCTTCATGAACGAGCGCTCAAGCCCGATCGACAGCCTGACCAAGATCCTGAAGGAGGAAGGCGGATCGTATTGGGGCATTTTCGACGAGGCGGCCAAGCACACCTTCTGGATCGCCGGCTCCGACTGGGGCGATTTTGGCGAGATCGAAAAGTGGATCTTCAGCAATTCCAGGCTCGTCAAGTCGGCGCCCACGCTCGAGGAGCTCGCGAGGAAGACCGGCATGCCCCCGGCGGCGCTGGCTGAAACGGTCGCCCGCTACAACAGGCTCGTCGACGGCGGAGTCGACACCGATTTCGGGCGCTTCGGACCCGGCAAGGACTACAAGCCGGAGAAGATCCTCAGGCCCCCCTTCTACGCCGTGCAGTTCTTTCCCCTGACCCGCAAGAGCATGGGCGGCGTGGCGATTGACACCTCCTGCCGGGTGCTCGACACAGACCAGCATGTGATTCCCGCACTCTACGCCGTCGGCGAATTGAGTGGCCTGGCGGGCGTCAACGGCCAAGCCGCGCTCGAAGGCACGTTCCTCGGGCCGTCGATCGTGACCGGCCGGGTCGCAGGGCGCGCCGCCGCAGTCGAACTGGGGCGGCAACCGGGACCCGCTTCGATCATCCCTGTTCCTGAATTCCATCCCGCCAAACCCGATCCGCTCGCAAGGACGCAGCTCTGCCTGGCCTGCCACGACCTGCCGAGCCTCACCAAGCAGCAGCGCCCCGGGTACTGGCACTTCGAGAACGTGCACACGGCCGTCCTCGCCAACAAGTTCGACTGCATCCAGTGCCACGCGGAAATGAGCGCGACTTACCAGCCCGAACATCACCGCATCGACCGGATGGCCCAGATTCTGGTTTGCACGACTTGCCACAAGGGCGAAGACCGATAGCCGTGTCAGGCACAGGCTCGGCGTCTTCGGACGCCTAGCAGGCCGAGACCGGTTGAGGGAAGACATCAGGGGCATTCCGACTCGGTGCCGCGGACAATGTTTCCGCGCGTTCAACGCCAATGGCATCCGAGGCCGGCCTCGGAGGGCAACGCGTCAAACCGAACTGGGCATATTCTGCCGTCCAGAAGAAAGGCGGCGGAAAACAGTATTCGGGAATTCATAATGCTCTTAATCGCAACTTATTACAATCATGGCATCGGCAATGCTCTCATCTGAAGGGTCAAGGAAAACGGCGGCAGGTTATCGCAGGTCGGTGTGACACACAGCCAGCCCGCCAGATCGGCTTGCCATTGAGTCATGCACAATAAAACGAAGAAACTTCTGCCATTTCCTGCCTTCCTGACCCTTGGAGCCGTTCTCGCAATGAATGCGGCCGGCTGCGCCCATGTTCAAAAGACGAGGCCGCAGCGGGACTCCAATCCCTCGGCCCCGCAGCAGACCCACGAAGTGTCCCTCATCATTGACGGCAAAGTCGCCGCAAAATGGACGACTACAGGGAGCATTGAAGTCAACGGCGAACGCTACCTCGGGGAACCGGGCGCCATGGCGCCCCCTGCGCTGACGGAAAAATCCCAGTAGCGGATCGCTCGCCGATCGGCAGCAGTGTCTCGACGATCGCCTCGCGAGCGGCGAAAGGGATTCAGCACCGAGCCCGCCCCGTCAGCCCTTGGAAGCCAGGCTCAAGACGAATGCCTTTGTCTCGGCGAGCTGCGACACATCGAGGCCCCCGCCTTCGGAGAGGGCTTGTTCCCGCAGGCGCTTCTCGCCCGCGGAATCGCCCCGTTTGGCGCATACTGCCGATTGCCCGATCAGGATCCATCGATCCGAGGAAAAACGGGCTCGGGCGAAAGCGAGGAACTTGACATCGTCGTCGGTGACGTGGTCCGCAAAGACAAGCTCCCTTGCCAGCAGGTCGAAGGCCGGCCGATAGCGAAGGTCCAGATTTGCGGCCCGCTCGGCGAGATTGACCGCGGCGCGCGCATCCTGCGAAGATATGCCTGCGCCTCCAACCCGCCCAAACTGGAAGGTTGCATCCGCGCAAACAGTCCAGGCGCTTCGGGAGCCATGCGCCATCGCGTCGTCGACTGCCTGCCTGAGGGAGGCCGCGGGCATTTTCGATGCAGCCAACGCTTCCGCCCGCATGTCATAGGCCTCCGGCCTGCCGTTTGAGGCGGCAACGGCCGCATTCGCGTGCGCAACGGCGGAACCGAGGCTGGCAACCATCGCCGATTTCGCCATGGCGATTTCCACCTCCATGGGATCCGCAGGAACGATGGGATCGCGGTTCTCCGATTCCTCACCCAGCGAGACCTTGATCGTGTACCGCATGCCGTGCATGTAGCTTCGCAGGCTGGTGTCGACGGCCGCCGCGCCTTCGGGAGCAAGGGCCTTGACGAGAGCCTCCTGCGCCGACGAGCCGTCGCGGAGCGCCTGCCAGAACGCGCTGAAGGCATGGCGCTTCGCAGGCTCCTTGGCAAACATGAGGTAATGGGCGAATGCCCACGACTCGACATTGAAAAGCACACGGTTGTGCGCCTCAATCGCATCATCCTGCGTCAGGGCGAAGAGCTCCTTCACGGGCATCAGGCGCCATTGGTCCAGCAGGCGTTCAAATCGCGGAGGGGCGATTCCCAGTTCACCATGGGTTATCTCGCGCTTGAATGTCGAAAGCATTCTCGCCGTCCCGTGGACCACGGCGGGAGGTGCTTCAATGCCCAATCCATCCAGATACCAGCCGACGCCGCCAAAAAACGCCGCGTGCCGGGTCTCATACTCGTAATCCTGCGCCGCCATGGCGATGGTCGTCCAGCCGTCCAGGGAGCCGGTATTGGACCCTGTGAACACGTCCGGAAATTCCTGCGAGACATAGTCGATGTTGCGCCCGTCCGCCGTCAGCGGTTTGAACGGGTCGAATTCCCGGTCGTCGGCGAAAATGACGATCGTCAGCGGCTTCAGGCTGCGGGGATCGACAACGATGATTCGGCTGAGGAACCCGATGAAATCGTCGAAGTCCGAGGCCACATCCCGGGTCAGGCCGTCGGAGGTGTGGGTGTAGATCGTATAGCGGGGCGTCGAAAGTTTGCGCCATTCCGTGGCATGGAGAGGGCCGGCGCACGCAGCCGCGATCAGCACGGCGGAAAAAATGCGTAATGATTGGCGCCCCATCCGCTCTCGGGAAGCATCTCGTGCAGGCTGGCCCATACCGGCTTAATAGCACCAGCCTCCGCTTCGTACAGCCCTTTTCCCGCCGCTCCCTTCACCTGGTCCGCCGGCCAGGAGAGCGAAAACGACCTGCATCGAGCCTCGCCGATCCCCGCGCGGGCCGGCCGGCGCCGGCGTCTTTTGAATCTTTCTCCAGCGCATCTGCGTCTGTCTGCGCGTCACCTGCGGCCGGGGTCAAGCCGACGGGCCTTTGCCCGTCTTCTCTTTTCAAGCCAGGAATCCAATCATGAACAACTCCAACAAAAGCGGCGGCCATCTGGCCTGGATATATTGGGCATGCGCGCTGGCCGCGCTGACCCTTCAGGTGCGCGGAGCCGACGACGCGCAGCTCCTCCTGAACGGCGAGCCCGCCAGGGTGGACAGCTACAAGCCGGCGGACATCCAGTCCCTCGTGATGTCCAACGGTTTGCTCGCCATCACCTTCGGTAAGGACGCCAATGGCGACTTCAGTGCCGTTTCAGTCGTCAAGGATGGCCGGGAACTGGCGCACAATCTTCACGGCATCGAGCCGCGCGACAAGGATGCCCGGCGGACTTTCTACCTCGATTCAAATGCGGGCAACGGCCACCTTGTCACGGACACGGTGCAGGTGTTCAAGAACACGCCGGAACTGGTGCATTTCGCCGTGATCGACCACCGCGCGCTCCACCTGGAGCACCATTTCGTGATGCTGAAGGGCGAGAGCGGCGTGCATCCCTATGTCATCATCAAGAGCCCCACGGGCGTCAGTACCGGCGAGATGCGGACGATGTACCGTTTCGACCGGGACATTCTCGAATTTGCCTGGGAGGCCGAACGCACGGGCCAGCAGCCAAAATACGCCTTCCTCCAGTCGATTTCCGACCCGGGCAACATGGGCGACGAGACCTGGCGGTTGCCTGACGGATCCGTTTACCAGAAATACGACTACTGCCCGTACTACGCCGAAAGCCCGATGTGGGGACACTATGGCCACGGCTTCGGCGTCTTCTTCATTCCGGTCAGCCTGGAATCGTACGCGGGCGGCCCGCTCAGGCAGGAATTGGCCGTTCACCAGGATGCGCTGATCCTGAACTATGTCGGCGGCGGCCACTTCGGCGGCGGAGGATCCGCCACCGGCCGCAGCGGGGAGAAGATACACGGACCGTGGTACCTTTACTTCAACGCAGGCCCCACGCCCGAGGCCATCATCGCCGACGCGAAAAAGACAGCCGAGGCGGAAAAGGCCAAATGGCCCTACGCGTGGATGGACGAGCCGCTCTACCCCGTGGACCGCACGACGGTCACGGGCGCGCTGAGACTCACCCACGATCGCTCGACCGCATTCGCCTATGTAATCCTGGGACAGCCCACCAACCCGCCCCGCCCGTCCTTTGGCAGAAGGGGCGCCGGCCCCGACGGAGGCCCGGGGGCAGGCGGTCCCGGCCAGGCGGAGGGTGCGCGCCGACGCCGCTCAGCGCCCCCGGCAGAAGGTGACGCCGGAAACGGCCCCTTGGGCCGCGGCGGCGCCCCGGAAGGGGTCGCCCCGGTCGCCGACAGGGCGAGCATCCTCTACACCCAGTCGGGCGGCTACATCTTCTACGTGAAGGCCGACGCCGACGGACGCTTCTCCCTTCCGGCCGTGCGGCCGGGCATCTATACGCTGTATGCGTGGCAGACCCAGGGGCCGGTGACGCAGTCCTTCGCGAAGGACAACATAGAGGTCAAGGGCGCCAGGCTCGATCTCGGCGAGCTTTTGTGGGATGCCCCGTACCACCCGAACCTCGTTTTCCAGTTGGGCAAGGCGGATCGCATGGCCGGTGAATTCAAGCTGGGCAGCGCCCCGCGCTCGAATCAGCTGATCAACCAGATTCCCTACGACCTCACCTTCACGATCGGCCAGAGCAAGGAGTCGCAGGACTGGTACTACGCGCAGCCCGGCCCGGCGGCGCCGAGGTCCGGCACCTGGACCATCAAGTTCACGGTGAAGGCAGTTCCGGACGGCAACGCCTACCTGACCATTCCCGTGGCCGGCGGCCCGGGCGACGTCGCCGTGCTTGTCAACGGTCGGCAGGTCGGCCGGGTGTACCACAACGACGACGCCAGCGTCCGTCGCGCGGCCAACCGCAGCGGAGTTTACGAGAGGTTCGAGTTCACCTTCGCGGCCTCGCAGCTGCAGCCCGGCGAGAACACCGTCAGCCTGCGCACGCTGCGCGGCTCCGGAAGATTCAACGGCATCATGTACGACACGATCGTGCTCGAGACCGATTGAACCTGCCTTCCACCCGTCTGAGTTGAAATAAGGCGGAATTGCGTGCATCCATTCGGACCATGCGCGCGATTCGAGTACACGAAACCGGTGGAGCGGACAAGCTGAGGCTGGATGACATGCCCGTGCCCGACCCGAGGGCCGGCGAGGTGCGCTTCCGCGTAGAGGCGGCGGGCGTCAACTTCATAGACACCTACCAGAGGAGCGGGCTGTATCCCCTGCCCCTTCCCTTTACGCTGGGAATGGAAGCCGCCGGCATCGTCACCGCGGTCGGGGCCGGCGTGACCGGATTCAGTCCGGGCGAGCGCGTGGCAAGCGCTCGGGTGAGCGGAGCGTACGCGGACGAGGCAATCGTTCCCGCAGCCCACCTGGTTCCTCTTCCCGAGGGTGTCGGCTCCCGGCAGGCGGCCGCCCTGCTCCTTCAGGGGCTCACCGCCCACTACCTGGCCTGCGACACATTCTCGCTCAAGCCCGGGGACACGGCCCTCGTTCATGCCGCTGCGGGAGGCGTCGGTCTCCTGCTGGTGCAGATCGCGAAACTCCGCGGCGCCCGGGTGATCGGCACCGCCGGAAACGAGGACAAGGCCCGCCTTGCGCGGGAAGCGGGGGCCGACGAAGTGGTGGTCTATTCCAGGGACGACTTCGCGGAGGCAGCGCGGCGTTTCACCGGCGGACGGGGAGTCGATGTCGTCTATGACGGCGTCGGGAAGGACACCTTCGAAGGGAGCTTGAACAGCCTCCGCGCGCGCGGCCTGCTCGCCTCGTTTGGCAACTCCAGCGGCCCGGTGGCCCCGTTTTCCCCGCTGCTCCTCTCGCAAAAAGGCTCGCTCTATTTCACGAGGCCGACGCTGGTTCATTACACACGGACCACGGCCGAGCTGCGGAGCAGGACCGACGACTTGTTCGGATGGCTGGCGGCGGGAAAGCTGAGCGTGCGAATCGGCGCAGCCTTCCCTCTGGCCGAGGCGGCCGAGGCCCACCGAGCGCTGGAGGGCAGGAAGACGACAGGCAAGGTCGTTCTCCTGACCTGAATTCCGGCTCAGGCTGTCGCCAGGCCGGCGACCTTCAGGGCATAGGCATGGTCGCACGGCTTCTGCTGCGGAAGCTGGACCACGAGGCCCCGTTCGTCGTGCTTCCACTCGAGCCGTCCGGAGTAGCCGAGAAGGGCGACGTCTTCGACCCTGCCCGCCACGTTGGGGCTGGTTGTCCTTAGCGGCGCAATGACCGCCTCCTTGTCAGGCCAGCCCATGAAGAACGCATAAAGGGTCGCGCCCTTGGTCGTGAATCGAACCTCCTCCGCGGTGAAGTCCTTGCGGCCGTTCTCGTTGAACTGCTGGCCTGGCACCTGATGGATCACGGCGCCGGGGCCGTCGCCAAATGTCTTCCACGGGCGCGTGGCGTGGATCGCCTCGCCGTTGACCGCCATCCAGGCCGTGATTTCCTCGACCACTTTCAATTCTGCGGGATCGGGCATGCCGCTGTTCGGCAGCGGAACATTCAGCAGGAGGTTGCCGTTGCGGCTGACGATATCGACCAGCATGTCGATCACCCGCTTCGGCGTCTTGTACCTTGCGCGGGTGTCGTAGTGCCAGTTGCCGATGCAGGTGTCGGTTTGCCACGGCCGGGGCCAGATCCCATCGACGAGGCCGCGCTCGACGTCCAGGACGCACATGCCGGCGGCCGCATCGGGCCGGCTCTTGCTGTTGTAGACCGCCTCAACCCCGCCTCCGTGGCGATTTGCGCTCGTATTGTAAAGGTGGGCGACGAGGGCGAGGCCATAGTCCTCGAAGGGAATTCCGCCATCGGTGTAGAGAAGATCGGGTTCGTACTGGGTGACGAGGTCCTTGATCCGCTGAAAATAATTCTCGCGCCAGGAATCCGGCCCGCTGCGGCTCATCGCCATCCCGCCCTTAGCCGGGCCGTGAACGGCCTTTTCGACCCAGTCCGCGGGCATCTGGCTGTAGTCGTGGTAGAGATCCGCGAACTGGGGATCGCTCCCATCGTACGGCACGCCGGCAAGGGGGCCGGTCGAATCGCTGCCGTGCGCGGTTCCAAACCAGCTGAAGCTGTTTGACAAGTGCTCGCTGACGCCAAATCGCAGGCCATGGCGTTCGGCGGCCTTCTTGAAAAGCCCGACGATGTCCTTGCGGGGGCCGCTGGCCACTGCGTTCCAGCGGGGTTGGTACTTTGAATTCCAAAGGTCGAACCCGTCGTGGTGCACGCCCATGCTGACGAAATACTTGGCGCCCGCATTCTTGTAGAGGCCGATCAGGTGCTCGGCGTCGAACCGGTCGGCCTTCCACGAGGCTATGACCTCCTTGAATCCAGTCTTGGACGGGTGGCCGTAGTGCTCAAGATGATGCCGGTACTGGGGCTCGCCCTGGACATACATCCTCCGGGCGTACCAGTCGCCGTACTCGGCGGCTGACTGGGGGCCCCAATGGGCCCACATCCCAAATTTCGCGTCGCGAAACCACTCCGGGCACCGGTACGCGTTGAGCGATTCGCGCGTTCCGGCGAAGGGTCCTGGCGGGATCGACGGAAGGCCGGATCCGGCCGCGGCCCGCAGGGCTCGGGATGCGCCGAGCATCTGAGCGGCTGCGAGGAGCTTGATGGCTGTGCGGCGGGAAATCTTCATGGGGCGGGAAGAATGGAAGTGCGCGCTGGTCCATGCGCGCGCTCGCGCAGGATGAGCCGCTGGACCGCAAAAAGTCCAGATGATTGAACCCATAATCGCCTCGCCTTTGGCGCGGGGCCGGCTCACATGCAGTGGGTCCCGCCCGCCTTCCACCCCAGCCATGCCGGCCCAGCTACCAGCACCGCAGCGACCGCTGACCGACACCGGGCGGATCGATCGGCTGTACCGGTACTGGCGCGTGCGCGTGATGTATTCGATGATGACGGGCTACGCGCTTTTCTATTTTCTGCGCAACAACCTGTCGATGGCGGCGCCGGCCATCATTCACGAGCACCACTTCAGCAACACGCAGTGGGGAATCGCCATGGTGAGCGCCCCAACGATCGTCTACGCCTTCTCGAAGTTCTTCAGCGGCATAATCGGCGACCGCGCGAATCCGCGGCTCCTGCTGAGCCTCGGCCTTCTGCTCTCAGCGATCGTCAATGTCGCCTTCGGCTTTGCCGCGGGCCTCACCTCATTCGCCCTTCTTTGGGGGCTGAACAACGCTTTTCAGGGGACCGGCGTGCCTCCCTGTGTGCGCCTGCTGACGAGCTGGTTCAGTCCCAAGGAGATCGGCCGCGCCTGGGGGATCTGGAACGCCTCGCACCAGATCGGGGGAGCCCTCATCGCGATCTGGGCAGGCTGGCTTGTCGGCCACTTTGGCTGGCGGGCGGCGTTCTGGGCACCGGCGGGACTGTGTTTCCTGGCGTCGTTCTGGCTGCTGAACCGGCTGACCAATTCGCCGGAGGCGATGGGGCTGCCTCCCGTCGAGGTCTACAGGGAAAAGACCGCTCCCGGAAGCGTCGCCGAGGCCGGAGCCCCTTTCTGGGGCGTCTTCCGGAAGCACATCCTTTGGAACAAGTGGGTATGGATCGTGAGCCTGTCCAATTTCTTCGTCTATGTCGTCCGGATAGGGATTCTCAGCTGGGCGCCCAAGTATCTCATAGAGGAAAAAAACTTCACGCTGACCGCGGCGGGAGCGTCCCTTTCCGCGTTTGAGTTTGCGGGGATCTTCGGCGCCTACGCAGCGGGATGGCTTTCCGACACGGCATTCAGGGGACGGCGCGGCCCGGTGTCGGTGTCGTTCATGGCCCTCTTGATCGCCGGGCTTTTCGCGCTCTTCTTCGTCCCAAAGGGCGAGGTCTTCGCGATGACGGTCCTTTTTGGAATCCTCGGTTTTCTCGTTTACGGCCCGCAACTGCTCATCGCCGTCGCGGCGGCCGATTTCGCCACAAAGGCGGCTTCATCGAGCGCCGTCGGCCTCACGGGGCTTTTCGGCTATTTCGGAGCGTCCGCCTGCGGTGTGGGCACGGGCATGCTGGTCGATCGATTCGGCTGGAACGGCGCGATCTGGCTGTACGTCTGTTCCGCCGCGGCCGGCTGCGTGCTGCTCGCCGCAACGTGGGGCCTTTCAGCGCCCAGTGCCAGGAGCCGCTGATCGGAAATGGGATCCGCACCCTCCGGCTTTGAGACCCGGTGATGAATAGGCAAGACCGGCTGAGGTCTTATCCTGTTGTAACAGAGGCCCGAGTCGGATTAGCCTGCAACCATCGCAAACTCCGACGAATCCTGCCCAATCTCGTCGGCGCAAAGGTCCTCTGGCTTCCGGCGCTGTGCTCCTAGC
This sequence comes from uncultured Verrucomicrobiae bacterium, assembly GCA_963747795.1. Lineage (GTDB taxonomy): Bacteria > Verrucomicrobiota > Verrucomicrobiia > Opitutales > Opitutaceae > Palsa-1447. The sequence continues at coordinate 170,825 of CAVVGS010000011.1, forward strand.
ACAGCCCGGTCGCCTTTGGTCCTTTTCGCTCGACGATCTTGCGCAATCTTCATCGGTTTTGTGATGGATGCAGGCTAGGCTGTCAGAGGCCAGGTCAAAGAATTAACCCCGTGTTTAACGCGTTCCAGTCAACGCTGCCGTGCCCCGGACCGCGGAGGATCCGCAGGACGGCCGCCCGATTTGGCGGCGCCCTGGGAGGCATCTTGTGCTGGATGGGCGCGGTGGCGCCGTGGGCTCTCCCGGGCCTGAATGCGGCCGACCCGCCGGCGCAGACGCCTGTTTCGTACGCCACGTTCATCTACGACATCAGCACCGGCCTGCCTTTCAACTCCGCCTGGCCCGTGGTTCAGACGCGCGACGGCTACATCTGGATCGCCACCACGGCTGGCCTGACGCGCTTCGACGGCGCGAGATTCGCCACCTACCGCGTCTCGGACACGCCCGGGTTGGCCGACAATCAGATTCGTGCCCTCCTCGAGGACGACACGGGCGCGCTTTGGGTGGGCACCCAGCGGGGCCTGTCGCGCTACTGGCGTGGAAAGATGGACCTCGTCGGCCTGTCCGGAATGGCCATCACTTCGATCCTCAAGGACCGGACGGGCCGCCTGTGGATTGCGACCCTTGAGCACGGATTGTGGGAATACAGGGACGGCAAGTTTGCCGAGCGGAAGGATCCGGTCATTCCGGTCGTGCCGCCGCTGCACGACGTGCGCTCGCTTTTCATGGATTCGACGGGCCGGGTGTGGGTGTGGCTCCGGAGCAAGGGCATGGCCTACCTCGACGGTGATTCGCTGAAGCTTTTCAATGGATTCGGCGCGACCTCCGACCAGGGAGTGCCGATGACCGAGGCTCCCTTGGGCACGCTCTGGTTCGGCACCGAGCAGGGCGTATTCCGGCTGCGCGACGGCCAGATGCTGAAATTCGGTGCAGAACAAGGGCTCGGCAATGCGGCAATCCGGCATCTTTACGCGGACAGCAAGGGCCAGATATGGGCGTCGGCCAACAAGCTGTATCTGTTGGAAAGTCCGGATGCCGGGTCGTTCATGACGGTGCCCATCGCGGTGGAATACGCGAGGTGGGTGATGCAGGACCGGGAAGGCAGCATCTGGGTGGGCACGCCGACGGAGGGCCTGTGGCAGATTCGCTCCTCCGCATTCAGGATGGTGCGGCCGCAGGACCCGCTGCTGGATGGGAACGTGAGGGCGATAGGGATCGACCGCGCGGGCGCCACCTGGGCGAGCCTCCCCAACGGCGGCGCAACCCGAATCCTGCCGGACGGAAAATCATCGATCATCGAAACCGACGGCGTCGTGTCGACAATCTGCCCGGCCGCCGATGGAAGCGCCTGGCTGGGCACGCCCACCTCGCTGAGGGTGTGGCGCGACGGCAGGCAGCAGGTGTACCCCCAGTTCAAGCGCGTTTACGCCATTTACCAGGACAGGGCCGGAGCGATCTGGATCGGCGCGGAGGAGGGCGGAGGCGTGGTGCGGTACGAGAACGGCAAGTTCGACTCATCATACGCCGAACTGATAAGGAAGGCCCTGGCCAATCCACCGCCCGTGGCGATTGCACGCACCTTTGCCGAGGATGCGGAAGGGGCCCTTTACATCGGTCTCGTCTTCCGGGATTCCGGCGTCGTGAAGCTGAAGGACGGCGCCGCAACGGTGTATTATTCAAAGCCGATCTTTGAGACAAGCGAGGTCTTTTCGGTTTATCCCGACAGGGATGGCAATCTCTGGGTTGGAACGAGGGGAAAAGGCCTTGCGGTGTTCAGCCAGGGGCGCTGGTCCAATCCCGACAGCTTCTCCATTCCGTTCAACGATCACGTCGTGACAATCACCGAGGACGATTCCGGCCGCCTCTGGATCGGAACCTTCAAGGGGATTCTGTGGGCTTCCAAGGCCGACTTGCTCGCCGTGGCCCGGGGCGAGCGGGCCGGCGTGGCATTTCGACAGGCGGCAGCGAGCGACGGCATCCGTCCAGCCGCGGTCGGCAACGGCATTTACGGGGCGTTTCCGGCGGCCTGGAAGGCCGCCGATGGCACGATTTTCTTCGCCACCCAGAGAGGGGTGGCGGCGGTCAATACCAGGATGGTCTCCGCCATATCCACGGTGGCGCCGCTGATGAAAATCGAACGCGTCCTGCGAAACGACCAGGCCCTGGACGCCGGAAGCGGGGTCCGCCTGAAGGCCGGCACGCGGACGCTGACAATCGACTACACGGCGCTGAGTTTCGTCCAGCCGGACCAGGTGCTCTTCCGCTACCGCCTGGATGGCCACGACACGAACTGGGTCGCGGCCGGAACCCGGCGCACGGCCTATTACACCAATCTCGGGCCGGGCACCTACACCTTCCGGGTTACCGCGTGCAACAGCGACGGAGTGTGGAATAGGGACGGCGCGAGCCTGGCCATCGTGCAGGTGCCGTTTTTCTACGAAACCGTCTGGTTTTGGTGCGCGGCGGCAATCGTCCTCGGGTTGGGCGTCTTTGCCATCTTTCGCCTGCGAACGGCGGCCTTGCGCCGCAGGAACGTGGAACTGGAACGGAGAATCGCGGAGCGCACGGCCGAGCTGGCCAAGTCCAACGAGACAATCCGGGCCTCCGAATACCTGTACCATTCGCTGGTCGAGAGCCTGCCGCAGATCATCGCGCGCAGGGACGCCGAGGGGCGATACACCTACGTCAACGCCGCCTTTGCCGAGATGGTCGGCCGGCCGGTCGAGCGGATCATCGGCCAAACCGACAGTGAAATCGTTCCGCCCGACCAGGCCGCCAAGAACCGCGAGGGCGACCTGCGCGCGATGCAGACCGGCGAAGTGCTGGAGTACGAAAACGTTCTCGAGCGCGCGGGGCAGAAGAAGCGCTACATGCACATCAAGAAGGTGCCCCTCTTCCGGGACCACCACCCCATCGGCGTGCTGGTGCTTTTCTGGGATATGACGGTTTTCCGCGAAACCGAGGAGCAGCTGCGCGAAGCCCAGCGGGAGCTGATCGAGACTTCGCGGCTGGCCGGCATCGCCGAGGTCGCCACGGGGGTTCTGCACAACCTCGGCAACGCCCTCAACAGCGTGAACACCTCGGCCTCCCTTGCGACGGAGCGCCTCCGCAAGTCCAAGGTGCCGAGCGTGAGCAAGGTCGCCCAGCTGCTGGTTGAACAGGGCGATCACCTCGTCGAGTTCTTTGCCACCGATCCGCGCGGCCGCCAGCTGCCGGCCTATCTCGAGCAGCTGGCCTCCCTCCTGCAGGCCGAGCGGTCCGAGTCCGTTCGCGAGCTCGAGGCCCTGCAGGACGGCGTCGATCACATCAAGCAGATCGTGGTTGCGCAGCAGAGCTTTGCGCACGCCACGGGCATCACCGAGCTCGTGCCCGCCGCGGAGCTGATCGAGTACTCCCTGCGCATCAGCGATGCGTCGCTGAACCGGCACGGCGTGTCCGTGTCCCGCGAATTCTCGCCCGCGCCGCCCGTGAGGGTCGAACGCCAGAAGGTGCTGCAGATCATCGTCAATCTGATCCGAAACGCCAAGGAGTCGATGAACGAGGCCCGCGATGCCGGGAAGCTGCTCACCATAGGCGTCCGCGTTTCGACCGAGGGCAGCGTCCAGATTTACGTGACTGACAACGGCGTCGGGATAGCGCCCGAGAACATCACGCGGGTCTTCGGTTTCGGCTACACAACCAAGGTTAACGGCCACGGTTACGGCCTGCATTCGAGCGCGAACGCCGCCAAGGAGATGGGCGGCTCGCTCCACGCCCAAAGCGGCGGCCCGGGAAAAGGGGCGACATTCGTCCTCGAGTTGCCGACCGCCGGTTGAGCGAACCGTCACGCGCATTTCCCCTCCAACGCAACACAATGAATACACCCAGCGTTTCCTCCGCACTGTGGCGCGCCCCGCAAGCCCTGCTGATCATAGCGTCCGCAGTCCTGGCGCACGGCGCCGACGGCGGCGCCCAGGCGCAACCGCCGGCGCCGGCCATCACCATCGACGCCAGCCTGGTCAAGGGCCATTCGAGCCCGATTCTGTACGGCCTGATGACCGAGGAGATAAACTATTCCTACGACGGCGGACTTTACGGCGAACTCATCGCCAACCGAGCCTTTCAGGACAACGCGAGCGATCCGGCGCACTGGACCGTGAGCGCTGAAAACGGCGGAACCGGCACGCTTGCCCTTGACAAGGCTGTGCCCTTGAACGACGCGCTTAGGACGAGCCTGAGGTTCGAATTCAGCGCCGCGGGCGCCGGGCAGAGAGCCGGCCTTTCGAACGGCGGCTTCTGGGGCATCCCGGTCCGTCCCTCATGCACCTACCACGCCTCATTTTATGCAAAGGCCGCTCCCGGCTTCAAGGGCCCCCTGACCCTCGCCCTCGCCGGCAACGACGCGCCGGAAACCTTTGCCACGGGTGTGGTTCCCGCCGTGTCCGAGTCCTGGGCGAAATACGAAGTCACGCTTAGGACCGCCGCCGGCATCAGCTCATCGAAGAACAACCGTTTTGTCATCTGGGCGGCCGGAAGCGGCACAATCTGGCTCCAAAACGTTTCGCTCTTTCCGCCCACATTCAACAACCGGCCCAACGGAAACCGGCCCGACATCATGCAGCTGCTCGCCGAGTACAAGCCGGCGTTCCTGCGATTTCCCGGGGGCAATTACCTCGAAGGAAACACCCTGGCCACCCGGTTCAACTGGAAGGAAACGATCGGCGACATTTCCCGGCGCCCGGGCCACATGGACGACGCCTGGCGCTATCATTCCTCGGACGGCATGGGCCTGCTGGAATTCCTGGAATGGTGCGAGGACCTGAGGATGCAGCCCGTCCTTGCGGTCTATGCGGGCCTGGCGCTCCGCAATGGCGGCGCGGTCGCGCCCGGAGCCGACCTGGCGCCATATGTCCAGGATGCCCTCGACGAGATCGAGTACGTCGCCGGCGACACCTCCACGCAGTGGGGCGCCCGGCGGGCACAGGACGGCCATCCGGCTCCCTTTGCCCTCACCTATGTCGAGATCGGCAATGAGGACTGGCGCGACACCTATGACGCGCGTTTCACCCAGATCTATGACGCGATAAAGGCCAGGTATCCGCAGCTCCAGCTGATCGACTCGTCCGCCCGCAGCGGCCCCAATGGCCGGGTCACCACCTATGCAAAGGCCCGCAAGGCGGATGTCTATGACTGCCATCTTTACACGCGATCGGCGGAGCAATCCGAGGCCAGGTCGACCGATTACGACACATACGACCGTTCCGGCCCGAAGATCTTTGAGGGGGAATGGGCCACCCGCATCGGCGCCCCAACGCCCAACATGACTGGCGCCATTGGGGACGCTGCGTACATGACCGGATTGGAGCGCAATTCGGACATCGTCATCATGGCCTCGTACGCCCCCCTCTTCGTCAACGTCAGCCCGGGCGGCATGCAATGGCCGACAGACCTGATCGGCTACGATGCCCTTGGCAGCTACGGTTCGCCGGCGTTTTACGCGCAGGCCATGTTCAACAACAACCGCGGCGATGAGATCCTGGCGACAAGCGCGGAAAACATCGGCTCGCGCACTTGGCAGCCGCCCGCCGCTCGCGGCGGCCAGCCGCCCCCGCCCCAGCAGGTGCCGACCCTGTTTCATGGCGCCACCCGCGACAGCAAGACGGGCACCATCTACCTCAAGCTGGTGAATCCCATGGGTACATCGCAGGACATCCGCTTGGAGATCAAGGGAGCCGCCTCGGTGGCGTCCGAAGGCGAGTCGGTTGTCATGAAGGCCGACAACCCCTCGGACACAAACTCCCTCGCGGAGCCAAGGAAGATCGTCCCGGTCCCGGCCAGGGAAAGCGGATTCGGAGCCAGATTCACGCGCACCCTGGCGCCCTATTCCATCAACATCCTGAAGATCTCGACCAAGCCTTAGCCCGGCCTCCCGAATCCCGCCATCATTCGATTACGCACCGGCAGCCCTTTGCCGGATCCCTTTCGAACGAGATTTGCCAGCCCTTCTTCCTGGCGAGGTCCCTCACCAGTTCGATCCCCTGGGAAAGCCTCCAGGTCTCCTTGCCGCCCGGCTCCCTGCCGAAAAGCCTGAGTTGCATCCTGTCGCTCTCCAGTTGGGTCACGCACAGGGTGGCCGTGTCGGATGCCAGCTCCTTGATGTCCTTCTGCCAGTAATGGGCGGTGATCCCGGCCCTGTCCCACTCGCCCATGAAGCTCATCGCGTCGTCGAGGGCCCAAGCGCGCAGGCTGGCCTCAATCGACGCGGACTTCTTGGGCAGCGCGAATATCGTGGACATGTTGGGGCAGGCGGCCGAAGCAGGGTATCAAGGCCACAGATAGTTGATACTGTGGATAATCGGCACGTAAAGCCGCAAAATTAAACCACTGAATCCGGTTTCTGGCCGGATTCAGCCGCACCCCGGCGGTTTCACCCAGCGCGCGTTACTCCGTGACCTTGACGACGAAGTAAAGGAAAGTGCCGTCCACCTTGGTGAACTGGTGGGGAATGCCGTGCGGGATTATGATGACATCTCCCTTGGCGAGGTGCCGTTCGGTTCCGCCCGTTATCGAGGTCGCATGGATCTCATTCGGGCTGACCTCCTTGGGATCCACCGCGGTCCCACCGGTCACAAAGGTCGCCGAGCCGCCGACGATATAGAATACGTCCGTGTCGCGCGTATGGACCTCCACAAAGCCCGGTGCCACGCGCCGTCCGGCAACCACCTTGTAGTGGGTGTTTGAGTTGAAATTGCCGCCAACGCCTGTCTGGAAGGCGGTGTCGACCCGGGTGTGATCGAACTGGATGACTTCAGTGGGCGGCTCCTTTGGGACATAGGGCGCCTTCGGAGCGGGTGCGTCGGCCGCCGAAGCGACGCGGGCAAATCCGAGGACGGCACACGTGAAAAGGGCGAGGTATGGGGAGGGTTTCATCGCCGGCGAGATTGGAACGCTCCCGGCCGGATGACAAGACGCTAACGGCTCGCCTTCCGTCCCTTCCTTCTGAGACGATTCGCCTTTTGTGGATGCTTCCCTCCCATCGACGGCCGCCCCGTGGCGGTCAGGCCTGCGCGGCGCAAGAGCCAATCTCTGGCCGGGCCTGGCCCTGCAGCTTGCGGCGCTCGCCCTTGTCCTTGCCTACTACAACGAGCCCCGCGTCCACGCCTTGTTGACGCGCCTGGTCGAGGTGCGACAGTCCGCCGGACTCGCGTACGGCATGGCGTCGACAGCGCTTTTTGCCGGGGTTTTGCCGTTCCTGTACATCCGCTTGGAATGCGGAATCGCGGGGCGAAAGCCGCAGTACAGCTGGATTCAAGGGCTCCTCCTGACGGCTTTCTGGACTTACAAGGGGCTCGAGATCGATGTCTGGTATCGCCTGCTGGCACATTTCTTTGGAACAGGACACTCCCCAGCCACAATCACCCTCAAGGCCTTCTTCGACCAGTTCGTATACTGTCCGATTTTCGCGATTCCGACTGTGGCGGCCGCCTACCAGGCAGTGCGCGGCCGGAACAGGTTTTTGGCGGACATACGAACCGCGGGGTGGTACCGGCGGCAGGTGCTGCCAATCCTCATTTCCAATTGGGCCGTGTGGGTGCCGACCGTCATGATCATCTATTCCCTGCCGACGCCCCTGCAGCTCCCGCTCCAAAATATCATCATTTGGTTCTATACCCTGATCGTGGCGCACCAAACGCGTGCAGGGTCCGCACAGGCCTCACCGGCAGCCTTGGAAACGGCCCCGTAATTCGCCCAATGGGCCGGCTGCGCCACGCGCCGGCGTTTCGCGGTTTAACCCGAAGATTTCATGAAAACGGCCAAAGATCGCCAAACCGCCGAGGGAAAAGGGTCAAAGACGACCGAGGTGTGCTTGCAAGCACATCGCAGGGAGTCTGAGGCCCTTTTCCGAGAGCGGTTTGGATGAGATTGTGGCCGAATTTCATGAAATCTTCGGGTTAATACATCGGCAGCTGATCCGGCCTGAACACGGTCGGGCTGGGAGCCGCGGCGCCGACCGCGTTCACAAGAACATTGTCAAAACAAGCCGTATTCCTGGTCCCGGCGTCGCCTCCGGTGATAAATCCCGCCATCCCCCGCGGATAGGACGCGTCGACGGCCTGCAGCACCTGAACGCCGTCGACAAAGGCGGTGATTGCCGCCCCCTGAAAACGCAGCTTCACGTTGCGCCAAGGCCGGCCGGGCGCCCCGCCCGCATTCCCCGCTGCCAAAAGCCTTCCGGCACCGGCGCCCGGCGCCTGGACCGCCGCGTAGAGCGAGCAACTGCCGTCCGCAGCAAACCGGACGTAGTATCCTCTAGGAACGCATCCATAGCCGTTTCCGGTATCGTTGACGCGGCCCATCACGCCGGCCCAGCCTCCGGAATCGAGACAAATGTCGGCGCTGACTTCGAAGTCGCCCCAGTTTCTGTCGCCGATTATCGTGTAGGGCATCCATTCGGGAGCCCAGCTCTGCGCCTTTTGGCCAACGACCTGCCGCAGGCACCGGCCGGTCCCGTCGGGCCGGTCGGCGATTTCGAAGACGCCGCAGATGTCAGCCGTGTAATGCGGCAAATATCCCCATCTGGCCGGATTCGAGTAGCCTTCGAAAGTCTCATAATACGGAAACGGAAAGTCCGAATCGGCAGGAATGCCGCCAAATGAGCCCTTCTGTTGACCGGTGGTCGTCGAAATCGAGTAGATCGAGCTGGGCTGCATGATTAGGGTGAATGACCCGTCCACCGGACTTAGGTCCGGCTGCCGGACGAACTGCTCGGCCTCATTGCTGCGCCAGACGCAAAGCGGGCCTGCCGGCAACTTTCCGGTGACCCTGAAGGAGACAGCCTGCTCCGCCTTTGCATCCCTGGTCTCGGCTATGACGCTGTAGTCGCCGCCGGGCGACACGAGCGTCACGAAGGTCCCTCCCTCCTTCAGGCGGCCGCAAGCCCCATTGAGATAATGCCAGCCGACCTCGGTGAACTGCCCGTAGTGGGCGTAACCCCATAGGACATCCCGGACGTAGTAGTGCCCACTCCAGGGGGTGTTGGCGATCATGGCGGCGGGCGTCTCGGCATAGGGCTCGATGCGGTACGTCGATCCGACGAGATACCAATTGACGATCTTTGTCGCCCCGCTTGTAAGGTAGTTTTCATTGAACGACTTCACGAGGCTGATCTCGCAATCGAATCCTTCCTTGTAGACGTGCTCCTCGGTGTTCCAGATCGGCTTGTTCATCGTGTCGCTGATCTGCCTCACTGCATCGGGGGCCGGCGTCTCCCAAAGGGTGTGGTTGCTGAGCACGTCAACCGCCGACCTGAGTTTTGGATCCCGCGCCAGGTCCGCCGTCCAGTCGAACTTGGTCCTGCCCCAGTTGTCGAATCCGTGCACCAGGACCTTGCCGAGGCCGTTGGAGTCGAGGGTGGCCCGGAGCATCTTCACAAAGTCCTCGTTCACTCCTTTCTCGTTGCGACATCCGATTGCATCGAGGTCGAGCCCGTAGGCCGATTTGAGGCCCCTGATCCAGGCCGCGTAGTAGTCGGCCATATCCTGCGACCAGAAGGTGCCGCCTCCCACCCAGCCGGGACAGCCCCAGGCGCAGGCGTCGAGCGTCAGGCGGGGATTTCTCCTCCTCGCCTCGCTCATCAGCCACCACTCGTACCCACGGCTGAAGTTTGCCTCGCCTCGCGCATGCATGTGGCTCGGTTCCGATCCCTGAGTCGAGTTTCCGTCGCCCGGAACCTCGACCAGCAGAGCGCTCATCGAGGCGCCAAACTTGGGCTTGAAGAGCAGGTCCAGCACCTGCCCGCGCTGGAGGTCGGGATAATCCTTCAGAAGGACCGATGTGGCGCCGCCGCCGCTGACGGCGCCAATACCGTCAAAGCGCCTGCCGCCCGCATCGCCGTTGAGTTCGATCGTCTGGTCCGCCTTCAGTGCGGGCGTCTGTCCGAGGAGCAAACAGCACAGGATCGCAAGATTGCGCATCGTATCCCGTGGATGACGCCCGCCGTTCGTCCGTTCAAGGCAGAAACCTGGGCGGCCAGTTCCTGGTTGAATGCCGGTCGACCCGGGTTCATCAGTTTTGGTTCGACCGAACCATGCGCCACCTTCGCCTTCTCCTGATCGCCTGCCTCGCCTTAGGCATGCAAACCGCCCGCATCCGGGCCCAGGCCCCGCCCCCCCTGCCCCAGACCTGTTACCTATTCAGCTCGTTCCGCGACAATGGCGAGGACGGCCTTCACCTCGCGTGGAGCACCGACGGCCTCAAGTGGGAAGCCCTGAAAGGCGATCAAAGCTATCTGCGTCCGGTGGTCGGCAAGGAAAAGCTCATGCGCGATCCCTGCGTCGCCCAGGGGCCCGACGGCACCTATTTCATGGTGTGGACCGACAGCTGGACCGATCGCACGATCGGATTCGCCTCTTCGAGGGACCTCCTTCACTGGTCGGCCGAGCGCGCCCTGCCCGTGATGGGGCACGAGCCCACGGCGCGCAACTGCTGGGCGCCGGAGTTGGACTGGGACGCGAAGCGGCGGGAATTCGTCATCTTCTGGTCGACCACGATTCCCGGCCGGTTCCCGGCCACGGAAGGGACTGCCGAGGACGGCTACAACCACCGGATTTATGCCACGACGACCCGGGATTTCGAAACCTTCTCCCCCACGAGGCTTTTCTTCGATCCCGGCTTCAATTGCATCGATGCAACCCTTCTGGCGCTGAACGGAAGATACCTCCTGTTCTTCAAGGACGAGAGCAAGTTTCCCAAGCCGATGAAGAACCTGCGGATGGCGACGGCGGATGACATCGAGGGACCTTATGAGCTCGACCCAAGGCCCCTCAATCCGCCCGACAGCTGGACGGAGGGTCCCACGTCGATCCGGCTCGGCGGGGACGCGGTCGTGTTCTTCGACTGCTACAGGGCCCACCGCTATGGCGCCGTCCGTACGCGGGACTTCAAGACATGGGAGGACATTTCATCCCTGCTGGTCATGCCCAAAGGCATGCGCCACGGCACGGTCTTTGCCGTTCCGCGCGCAATCGTCCAGAACCTGCTGGCCGCGCAGGCCGCCGAGACTGCAGGTCAGCCGGCGCCCTAGCCTGCATGGACAACATTTCAGAGAAGTTCACCCTCGACGGCTCGGTGTCCTACTGGAACGTCGACCGGGAGAACCTTCTGTCGCTTCGGAGCCTGTTTGCCTTCCTTCAGGAGGCGGCGATCCGGCACGCCGACCAGAGCGGATCGGGCGCCCATGCGAAGGCGACCCGCGGCGAATCCTGGGTGCTGCACCGGATGGCCGTCTCGGTGCACCGCTATCCGCGCTATGAGGAGGCGCTGCGGGTTTGCACCTGGTCTTCCGGCATCCGGGCTTTCAAGGGATACCGGGATTTTCGCGCCTATTGCGGGAGTGAACTCGTCGTTTCAGGCTCGTCGGTGTGGCTCTATTTCAACATCGGCGCCAAAATGATCTGCCGGGTTCCCCGCGAAATCGCCGCCGGGTTCCCCACCCATCCTGGTGCCGTCTTTTTTCCCGAATTGGAGAAGTTTTTGCTCGAAGCACCGACGGAGGGTTCGCCAGGGCCGGAGATTTCGGTCCGGTACTCGGACTTCGACGGCAACGGTCACGTCAACAATACGGCCTATTTCGATTATCTCCAGACGGCGCTGGCCGCCGGAGGCCATTCCCCGCAGCCGGCCGCCCTTCAGATCCAGTTTCTCAAGGAAATCACCCCCGCGACCAGCCAGGTGAGGGTCTCCCTTGAAACCCGGGGCGGCACGACCGCCTTCGGCCTGGGAAGCCCCTCCGGCCTTTTTGCCAACGGCTTGGTTTCGTGAGGGGTGCGTGTCGTCCCGTTGTTCAAAGCGCCTTGTCATCGGACCCATACCGGGCAATCTTCCCAGGGTGGGTTCCCTTCCTAGCCTGCATCCATCACAAAACCGATGAAGATTGCCCAATCTCGTCGGAATTTGTGATGGATGCAGGCTAAGTTCGGAACCACACCCGACAAAATGGACTACGTCACACTCGGCAGGACCGGCCTCAAGGTCTCACGCATCGGCCTCGGCTGCATGACCTACGGAACTGCTCCCGCCGGCGACCTCAAGATGGGGCGCCACGCGTGGAGCCTGAGCGAGGAGGACAGCCAGCCGTTCCTTCGGCAGGCGCTGGACCTGGGGATAAACTTGTTTGACACAGCCAACGTCTATTCCAGCGGCGCCAGCGAAGAGGTGCTCGGGCGCTTCCTCAAGCGCAATGCCCGCCGGGAAGCCGTCGTTGTCGCGACCAAGGTGCACGGTGTCATGCGCAATGAGCCCAACGGCCGGGGCCTTTCGCGCAAGGCCATCTTCCACGAGATCGACGAAAGCCTCCGGCGCCTCGGGATGGATTACGTCGATCTCTACCAGACACATCGCTGGGACTATGAGACGCCGATTGAGGAGACCCTTGAGGCGCTGCACGAGGTGGTGAAGTCGGGCAAAGCGCGCTACATCGGCGCCTCCTCCATGTACGCCTGGCAGTTTGCCAAGGCCCTCTGCCTCGCGGAACGGCGCTCCTGGACGCGTTTCGTCTCCATGCAAAACCACTACAATCTCCTGTATCGCGAAGAGGAGCGGGAGATGATGGCGCTCTGCCTGGCCGAGGGGATCGGAGTCATTCCCTGGAGCCCCCTCGCCCGCGGGCGCCTGACGCGCCCTTGGAAGACAGAAATCTCCAAACGCTCCCAGAGCGACCAATTTGGCAACGGCATGTACTCCCGGACCGAAGAGAGCGATCGCAAGGTGGTCGACCGCCTGGGCGAGGTTGCGGAGCGCTGCGGCATTCCCCGCGCCCAGATCGCCCTGGCGTGGATGCTCGGCAAGCCGTTCATCACCGCGCCTATCGTCGGAGCAACCCAGCCTCACCATCTCAAGGATGCGGTTGCGGCGCTCTCGGTGCGCCTAACCCCTGAAGATAACGCCTCCCTCGAGGAACCCTACGAGCCGCATCCGGTCCTCGGTTTCAGTTGAAACCGTCGGTCGAGTGAAATTTTTTCGCAGAGTTCTGAGATATCTCGGGTATGCGTTCGCGCTTGCCGCCATTCTTGCGGCGCTTGCGTTTGCGCCGATCGTGCAGACATGGATTGCGCAGGCATTCCTCGCCGCGCACCTGCCGGTTCAAGGATCCGTCGGGTCGGTGTCCGCAGGATTTGGGAAACTGGAAATCGACGATTTGCGCCTGGAGTTAAACGGCGCAGTTCTAACGGTGCCCTCCCTGCGGGCCAGGCTTCCGCTCCTGGACGCAGCGTTCAAGAGAAGGATCCGGGTCGAAAGCCTGGCGGCAAAGGACTGGACGCTCGACTTGAGCCGCGTCCGAGGCGGGGGCCCCGCGCCGACAAAGGCAGTCGCGGCCCCGGGGGACGCCGGGCAGGCTGCGGCCGCGCAGGCGGAAGTCATTACCGCGCAGGCTGTGGCATTTACCCTGCGGGAGATCATGAACGGTTGGGCGCTGCCCTGCGATGTGTCGATGGATGGGACCGACCTGGACGGCAATGTCCTGGTCCCCGGGCAATCGAGGGGTGCCTCGAGGCGCGTCCACGTTGCCCTCAAGGGCGGCGGCCTGGCCGCAGGGCGCGAGGGGACCTTCGCAATCGATGCCGAAAACGCAGTCGTCAATTCCGACCTGTCCGTGACGGTCGTTGCCGCCCATGGCCGCCTGTTCATCGCGATGGCGTCGCCGCGCACCCTCAAACGCTTCGAGATCGAGGCCGAGGTTTCCGCCAAGGGCGGATCCCTCCCGGAGAATGTGGCCGTGTCGGCGGACATCGCGGCATCCCGTGACCCGGGAGGAGGGCAATTTACCCTCGGCCTCAGCCGTGGCAGCCGGCGCATTGCCGCGGTCGACGCACGATTCCCCGACGCGAGCGGCCGCCTCGAGGGTGGCTGGAAGATCGATTTGCGCGACTCCGACTTCGCGCCATTTTTTCCGGACCATCCCCTGCCCGCCTTCTCAACCGACGGCGACGGGCGATTCGATGCGGATGCAGCATTCACACGGGTGCATGCGCTCGGCCGGCTGAACACAACAGTCAGCCGCCTGGGCGCCCTGGCGCCGGCCCTGGTTCGCCTCGGGACCACCGTTGTCGACCTGCGTTTCGACCTGGCCCACAGCGGGCAAACCCTCCGGGTCGATCAACTGCGGGTCGCCATTTCCGCCACCGGGCCGAACGCACTCGTGCAATCGCTCCAACCGTTTGTGCTCGACGAGAACACCGGAAGCATGAAGGTGTCAGACCCCCGCGCCGACTGGCTTGAGGGCTCGATCCGGGGACTTCCGGTCGCGTGGTTTGCAGCCCCGGATTTCCGAGTCGCCTTGGCCGGGGGCGACGTGGCCGGGCAATTCGCGGTCCGCGCCGTAAACGGAGACTTGGCCCTGCGCTCGAAGGGTCCGTTCTCGGCGGCCGGCGTCTCCATTCTGCGGGCGGGAGGCGTGATCGGGCGGGGGCTGGATCTCTCACTTGCCCTGACCGCCGATTACGCATCCCAAGGCTGGCAGGTCGAGGCGGCGCCGCTTGTTCTTGCCAGTGCAGGCCGGCGCCTGGCAAGTTTCGATGGGAAGGCGGCCCGTGTCGCCGGCGACGACCCGTCGATCGCAATCACCGGTACGTGGCACGCCGACCTGGACGCGCTCGCCGCAGAACCGGCATTTCCCGGGCTCCACTGGATGATCGGTCGCTCAGCCTCTGGCGATTTTTCCGCCGGCACGGGCAACGCGCCGGAAGCGGAGGCGAAATTCACCGTCCTCGGACATGACCCGGCAAAATCCGTGACCGGGAGCGTTCATTTGGATTTCAACGCCGATGGCTCGGTCGGATTTCTGGCGCCATTAAAAGTCGCCTCGGGCCCGGGCACATCGGACCTGTCGGCTGAGGGCACGTGGAGCCGGGACGGCACGGGGGGCCGCATCGATGCCAAATTGACCAGCCAGGACGCGACCCTCGGGCACTTGAGGCTCCTGGCGGTGCCGTTGGCCGCAGCTGCCGGAGTGCCCCTGCCACGCCCCGAAGCCGGGCGTCCCCCCGCGGGACCCGCGGACCGGGTTCCATTCTGGGGCACCCGGACCGGACGGGTGACAATCGGGTTCGACCGCCTGCGGGCATGGAACCGCGTCTTCGTCGACGTGGGAGGGACCTTCGACCTCAGCCCGGGATCCCTGCGCCTGCTGTACGGCCGCGGAGGCCTCCCGAAGCACACCCCGGCAAATGCGGATGGATCGATCTCCTTCGATCCGGCGGCCGCGTTTCCGTACAGCCTCAAGGCCACGGCCGCCGTGAACGATGTCGAGGCGGCGCCCTTCTTTGGCGAGCCGCAACACGGGCAGGATCCTCTTCTCGAAGGACGTTTTTCCGTCACTGGCAAGTTCACCAGCGCCGGGACCGGCTTGGAGGACCTGATCGCGCGCACCGAGGGCGGATTCCAGCTGACGAGCATGGGGGGAATAATCCGGCTGCTTAAGACGGATGTCGCCGACTCGCTCCCGGAGATCAAAACTCCGGTCTCGGACACGCTTGGCTCGGTGGGCTCGTTCATGGGTTCTCTTGTCGGGATCAAGCACGCCTTCTCTGGCGGGGGCGAAATCCATCTTCCCAAGGCCACGGAAGCCGTCCTCGATTTCACAAACCAGGTCTCGGAGATAGGATATGAAAAGCTAACGCTCGATCTTGTCTGCGGGCCCGACCGCTCGATCCGCATCGTCGATCTTGAAATGACCGCTCCGAGCGAACGCCTTCAGGGTTCCGGCCGGATTGCCCAAGCCAACGGCCTGTCCTTCCGGGCCCGGCCGCTGAGCCTGGATCTGCAGCTGAGCGCCCGCGGCCGGGTTGCCGAACTGCTTTCAAACGCCGGCTTGGTGTCCGCCAGCCTGGACAAGCTTGGCTACGCGCCCCTCAGGCAAAGCATCCATTTTGGTGGCACCCTTGAACATGTTGACGATGGCTCCTGGCGCGATTTTCTTGTGAAAGCGGCGACTCCGAATCCGGACAGCGGAAAGAAACCCGCCCCGGCGGCAAATCAGTGATCCTTTTCCCAAACTTGCGAGTCGGACCGGTCGACAGGACGCGCCTGTGGCTGGCCGTGGCCGTTTTCTTGCTGTTCGGCGCCGTCCGGCCGGTCATGGGCCAGCTCTCGATCACAAAGAATTCCACGACCGACTGGCAGATCACCAACGGGGCGATAACCCTCGATTGGGATGCGACCTCAGGCAATGTCTGGAATGTCGTCCTCGCCGGACACACCGACAATCTGGTCGATACAACCCAGGTCCAAGGGGACGGAAGATACAAAGGGCTGTACATGGACAACACCGGAATCGGCACCGGCACCGTGACGACCGGGTATGACCTGAGCCAGGGCCACTATCTGGATTGGTGGATCACGACGGCCTCGAATGCGAGCAACGCTTTCACCTACTCGGAGCATTTCATAGTATTTCCAAACGATCCGGGCGTTCACGCCTACATCGTGTTCACGCACAGCCCGACCGACATCGCCGGCAGTCTCGGCCAGGTGCAATACGTGTTTCGGATCAGCCTGACGCTTTTCAACAACACGTATTCCTACAATTCCGGCCTGAACAACCTGGGACCGACCTTGATTCCGCAGCCGGATCCGTCCGTAACGGGCACCACCGACCCCGGGCGGCAGGTGCAGAACGCAGCCGTCGATTTGCACGGCCTGCCCGTGCCCATGGGATTCACCCGCGAGTTCTACACGAAGTACGACTACTCAAGCTTTGAGTACCTGCACGAGGTGCACGGCGTGTACGGCAGCACGTACGGGTGCTGGGGTGTGTTCCCAAGGACGGATTCGATGGTGGGCGGCCCGGGCAAGCAGGACCTGATTTTCACCAATAATATCTGCATGGGAGAGCTGCTCTCCGATCACCTGGCCTACAATCTCGGCTACACGCCGCCGCAGGGAGTCGCCAGCACCCGGCTTTTTGGTCCGGTCTATTTCCGCTTCAACACCGGCACACCCACGGCGATGTTCAACGACGCTCTCGGTTCGATGGGTGCGGCGCTCGCCGATTGGGACACCGACAACACCCTCATCGCCTCCGGGTACGTCCCTTCGTCGGGCCGAGGATCGGTCGCCGCAACGGTTTACGGAGGCGGATCCAACTCCGCTAACACCGCCTGGACGGTGCTCGCCGACAACAATGCCAATTTTCAGTTCACCAACCAGGGAAATCAGTACTGGACGGACAACGACAGCAGCGGCAATGCGCAGATCCCCGGCGTGGTCCCGGGCACCTATCGGCTGTCCTCGTACGTCCTCGGGCAATGGGGCGAGTCCCGCCTGAACAACGTCTCCGTCAGCGGAGGAAAGACATCGAATGTCACCATCCCCTTTAATCCGGAGAACTTCGGCACGTCGCCGCCTATATGGACGATTGGCACACCGACCCGGTCGGCCGACAAGTTTCTCCACGGAACCGACCCCGTCACCAGGCAGGACGACAGGGAGTACCCCGGAGCCTGGAATTATTGGAGCGACTTCCAGGCAAACAATGCCAATGGAGCGGTGGTCTACTACGCCACAGCGGTCGGCTCCACTCCCGCGACCAGCAATTTGCTGGCGTGGAACTACACGCAATGGAACTCGTTCGATCCCGGGCTCTACGATTCGACTAACGACACGACCGACAATTACGTAAACGTCATCCCGTCCTACGTGGCCCACCTCCCCAAGGCCAGCGGGACAAACGGCGTCACCACGGCCTGCCCGCCCTGGCAGGTCTATTTCACAGCGAGTTCGTCCCAGTTGAGCCAGGGCCAGTATGCGGTCCTGTCGGTCGGGTTTGCGTCCACCGACGGCAACGTGACTCTGGCCCTGAACGGACACAGCCTGACGTGGAACGGGAATTCGACCCTGAAGACGAGCGATGCCTCAACCCGCAGCGGCCTCCAGGGCACTTACCAGTGGGTCGTATTCCAGTGGCCGACGAGCGACCTGAATGCGGCTGGTGCTTCGAACGAGATCACCCTGTCGACCGACGGAAACGTCGAATACGACGCCCTGAGGATGGAGATTACGAATACCTCCGCCGCTCCTTCCACCCGGGGCTGGTACGACTACGAGTATGTGACTTCAGGCACCTATACGCCGGCAAATGACGCGGTGGACAATCCCTCATCGGTGAGCGCCCTCATGCTCCCTTCGATCGCAACCCAGCCGGCATCCCAATCGGTCAGCGCCGGAGCGAGCCCGGTCCTGAACGCCGCGGCCACGGGCGCCACGGGCTACCAGTGGCAGTTGAACGGGTCCAACATAGCGGGCGCGACGAGTTCAACCCTCACCCTGGCGAACGTTGGCACGACGCAAAGGGGCACTTACACGGTTGTCGCCTCGAATCCGTACGGCTCGGCCACGTCGAACGCGGCGAGCGTGGCAGTGGCCGTCAACTCGTACCTGTATAACATCTCCACCTATGGCTATGTGGGTTCGGGCACCGGCCAGGACCTGGATGCGGGATTCTTCATCTACGGATCGGGCACCAAGAACATCCTGGTCATGGGCGCGGGTCCGAATCTGGCCAATGCCGGCAATGGTGGCAGCGCTGCGTTTGCCGGCCTGGTCCTCGCCGCTCCTGAACTGGCTTTCGATGGCGTGTACCCCGCCCCGACCTCTCTTCTGGGGACCAATTCGGCCTGGGGCGGCGGACAGGCCCTGATCAACGCGATGAAGGCGGTCTATGCCCCTGTTTTCGTGTCCAATTCCAACGACACGGCGATTACCGGGCCTGTAACGGTAAGCGGATCGAACGGTTACACGGTGGATGTGACGATCAACAGTGGCGGCCCCGGGCTTGCGCTGGTCGAGGTGGACGACGTCGATTCGTTCAAGGCCCTTCCCACGATCGCGCCAAGCTCATACCTGGCCAACATTTCGACGCGAGGCTACGTCGGGGCGGGTGGCGGATCGGGCAACGGGACCGGCATCAGCCAATATGAATTCCTGGACGCCGGATTCACAATCTTTGGCAGCACCTCTCAAACCCTGCTGATCCGTGCCGTCGGCCCGTCGCTGAACGGTGCCCCGGCGCCGACCCTGGCCAAGCCCAAGCTGGCTCTGTATGACTCTGCCGGGAATGTCATTGCGACCAACACCGGATGGGGTACCGCCCCGGTCCCGGGCAATTCGGCCGTTGCGGCGGGGATCCAGCCGGCGACAACGGCGATCATGAACAGCGTCTTCGCCAGCACCATCACCCCGGGGTCCAACGACTGCGCGATGGTAGTCACCCTGCCGTCCGGCACCAGCGGGCAGGGAGCCTATACCGCCAAGGTGACGAGCGCCGACGGCACGTCGGCCGGGATCGCCCTGGTCGAGGTCTACAACCTGCCGTAGAGGACGGAGCTTGTTTTGGCTCTCGCGTGCATAAGACCTCTCGCGTGCATAAGACCTCAGGCCTCCAGTATTGAATGAAATTCAATACTGGAGGCCTGAGGTCTTATGCCTTTATGCCTGAGGTCTTATGCCTGAGGTCTTATGCCTGAGGCCCTATGCGAGAGGTCTTAGGCCTCGGCCTCAACAATCGGCATCCGGGCTGGCTTGGCCACGCGTTCCCAGTCGGCCGCGGACATGATTATCGATTCGGTGAGGCTTCCTGCATTGAAGGCAACCGTGGGGAAGTTTTGACCGATTGTCACATCCGCCGTCAGTTCATAGGGCAGGACAGGCTGCCCAAAGGGAGGCACGGAGCCCGGAACCAGGCCCGTCAGGGCCAGCAGTTCCTCCTTTGAGGCAAAGCGCAGCCGTCCGACCCCGAGCTGCCTCTTTACGGAAGCCGAATCCAACCGCCGGTCCCCCGGCAGCACGAACAGCCGAAATTGATCGTCTGCCTTGAGAAGCAGCGCCTTGGCCCCGCTGCCAATCGGTTCGCCCCGGACGCGGGCGGCATCCGCGGATGTCGGCGTCGGTTCATGGTGAAGCTGCCTGAAACCGACCCCGGCCTCCGTCAAATAGAGCACAAGGCGGTCGTGAACGGAGAGTTCGATGCTCATGTTTTGTCGAGAACAGAGACGGCTTTCCTCCTCCAGAGGCAACATTTCCTTCCGGTGGGCCGGCCATGGCCGCCCGCGCCAAAAGGCTACGGCGGACAAGCAATGGCCTTTTGCTGTTTTTATTCGGCCCAATTTGCTTTTTCTCGACTCAGCATGGACTGGGTGTCCAATCTGGACCGGCCGTCCCGGAAAATGGTGTCGGTCAGGACGAAAAAAGTGACAAAGCCCCCTCCCCGTTCGTCATTCAACGATACAGTACCCCACCCTCCCTTTCCTTCACGCATGAAAACACCGATCCTTGCCTTGTTCAGCATCCTCGCCACAGGTGGTCTCCTTTTCGGCCAGGAAGCCGCACCGTCCGCCGCCGCACCCGCACCGGCGGCTCCGAAGAGGCCGCGCATGGTCATGCCCGTCCCGGCAAACCCGAGCCTGCCGTCGCTGATCCTCATCGGCGATTCGACCGTCCGCAACGGGTTCGATGACGGCCAGGGCAAGGGGGCCGAGGGCCAGTGGGGCTGGGGGCACACTATCGCCGACCTGTTCAACCCGGCCAAGATCAACGTGGTCAACCGGGCGGTCGGGGGCCTGAGCAGCCGCACCTATCTGACAGGCGGGAACTGGGATCGCACGCTCGCGCTGATCAAGGCCGGTGACTTTGTCGTCATGCAGTTTGGCACAAACGACAGCGGCGCGATCAACGACCGTTACCGGGCCCGCGGATCCATCCCGGGAGTCGGCGACGAGCAGAAGGAAATCGTCAACATGCTCACGTCGAAGCAGGAGGTCGTGCACAGCTACGGCTGGTACCTGCGGAAGTTCATCGAGGACACCCGCGCCAAGGGGGCCACGCCGATCGTCTGCTCCATGGTCCCGCACAAGCAATGGGACGCCGAGGGCAAGATCCGGCGCGCGGCCAACTATGCCGCCTGGACCCGCGAGGTCGCCGAACAGGAAAAGGTCGGTTTCATCAACCTGAACGAAATTGCCGCAGCCCGCTACGACGCGCTGGGCCGCGACAAGACGATGACGCTCTTCCCCCAGGTGACTCCCGAAGAGCACACTCACACAAATCTCGCCGGTGCCCAGATTCTCGCCGAATGCGTGGTGGCCGGGCTGAAGCTTCTCCCGGGCGATCCGCTGGCCCCGTTCTATTCCGACAAGGCGGCTTCGATCGCCGCGGCCGACCCCGGATCGGCGGCTGCGCCCGCCCCGCCCGCGCTGTCGTATCATTTCCAGTTCGGGGCCGAGAAGGCCGCCCCGGGCTACACCCTGGTTGCGCCGGGCGCCGCATACTCAGCAGACACGGGCTACGGGTTCGAACCCGGCACGACGGTGACTGCGATTACCCGGGACGACAGCGATCCCTTGCACGCCGGCGCCATCACCTCGGCAAAGCCCATCGTGTTCTCCGTCGCCGTGCCGGAGGGCAACTACCGCGTCACGGTCACCCTGGGCGATCCCACGGCCGAGGCGGACACGACGGTCAAGGCCGAGGTGCGGCGCCTGATGGTCGAGCACCTCCATACGGGCGCCGGACAGTTCGAGACCCGCACCTTTACGGTCAATATCCGGAGGCCGCAGATATCCACGGGCGGCGAGGTGAACCTGGACAGCCGCGAATGGGACAAGGCCGCCAACCGGGCCATCTCGCGCAGCTGGGACGACAGGATGACCCTCACCTTCAGCGACTCCCACCCGGCCGTAGCCGCAATCGACATTCAAAAGGTGGACAACGCCATCACCGTCTTCGTCCTGGGGGACTCCACCGTCGTTGACCAGCCTGGCTCGCCGGGCGGCAGCTGGGGCCAGTATTTTCCCCGCTGGTTCAAGCCCGAGGTCGCCGTGGCCAACCACGCCGAGTCCGGCGAGACCCTGAAGGGTTTCCTGAAGGAACGCCGCTGGGACAAGATCCTGGATTCAATCAAGGCGGGCGACTACGTCATCATCGAGTTTGGCACGAACGATTCGAAGGACCGGGGTCCGCAGAACATGTATCCCAACCAGGACTTCTCCGAGACCTTTGCGCCGGCCAGTACGACGTATCGCGAGCTTCTCCGCCGATTTGTCGGGGATGCCCAGAAGCTCGGCGCACTGCCCATCATCGCCTCCCCATCGGCCCGCCGGGGCGAGGTTGCGCACCCGGGCAGCCTGAGCAACTACGCCGACGCGGCAATGGCCACGGCCAAGGAACTGGGCGTCCCGGGGATCGACCTCAACGCCATGGGGATGAAGATCACCAAGGCCCTGGGGGCGGACGCAGAGCGCCAGTTCGGGGATCGCACCCACCACGTCGAATACGGGGCGTACCTCCAGTCCAAATGCATCGTCGAGGGCATAAAGGAAAACAACCTGGACCTGGCCAAGTACATCGTCGACGACTTCGGCGAGTTCGACCCGAACCATCCCGAGCCAACTCCGGCCCACTTCACCCTGCCGCCCGACCCGTCGAGCCGGATGGGACCCGGCCGGCGCAAGGCTGCCGCCGCTCCAGGCGAGGCGACCCCGGCCGCTCCGAACCAGTCGATGTACGGCGCGGGAATGCCGGCTCCGTAGGCGCATGGCGGGCCCCGGAGCCTATCGTTCCACGGTCGTCTCACCGAGGCGAAACGCGCCTTGGAGCCTGATGTCGCGCGACGAACTTCCGATTTGGAATGTGAAATCGTCCGCCTCGGCCACCCAGCCGGCCCTGGCCGGATCGTAGAACGCGAAGGCGTGGCGATCGAGGGCAATTGAGACGGTTTTCCTTTCACCTGGATTCAGGGTCACCTTCCGGAATCCCCTTAGCTCCTTCGGCGGCCTGGGCAGGCTTGGCTTCTCCTGGTGCAAATAGAGCTGCGCCACTTCGGCCCCCGCGCGATCCCCGGTGTTTGTGATCTCGAACTCGACCGTGACGGGTGGCCCATTCGGATCCGACCCGGCGACAAGACGCAGGCCGGAATAGTCAAATTTCGTGTACGAAAGGCCATGGCCGAATGGGAAAAGCGGTTCGATCTGCTTCGCATCGAACCAGCGATACCCGACCAGAAGGCCCTCGGCATAATGCACCGTGCCGTTCCGGCCGGGGTACTCGCCCACAGCGGTGGCGGGGGTATCCTCGATGATTTTGGGGTATGTGCAGGGCAGTTTCCCGGAGGGATTCACGTCGCCAAACAGGATGCCCGCGAGGGCGTTGCCTCCCTCGGTGCCTCCATACCAGGCCTGGACTACGGCCGGCACGCGGTCGAGCCAGCCGCCCATTTCAACAGGCGAACCGGAAACGATGACGACAATCGTGCGGGAGTTGGCCGCGACCACCCGCCGGATAAGCTCGGCCTGGCCCCAGGGAAGGCTCAGGTCCTTGCGGTCCGCCCCCTCGCAGTCAAAGGGACGCTCATGGATCAATCCGCCGATGACGATGGCCACGTCGGCCGCCTTCGCGGCGGCGACGGCCTTGTCGATCAGATCGGCCCCGCCGTTCTTCCGATAGCCGGGCGAATAGGTGATGTTGGCCGTGGCACCCACCCGGCGGAGGATGCCTTCGAGCGGGCTCACCTCGTAGAGCGCCTTGATTTTGGCGCTGTCACCGCCATGAGCCTGGAGCCTCACGGCATTTTCGCCGATGACGGCGATCGAGCCCAGCCTGTCGGCGGTCAGCGGCAGGGCGTGACCGTCGTTTTTCAATAGAACGATGCCCTCTTCGGCGACATGACGGGCGGCTTCCTGATGGGCCGCGGTGTTCAGCGAACCTGCCTCGCGTCCGTCAAACACGTGCGTCGCGATCATGACGCGCAGATTGCGGCGGACTTTCTCGTCGAGAGTCGCCAGCGGAAACTCGCCCGTCTTGAGGCCGTCCCGATAGGGGCCGGCCAGAAAATACCGATCGTAAACGCTCTGACTGGCATCCGCCGCCAACGGACCTCGCTGCGCGCCGGCGCGGGGCAGGGGATCGGTGCCCATCTCGAGATCGAGGCCGTTGAAGACCGCCTCCCGGGTGTCGTGCGTGCCACCCCAGTCGGACATGACCAGGCCCTGAAACCCCCACTCCCCCTTGAGGACGCGGTTTATGAGATAGTCGTTCTCGCAGCAGAACTGGCCGCGGAGCTTGTTGTACGCGCCCATCACCGCCCAGGCTCCGCCCTCCTGGACGGCGGCCCTGAAGACCGGAAGGTAGATTTCCCGGAGGGTGCGTTCGTCCATTTCGACATCGATGGAGCCGCGCTGCGTCTCCTGGTTGTTGGCGGCAAAGTGTTTCACGCAGGAGGCGACGCCGTGCGACTGCACCGCCCGGATGTAGTTGACGGCCATTCGCGAGGCGAGGAAGGGGTCCTCGCCCAGAAACTCGGATGTGCGGCCCCCGAGCGGCGTGCGCTGGATGTTGACGCCGGGCCCGAGCATGATGTCCTTGCCGCGCTTCCGGGCCTCCTCTCCTATCACGTTGCCATAGGCGCTCGCCGACTCGGTGTTCCAGGTCGCCGCGAGGCCGATCAGAACGGGCATGCAGGTCGAGAAATCGTCGGTGTGTCCGGCGACGTTCCAGGTGTCGGGGCCCACGTCCTCGCGCACGCCGTGCGGGCCGTCGGACATCCAGCGGCGGGGGATGCCCAAACGCGGGATCGCCGCCGTCGTGAACTTGGAATCGGCGTGCACGAGCGAGAGCTTCTCCTCCTGCGTCATCCGGCCGAGGAGGTCATCGACCCGCGTTTCGAGGGGCGCCGAAGGGTCGAGATAAACCGGCCGCGCTTCGGCGGCCGAAAGCGGACGCGCAGAGGAAAGAGCGCCGAACCCGAGCAGCACCGGCGCCAGGGCGGCGATCTGGACTTTGGTCATGGAAGGGAAATCGTCGCCTGTTCGCCGTTGTAACTCACCGTCCGGGCGGGCCTCGGTCCGAACGAGAAGCCCGTCGGCCTGCCGGGAGTGACCAGCACGACTTCAAAGGTGCGCTCCCGGCGCATGCCGGGATATTCGCCGGTGCGCCGCCCGATCGTAAGCGTCCGCGTCGCGTCATTCCAATTGAGCGATATTCGCGAAAACTCGTTGCGCTCATAGCCGTAGCTTTCGCCATCGTCCTCGTAGAGCGAAAACGTCCCGTCCGAGCCCGTGTAGACATAAAGGGTGACGGGGTCGGCGGGTTTCTCCCCCGTGTACTGGAGTTCCGGTCCCACCGGCAGGATCGCGCCGGCCCGGACATAAAGCGGGATCGCGTCGACAGGCGCAGGCGCGTCAACCGCGCGCCCTCCGGCCTCCGCGGCTCCTGTCCAGAAGTCATACCAGCCGCCCGCCGTCTGCGGCAGGTAGACCGGCCGGCTCCGCGCCTGGTAGGCCGTCACGGGAGCCACCAGCAGGCCGGGGCCGAACATGTATTCATCCGGGAGCACGCGCGCAGTCGCATCCTCCGGAAAATCCATGACCAACGGCCGCATCATCGTGTCCCCGTCCTGCGTGACCGCCCCGGCCACCGAATAAACGTAGGGAAGCAGCCGATAGCGCAGGCGGTCAAATTTCACCACTGCCTTGTAGGCCGGGTGCGAATCGCCTCCGAATGTCCACGGCTCGCGGAACTGCAGTTCGCCGTGGATGCGCGTCAGCGGACAGAAGGTGGCGAACTCGAACCAGCGCGCGTTGAGTTCGCGCCATTCCTCCGCGTCCTCGGGCTTCTGATCCTTCGCGGCAAAGCGCGCCTGCATAGTATAGCCGCCGCTGTCCGAGGTCCAGTAAGGCACGCCCGATACGCTGTAGCCGAGCCCGGCCGCGATCTGCTTTTTCAGCGCCGTGAAAGTCGACGTGACGTCGCCCGACCAGGTGACCGTGGCGTAGCGCTGGATGCCGGCAAAGCCCGAACGCGTGAGGATGAACACGCGCTGGTCGGGCGCTGCAGCGCGCTGGCCCTCGTAGACGGCGCGGCTGTTCTCCAGGGGATAGGCGTTCATTACGCGCGAGGCGGGCCCCAGGGCGGTCCGGTCCATGAAATGCTCCTGCTTCTCCAGCGTCATCGGCGAGGGCTGCGCGACCTCGGGTTCGGTGGCGTCCATCCACCAGGCGTCGATTCCGCGGCGGAAGAGCGCGGAATTGACCTGGCTCCAAAACAGGCTGCGCGCAGCGGGATTGAAGGCGTCATAGTACGCAAAGTTGTATCCAACCCAGTCGCGGACACCCTCGATGAGCGTCGGCTGATAGAGGAATCCGGCGGCCTGCATCGCCTTGAAATTCTCGTTCCCGGCGTAGTCGCCCGAGTAGAACTTGCCCCAGACCGAAATCATCACGTGGGCATGGCGCTCGTGCAGCTCCTTGATCCAGAGGTCCGGATCGGGGAAACGTTCCGGATCAAAACGATGTGAGCCCCAGGCGTTCTTCGGCCAATACATCCAGTCCTGGACGATGTTGTCGAACGGAATGCCGCGCCGGCGGTATTCGTCGACGACATCGAGCGATTGCCGGGCGGTCTCGTAACGCTGGCGCGACTGCCAGAGGCCAAACGCCCAGCGCGGCAGCAGTGTCGCGCGGCCCGTCAGCTCTCGGTAGCCGGCGATGACGCGGTCGATCCCCGGTCCATAGACGAAGGTGTAATCGATGCCATCGCCCACCTCGGACCAAAGGGCTGTCGGAGCACTGGATGCCGGAGGGGTCTTCCAGCGAAGCTGCAGCGTGTTTGCCTGCTCTCCCCCGGCTTCGATCCTCAGCGAATAGTGCCTTCCCGCTTCCAGCGGTGTCTTTACCTGGTCGTATTCCGCCAGCCAGTCCTGCCGCCAGTGGTTGATGACCAGCTTGCCGTCCAGCCAGACCTTGATGCTTCCATTGGAATAGGTGCGAAGCTGATAGTCTCCGCTTGTCGGCGGCACGAGTTCGCCTGTCCAGCGCCACATGGCCGGAGTGAGGGCGCCTTTCCCGCGGGCTGGAAAGGCGACATCGCCCGTGACGCCCGGGTCAAGCAACTGCGCCGGATCTTCCTCGGTGAACCGGCCCCGGGTCAACCCGCCCGGCTGCCCGTCGGCGTCGCGCAGGAACTCGGCAGGGATCGCAGTGAACGGCCGCACGTCGCCAAAACGCGCGTACGAGCAATTGTCCCACAGGATGCCGTAACCCCGGCTCGAAACGAGGAACGGGACGACGACGGTTGTATTGCGCTGCCAGAGCTCGAGATCGAGACCCTTGATGTCGATGGCGCCGAGCTGCTGCTGGCCCAGGCCGTGGAGCGACTCATCCTCCGCAGGCTCCCACTGCTGCCGCACATGGAAGGTCTTCGCGCCCTGCACAACGGCCGGCTCGATGGTCCTCCCGCCTGCGCGCTCGGCGAGGATCGTCCGGCCCGCAGCGTCAAGGAACGTCACCGCGCCGCTCGAGAGATCCACGCGCGCCTGCACGGTCCGGGTGCGCAATGTGGCGGTGAGCGGGCCGCTCTCAACGCTCCATGCCGCGGGCGCGAGCGACCGGCGCTCGACGACAAGGCTCGGCCGGTCGAAAAACGCGCGGTCGGGGGCGTAGGCGACCCGGATGACGTCGTCGGAACAGACGGTCAGCCTGAGCCAGCCGCCCCCTTGGGCGACGATGATGCCGTCGGCGAGCTTCTCAGGCGGCGCGGCCTGAAGAAGGGGAATGCTGGATGCCGTTGCGAGGGCGGCGAGGACAAGGACTGCGGTTTTCATGAATGGGGGCGCTAAAAGGGGGCTATCCTCCGGGACTTCCGGTCGATGCCGGACTCACAGATTGGGCACGGTGAAGATGCGGTCGTAATCCCGCCAATGCGCGTTCATGGTGTCTATCTTGAGCTGGAGCTGGTTGACGAGATCCGGGCCCAGGCGCATGACGTATTCCTCATCGGCGGCGGGCGCCATGTCTATGATGGGCTCGTCGCTCTGCCTGATGAGCTGCATCAGGTGAACGGTGTTGTCGATTTCCTTGCGGGCCGTCTCGATCATGTCGGCGCGAGCCCAGTCGGGCTGGGTCCCGAGGGGCGGATTGTACTCGGGCCTGGTACCCCGAGCATGGATCCGGTCCAGATGGGCCTGGTAGGCCACCATGTTGTCCGCGGAATTGAGTAGGCAGATGACCGCCTCATACCGCGTAGCATGCAACTCCCATTCGTGGCGCTGCCCGGGGTCCTTCGCCCTTCGTGCGATCCGCAGGGCCGCGTTCTGCGCGCTGCGGATGTCGGGCACCGTCGTCTCGATGACGCGCTGGAAGAGCATCTTCGCACCCCAGCCCTTGTACATGAGCATGGCCTGCACATCGACGAGGTCATCCGCCTGCCGCTCGCTTCGGGCCTGAAGAAGGTATTTCCTGTAGTAGTCCTTCTCGGCGGGCTTCAGCTCCGCCGGGAACGGCACCATCGGTCGGTTGATCCATCGGGTCAGAACGAGGCCGAAGCGCAGCATGGCGCCAAAATCGAGGGCGCTCAGGCGTGTCTGGGCGTCTTCGACCGACTGCCACATCGCCATGCAGTCGTCGGCCGACTGTTCGCCGACCTGCTTGACCGCCGCGTTGCGCTGGGCTGTGACACGCTCGACCTGATTGGGCGCCCCGCCGCCATCGCCCCGTCCTCCGCGGCCACCCGCCCTGCCCGCTCCGCCAAAGCCGGCGGGGGCCGCCGGCAGCCCGATCACGGGGTAAAACGCCCCGCGCCCACCGCCCTCCCCCCCCTGTCCGCGGTTGCCTGAAAATGGGCGGCCATCCGGGCCTTCCCTCCCCGCCACGGCCATTCCGGGGGGCAGGCGTCTCGCGATGGCCTGGATGACTTCCTCCGAGAAGGTCGGCGTCATCCACTGCCTCGCGCCGACCGGATTGATGTTCACCGAAACCCTGATCTTGAACTCGTCGGCCGCGGTCTGGAAATTAAGCATGAAGCCGGCGACCCGCTCCTCCATCGGACGGTCCTTCCACTTGCTGTTGCCGTTGATCCCCGGATAAAGGCTCGGGGCCCAGTCGAAACCCGAGCCCGAGTCGGACGTCAGAAACGAGAAGGTGTCGATCTCGGGGCATTTCGACCACATGGCCTTGAGAGCATCGCGGTAAAGGCGCAGGGTTTCGGGTTCATCCACGCATGGCGCAAATCGGGCCACGCGGGAGCGGTTGGGATGGTCGACTCGCGGCCCGCGCAGCTGCGGATAGGCTTTGAAGAAGGCCTCGGGAAGCTGCTGCGGCTCGTCCGAACTCCAAGAGCCCTTGAGGCCGTACTTGCTGAGGATCTTGCAGCGCTCCTCCACCAGCCGGGCGGTCCGCTCGGCCCAGGAGAGGTCCACAAAGGGCCGGAGTTCCTTCGGCGTGAAGATCTTCAGCACACTCTGCTGCCCCACGTACCAGGCCGGGTAGGGATCGCCCGGGGAGTCGAATTCCCAGAGGGCCGGCGGCAGGCCCGCCGTGACGACCACATGGGTTGCACCCCGCTCCTTGGCGGCGGCCGCCTCGGTATCAAACGCCGCCAGGCTCGCGGCATCGCGCGCGGCGATGTCGGCAGCCCCCGAAGCGGGGGCACTTCCCGTCTGGGCGGCAAGCGGCCCCGCCGGCAGCAGGCAGGAAAGGAGGATGACAAGGCGCTGGGCGGCGGCGATTGCGCCTGTCGAAGCGAAGTCGCGGCGGTGGGGAACGGAGAGGGATTCCATTGTCTGGGAAATGACGCACTCCCCGGGGAGTGCCTGGTTTGTGGGACGGCGAAAAAACGGGCTTTCGCAGGCCCGGTGAAAGCCGGAAAAAAGTCAACCGGAGAGGCGGGACCGGGTCAATCGCAAGCCGTCATGGCTAGGGGGCGCCGGGCAGCCGCGAGAGCTTCTCGAGCATCTGCCGGGCCGAGCTGAGATTGGGCTTGAGCCTCAGCGCCTCGGCGAATTCCGCGCGCGCCGCCTGCAAACGGTGCGCGCGCAGGAGGGCATTGCCCAGGTTGTAGTGCGCCTCGGGATATGCCGGGCGCAGATCCAGGGCCCGGCGAAACTCCTCCAGCGCCTCGCCTCCGCGCCCTGCGGAGTCCAGCGCCGTGGCCAGGTTGCCATGGGCCTCCGCCGAGTCGGGATTGAGCCGCGCGGCCTCCCGCAGGGATGGCAGCGCCGCCTCCGCGCGGCCGAGCTGCAGAAGCGTGACACCCAGGTTGAGCTGCGCATCCGCATTGTCCGGCTTCAGCCGGACCGAGTCCGCATACCGGGCCGCGGCCTCCTCAAGGCGCCCGCCGGCCGCGAGCGCAATGCCGAGGTCGAAGTCCACGTCGTCCTGCGCCGGGTCCAGCCTCAAGGAGGCCTCGAACTCCTGGATCGCCTCCCCGGTGCGGCCCTCGGCCGCAAGCGCGACCCCCAGGCTGCCGTGGGCGACCGACAGTTCCGGCTTTATTTCCAGCGCGCTGCGCAGGAGGGGCTCGGCCTCCGGCGAACGGCCAAAGCGGTTGAGAAGCCTGCCCGCCTCTGCCTTGGCATAGGGGAATTTGGGGTCCAGTCTGGCCGCAGCCAGGAATTCATCGAGGGCCTCCTGCCAGCGTTTCTCTGTTTCGTAGGTCAGCCCGAGATCGTAATGGGTTTCGGACAGCCCGGGATTGAGGCGCAATGCGGTGAGATAATGGGCTATGGCCTCCGCAGTCCTGCCGCGCGTGGACAGGGCCATGCCCAGGTTGGACTGCGCCTTGGCGCTGCCCGGACGCTTCGCCACCGAGTCGCCCCAGAGCGCAAGGTCGCTTCGATAGTCCCAATTGCGCCGCGCTGTTGCGGCACCCAGGACAATCACGATCACCGCCACGAGGCCCATCGCGATCGCCGCACGGATGCGGGGCGGACCGGCCCATCTCCCCAAGACCCATTCCGCACCCACGGCGATCGCGGCGATGACCGCCGCCAGCGGCAGGTACATCCGGTACTCGACCGCAAACTGGATCGTGCCAGGCATCACGCTGGTCGGCGCCAGAATCATCCAGCAACAGGCCGCGCAGAACGCCCAGGGACGGCCCCGCGCGACGCCGGCAAGCGTGGCGACACCCGCGGCCACCAGGATCGGGGCAATGACGAAGCCCGAAAGCCATGCCGGAAAGGTGGTTGAACCGTACTCGAAAACCAGGGGATGCGGCCAGACGGCCAGCCAAGCGTAGCGGGCGAGCGCCTCGATCTGGGAAAACCAGTAGTGAACAGCCGAGACGCCGAGATTGAAGCCCGAAGTGCCTCCGCGATTTCCACCCGAGGCCGCCACAAGCAGCGCCAGGAGAATCCAGGTTGCGGCAAGGCTGAGATAATAGGCCCTCCTCGCCCTCCAGGCCGCCCGCCAGCCCAAAGCGACAAAAGTGCGGTCGTAAATGAATACCGCCACAGGCGCCGAGACCATCACCTCCTTTGTTCCCATGCCAAAAAGGCACGCCACGATCGAGAGCGCAGCCCAGCCTCCGCCGCCTCCTCCGCCCCCGCCTTCGCCCGGCGGAGCCGGGCTTCGGCGGGCCGGGCCTGCACGCTTGGATGCGGACTGTTCTCCTGCATACCGTATGAAGCAGTACAGGGTCAGCAGATAGAACAGCGCCATCATCGACTCGGCACGCTGGACCACGTAGGTCACCGCGCTCGTCGCAAGCGGATGCACAACCCAGATCAGCGCGATCGCCACGGCCAGCCGCGTCCGGCGGAGCGTGCGCCGGACAATTCCGAAGAGGACGAGGCCGGCCAGGATGTGGATCTGCAGGTTGACCGCGTGGTAACTCCAGGGCGAGTAGCCGCTCAGCGCATGGTTCAACGCAAGGGTCAGGTTGAGGACCGGCCGCCCGCTGACGGTCAGTGATCCGGGGGGCGGCCAGAACGGTCCGGGCAGCGGCCACAGCCGCAGCAATGTCGGGTTGTTGTCGCGGATTGCCGGGAAGTCGTCGAACTGGAACGCGCCCCAGAAGCTGTCAGCGTAGGCGGCCGCCGCGGCGCCCGCGATCAATCCGGCGCCGATCCGGACCCGGCGCTTTTCGGCTGATATCGGATCGCTCGGCATTCGGGCTATGTGGGCAGAAGACCTCAGGCCTCAAGTATTGAAATCCGGCGGCCGGATTTCAATACTTGAGGCCTGAGGTCTTCAGGAAACTCCGGCAGCCGGATTTCAACACAACAGCGCAAGGTTTCGGAACCCGCCTTCGCGCGCTGCGCCGAGCTTGCCCGCCGAAGCCTCCGCCGTCGCCAAAGCTTTGGCGGACAAGTTGGCGAAGGCGGGGCGGGTGCCTTTCGGATCCCGAGGACCCGCCTTTGCCCGTTGGGCTACGGCGCGGTTGCTTTCGCATTGCGAAAGCAAAACGGCGGCCGCGGAATCCGCGGTCGCCGTCGCACAGCACATCCCTCCCAATCCGTCATCCGGACGGGAAGGTGTCAGAGGGGTGGATCAGAAGCTAAACGTCGTCGTCAGCGACCACTGCCGCGGCGGAACGATGCGCCAGGTATAGGGCGTTCCGTCCTGGTTGAACACGAACGGCAGGATATAGCCGTTCGAGGTTATATCCACGCAGTTGAGCTGAACCCGGGCTCTGACCTTTCCGTCGTCCCACGGCAGCTTGAAGGAGTAGGAAAGCCATCCATCGACGTGGAGCTGGGCCGGCGTATAGATGGGCTTGGTGATGTCGCTCGCCGCCACCTGGCCCGCGGCGTTCAGGAGGGCCGCCTGCGTGGCGCCGTAGTAGCCCTCGATCGTCGAGGACAGCCACCGCAAGCCGACGCCGACACCGAAGTTCTTGAACGGCCCGTTCACGACGGTATAGTTGGAGAGGAAGCTCGCCGTATAGGGGGTCTCCTCGGGTACGTCGCTTCCCTGGGCCGCCTCCTCAACCGCGATCGGGACGGTCACAACGCTGCCGTAATAGACGCCCACGGTCGACGGCCCGTTGTTGGGTCCGCCTGTGTCCGTTGCGTTTGAGTCGTAGCCGTAGGAATTCCAGAACGATCCGAGGTACGTGATCGCCGTGGACCCCGCCCCCTTCCAGTTCGTGTACACACCCGAGTACGCCGCGGGCGCGACGGCCGTCGTCCAGATCGGCTTCCTGACCGCCTCGTAGGCCTTCGCCTGCATGTCGACGGCCGAGATCTGGGCGGCCTGCCGGCTGCCTGTCAGCTTCATCGTCCAGTTCGGCAGCGGATTGTAGGTCACTTCTATGTCGTAGCCGCCGGCAGTGTAGGTGTTCGTGGCCTCGCCGTTATAGTAGCCGCCAGTCGTCGGCGCCCCGCCGAACTGCAGGTAGTTGACATTCAGTCCCGTGAGCGAGGCCATGGTGTTGTACTGGGTCTGGGTCAGGGGATAGAGCGTCGTATTGTCGAAATTCGTCGACGTCGGATCCTCGCCGGACTGCAGGTCGGTGATGACCCTGGCCCAATTCTTCATTTCGTTCTGGTCGATGTAGAGCTCCCGGTCCGTGAGGGTCTGCGAGACACCCGTTATATTGTTCTGGTTGCTGCTCTTGAACCAGGTCATGCGAAGGAACAATTTCTTGTCGGGCGTCGCGATCTCCAGGCCATAGTCCTTTTCCGTGCCCGCAGGCTTCCCCAGCGGCTGGCCGAGGAGGTCGGTGTACGTGCCGGCCGGAGGATTGAAGTTGTCCGACTTGTTGAACGTCATGCCGAGGGTGCGGATGAAGCCGGCCAGGATGTTCCCATTGTTGGCCGCCGCATCGATCGCGGACCAGTTTTCAAACGGCCTGATGACAAAACCCTCGCTGTACGTGTTGCCGCCGATCTCGCCCAGGCTCTCCATCGCCAATTGGCTCGTGCCCGGCTGGTACTGGCCCGATATCGAGGTGGGATTCCACGGGCCCAGGGCATACTTCAGGGCGGGGTTCTGCGTGCCGTTCACATAGGCAACCAGGCCCGCATTGTTGGAGGTCGCGGTCGGAACGCCATTGATGATCGCGTTGTAGATAGTAGCGCTGCCGCGGTTCTTGACAACGTCGTCGTTCAGCCCGACCGAACCGACGATGCGGTCATTCCAGAAGAAGCTCTGCCAGTAGTAGGTCTTCTGGTCCTGGACGTTTTCGCTGATCTGGTAGCCGTTGTAGGCGGGGGACGCCTGGATCAATGCGCCGGTCTGCCACGTGCCGGTGTAGTAATTGTACGTGGTCTCCGAGACATTTGTCGGTGAGCCGTATTCCGGAATGCCGTAGAGCGAGGTCGCCTGCGTCGAGGCGACGCTAC
The DNA here is from genome assembly GCA_963747795.1 of uncultured Verrucomicrobiae bacterium. Lineage (GTDB taxonomy): Bacteria > Verrucomicrobiota > Verrucomicrobiia > Opitutales > Opitutaceae > Palsa-1447. The sequence continues at coordinate 204,909 of CAVVGS010000011.1, forward strand.
CCGGGGCGCTCATGTACTGCCAGCGATACTCGTTCTGGCCCGTCGTCACGTTCCAGTTGCCGGGAATAGCGGGCTGGTTGTTCAATTGATACAGCTCCGACGTGTACGAGCCGTCGCCACCGTTGATTACGCTGCGAAGTCGGATCTGCTGCATGATGTCGTCGTGGGTGGAGGCCTCCGCCATGAACCGGTGGTGCCCGAGCCATTGCAGCCACCTCGGGAGCTTGTCACGCAGGTCGATGCCATAGGTCAGCATCCAGCGCCAGTCCTGGTTGATCTCGGGATGGTAAAAGCCGTCACCCTGGTAGTCTTCCATGAAGGTCGACCCGGCATAGGCATTGGGCGCACCGTTCAGAAGGTAGGCGTTCGTATCAACCAAGAGCGCGTTCTGCGCCGGATTGCCGTTGTCGTGCTGGTTGTCCGGATCCACTTCCAAGTCGTGGTATTCCTGCCTGAAGAAGCTGGCGTCGAAATCCAATGTGCCAACCTTGCCGGCAAAGATGCTCTGCTGCAGCTCGGCGTGATAGGTCCGCGCCTTGGACTTGGTGTAGTCGGTTCCGTCGATGTTCGGCCCGTTTTGCGCATTGTAGATGGCGTTGTTTACGACGCCGGGCTGGAAGTAGGAGGAATATCCGCCGTTTGCCACGCCATTGATGTAGGTGACCGGCGTGCCGGGGGTGAAGACGCCGGGAATGGGCAGCTGAGCGGAATTGGTCATGAACATCGAACGAACCAGCGCCTGGGAGGCGCTCAGCGGAGTGGTTGGAACCTGGACTGGAATGAGGCCGCCGTAGTTCGATCCCGCGGTCTGCTGCGGAGCGAAACCGTAAAGGAACTGGCCGTTGGCATACATCTCCGTGAAGTGGTTCGAAGATGCGCCTATCCCCATCTGGTAGTAGGGCGAAGTGATGCTTGTCAGTTCACCCGTGCCGGTCGGCATTCCCACGACCCAGCCGGGGCTGGTCGTCGAACTGACATAGGGTCCCATGACCTTTCCGGTGGCCAGATCGGTCACCATTCCGGTGATCGGATTCATCTCCGGCTTGCCGGCGGCGAGCCACGGCGTGACGTAGTCGGTCGGCAGCAGCGTGTTCTCGTCGTTGGCGTAATTGTTGTAGAATTCGGCGTAGGCCGTGATCTTCGTCTTGTGGGACTTGAACGGGTCGACCGTGATCGCGGCATACTGGCGGCGCGTCAGGTCGGACGCGGGCTTGCGCTGCATCCCGACCGAGTTGAACTCCTGGGCAAGATACAGGGCGACATGGTCGCGAATCAGCGGAATGTTGAGGTCGGCCGTCTCGCGGTATCCGCCAAAGCTGCTGGCCTGAAAGCTCACGTCGCCGTTAAGCTTGTTAAGCTTCGCTTCCGTGCTGGACGCATTGACGATGCCCGCTGCCGAGCCCGATCCGAACATGAGCGAATTCGGACCGCGGTCGATTTCGATCGACTGCACATTGTAGGTGTCGAATGGAATCCGGTAGATGCCGTAGTTGTCGTCGACCTCGTTGTCCGGCGCGCCAAGGCCGTTGACCCGGGTGCTCAATGTATTCGGTCCGCCGATGCTCGCGGCGTTGTCGTTCGAACCGGCCAGCGCGTCGTCGACGCGGGTGGACTCGGTGAATCCCGTGTACGGGGTGTACGTGTGCGAGCCCTGCGTGCCCGCCTCGTACATCATGATGTCATTGATGTTCTGGGCGTTCGTGTCCTGCAGCTGCTGCTTGTCGATGACGGTGACGGCGGAGGGAATGTCTCCGATATTGTTGTTCAGGCGGGTGCCGCTGGTGGTGTTTGGTGTGAAATAGCCCTTGGCCTGGTCGGCGCTGACCTCGAAGGGAGTCAGCTTGACCGTTTCGCCCTCGGTGGGAGGAGCCGGCGTCGTTGCGACCGGGACAGGCGCCTGGTTTGCCGGCGCCGGCGTCTGGTCAGCCGGGGCCGGCGGCGTGCTTGCAGTCTGGCCACATAGGGTGGCGGGAATGAGCGCAGCAGCCAGGAGGACGGCGCAAGCCGGCCGCAGAGCGGCGGAATCTCTCATACTAGAGACACGGATTCTTTTCATAGGGGATCTGTGTGTGTTGGGTTTTGACTGAACAAATTCAGGCACACCAACCGACGGGCAGAATCTAACGGTTAACAGGGTGGTTGGGGACTCAGCTAAGGTAAGAAACTCTGAAGCAAAGCAGCTATGGCATTAGATAAATCGATAGAAACTTCAAGGAATTCGTTGCCAGACAGTTCGATTTTGCTGGTGGTTTTTCCCTATGTCCAAGCTCGGACACGTGTCCGTCAAGGTCTTGACCCAAGCGAACTTCGCTCGCCGAAGCCCTAGCCTGCATCCATCACAAAACCGATGAAGACTGCCCGAGATCGTCGAGCGAGAAGGGCCGAAGGCGACCGAGCTGTGCTACAAGCACAGCGCAGCGAGCCTAAGGCCCTTTGTGCCGACGAGATTGGGCAAAATTCGTCGGAATTTGTGATGGATGCAGGCTATCCTGTCACTCCGGATTTCGCGCCGGAAAGATGCCTCCGGCGCTCATGCGCCCGGCTGTCTCCGGGGCACGGGGAACGGCAGGCGCCGCAGGCCCTGGAAGGCCTGCCATCCGCGAGCGGCCGACGCAGAATCGATGAAGATTCACAAACGGCTTCGTCGCGCGGTGAATCAGCCAGCAGACAAGGTACCATCGTTTCGTAACATGCGGCATTAAGGTTGCTTCCGCAATCTTGGCCAGCGGCGTCTCCCCATTGTCCTTGCGCGCATAGTAAAGGTGCCTGAAAAGGCGCCGGCGCATGGCAAAAGAATCCGGCCGCAGGCCGACCGAGGCCGCGAAAAGATCGAAATAGCGCGCCACAATCCGCATCACTTCGCCCGAGGCAACCTGCTGCTTTTCGTTGACTACCGTCTGCTGCGCGGGGTGCCTCCGAAACGCGCAAAGGGGCTCGGGCGTATAGACCAATCCGGCCGATTGCAGGAGATGAAACCACATCTCCTGATCCACCACTTGGCGGAAAGTGGGGTCGAAGCCCCGCTCAGCCGGAATCCGCCGGAAAAGCAGGGCCGACGGTTCTCCCACCAGATTGCGGTCTTGCTGCATGCAGCGGATGATCACGCCGTCCCCTTCCTGGAAGCCCGGCGCGCCCAGTTCGTCCCACACCTCCATGACCTTCGAGCCTTCATCGAGGATCAAGCGGGCGCTCGCCGCAATGACCGCACGTGGCTCCTGATCCAGCATGGCCACCATCTTGCCCAATGCCTGAACCGAGGGTAGGCAGTCGTCGCCGAAGACGAACTTGACGTACTCTCCGCTGGCCTCCCTCAGGCACCAATTCCAGTTCGCCACCATGCCGAGGTTGCGCTCGTGCAGTTTGTACCGGATTCGGGAATCCTTGGCCGCGTATTGGCGAATGACCGTGGCGGAATCGTCCCGGGACCCGTCATCACTGATGATCAGTTCAAAATCCCGGAAATCCTGCGCCAAGATCGAGTCGATTGCCTCCGGCAGGAATCGGGCATACTCAAAAGTGGGAATAAGTACGCTGACCTTTGGTCGGGAAATCATTGTTTCACAGCGCTCAGTCCTTGCCGCTTCTGAAACGGCGCCTGACACCGGAACGCGGGAGATGTGCCTGGCGGGAATCCAGCCGGTTTCCTATCTCTTGTTCAATGATTAAAAGGCCGGCATCGAACGGCATGGCGGGGCGTGTTCATTTCGCCCAACGGATCGGCTGCGCAGGGGAAAAGGACTGCGGCGCCGCCGTCCCTGACACCCTCGGATCCGAAACCCTCTCGGGCGGCGGTCCGTCGAAGGCGCGGCGCAGGTCCTCGGCGCCGACATGGTAAATCAGGATTGAACCATTGATCGTGCCGTCGGCCTCCCGGGTCCGCAGGTATGCGCTCAGGCGCGAGACACGGTATGAATTAAAATCGTTCAAACGCCTTATCCATGCGGCGGGGTCCCTTTCCCGCAGGGCCGCCAGGCGCCCATTCCAATCGTCGCCGAGGAATGGCCGGGCATCCCGATAGAGGCTTTGATAGGTGTCCTCATAATGCGGGTCCCACGGCCCCCACTGCAGCTTGGTCGCGCTGATCAGATAGGTTCCGGGCTGGAGCCGGAAGGCATCGGGCCGTTCCAGGAGAAGGGCCGACTCGCTCCCTCCCTGGTTGCTCACGGCCGCCACCTCGAAATCGGGATGGCTGCGCAGAACTTCTGCAATTCCCGCGTCTGCGCGGCCGGCCGGCACCGGAACGAGCTCGATGGGCGCAGCGATAGGATTCAATGACCGGGCCGCAATCCCATAGTAATCCGGGCTGGCGGTTCCGAAGTACGATAGGTAGAACGGACCTTCGCCAGGGTGCGCCGAAATGTAGCGTTTCGCCGCCGGCAGATCCTGGCCCCAATCGAGCGAACTGTCCACGAGATGGCGATAGGCGTGGTCCGGTCCGCCCGCCAGGAAGTTGAAATAGGCCAGATAGTTGGGAAAACGGCAAAGGGTCTCGGCCCCCGCAGCGGCCACCAGGACCGCGAGCGCTGCGCCTGCAGCCCTCGGCCATCCCCACCTCGCCGCAGCCGGATTGCCGGCTGGCCGGCTCCACCAGGCTGCCGCCGCCCCGCCGAGTATGAAAAGCGGCGGGTACGTCGGAAGCAGGTGGCGATGCCCGATATTCAGGTGACTTGAAATCGCGGCAGCCCAGTAGACGCCGAACAGGGTCCAGAGCGGCATTCCCGCGTAGAGCGAGCGAAGGGCGGAGCGGACGAGCAGAGTCCCGTCCCGGCGCCGAACCTCCAGCCAATTTGCGACCACAGCGGCCGCTGCGAGCAGCAGAATTCCGAAGACCGGCACAGGCGTCTTGACCAACGCCGTATAGGGAAAGAATGACCGCCAGCCCTGAAGGCTGTAATGTCCGTTGAAGAACGCCTCGCGCTCAAGGGTCACATTGCGGATGTAGGCGCAGCCGTAGGTATAGGCTTCCGGCAGCAGGCGGCGCCGATCGATGAATGCCAGAATCCGCAGCACCGGGGCGTCCGGCTGAGCGGACATGGCCGCATCGAGCCCGCGCGCCTGGTCTGCGGTGAGGACGTCCCTTTTCAACGCCGGAAGAAGCTCCAGCATCTGCCAGGTCCATCGGTCGCCCCGGACTCCCTTGGCCGCGATCAGTTTCACGACTCGCTCGCTCTGCTCGGATGAAAGCTTGAGGCTCGCCAGCGCTTCGGAAGGGACGGGCTTGTCGGTCAGGTTTTCCCAAGTGTCGTTCAGGCGGTCGATGCCGGGGCGGCCACCGTTGAACGCCGAGTAGCGAAAACCAAAGGAGGCCCAAATGACCAGGATCACGATGGCCAGGTGCGCCGCGGCGGCAGCGGCGAAACCCAGCGCCATTCCATGGCGGCGCAGCTCCCGCCGCCCCGCGCTCCACCCTGCCGGCAGAGGGCTCCCGTCGATGATCCGGCCCGCCGTCAGGACAAGGGCGATCGGCAGAATCAGCACGGCCGACATCTTGGTGACAAAAAGGCCGCCCATGAGGAGCGCGCTCGCCAGGACCCGCCCCGGAGTCAACCGCTGGAGCAGCGCCCACCAGCCCAGCGTCGCAGCGAGAAAAAAGAGCGCGCACGCCGTGTCCGAAGTCATGAGCGGCCCGTTCGCCAGCACCGTTGGATTCAGAATGCACAGCAGCAGCGACAGCATGGCGCCTTCAGGCCCAAAAACCCTGCGTGCCCACCACCAGACGAGTGCGGCCAGCGCCGCCGCAAAGAGGGCGCATGCCGCCCTGCCCCTCGCAAGCATGGCCTCGACGTTGTTCCCGAGGTGGTTGAACCAGGCGTCGCCCACAGCCAGTTCATCCGAACGACGCCAATCGTCGCTATCGGCGGCTGGAAACTGAAACTGCCCCTCCAACAACGGCAGGGCCATCATCCGCTGGGCCAATGTGCCGTTTCCGGGATTGAGCCGGTAATCATTGAACCGCCAGTACGTGTAGCCGGCGGTTGCATGGCGGGTCTCGTCGGCGGTCAGGCTCTTGTCCGCCGTGCTCGCCAGCAAAAGGCCGTAAAAGGCCGCGACCAAAATCGCCGCCACGACCGGACTTGCCCAGCGGGGCGATCCAAAGTCGAGCCGATCGCTGGCAAGCTTCCGAATGGACCCATCCATGACCTGCAAAGTGTTTGCGGCGATAGTAGTTCCGGCGGATTGCCGTTGGTCAACAGATATTCCGGCTTCGTTGGAGCTTGCCCGCCGAAGCCTTGGCGAAGGCGGAGCGTTTTTAAGATTTGCCCCCGGCCGCGGCGGCCACATTGCTCTAACCCGAAGATTTAATGAAAACGGCCAAAGATCGCCAAACCGCCGAAGGAAAAGGGCCGAAGACGACCGAGGTGTGCTTGCAGGCACATCGCAGGGAGTCTGAGGTCCTTTTTCGAGAACGATTTGGATGAGATTTGGGCGAATTTCATGAAATCTTCGGGTTAACATTCATGGCGCCAGCGCTTCGGTCTATTGGCACACCAACTCCGTTGGACCGCCGGCGGGACCTGCTGCTGGCGGGCTTGCTTCTTGCCGCCGCGTTCATCGCCTATCTGCCCGCCCTCCACGGCGGCCTGATTCTCGATGACGACCTCCACATCACCAGGCCGGAGCTCCAGTCCCTGGGCGGCCTTTGGCGCATCTGGTTCGATGTCGGCGCCACCCAGCAGTACTATCCCGTTCTCCACACCGCATTCTGGGTCGAGCACTTGCTCTGGGGCGACGCGGTTGAGGGCTACCACCGGGTCAACGTCCTGTGGCACGCGTGCGCCGCCTGCCTGGTTGTGCCGATCATGCGCCGTCTCCGCCTGAGGGGCGCATGGCTGGCGGCCTTTGTCTTCGCCCTGCATCCCGTGTGCGTGGAATCCGTCGCCTGGATCGCCGAACAGAAGAACACGCTCTCGACCTTCCTGGCCCTCGGCGCCGTGCTGGCCTACCTGCGATTTGACGACGAGCGCCACAAGCCGCATTTCTGGCTGGCCCTCGGACTCTTCGCGCTGGCCCTGCTCAGCAAGACCGCGGTGGTGACGCTGCCCTTTGCCATGCTTGTCGTGGTGTGGTGGCGGCGCTCCCGCCTCGAATGGCGGCGCGACGTCCAACCGATGCTGCTCTGGTCGGTCCTCGGCGGAGCGGTCGGCCTCATCACCGTTACCGTGGAAAACCGGCTCCTCGCCGACATTCATGCGGATTTCACACTGACACCGGTCCAGCGCGTGCTGGTGGCGGGCCGGGCTTTCTGGTTCTACCTGGTCAAGCTCGCCTGGCCGGCGAACCTGACCTTCTTCTATCCGCGCTGGGCGGTGGACCCCGCTGAGGGTTGGCAATTCCTGTATCCGCTGGCTGCGGCTCTCCTTGGGGCGATGCTCCTGGTTCTGGCCCGGCGGCGGCTCGGCCCTCTCGCCGCTTTCCTCTGCTTCGCCGCCATGCTGGCCCCCGTTCTCGGGTTCCTGAAGGTGGAGTGGTTTGTGTTCTCCTACGTCGCCGACCATCTGCAGTACCTCGCAAGCCTTTGCCTCATCATTCCGCTGGCCGCGGCACTGGCAGAGGGTGCGGATCGCGCGCCTGCGTTCTGGCGCCGGCTCGCGCCGGCAGCCGCCTGCGCGCTGCTTGCCGCGCTTGGCGCGCTCACCTGGAGTCAGTGCGGGCGTTACCGTGATCCAGTCACCTTCTACCGGTCCGCAGTGGAGTTCAACCCGGGCTCCGCGGTGGCGCACAACCATCTCGGCGCCGCGCTGGCCGTGTTGCCGGGTCGCATGCCCGAGGCCGTCGAGCAGTTCGAGATCGGATTGCGCCTCAACCCGACATTTGCCGAAATCCACGAGAATCTCGGCACTGCCCTCATGGCGGACCCTGCGCGCCACGAAGAAGCCGTGGAACATTTCGAAACTGCGCGCCGACTCCGGCCGGACAGGATCACCGCCCACGTCAAGCTTGCCTTCGCCCTGTCGGGTGTTCCCGGACGCCTGCCCGAGGCGATCGCGGAGTATCAGGCCGCGGTGCAGATCGATCCAAAGGACCCGTCCCTTCACGATGCCCTGGGGCTCGCCCTGATGCAGGATCCTCGGCGCTTCGCCGAGGCCCAGGCTGAATTCGAGAGGGCGCTGCGGATCAATCCCGACCTCGCCGACGCGCACTACCACCTCGGCAACCTCTTGATCCAGGATCCCGCGCGCACGGCGGAAGCGCTTGGCCACTTCGCCGAAGCCCTGCGCCTGCGGCCGGACTTTGCCGACGCGCACAACAACCTGGGACTGGCGCTGCTCAACATTCCAGGACGGCTGCCGGAGGCCATTGCCCATTTCGAGGCCGCGCTGCGCGCCCGGCCGGACTTCGCGCAGGCGGAGAACAACCTCGGCACCGCTCTGGCCACCGCGGGCCGCATCTCCGATGCCGCCGTCCACTTTGAGGCGGCCCTGCGCCTCGACCCTGGGCTGGCCCAGGCGCGCGACAATCTGAGCCAGGCCAGGCAGCTCCTGGCGCAACCGCGCGGGGCGCCATGAGCCTGCCAAAACAGAAAACGGTGATGCCGGACGCGCCGGATCATGCCGGGTCCGCCATCGCAAAGGTTTCGGCGCACAGGTGCTTCTGGCGAATTTCGGTCATAGTCGTGCTGGTGCTGGCGGCGTACGCTCCACTTTGGCAGGCCGGATTCATCTGGGACGACAACAGCATGCTGACGGCCAACCCGCTGATTCGGGCCAGCGACGGGCTGTATCAATTCTGGTTCACACGCAACGCCATCGACTACTGGCCGGTGACATCGACCTCCCTCTGGTTTGAATGGCGCCTGTGGGGCCTGAATCCGCTCGGCTACCATCTGACGAATCTCGCGCTGCATCTGTTAGGCGTGATGCTCTTCTGGTCTGTCTTGCGCCGCCTGCGGGTGCCGGGCGCATGGCTGGCGGCGCTGCTCTTCGCCATTCATCCCATCAATGTGGAGTCGGTGACATGGATCGCCGAGCGGAAGAACCTCCTGGCGCTCGTATTCTATCTGCTGTCGATCCGGTGGTTTCTCAGGTCCGGGATCGCCGGAGGCGAACCGCCCGCGTGTTGTGCCTCCGGCCCCCCAAAGGGGACCCGCCGGAGGCATCCCTTCGGGACGATGCTTCGCATCGCCATCTCCGCGCTTCGCGCTCCGTCGGCCCCACTCTGGTACTGGCTGAGCCTGCTGGCCTTCATCCTTGCCATGCTGAGCAAGGGCTCGGTCGCGACACTGCCGCTGGTGCTTGCGGGGATCATTGCGTGGCATCGCCGCCCGACGCTTGCCGACCTGGTGCGGCTGGTCCCCTTTTTCGTTGTGGCCGACGTCCTGGCTGCGGTCGATGTCTGGTTTCAAAGGCACGGATTGCCGGAAGTCATCCGGCACGCCGGGTTCCTCGAGCGCCTGCTCGGGGCCGGCGGAGTTGTCTGGTTCTACTTGTTCAAGGCGCTTTGGCCGGCCCGCCTGATCTTCGTCTACCCGCAATGGCACATCGCCGTTGCGAGCCTCGCCTGGTGGCTTCCCGTCTTCGGCGCGCTGGGCTTCACGGCGCTGCTCTGGGGGCTGGCCAGGAGGGAATCCCTCCCGGGCGGGAGATGGGGCCGTGCGACCCTTTTTGCCTGGGGCTACTTTTGCGTCTCCCTGGTTCCGGTTCTCGGATTTACCGACGTCTATTTCATGAAGTTCTCCCTGGTGGCCGACCACTACGCCCACGTGGCGCTGATCGGCGTGGCCGCCTGGGCCGGGTTCGCTGCGGACAGCCTTTCCCGCCGGACGAAAGCTTCAGCGCGACTGGGCCCATGCGTCCTCATCGTCGTCGCAATTGCCGCCCTGGCCGGCCTCACATGGCGGCAGAATCTCATGTACCGAGACGAAATCGTGCTGTACCGAACGACCCTGGCGCTCAACCCCGATTGCTGGATGGCCCACAACAACCTGGGGCAGCTGCTCGCCGCGCAGCCCAACCACGGTCCGGAGGCGCGCGCCGAATTCGAAGCGGCGCTTCGGCTCAAGCCGGACTATCCGGACGCCCACAACAACCTGGGGCTGGAACTCTCGGCGATCCCCGGCGGGGCTGCCGGCGCGATGGCCCAGTTCAAGGAGGCGCTGCGGATCAAGCCAGACTACGCTTCGGCGCACAACAATCTGGCAAACGAGCTGGCGAAAATCCCGGCGCGCATGGCCGAGGCAATCTCCCACTACGAGGAGGCGCTGCGGATCGATCCGGAATTCGCCGAGGCCCACAATAACCTGGGGGGCGCGTTGATGAAGGTTCAGGGACGCATGCCCGATGCCATCTTCCACCTCGAGCAGGCGCTTCGGATCAACCCGGATTATGCGAACGCGCATTACAACCTCGGCCTGGCGCTGATGCAGATCCCCGGGCGAGAGCCCGAGGCCATTTCGCATTTCGAGCAGGCGCTTCGGATCGATCCGGATTTTGTCGGCGCCCACCTCAACCTGGCCGATCTCCTTGCCAGGATCCCCGGCCGGCTGCCCTCGGCGGCGGCCCACTACGAACAGGCGCTGCGGATCAACCCGAATGACGCCGACACGCAGAACAACCTGGCGGTCGCGCTGGCGAAGCTCCCCGGGCGGATGCCCGACGCCCTGCTCCATTTCGAGGCTGCGTTGCGACTAAGCCCGAATGACGCCGACCTGCACTACAACCTGGCGAACCAGCTGGCAAAGATCCCCGGCCGGCTGCCCGACGCCGCTGCCCATTACGAACAGGCGCTGCGGATCCGGCCGGATTTCACCTCAGCCCATTACAATGCCGCCGTCGCGCTTGCGAGGATGGGCCGCATCGACGAGGCCATCATGCACTTTGAGCGCGTGATCGAACTCGACCCGGGCAACGGACCGGCGCGCCAATACCTGGGCCGCCTCCGGACCGCCCCCCGCTGAACCCGGGACGCTATTCCGGTTGAGCCGCGGTGATTTTCGCCAGCATCTGGCTGGCCTGCTCGTTGCCGGGCTGGAGCCGCAGTCCGGCCTTCAGGTGCTCGACCGCCTCCGCGGTTCCTCCGGGAGTCGCCAGGAGCACCATGGCCAGATTGAAATGAATCTCGGCGATATCCGGCTTCAGCCGAAGTCCGGCTTCGTAGTGGGCAATCGCCTCCCGCGCCCTGCCCTGTGCGGCAAGGACGTTTCCCAGATTGATATGCGCCTGGTAGTAGTCCGGGGCGCGCCGGAGCACCTCCCCGTACTGGGCGACCGCCTCGGGCAGCCGGCCGGGCGCATTCTGCAGATCGCAAGCCAGAAAAAAGCGGGCCTCGATCGACTCCGGATTGAGGCGCAGCGCCTCCTCGAACTGGGCGATTGAATCCTCCGAGCGGCCGGGAACCTTGGCCAGTTCCGATCCGTAATTGTAGTGCGCAAAGAAATTCCCCGGGCAGCTTGCGACGCTGTCGCGCCAAAGCTCCAGCGGATTGGAGTATTCCTGATTTCGCCTCCAAGTGGCCCCGAAAAGCGCAGTTGCAATGACCATGCAGCAAACAAGGGCGCCCCGGCCCAGCCACCGGTTCAGCCCTGAAACGGCAAGGGCGACCACAAAAATGAGGGGCAGGTACATCCTCTGCTCCGCCATGGTTTCAGTCGAAATCGGCATGACGCTGGAACTGGGCGCCAGAATGACAAAGAAACCGGCCCCAAGAAACCCGATGACCGGCTTTCTGACCAGCGCCCATGCGCTGGCTGCGAGGAGGACGGCGACCGCAACGGCGCAGGCCAGGATCCGCCCTGTTCCGAGCACCAGGGCGTTGCCGTACGAAAAAACCAGGGTGTGGGGCCAGAAGCAAAGGCGCAGATAATGGATGATCGCCGGAAACTGGGTCAGCACATAGTCCGACCAGCCAATTCCCTTGCCAAACCCGACAGTCCCGCCCCGGCCCTTGGTCGATAGGACCAGGATCGCCAGCACCAGCCAAGTGCTGGCAAGACAGTAATATGCCGCCCGTCTGCGGCGCCATGCCTCCCTGAAAGAGCCGGAAAGAAACGTGCGGTCGTAGAGAAGCACAACCAGCGGCGCGCTGACCATCACCTCCTTGGTGCCCATGCCAAAAAGGCAGCAAAACACCGCAAGTATCCCCCAAAGGCGCCGCCCTGCCTTTTTGTCCGCCGTAGCTCGCCCTGGGTGAGCGGAGGAGGACTCTTCCCCGGCGTGCCGGATGAAGCAATAGAGCGTCAGCAGGTAAAACAGGCCCATTAGCGACTCCGCCCGCTGGACGATATAGGTGACCGACTCGGTCTGCAGGGGATGCAGGATCCACAGGAGGGCGACGGAGAATGCGGCCAGCGCGGCCGCCTCCCCGGCCCTCGGTGCCAGCGTGCGCCGGACGATCCCGTAGAGAGTCAGCCCGGCGAGGATGTGGATTGACAGGTTCAGGGCGTGATAACTCCAGACCGTCGTGCCGCTGATTGCATAGTTCAGCGCGAGGGAAAGGTTCAGGATCGGCCTGCCGCCCACCGTCGCCTCGCTCGGCGGCCAGAATGCGGTGGACCAGTGCCGGAGGGACAAGTTGTTGGCGATCGAATCGACATCGTCGAAAATCAGCGGAACGGAAAAACTGCCCGCATAGGCGGCTGCTCCTGCCAGCGCGATCAGGAGCGGCAGCCGGAACCGGCCGGAACAGGGCGGCTTGGGCTTGGGGTTGGGGTTGGCGGATGTCGAATGGGTTGGGATGCAAGGGATCCTGGCCGCAGTCCGCGCGCGTTTCAAGCGCTTGAAAGTTTCGGGCGCTTCTGGGACCGTGCTCGCCATGCCGCCCTCCCCATCCGTCCGGCCGCCCTCGCCCTCGCGATGGAGGGAGACCGCCGCCGCGCTGGGGCAGCCGGCTTTGCTCCTGATCGCGACACTGATCGTTTACCTCCCGAGCCTGCGCTCGGGGTTCATCATGGACGACAACGCGATGCTGACGGACAACCCGCTGATCGCCGCCGCGGACGGATGGCGACAGTTCTGGTACACGGCCCAGCCGGTGAATTTCTTTGGGCCGGTCACCGCGACAACCCTCTGGATCGAGTGGAGGCTGTGGGGCATGCATCCCCTCGGCTACCACGCGACCAACCTAGCCCTCCACTGCGCCGAGGTGCTGCTTCTCTGGGGCATCCTGCGCCGGTTGCGCCTGCCCGGAGCCTGGCTGGCAGCGCTGCTCTTTGCCGTGCACCCCCTCAACGTCGAGACCGTTGCCTGGGTGGCCCAGCGCAAGAACCTCGTGGCAATGCTCTTTTTCCTGGTGTCGATCCATTGCTTCCTGAAGGCCGGAATGGCGCTGTCCGCCGAATCTCCTCGACGCGGAATGAAGTCGGACGGCGCGGCTCGGGCCGCCCCGCTCGTCAACCTCTGGTACTGGGCAAGCCTGCTCGCATTCGTCTTCGCCATGCTCGGCAAGGGGTCCGTGGCTCCTCTGCCGCTCGTCCTGCTGGGCCTGATCGCATGGCATCGCAGGCCTGCGTTCCGGGATCTGGCGCTCCTGGCGCCCTTCTTCGCGGCCGCAGCGGCCCTGGCCGCCGTCGCCGTCTGGACCCAGCGGCTCGCCTCGCACGAGATCGTGCGCAGCGCGGGATTCGCGGAGCGGCTGCTCGGGGCCGCGACCGCCGTATGGTTCTATCTTTTTAAGGCACTGTGGCCCGCCAACCTGATCTTCGTCTACCCGCAGTGGCGGATAGCCGCGGCGAACCCGCTTTGGTGGCTGCCCCTGGCGGCTGCGGCCGGCGTCACTTGCGTCCTCTGGAGCGCGCGCCGGAGCTGGGGCAGATCCTCGCTGTACGCCTGGGGGTATTTCTGCGCGATGCTGATTCCCGTGCTCGGCTTCACCGACGTTTACTTCATGAAGTATTCGCTGGTGGCCGACCACTATGCCCACCTCGCCCTGATCGGGGTCGTCTGCTGGGTGGTGGCGACGTGCGCCCTGGCGTGGGCGCGCGCTTCGGCCGTGGCAAGGGCGCGCTGGAGGGTTCCCGCGGCGGCCGCCGCGTCCGCGGCGATCCTTCTTCTCGCAGCCGCGACCTGGCGCCAGAACGGGATTTACCGTGACGCCCGCACACTCTATCAGGCGACCGTCGACGCAAACCCGGAATGCTGGATGGCGCACAACAATCTGGGAGTCGAATTGGCAAAGAACCACGCCCTGCTGCCCGATGCGATCGCGCATTATGAGCAGGCCCTGCGGCTGAAGCCGGATTATATCGAAGCGCACAACAATCTGGGTATAGCCCTGGAGTCCGAGGGCCGCGCCCAGGAGGCGATGGTGCAGTTCGAAGAGGCGCTTCGCCTGGATCTCGACCTGGCCGAGGTGCACACAAGGCTCGGTTCCCTGTTCTTCAAGGCCGGGCGGTTTCAGGACGCCGTCGCCGAGGACGCGGCCGCGGTACGCCTTCAGCCGGCCCTGGCCAAGGGCCACGTGGACCTCGGGCTCGCCCTGGCGGCGGCGGGACGGGGCGACCAGGCGATCGCCGAATACGAAGCCGCGCTGCAGCTGGACCCGCGGTTCGTCGAGGCCGCATTCTACCTGGGGGTCTCGCTCGAGCATGCCAACCGCCCCACCGAGGCCATCGCCAGCTACAAACGGGCGCTGGCGATTCGCCCGGACTACTACGTCGCCCACAACAATCTCGCCGTCGCGCTCTGCAACGCGGGCAAAGTCGCGGAGGCGGTGCCGCATTACGAGGAGGCGATCCGCATCAATCCCGCCTATTTTGAAGCCCGCTATAATCTCGGCTTCGCCCTTTCCAGCCTAGGCCGGCCCGCCGAGGCCATTAGCGCCTTCCAGGGCGCCGCCGACATCGCCCCGGCCAATCCGGCGGCCAGGAGCGCGCTTGGAAACGCCCTTTACACAAACGGCCGGATCGACCGGGCCCTTGAACAGTTCGCGGAACTGATTCGCATGGATCCAAAGAATGCGGATGCCCACAATTACCTCGGCGCCTGCCTCGCTGCGAAGGGCCTGCTCGACAGGGCCCGGATCGAGTTCGAGGCCGCCATCGGACTGCGGCCCGATTTTGCAGCGGCCGAACTCAACTTGAGCCGATGCCTGCAGGCGCTCGGCCGGGCGGATGCGGCCGAACTTCACCGGCAAAATGGCCTGCGGCTCCAAGCCGGCGGCAACCGCTGATGACCGCCATGTGAACCGGCGGACATGCCCGGCCTGCAATTACTCCCAGAATCTTGAAACCCTTTTCGTCCAACCCTCCCCAGGGCCTCCGCCCCACCCGGCCCGGCCGTCTCCCGTTCGGGATTCCATCGGGACGCGCGTCGCTTTGGTGGGTCGCCGCGCTGGCGGCCACCCTTGCCTATGTCGCCGTCGATAGCGCCGCCCGGATCCGCCACCTGATCGTCATGGAGAAACTGTACGGGGTGCAGGTGGCTGCCCCGGCCCCGGCCGCCGCCTCGCCGACAGGCTATGACCTCGGCCGCCGCAACCTGATCGAACCGGGAAACAGCTCTGACACCTATCACTGGATCATGCAAACCCAGGAGATGCTCGCGGGCGGACCCTGGCGGCTCCACCGCGTCGACTACGACAATGCTCCGGATGGCCGGGAAATGCATTGGGCTTCGCCGCCGCGCTGGTGGCTCGCGTTGCTGGCGTTCCTGGACAGCGGCGTTTCGGGCCGCTCGCCCGGCGCAGCCGCCGAACAGGCCGCCCTCTACGCGGACCCGGTGCTCCTGGCCATTTTTCTCCTGGTCGCAATCCCGATTGTCGCGCGCCGCTTCGGGCCCCATGGCGCCGCGCTGATGGCGATTGGCACCGTCGCCAGCCACCCGTTCTACCTGAATTTTGTCGCAGGCAACGCCGAGCACCAGGGTGCCGCCGAGGTTTGCGCGCTGCTGACGGTCGTCTGCCTCCTCGGGGGAGCCGGCGGCTGGACCGGCGCCGACCGGCCGGCCAACCCGGGGCCCGGCGAACCGGGAGAGTTGCCCACTCCCCGACAGGCCAGGAAGTGGTTCATTGCCTCGGCCGTGGCAGGAGGCGCCGGCCTGTGGCTGAGCGCCGCGAGCGAGGCTCCCCTTCTTGCAGGCACCGGCATCGGCGCCATCGCATCGCTCGCAATCGTCAGGCGGCGAACCGGCCCTGAGGGCGGCCCTGTCCGCCGAAGCCTTGGCGAAGGAGGAATCCTGCGCCCCGAATTGTGGCGCCTTTGGGGCCTTGCCGGTTGCGCCACCAGCTTCGCGGCGTACGCCATCGAATATTTTCCCTCCCAGATGGGCTGGCGGCTTGAAGTGAACCATCCGCTGTACGGCCTGGCATGGCTTGGAGGCGGGGAATTGATTTGCCAGCTCGGACGCCTCTGGGCCCCCGGACCCAACCCGGCCTCCCTCAACCGCCGCTCCGTCCTTGGCGCCTGCGCTTTGGTCGCCCTCTTGCCCACGGTCCTGCTCCTCACACGCAGTCGGACGTTTTGGGTGGCCGATCCGTTCCTGTGGCGCCTGCACACCGAGTTCATCGCCGAATTCCACAGCATGTTCTGGGAACTGACCCAAAGCCACTGGAGCTTCGCCGCCATCGCCCGCCTGCTGCCGCTCCTGCTGAGCCTGCCGGCCGTTGCCCTGCTCTGCCGCCGGGGCACGGGCGGCTTTGGGAAGGCCCAACTGATCCTCGCCCTTGCCCCGGCCGGAGTCGAGCTGGCCCTGGCCGTCGGGCAGCTCCGCTGGTGGGGCCTGGCCACCGGGGTCGCGCTCGCGACGCTTCTGCCCTTCTTTGGGCTGATGGAAAGGCAGTTTCCGGGACGCCGCACCGGCTTGTGCCTGGCGGCCTGCGCCCTTCTCCTCGCACCGGGTGCGCTCAATGCGGTCAGCCTTTTTTCGCGCGAATCGGGTTTCACCACGGCAAATCTCCAGGGAATCGAGGACCGCGATATCGCCCAATGGCTCCGCCTGCGCGCCGGGGCCGATCCGGCTGTCGTGCTGAGCACGCCCAACACCACGACTTCGCTGATCTATCACGGCAGCCTGCGCGGCCTCGGGACGCTTTATTGGGAGAACAAGGACGGGCTCGAGGCCGCAGCGGAAATCTTCGCCGCCGTGCCGGAAGAGGCGCATGCATTAATCCTTAGGCGCCACGTGACCCACATCGTTCTCCTGTCATGGGATCCGTTCGTCAGCGCCTACGTGGAACTCGCGCGCGGGCTGCCCTATGGCGCCCCCTGGCCTCCGGGCTCATTCGCCGACGCGCTCCTGGGCCGGACGCCGGTGCCGCCCTGGCTGCGGGCCATTCCCTACCCGCTCCCGCAGAATCCCGCCCTCAGGGGTCAGCGCGCCTGGGTGTTTGAAGTAACAGGCCCCCAGCGACCCGAGGAAATCCTCGTGCACAACGCCGCCTACCTGATGGAAATGGGCCGCTACGCGGAAGCGGAAGGGCTGGAGCCGGGCCTGCGCGCCCTGGATTCCTATCTGCCCGCCTTGGCGGAGCTGGCGCGCATCGAGGGCCAGTCTTCCGACGCTGCAGGAGCGCAGGCCACGGTGGAGCGAATCGCCGCCCTTGGTACTTCGCCGGCCGGGCTCGAGGCGGAAGACCAGGTGCGGGTGGCCGTGGCGCTCGCGATCGGCGGGAAGCTCGACATGGCTAGGTCCGTCCTGGAGCGATGCCTGGCGCAAATCGATGAAAGAACCCTCCGGCGGCTCACCGCAGGCACCCTCTCCGACCTTCTCTCGCTGTGCGACCATCTCGGGGTCGCCTTCCCCGATCCGGCCCTGCGCGCCATGGCCGCCGCGTTGCTCCCGCCGAGCCTGCGCTGACGGGCGGCGGCCTACTTCTGCATGTCCAGCGCCCGCTGCAGGCTTTCGGCGATGGCCGGATCGCCCGGACGGCGGCGCAGGGCCTCGCGGTACTCGGCCACTGCTGCGGCGACCTCTCCGTTCAAGAGCAGGACGTTTCCCAGATTGTTGCGGGCGTCGACAAGGTCGGGCGCCAATGCAAGTGTCCGGCGGTAGGCCTCCGCAGCGGCGCGATACTGCTCCAGGGCGGCGAGCGCATTGCCCAGCGCAAACATCGGTTCAGGATTGGAGGGCTGCGCCTTCGCGGCTGACACGAACGCGGCTGCGGCCTGGGCGAATTGGCGTTGCCGGACGAGGCTGTTGCCGAGGCCGAGCCACCCGGGGCCATCGCCAGGTTCAAGGAGCCTCGCAGCCTCCGCATACTGATCCGCGGCTTCGCGGTCGCGCTTGAGGTCCGCCAGGGCGTCGCCGAGGTAGAGGTGCGCTTCCGCCCTGTGCTGCTCCGCTCCCAAGGCCTGCCCCAGCTCCGCCACAGCCTTCCCGGGCTGGCTGGAATCCAGCAAGGCGATGCCCAGATTGTAATGGGCCGGCACATAGTCGGGCTTCAGCCGCAGCGCCTCCCGGTAGGCCGCCATCGCCTCCGGAGCCCGCCGGCTCCGGTAGAGGAGGAGTCCGAGATTGTTCCAGGCCTCGGCGGAATCCGGCTGCAAATCCCTGGCCTTCTCCAATTGACCGATGGCCTCGGCGAGGGCGCCCGGCTCATCCGCCAGCGCCGCACCCAAGTCGGCGTGGGCCACGTCCAGATCTGGATCGATCCGGACAGCCTCGCGCAGCTCGGCCAGTCCTTCCGCCCGACGGCCCGGCAGCTTGACGTACATTGCGCCCAGCGCCGCATGCGCCTCGGCCTGCACCGCCGCGTCGTCATGCTGCAGGATAAGGGCGGCCTTCAATTCTGCAACCGCCTCCTGGCCGCGCCCGGGCTGCTTGGCCAGCAGCTTGCCGTAGTTCAAGTGCCCGAGCGCGAAATCCGGCCGCAAGTGCAGCCCCGTGCGAAAGGCCGACTCCGCCTCCGCCTCGCGCCCCGGAACCATCGCCAGGAGCGCTCCGCAGTAGGCGTAGGCCACGCCGTAATCGGGTTTGAGTCTTATGGCCTCCTCGATTTGCCGCACAGCCTCGTCCTGCGTGGATGGATTGGAAATCAACGCGGTTCCAAGGTTGATTCGCGGGCGCGGGTCGCCGGGCCAATGCGCCACGGTGTCTTCCCAGATCGACCGGGCGCTGCGGTAATCGTGGTTGCGCGCCACGGTCAGGGCAATCCAGGCCAGCGCGATCGCGACTCCGGCCGGCAAGAACCATCCGCGCAGCCAGCGGTACAGCCCGAGCACGACCGGCACCACCAATGCGGCGAGGGCAAGATACATCCGCCTTTCCGCCATGGTCTGGGTGATGACCGGCACGACGCTGGAACTCGGGGCCAGAATTCCAAAGAACCACGCCCCGGCAAATCCCCACACCGGCCGGCGCCAAAGGGCCAGCGCGGTCGCCGCACCGAGGGCCGCCACCAGCAGGCCGCAGGGAATTATCAGGGCGGGGCTTTTGACCAGGTAGGTGCCATAGTCAAAGACGAGCGGGTGGGGCCAGACGCTGAGCTTGAGATACCGGACAATGGCGTAGAACTGCGTGAACAGGTACTGCCACCAGGGCATTCGATCGTTGAAACCTGCCGTCCCGCCCCGGTTGGCGCCGCCCGGTCCCAGCATGAGCCAGATCAGCAATCCCCAGGTCATCGCCAGCAACACATAGAACCCTTTCCTCTCTTTCCACGCTGCGCGAAAGCTGCCGGCGACAAAGGTCCTGTCGTAGAGCAGCGCCATGAGCGGCGCGCTCACCATGACCTCCTTGGTGGCCATCCCCGCCAGGCATGCCAGGAAGGCGGCGGCCCTCCAAAGGCCGGGCTTTTCGGCAACCATGGCCCGGATGGCGGCGTAGAGGGTCGCCAGGTAGAAAAGGCCCACGAGCACTTCCGTGCGCTCGACGACGCAGGTGACCGACTCGGTCAGCAGCGGATGCACTAGCCACAAAAGCGCGCACAGCCACGCCAGCGGCCCGGCGGCCGCGCCGTACCTGTCCCGAAGGACCGGCTGCAAAAGCGTGCGCCTGACAATCCCGTAGAGGGCAAAGGCCGCGAACAGGTGCATCGCGAGATTGAACACGTGGTAGCCTTCAACGCGCAGGCCGCCCAGGGCGTAGTTGAGCGCGAGCGAGGCGTTGGCGACGGGGCGATGCGCCACCGACTGCCCACCGGACGGCGGGGAGAGCATCCCCCAGGGCGGCCAAAGATGCCGGATCGTCGTGTTTTTGACAATCGAGGCGTTGTCGTCAAAAAAGAACGGGACCGAGAAAGTGTTGTGGTAGGCGATGGCGCCAGCGATCGCCAGTCCGGCGATCGCCAACGTCGCCCGGGCGCGACATGCCCGCGTGCGCGGCGCGGGCTGCGCCGCGGAAGGGGCCTGCGGGGTCGGGCGGATCTTGAACATGCCGGCCATGGGTTCGCCCGCTCAGGGCGGCTGGGCGCCGCCACTTTGCATTTCAAGCGCCCGCCGGAGGCTCTCGGTCAGGGCCGGGTCTCCCGGGCGCTCCCGAACGGCCTCCCGGTACTCGGCCACGGCCGCAGCCACCTGGCCGCTCAGGAGCAGGACATTCCCAAGGTTGTTTCGCACATCGACCAGATCCGGCGCAAGGGCGAGGGCCCTGCGATAGGCCGACGCGGCCGGGGCATACTGCTCCTGGGCCGCCAGGGCATTGCCAAGGGCGAACAACGGCTTGGGGTCCGCCGGTTCGGCCTTCGCGGCCATGGAGAATGCGGCGGCGGCGGGGGCCAATTGTCCCTGCCGGACCAGGCTGTTGCCCAGGCCGTACCAACCGGAGGCATCGGAAGGCGCCAACAGCCGGGCCGCCATGGCGTACTGTTCGGCGGCCTCGCGGTCGCGCTTCAGGTCCTGCATGGCGTCACCGAGGTAGAGATGGACCTCGGCGCGGTGCTGCTCCGCCCCGAGTGCCCGACCCAGTTCAGCCACCGCCTTTTCCGGCTGGCCGGAATCCAGCAGGGCCACTCCCAGGTTGAAATGGGCAGGCACATAATCAGGCTGCAGCCGCAGCGACTCATAATAGGCCGCCAGCGCCTCCGGAATGCGCCGGGTCTGGTAAAGCAGCAGGCCGAGATTGTTCCAGGCCGTCGAATAGCGCGGGTTGATGCGCAACGCCGCCCGGTATTCGCCTTCCGCCGCATCGAGGCGTCTGGAGGCCGTGAGGGCGGTCCCATAGTTGTTGTGAATCTCGGCCGAACCCGGATTTGCGCGCAGGGCCGCCTCAAAATGGCCGATTGCCTCGGCATTGCCGCCCCTCGCCTGAAGGAGCAACCCGAGATTGTTGTCCGCCATCCAGGCGGCGGGATTCCTGGCGAGGGTTGTCCGGTAAAATGTTTCCATGTCGCTGTACATCCCCGCCTGGCGCCAAGTGAGGATCGCCAGGAACGCGAGGAGCCCCGACCCGGCGGCCCGGCGAACCGGTGCGGCGAGGCTGCGGGTCGCCAGGGTCAGTGCGGCGCAAATTGGCACGATCAATCCCAATGAAGCAAGGTACTGCCAGTGATCGGCGACATAGGAATAGATGAATGCATAGACATTGAAAAACCCAAGCGTCGGAAAAAGCGTGCCGACAAAGAAAAGGGCGCCGGCCAGCGGCGCCCGGCTGCGGCCTCTCATCGCCACCAGAACGGCGAAAGCGGCCAGGACTGCGGCCGCAAAGATCCAGGCGCCCAGGCTCGCGCCCGTTATCGTCCATCGGGGATAGATGAAGATCAGGTTCGCCGGCCACAGCAGCTTGGAAGCGTAGAACCAGGAGGCCCTGCTCGCCAGAAGCACGCGCTGCAGGCCGTTCAGCCCGAAGGCCGATCCCTGGGCCCCGCCCACGTGACTTTCAACCCAACCGGAGAAAAGCCCCGCCGCGGCGCCGAAGATGAGCCAGGGCAGCAGGGGCGCCACGTCGCGGCGCCAGGAGAGAGTCCCTGTCCGCCACCAGCTCACGACAAGCAGGGCGGCGGGAAGTGTCGCCGTCACAGTCTTGCTGAGGAGGGCCAGGGCAAAGAAAAGCGAGGCAATCGCGTATCGCCGCCCCTCCCGCCGCTCGGCAAAGCGCAGGTAGTCGAGCGCGGCCAGCAGGTAAAACACCGTCGAAAGCGTGTTCTTCTGCTCGGAGACCCAGGCTACCGATTCGACGCATACCGGATGCAGCGCGAAAACGAACGAGGCCAGCCAGGCCCCCGGAATCGCCAGCCTGCGCAGGACCAGCAGCAGCAGGGCGGCCGAGGTCGCGTGCAGGGCCACGTTGAGGAGGTGGTAGCCGATCGGCGCGTCCCCCCACATCCGGTGCTCGACCCAGAAGGCCGTATGCAGCAAGGGATAATATTGCTCGGTCGCGCCGATCTTGAACCAGATCCGTCCGAGCCCGGTCAGGGAGCGCAACGCCGGCGCCGTCACGTAGTCGCTGTCATTCCAGATGAACCCTGCCCGAAAGACCGGCGCGTAGGCCGCAAAGGCCGCTAGAAAGACCAGCGCCACCCCTGCCGGCGTGGGCCACCGCACAAACGAGGTCTCCGGAGTGGAACGCGTCATCGCCCACTCCTTACCACAGGCTGGCCCCGCACGTCACACGAAAACCGGCGGTGCCGCCTCAGCCTGCGCGGGACAATGTGTCCCCAAGGGCCGCCGCCGGAAAGGCGGCGACCCCCGGCCGGGTCTCGGTCGCCGTGCCCTGGTCCTGGGCGCCGGGCCCGACCATTCTCACGGTGGGCCCGTCAACCCATCGCGGCGCGATGGCAGTCGTCGAAGGGGTCGGCGGAACGCCAAGCTCATTGCGGTGCAGCAGTGCCACCAGTTGCTCCAGGGCAAGCGAGCCCACAAGGCGCGGCTGCAAATCGAGCCCGGCGCACGCGCGGTCCTTCATCAGCACATTGAGGCAGACGAATCCGTGTGTGTCCGGCACCCGGGCACCCGCCGCTTCCATCCATTCGATCGCCTCCGTGCGGTGTCCGAGCACAACGTCGGGGGAATATTGCGCAAACCAATGGGCAAAGGCACCGGAATCCAGGTCCGCGGCCTTTAGCGTGGGTACCGAAACGGGAAAAGCGCCCGCGTTCGCCTGGAAGGAAAGGTAGGCGGCCTGCCAGCGGAACTGGATCCGCTCGTCGAGATGAGGGGCGAGGAAAAGTCCCGGCCGCTGGTAGCCAAGCGCCCGCAAGCGCTTCAAGGCCACCATCATTGCCCGATATTGATCAGGGCAAACCGAATGCAGGGCCGGTTGTTCGATCGCGTAGTCCGCGTAGATCCCAGCAAAGCCGCTCCAGTCCAGGCAGGACAAATCGGGCTGGTTCCGCGCGGGCAGCAGAACGACTCCCCGAATGCCCCGCGCCTTGAGAATCATGTCCAGGCGGTGGACCGGAAGGCCCTCTCCGCCGGCGATAAATGTCTCCAGCTTGAATCCGAGGACTGCCGCGCGATCCGTGGCCCCCCGGATGATGTCCGCGTGATAGCGGACCAACGCAATCGGCCTGTCCTTTTCATCAATGTCCACCACGGCGACAAGGCCGCGAAAGGTGCTGTTGCCCGACCGCCTCACCTCGGACATGACGGCGCTGGCGAGCGGGTTCAACCGATAGCCGGCCGATTCCGCCGCCTCAATGACGCGGCGGACCGTGGCGGGCTTGACGCGGCCTGAGCCGCTCAGCGCCGCCGAGACCGTCGCTAGAGAGAGATCAAGCGAACGGGCAAGGGAACGCAGCGTTGGAGCAGCCATATCCGGTAGCAGACGGTCATGGGTGGTTGTGCCGCAGCGGCACGAATCAGGGGGATCCCCCAATCAGTTGCAAATCCAGGCAGGGTGCAACTTAGAAATTTTCGGCTCAACCCGGCCTTATCATAAACCTCAACCCGGCTTTATCATACCCCCCTCCCCAAACTTTGGCGTTGAGCCCAAAGTTTGGCGTTGAGCCGTTACTTGTAAATGGCGGGATGGACGGGACTCGAACCCGCGATTTTATTACCCCCATCTCCTCTGAGAGACCCATCAAAAAGTGTGTTTGTTGGTCAACTGTTGGTCAAATTTTGAGGTTTTCTGAGAATCTGGCGCTTTCCTTCATGCGACGCCCGAATGCCAGTGCGGCTCTTCGCTTCCATCGATTAAGTGGTTGAAAACCTATGACCGCGAAGTGGCCAGACCAGGCACCAGCGCGTATCCGACCTGCCCCGCTCTTTCCTCCCTACGAGCCCTCGGCATGTCGGCGGAATGGTCCGCCGCGTAGCATGCGATGGAATCTGATTTTGCCCCGTCCGGCCTGAATTGGAAACTTGTCGATTGCCGGACGTCTCCTATTCTTTGGACATGGCCATCGCCCTCCCGATCCACCAAATGTCGAAGCTGGAAAAGCTCAGCGCGATGGAAGAGCTCTGGGAGGACTTGAGCCGCGACGAGCCGGCACTTCAATCGCCAGCATGGCATGAGGAGGCCCTGCGGGAGACCGAGCGGCGCGTCGCCGTCGGCGATGAGAAAGTGATGGATTGGGACGCGGCCAAGAAGGAACTGCGGAAACGCTTTGAATGAAGCTGAAGATTCTCCCATCCGCGCTGGGGGATCTTGCAAACGGTCGGGCGTTTTATCGTCAACGACAGATGTTTCCCGGCTGCGGCCATGGTGGTCATCGGGTTTTTGAATAACACAGTGAGGCGTTTCGACTGGAGGACACATCGTCAGCGCATGTTTTGGGATAGGTCATTTCGAAGCGATCGACGGTGTCGAGGATCGTTCTGGAAAAGGTCACTCTCGACTTTCCTGGCCATAACTATCAATATATGGACTCTTAAAGCCGATAAGCGTCCATCAATAGCCCTTAATCATGCGTTCTTCTCTCCATGACCTGCTGCCGCCGCCGACCCGCCGCGCCTTGGCCAAACTCGGGCAGGACTTGGTCACAGCGCGCCGCAAGCGCCGTTTTACCGTCGCCATGATGGTGGAGCGGATGGGCGTGGCCACGAATACTTACCGTCGGGTGGAAAAGGGCGACCCGACCGTGGCCATGGGAGCGTATGCAATGGCCCTCTTTGTCCTGGGTCTCGGCAGTGCCCTCGGTGATCTCGTTGACCCGAAGCGCGACGAGGTCGGCCTTCAACTGGACGAAGAGCGGCTTCCGAAGCGCGTGCGCTTGAAGAAAACTCCGACTTCGCTGTGAAACGGACTCTACAGATATTTCTCGGAAACGACCGCCGGCCCGTGGGCACCCTGCACTACGATCAAAACGGCGCGCGGGAGCATGCCGCCTTCGCCTATGACGAAACCTGGCTGGCCGCGCCTGATCGATTCGCGATCGAGCCGAATCTGCGGTTAGTCGCCGGAGCGCAGTTCCACCACAAGGCTCCCGATGGTTCGGTTTTTCATGCAGCGATTGCCGACACCGAACCGGACGGCTGGGGGCGACGCGTGATCGCGCGGGATCACGCGAAGCGGCGCCAAGCGGCGCGGCGCGCAGGGACTGATGCAGGGTGGTCCCAGCTCAACGCCGTCGATTTTCTTCTGGCTGTGGACGACGGCAGCCGTGTCGGCGCGCTTCGTTTCCGCGATGAGGATGGAATTTTTCAGCGGGCCGCGGAAGCGGATCGGCGAACCGCGCCGCCCCTCTTGGAATTACGGCACCTGATGAGCGCCTCGCGCGCGGTTGAAACGGAAACGGAGACCGCGGCCGATCTCGCCTATCTGCGGGGCCGCGCCACATCGCTCGGCGGCCTGCGCCCGAAATGCACCGTGACCGATGACGACGGCATGCTGGCGATTGGAAAATTT
The DNA here is from genome assembly GCA_963747795.1 of uncultured Verrucomicrobiae bacterium. Lineage (GTDB taxonomy): Bacteria > Verrucomicrobiota > Verrucomicrobiia > Opitutales > Opitutaceae > Palsa-1447. Next base: position 230,504 of record CAVVGS010000011.1, read on the forward strand.
CCGAGCGTGCGGGACGAACGTTCGGTCACCAAGGGCGAGGTGCTGGCGATGACGATGGCCGAGGCCGCCGGCGTCGCCGCGGCCAAGGCGCGTATCGTGGACAGCGACGGGGTGCCCGTGGCGTTGATTCGCCGGTTTGACCGCACGCTCGATGGCAGACGCCTGATGTATGTGTCGGCCGCGACGCTGCTCGGTGCCGAGGCCGGCGCCCAGGAACACAGCTACACCGAAATCGTGGACGCCTTGCGCGTGAACGGAGCCGCCGCTCAAGCCGACATCGAGGAACTCTGGCGGCGCATGGCCTATTCGATCCTCATCACCAACGTCGACGATCACCTGCACAATCATGGATTCCTCCATGCCGAGCGGGGTCTTTGGCGGCTCGCCCCCGCCTTTGACCTCAATCCGTTCCCGGACAAGGCGCGCGAACTGAAGACGTGGGTGTCCGCGGAGGCGGGCCCGGAGGCTACGATTGATGCCCTGATGTCTGTCATCGCCTACTTCCGCATCTCCGCACCACGCGCGAAAGAAATCCTGCGCGATGTGGAACATGCCGTAGGCGGGTGGCGCGAGGCAGGACGGGCGCTAGGAATGTCGGATCGCGACTTGGAAAGCTACGCTGACGCGTTCGAGCATCCCGAGCGAGCGGCGGCCCAGAAGCTCTCCTCGTGATTGAGAAGCTCGTTGCAGGTCTCCGGCTGGGGCAAGGCTAGGCGACGGCATACCCGCCTTGAAAAGGCCCTTGGCGCTTCTTCACTGACGCCGATGAACGCATGGCCGGCAGCCGTTCTCCCCTTTGTTGAGGAGCAAGGCCGAGACGACCGCGACAATTTCGTAAGGCGACGCGCCGTTTCGCATTTTGGTCCCTCTTTTTGGATTGCCCCCACCGCGACTAACCCTCCCCGGCAATGCGCTCGATCTCACTGACAGCCAGGTCCAGCTCGGAGGCAAGCCGGCCCGGGCTCAGCCTCAGGAACGAGTCGGCGAGGCTCCGGTAGTACCAGAGGGTGCCTTCCCGTCCCCCGGTGAAGCGCTCCCAGAGCGCCTCACCGATGTTCCTGTAGTCTGACATGATCGACCGAATGTTGTGAAGTTTGTCGGCGGCCGAAACGAGGAGTACCGGGGCGGACGCGCCGTTGAGATGAACTATGTACGCCTCCTTCCGCCGGCGCCATGGCGGGTTGGGCGTCTCGAACGTGTCGGAGCAGCCGGCGATAATCTCGGCAACTTCCGAACCGAACCTTGTGCGCATCTCCTCAAGAATTGGCGCCCCGCCGGCATCCTCGGCCGCGTCGTGCAGCAGGGCTCCGCCCCCTGTAATGCTCAATGTCGCCTTCCCCAATGCATCTCTTGAAGCTTTGCTCAACACCGTCATCGTCTACAATGGGCCGGGTTCGTGGAAGCGTGACTCGTTTTGGGATGAATACGTCGTCACCCTCCGCAATCCGGGTAACCAATACCTCGTCGTTTCCAGCGCAGATCTGACTGATTACGCCCACATTATTCGGCCTGCCAGAGGGGAACCGTGGGCGCTGGAGAAAGAGAGCAAGACGCTCGAGCAAAAATACAAAGACGACAGAATCGCGTTCGTACGTTACACCGCGCCGGGCGTGCTTATCATTGGAGCCGGAGCCGTTGTTGTCGCAAACACCGGCTACATTCTTACATGGGGTGCTTACGGGGTGGGTGCTGGCGCAGGTGCCGCCGCGGCTGCGCCACCGTTGTCGCACTGCCGCTCTATTACGGTAACAAGCTCACTGATTATTGGGCCGATCACGACATCAGGAAAGACGACGGATACGCCATCCTGACCAACATCATCCATCTGGAGTGGAGCGGAGTCAGCGTCAAAGGGCACAACGCCATGAAGAGGCTCAAGTCCCAGAACCTCCGCAATCACATGACCGAGGCGGAGCCGATCTTCACTGCTTTGGCCGAACTCTAAACCCGCCAGATTGCCGAGACCACCCAGGCCACCGGGATGGCGAGCAACACGGTCGCCGCACGGACTGGCGGTTCAGTCGCAAAACGTGCCCGCCTGGAACTTGAAGCCAAGACCGGGCAGAAGATAGTGGCCGGCGAAAACTTCCTGCCGCCGTCCGCGGCCAAGCAGGCGTTGCCGCCAGGAAACGCGTAGGCCCAAGTTCGGTTGCAGCCAAGCGCATACCTCTAATTGGAAATTGATCGGGACACCGGCCCAGAGCGAGCGGAGGTGCAACAAGCGGCAAAGGATTGATCCTTTAGGGATGGATTTTGCGTTTTTAGGCCTTGAACGATGACGGTTAACAATCGTGTCGGTATCGTTTGGTTGCACGGTGTATCAAGCCGTTCCAATGGCATCGTGGATGCCAGTGCCTGTTGTCAGCCTGCGCCCGTCCAAGCCGGGCCCGAAAGTCTATGCAGAAATGGTGATTCGTGTCGCCGCGTTGAACTCGTCGATCTCGTCCTGCAGCTGTTCGATTTCCGTCTGGTACGTTGCCACCAGGCGGTCGACCTCGTCGCGGGCGATGGTCGCGACATAGGCCGTGCGGACGGCATCGTCGCGGCTCAAGAAGCCGACCCGCTCGACCTCTTCACCCTCCTTGGTGTTCAGGCCCTTCAGGAACGCGATAAGGCCGCGCAGCTCAGCCTGGAGGTTGAGCTTGCCGTAGATGCCGCTGTCACCCGACACCGCGCCGGCGTTGGCCGTGGCAATTGCGCCCTTGAAGGCCGCGAGCTCACGCGACTGGGCGACGCACTGATCGAACACGGCACGCACGTCGGCTCGGGCCGTCTGGGACTCCTTGCGGGAATTCTCGCGCTGCACGATCTCGCGAGCGCGTGCGGTCTCGCCGGCGAGGCGGTTCTTGTGTTTCAGGGCTTGGGCTAGATTGAACGACTTCATGGCAGGTGTCTGGTTGAGATAAATGCTGATTTTACTGCGGCAGATAATAGCGGCCTTTCGTCAGTCGAGCTAGGCCGAATTTCGCTACTTTCATGACTATTGAGTCAGGTGTTTGATCTTCGAGTTGGCCGAGCCGTTGGCGGGCCACGTATGTGATCAGCGGCGGCTCAAGACCGATTGCCAGAGCGCGAGGACGATAAAGTCCTCGCGCAGCTTCTTCTCGGCGGCTTCGCGGATTTGTCGGACGCGCTCCTTGGACACACTCAGCTCGCCGGCGATGGCCTCAAGGGTGGCGTCGTCAAGGTAGTAGCGGCGGAGCACATGTGCGTGATTTGGCGGGAGCCGATCGAGCGCGGCGCGCACGGAGGCGTGCGCATCGAGCGACTCAGCCGAGTGGGCCGGGCACATAGCGTCGTTGTCGACGAGCGTGTGAAGCTGTTCGCCCTCAGCATTGGTTTCGTCGGCGGAGCACGCCTGGGCGGCGGTCGCGATGCGGTCGAGCTGCTCGACCGCATCGGTCGACAGGCCGGCGACAGCGGCAATCTCGCTCGCGATGGGCACGCGGCCGAGTTCGCGCTCGAGCGCCGCAGCAGCGCGGCGCACAAGCGTGACCTGCGTGCGCGTGTGGCGCGAAAGCGGATCGAGCCGGCGGAGTTCGTCCAGGACAGCCCCACGGACGCGCACATAGCAATACGCGCGCGCCTGCTCCGGCGGACCGTTGAAGCGCAGCAGCGCCTCGATCAGCGCCAGCTTGCCGGCGCTCGCGAGATCGTCACGCGAGACGTGGGCCGGGATTCGGCGGCCGATGGCGCGGAGCGCCGCGTCGACGACACTGAGCGTGTCGGCGAGCGAGACCGGCGGGGCGGTTGGTGGAGTGAGAATCATGGCGCGCAGGATGGCCCGAAGGATGTTTCATGTGGGAATGGCCAATGGGTGGGCGGGTCCGGCGGGCAGCGCGGCGCTTGAGCGCCGCGCTACGGTGGATCAGAGATTCAGGAAGTGCCTCCAGTCCGGATGCCGCGCCTCCCGGACGGTCGCCGAGACCGGGAGTGGCCTCGGCGCGGCGGGCTTCCGCATGAGGCGCAGGCCGGCTTCGTGCGGGAGCCGGTTGGCCTTGAGGGAGTTGATCTCCTTTTTCGACCAAACCAGGTTCTCGAACGAGTCGCGGCCGCCCCGGTCGCGCGGGACGACGTGGTCCAGGTTGCCGCCATCCTTGCCGACGAATTCGCCGGAGTATTGGCAGACACCCCGGTCCCGCTCGAAGATCGCCGACCGTGTGACGCGCGGGATGCGCAGAGGCATGCGGTCGAACTGCGTCGACACGATGACCGTCGGCACGCGGACGTGGAGCTTCGGCGTCGAGATCGAGAAATCGAATTCGCGCACCGGAAGCCTGGCCCACTCGTCCCACGGGAGCGGGTTCAGGTAGAGCGGCCGGTCGAAGTTCCAGGAACCGTCCTCGAGCCTCGGGTAGGCGACGTCCACGCCGAGCGCCGGCGGCAGGCCGGTCGAGCCGCCGTTCAGCGCGATGAGCGCCTGCTTGACGGTGCGATGGCCGATGACCTGCCACGCGCGGTTGAGCGAGAGGACAATCGGCTTGTCGAGGATGTCGGTGTTCATGGGAATAAAAGAGTTGAAAAACGTGAAAGCTCGCGCTGCACCCGGCCCGCCCAACGTCGGTGTGTGCTCTTCCTTGCGAAAAAATGGATCTCCGCGCCGGGCTTGCGCCGGCCTCTGCGGTTTACGAAACCGCTGCATCGCTACCAATGCTTGCAGAGAATGAAATTGGCTGCCGGGGCATGACTCGCACATGCATTCGCGGTTTCAGAGACCGCCGTCCTGCTTTTAGACGACCCGGCAATGGCGGAGGGTTGAGGTCCCGCCCCTCAGCGACAGAATCGCCGCACGCGTTAGCACCGCGGCTCCCGACTCTCGGAATTAACCCTCCAAATTGGTTGGCCCGGACGGTAACGCTCCGTCGTCACTCGCTTATCGTGCGAGCGCTCTGCTTTTGAGCTACGAGCCTATGGCGGAGGGCGGAGGTCTTGCGCCTCAACCGGCAAAGCCGATCCAGCTGTTTTCGAAACAGCGCCCGCACCTCGGCGGGTTCACTCTCCAGGAAAAATGGCGGAGAGCAGTGGTCCTGCCCCACAGGCCTTGCGACCCGAGCCGGCTTCCAACCGGTCACCGCGCTTCGCGGCTTTGCTCTCCAAAATGGCGGAGGCGAGAGGTCACGCTCCCCAGCGGCAAGGCCGCCCTGCCCGCTTCAAACGGGTGCCGGCACCTCGGCCGGTTTGACTCGCTGCGCTCGCCCTTCGGGTCGACCTGCGGTCGATCCATCTCCGCTTCGCTACGTCGCCTCCGAAAGTCCCCCCGGCAGGAATTGCACCTGCGTCGGTCCGCTTAGAAGGCGGAGGCCTGAGCTTCTCGGCCACGGGGAGTGGACCTCACGGCGGCACTCCCACCCGCAACCCGGCGTTCGAAGCGCCGGATGATAGTAATTTCACCACGCGAGGGAAAAATGGTCCCCTCACGAGGACTTGCACCTCGATCTCAAGCTTCGCGGGCTCGCGTCCTGTCTCTTGGACGATGAAGGGAAAAACGGAGCCAGACCATGTCTGGATCCGGCAGATTGCTATCCTTGGCCGTCAGTCATCCAGCGGGACGGCCTCGACGTCGCGGACGACGCGCCTAGATGCGAAGTAACCCTGATCTCACCGCCTGGAGAATTGGAGCCTCCTGCCGGACGTGCGCCGGCCTCGCAGCGCTACAAGGGCTGCACGTCGCTATCTACGCTTAAGAGGCAAAATGGAATTGGGGAGAAATTTGATCAGGGTGGTTTGGATCGTGTTTCAGACGAAGTAACCCCGATCTCACTTCCCCAAGCTTTGGTGGTCGCCGCTGGAATTGCACCAGCACAACCCGCCGGTCCGGCGGTGGCGGAGGTATAGGCTCCGTATGCTACTGTTACATCAGACGACCGAAATTGGCAGCCGCGCGGAGAGTCGCGCTCCGATTTTCCGTTGGAGAGACGGACGAATTACTCTTGTTCGACGCGGCCGAAAAATTGGTCGGCGAGACAGGGTTTGCACCTGCACGGGCTTCCGCCCACGAGTTTCTGGGACTCGCGTGTATACGTTCCACCACTCACCGAAAAATTGGTGCGGCCGGGGCGACTTGCACGCCCACGCGCCTGGGCGGCGCAGCGGTTTTTAAGACCGCCCGGTCTACTGTTCCACGCACGGCCGCATTTGGTCGCGGCGGCCGGATTCGCACCGGCACGGGCAATCACGCCCAGCGGGTTTTGGGTCCGCCGTGTCTACATTCCAACCACGCCGCGACAAATTGGTGCGGACAGAGGGAATCGCACCCTCACGGGCCTTGGCCCACCGGCTCCTCAGGCCGACGCGTCTACTGTTCCGCCACGTCCGCAGAGAAACTGGATCCGGCACGGAGACTTGCGCTCTGCTCTTCCCGATACCAACGGGATGCGTCGCTGCCTACGCTTTGCCGGCGAAAGATGGTCGAAGCGGAAGGACTCGCACCCCCGTATGGCTGGATGTAGGCCAGCTGCCATGGCTGCTAGGCGACACCTCGAAATTGGCGCTTGTGATCGGACTCGCACCGACTGACTTCCCTTAGACAGAGGGCTGATTCGACTTCTTCATCTCCACGAGCAGTGGTCAGGTGGGCGGGAGTTGCACCCGCTTCCCCGGCTTCACGGGCCGGTGCTCCGCTGACTGAGCCACACACCTGAATAAGAAATTGGTCGGAGCGGCGGGATTCGCACCCGCACCGGGCGGATTAAAAGTCCGCTGTGCTACTGTTGAACACCACAGCTCCAAGTGGTGCGCTCGGGGAGACTCGCACTCCCGACTCCGGACTGGCAGACCGGCACGTTGCTCTTACGCCACGAACGCATGGTAAACTCGGCCCCTGCCGGGCTTGGGCCGCCGGCTGGCTTCCAGGGCATCCGAGGGGGCGAAGCGGACTCCAGTCTCGGATGAAGAACCGGCGCTTCCTTAAGGAAAATAGCCGCCCTGACAGGAGTCGCACCCGCATCCCGCGGCTTGAAAGGCCGGGATCCTGAGCTGTTAGACGACAAGGCGGAAAAAAGAGAACGCGCGGCCGGCATCGCCGTTTGACGCTCTGAGGCGCACCGCGCGTTGTGCAGGACCGCACTGAGCGGTTCTGCGAATTCGCAAAAAAGAACACACACCGTCGTCCCTCTCGGCAGACATGGTCCGCCGGATTGGACGGCCGCAGGATTTTCGTGCGGACGTTGGGCTGATTGGCTGGGCTCAGCGTTGAAGCCACTGGGGAATATGGGAAAGAGTTCTGACTCGTTTCCCGGAAGCGGTCTTTCAGGCATGAAAAAACCCACTTCCGGGTGGAAGTGGGCGTGTGAGGCGACGAGGTTTCGTCCGCGTCAGGTTGCACCACTTCCAGCTAGGCTCGAGTAATCGGGCTTATCAATACCCGGTTCACTACGGAGTCTGGATGTCGTCGCTAGCGCGCTAAACGCCGCACACGACCAATGCCGTCCGGTTAACCGGAGGGCTGAGAGCTGTGTGGATTGTGCGGGTTTCATTGCAGTGAGGAAAGACGGTTGAGTTGGTAAAGGGTTACAACGGATTGTTCCGGAGAAATTTCAAGGGGTGGAAAAAAGATTTTTGGAGAATGTGGTTTCGTGGACGATGAGGCGTATGAGTTCGCGGCCGGCCCGCCGTTCGCGCTTGGAGACACAGCGCTTATTCCAAGGGCGAAGGTGTTTCCACCACTCGGGAGGTGCGACCAGCGTATCTTTGCGGACGTGAGCCATCTGACTGCATGCATATCCTACCGCATTGATGTTATGTTGCCATGCATGGTTTCACGAGATAGCTGACTGAATAATCATGTTTGAATCCCTCTTTTCCGAGCGCGGCCTTTCGCTGGACCGGCTGAAGGTCTTGATCGAGGTCCGCGATGCCGGCAGCATCGCCCAGGCGGCGCCGGGCGACCCGGTGCGCCAAAGCCAATACAGCCGCCAATTGCGCGAACTGTCTGAATTCTTCGGCTGCGAGGTCGCTCAGCGGCGCGGGAAGATCCTCAAGCTGACGGCCCAGGGAGAGCGCCTGGCCGAGCTGGCGCGCGAGCATTTGCGCTCGCTTGATGATTTCCGCTCCGAATGCCGCGAGGAAAGCGTGGCCTTCACGATTGGCGCCGGCGACAGCCTGATTCAATGGCTCGTCATTCCCCGGCTGGGGAAAATCATGGACGCATTTCCCGGGACCCGCTTCGCGACCAGCAACCTGCGCACGAATGAAATTGTCAAGCAGCTCACGGAGTGCCGGCTTGATTTCGGCATCATCCGAAAAAATGCCGTCGCGACGGGGTTGAAGGCCGTGTCGCTGGGAATGGTGACCTATGCGGCCATTGTGCCCAGTGCCCTGATGCGGCGGAAAAAGAAAATCACGCTGCAGCAAGCGCTCGCGGAACTGCCGCTCGCGACCCAGACCACCGACGGTCAGTTTACCTCAGGTCTCCGTGAAATCGCCAAGTCTTATGGCGTGCCCGTGGTGCCTGTGCTCGCCTGTCAGTCATTCCCGCAAACCATGGCCGCAATCAAGACCGGCAGATTCTGGTCCATTGTCCCGGAGATGGCGGCACGCGATCTGCCGCCGGACTCCGTCCACCAGATTTCCGACGACGCGCTCCGGTCGCTTGCGCGAGAGGCGATGTTGGCATGGAACCCGCGGCTGGTGCGGATCCGCCCCGGAGCATCTAAGGTTGCAGCCGCCCTTCATGCGACACTGCGAGCGATGCGGTCGTGACCAGCGGCCAGCCGGGTGCCCAGGCCGGAGCGATTTTCGCGATATTCGTCGATCGCGGATTCAGGCCGGTATGGGCGGCACAAGTCGAAGCAGCGAACATCCGCTCGCGGACGACTGACCGAAATTCGTAAAAAGCTACCTGACATGGACATGCTCCTGGGTGCACAGCAGATGCTTCTTGTGCGGCCTAAAAATCCAAGAAATAGGATTAAAAACTTACTGAAATGACCTACTTTGCTGTGCGTCGAAACTGACTGTCGGCGTGATTGCTCGAGAGAGTCTCACCGTCGCCACGGACGGACTCAGGCTCTACGGCCCACCGATTAAGGGCGTGCCTCCGAATGCAAGGCACGAAGGTCACGTCGACGGCAGGAACAAGAAGAAGCAGCAACAACAGGCGCCGCAGGGCAAAGGGAAGCAACCCTTTGACCCCTTGTTCCGGCTCAACCATACCTGCGCAAAGATCCGAGCTGACCTGTCGCGGATGGCTCGCAGGAGGACCTGGGCGACAACCAAGCGTATGTGGCCGCTCCAAAACCACCTCGATATTTACATCGCCTACACCAACGGCTACGATTTCGGCTGATCGCGCCTTGGTCAGTCAAAACGTCAAAACCTTCTGGCTTATCTGGAGCGCCTCATCCTAATCGGCCGAATTCACTCCACTTCCTCGCCGACGGCGGTATGGTGGGACTCAAGGAAGGTCAGCACTAGGGGTCCCCGACCGCAGACCGTAAAATCTCCGAACCGCTTGAACCAATACCCGCGCCCCACGGTGGGGTTGGAGTCCATCCAAACCTGAAGTTGCTGCACCCCGTCCACGCTGATCCGGCCTTTTTGCACTCCCACGAGCAGGTGATTGAAGACCGCCAGAGGCAGGTCCGAGCGTTTAAGCTTGGGCATGGGCCAGGCGGGTGAGGCGGCTGGCGGGTTTCTTTACCGGGGAGCCATCCAGTTTGGCCATATCCACTGGGCGGCCGTAGAAACCCTCGAGTATTTGCTGGCGGAGGGCATCGCCGCTGGCCCGGTTCGGGGCGGCAGCCAGGCGTGCCACCAAGGGGTTGAGTTCCGCGACAGGGCGCTGACGGACGACCAGCTGGGGATCGAGGTTTAGGGCTGCGGTCACCCGGGTCAGAGTGCGCAGGGTAATCCCGAGGTCGGAGGGATCCAGCAGGCGCTGGATGATGCGGCGGTTGCAGCCGACGACGGCAGCTGCGGCGGTCACGCTTAGGGACGAGGCGGTCATGAAACTCTGCAGAGCCGCGGAGAGGGTGGACTTCATGTCCCGAGCGGTGTCTGTGGCAAGGTTATGGGACTTGGGCGCGGGGCGTTTACTGATGGTTGATCGCATGCTAGGAAGGTGCGACAAAATTGTCCCAGTGTCAAGCGATGATCGGGGTCCGCCTCAACTCCGCCAGTAGGTCACCAAGGCGGCGTCGAACGCCTCGTTGTCGACCGCGCAGCACATCACAGCGACACATCGAGGGCCGGTAAAGTGCCTATGCAGGAAACCGAAAGCACAGCAAAGTAGGCCATTTCAAAGAACTTGGGTTAACCTTGCCATTGCGAGACCGATGGGGTTGCCCCAATCGGCTTTCCCGGGGGCAGAACATCCTACCTTCCCTACGAGCCTTCGGCATGCCGGCGAACCCGTCCGCCGCATGCCGCACATCGGCCGTCCAGCACAATGTCACCGCCGATTTCGCAGACACAGTAATCGACGATCCTGACTCCCGTCCGGCATTGAACGCACCAGACCGCAGCCAGAATCCGCTCCTGTGCGGCAGGCGGAATGCGCGCCCACAACAACTCGGCCTTAAAACTCGGTTTTCCATCCGGCATGGTTCGGTGCGGCGCCTGCCAGGATGCGCCTCTTGCGGGTGCTGCGCAAGCGCCCGGAGGCCCCGCCGCCGGAAGGGACATGTCCCTTCCCCTGAAATCTCCCGTCAGGCGCCGCCCGGAGCCTGCGTGCTGGCACCAGCCCTTCGATCCATCCTGCCGCGTTGATGGTCGGCTTTTTTCCGTTCGCAGGTCGCTCGGGCCGGACTTTGACCGGCAAAAGCCTTCTCTGCACCTGAATTGGCTGGATATGCCGGCGATGGCAGAATGATGGGCGCCCGCATCTTCAGCAGTTGGTGAGACGCTCGAGCTCCTCCCGCTGGGGAGGCGTGGCAAGCCGCGAAGCGGCTTCGATGTGCTCCGCTCGGCGGGTCCTGTCGAACCCGTCAATCGTGTCGATCGCGCGGCGCGCGAACTCGGCGGGATCGCAAGTTTTCGAGAGGCATTTGAACCACGCCCGCATGACTGCCGGCCAGTCTATCCCGAACATCCACACTCCTCCCTCGTCCGCAAAGAAGACGATCTCGTCGTTGCCCTCGTCAACGGATTGAAGCAGGGCGAAGATGACGTTCAGCGCCGAATGCACCTCCGCCAGATCCCCTGCCTCCGCCTCCGCGACGCAACGGTTCAGCAGCCGGCAGCATTCGGCAATGAAGGCCCGGGTTCCCTTGGACAGGTCGGTGCAATTCTTCGAATTGACGGAGAAACTGACGTAGAAGCCGCCCCGGCGGGCCTCCGCGTCGAAAGCTTGGACATCCTGCAGAAGGCTCCTGTTTTGCCCGGCTTCAGGGCAACGGGGTTCCATCCGGACAAACCGGGCGGCGAGAGCCGCAAGCTCGGCCTCGGGAAGCAGGTCGATCGCCTCGTAGAGCATGAAAAAGACATACTGGTCGTCCATTTTGCGGATCGCGGCGCGCAGCTTGCCTCGGTCGGTTGCGGGCGTGGGAGTACTCATGCGGGTGGCGGGGCAATGGCCGGCTTCCCCGGCCGGATGCTCGCCGCGCGCCCCTTCTGGCGGACCGGCGCACAGCGCGAGAGAATGACCTTCCAGCCGTTCCGGGCTCCGGCTGCGTCCCTTACGATGCCCGCGACCTCCGCTGGGTCGACGCGCTTGTCGGAAATGCGAACGCTTGCGGCAAATTCCCAGGCGAGCCGGCGGCGATCGGCCGGGCCCTTGGCGCGCTCGAGAAGCCGCGAGTAGGCCTCGCAGCTGTACGCAAAGGTCTCGCGCCTGCAAAAGTCGATGTCGAGCAGCCATTCGCGCTTCCGTTTCTCGGGCAGTCCCACCGTGCGCCGCTTGCAGTTGTGGAATATGTGCGCGGCCTCGTGCACGATGAAGTCCGCAAAAGGGTCCTTCTCGCTGAAATAGTCCGGCGAGACATAGCACGTCATGTGCTCGTTTAGGCCGACGACCGGCTCCGCCTCATCGCCCAGGAGAGCCGCTCCCAGACTTGCAAGGTGGAGATTGGCGATAGCCCAGGCTGAGCTGTCAAAGCCGTGTTCCAATATGATCTGCTCGATGTTGTCGCCCGTCACGAAGACAACCGAGCTCTCTAGGACGGCAAGAATCGCGTCCCATTCGGCCTGTGGAAACAGGCCCCGGACCATGGGGGTCACCTTGCGGCGCGTGAGCGCGACCATGTCGCCATTCCCAATTGATCCGTGGGTGCGCGGGCCCGCCAAGCGCCTGACCTCCCTCACCAACGCCTTTCGCAGTTGCCGACTGGCGCGCTCTGCGCGCTCGAGCACATCGCCCGCCCAGGCCCGATAAAGCGGATCTGAATCGCCGGTCCGCAGATACCGCTCGATTTCCGCGGCGACAGGGTCCGGATCCTTGTTCATGCGCCGACGATAGAACCCTGCCCGGTCCGATCACGACAAAAGTTTGCTCCCTGCGGTCCTGCGGCGCGGCAGGAAGGGGGAGCTCTCAGTCCGCCAGGCGGTTCTTCGACGTTCCTCGCTCGATAATCTTGCCTTGTCCGCAGTCCCGACGGGCGGAGGCCTGTACGAACAGCCCCTGCCCCGGCGGGCTTTTCTTGGGGCAAAGCCGGCCGATTGTGCCCAGGCAGCCTATCTCTTCCAAAACTCCGCCAGCAGAAACGGGACCTTCTCCTAAAGCCGGATGATGGTCCGTTATTTTTTCCCGGCCCTGGGCTCAAACCACGGCATGCGGCCAAGCCGGATCAGAACCCAAAGGAGAATGATGGCGGCCAGGTTGATGGCCTGGCTTGCGACGTAGGGCAGCCGCCAGGTCAGCGAGTACAGGGCGACTGAGAGAAGGATGCAGGCCGGAAGAAACCGCCAAAGGTTGATATGCTTCATCGCTGAAGAAAAACATATGGAAGCCAACGCAGCTGGATTTCAAGCCATGGCGCGATTGAAATCGCGCCAATAAACTGCTTGCGCCCTTGGCAAACGGAAAGACTGGAGGGGAACCGCAAAGAGAAACGCACGCCCATGGAAAAGCACCGCTTCAACTTTGGCAACGGAAGGCCTCCGCCGAACCTCACAAGGTCCCAGCGCCAGGCCTATGAGGCGCTGTTCGACTATGGGAGCCTCTATTTCCAGAAAAGGAACCTTCCGGCCGCCGTGAGCCTGAGGCCCCGCCTCTTTCCGCTCCTGGCCGGCCCGACCGGCTCCGGAAAGACTCTCTTGGGGGAAAGCGTGGCGCAGGCCCTCGGCGCCGAGTATTTCCACGTGACTTACGGCGATTGGGTTCCCCTGGGGGCCCGCGACCCGAATACATCGACCCTTGTCCGGATCGCGAAGCTCCTCCTCCAGGGAAAGCGGCTTGTCGTCCACGTCGACGAACTGGACAAGTGGCTCACGGGCCCGGGCTCGTTCGAGTGGGGCCGGGCGATCACGACCGACCTCTGGAACCTCCTCGACTGCAAGATCCCCTTTGATCGGATTACGAAGCCCGAAGAAAAGGAGGTCGAGGCCGCCGACGAGGCCGAGGTGCAGGCGGCCGAAAGGGCCCCAAGGCCCGGGATCGAGCGCGAAAACCTCTTCATTGTGGGGAGCGGCACCTGGCAGTGCGTCTTTGAGGATCGGCTCGAGGCAAAGATAGGCTTCTTCCGGGCGAACCTCGAGGCGGCCCAGGGAAAGGACGGAGTCGCGGAGGCAATCCGGGCCTCGAAAGTGATCCCGACCGAGCTGACCGCGAGGTTTGCTACCGACATCCTCATCCTCACCTACCCGCCTCCCTGGGAGACCGAGCTTCTTCTCGAGGCGTACGGGCTCCAACAGCTGGCCGACGAGTTGGGAATTCAGATAAGAGCCGCGGAGATCGACTTCGCGGCCGCCGGCATGAGGGCCTTGGAGAGCCTTGCAACGCGCCTTCTCCTGGAAAAATTCCGGCGCGATCGCCGGCTTTGGGAGGAAACCTGGCAAACGATGGAAGAGCTGAGGGAACCCTCCCGGTGAAAGGATCGGCATCCGGGCAGCCGCTTTCGCCCGGCGGCCAAGATGCTGATTGGTTTATCGCTGCAGTTGCATGGTTTAACCATGCATCGTGAGCCTTCTTAGCGTCGTCTTCCCGCAAGTCCGCGCTTAGATGCTTCCGCCTCCTCTTTGCCGCCAGGGCCCCTTGAGCTGCGCCTGGGCGAACTCACCTGGCAAAGCGGCCTTGAGTATGACGCCGCCGGGCGGGTAAGCGCCGCGGAAGCCAGGATACTTCGGAAGTTTCCGCCGAAATGCGCGAAGCTGCCGTCGCTTGGCTGGCAGATGCCACCCTGAGCTGTCCCCCTGGGATCAATCGGCGGCGGCCCACCCCATTGCGGATAGCCCCTTCCCGATGCGCGATTTAAGCGGCGCGGTCATTTCGTCGCTGAGCCATTCCGTTGCCCGCGGCCCGCCCGGCAGGCCTCCCTGCAGGCGGCGAGACACTCGGTGTTGCCGACATCGGCCATGAGCGCCTTAAGGAAGCCACTTTCATCGATCGCCTTGTTGAGCCTCAGGAAGGCCCCGCTGGCGCGCTCGTCGCCACTGTGGTACCGGGCCCCGAAAAACCGGCCGATTTCGATGCGCAATTTCCATGACACGAGTGCGTTCCGATTGGTCACCTTCCGGGCCGCCTCGCCGGCGGCAAACTTCTCAAGCTGCATGCTCACGTCCGCCTGGCTCCTTTTCTCCCAAGACGGAAACGACGGCCGGAGTATTGGCGGAGTACTGTCTTCCACGGGATCAAACGACCTGATGGGCCCGTTGTTGAGCCAGTCGCGCAGCGTCGGGTGGCGCGCCACGGCCTCACGGGGCTCGATGAGTCTCTTTCCGCAGGCGTCGTTTCCAAAGAAGGTCAGGAGCTCGCATCCCTCAATCAGCCACTCCTTGTAGCAGCCCAGCAGGAACTCGCGGAAATTTTCCCAATCGCAGCCATAGACAAGCTTGGGCGACTCCGGCCAGATCCGCGCCCCGCCTGAGAAGACCTCGTTCTTAAGCCGCTCGTCGGCGTCGTCAGGGAAGTCGACCAAAACCCCGTTGGGCGGCACTCGGTCGATGGTCCAGCGGGGCATCTCCAGATTCGGCACCAGCTCATCGAAGGGCGCGCAGACAAAGGCCGGACTGTTGAGGTGCCCATAGAGGTTGTGGCAGGCGGACAACGTGTCTGTCTGCGGGAAGAGATAGATCGTCCTCCCACGCGCCACGGCGGCCGCCGCGGTCGGCTCGTCCGGAGCCCTGGGAAACGGGGCCATGCAGCCCTCCTTCGGCGTGTATTTCACCAAAATCCCATAAACCCTCTCGGCGCCGCGGGCCGCCTTCGCTGCGTAGGATTCCTCGACCATCTTCGCCGTGAAAAGGCCCTGTCCCTTTCGTAGGCGGTAGTAGGGCAGGTACTTGTGGCCCATATGGCACGCGGCCGAGATCGGCAGAAGCACCGGAAAGTGTTTCTCAGGAAAGTCGATCCAGACGAAGACCTCAAAGAAATCCAGGCCCGGATCCACGAAGTTGACGGCGGAGATGACCCGGTCCAGGGCCGTCTCCTGGTCCGTTGTCTCGATCTTACCAATGCAGGATTGGAGCGACATGCCTTCCAAGTCTTGCGGTTTGAACAAACCGCAAGGGACCTTTGGGAGATTTCATGCACCCCGCTAATAATCGCCGCCCTGCCGGCGCCTGCTCGAACTAAACCCCAGTACGCGCGACACCCTCCAGTGCCCCTAAGGGCATTGTGGAGCATTGACCAACGGCAGCACGGCGACGCCATTGATCACCCAGCCCCAGCAGTGAAATAGCCAGCGCTGGGCGGCAGGGCCCGGCTATCGAGAGAAGCGTTGTCCCTCCGCGGCGGGGACAGTTCCGGGCTTCGCCCGGCCCCGGCCGCGATCAGCCGGCAACCGGGAGCGGTTGGGTCGGCGGAGGACGGGTGTTCCTCCGGGCCAAGACCTGCTCCCGCCTATGAACTCGTCCTTTGTTGACCAGTCCGCCGCTCCTTCCCGTTGCCAATGCATTTCCAAGCGAGCCCCGCGAGTCGCGCGCCCAGCCAGTCGAACAGGTCCTGCCCGCCGAGGAGACACTTGTTTTCCTCGCCGCCATGAAAAACGCCGGGGATTTTGGCGAATACTGCGACATCCGAAACCGGATCCTGGTGGGCCATCTCCCTGTCGTCCGGAGATTGGTGCGCGGCATGGTTGGAAAACCGGCTCTCTGGGAGGATCTGGAAAGCGAGGGGGTGCGGGAATTGATCCGGGCGATCGACCGGTACGACCCGGGCGCGGCGCCTCCTTCCGGGCCTACGCGGCGGCCTGCATCCGGAATCGGATCCTGGATGAACTCATGTCGGGCGAAGGTTTCGGCATCGCCGGCAATGCCGCCCGCAATCTGCATCGGCTCCGGGGCATTGCGGCTGCTGGCAACCAGCCGGGCATCTCGCCCTCCAAGAGTTCCGCCGTACCCCCGCGGGCCACCCGAAGGCTGGCCCCATTCGTCAACCTGGTCAGCCTCGATTCCTCGGCCGGCACGGACTCCGACACTCCTTTCGGGGAGATTGCCCGTGTGGACCCGGCGCTCGGCGACGCACCGGCAAACGTCCTGGAGCGCCTCCAGATGGACGAGGACCTGAGGATCCTCGGGGACGCCCTTCGAAAGCTGCCGTGGAAGGAGCGATTCGTCATCGAACGCCTCTACGGGCTCGATGGCCACCCTCCCCGCACACAGTCCGAGGTCGCCTGGCTCTTTGGAATTTCCCGCCAGCGCGTGAGCCAGATCCAAGCCGCGACGCTCAGGCGCCTCAGGGAGTCCGGATGGGGGCTGGATTAGGCAGCCTGGCTGGTCGCCGTCGGGACGCCCCGGCAACCAGTCGGGCACGCTCCAGAAGCTAAGAGACCTGAATCATTTCGGCTTCGATATCCGGCATGAATTCGAGCGGATCGTTGAACTCCAAAGTGGGAGTGAAACGAATTCGAAGGTGTTGAAGGATGTCGGTCCTGGTGCTGGAAACGTACTTGAAGACCATGCTGACGGACGGGGCTCGCTTGCCCAAAGGTGCTGCCGCCGATGCCCGGTGGCTCAGACCGCGATGGCGCGGACGCTCAATACCTCATCGTCCCTGAGCGCCTCGACCGCTTTCGCGGCAACGGCGACAACGGCAAGAGTCTGCCCTTTTGCCCCGAGGACTTCGGCCGAGTATCCTTCCTCACCGTCGGGGGCTACATGATGCGCCACCAAGCGCAGCAAGTCACCGCGGCGAAGCCGGTATTCCGGCAGATCGCGGGCGAGAGCGACATCGGCGTACAGTGGAAACGTCATTTGGCGAGGACTCCCTCCGGCGTGGAAAGGTTTGCCCGCGGGCGCGGCTCGCTCGGTTTCTGTCCGGTCCGTTCAATGTAAAGGAGCCCGGGGACGCCGATGCGAACGTTCCCCGCCAGGTCAAACCAACCCCATCCATGGTCCCAGCAAACTTCGGCCATCCGCGGACCAATGAATGGGGCGCCGAATACGGGCACATCGGCAACAGCCACCCCGCCGCCCGGGGCAAACTGCCGTGTGATGTTTGAATACGGAAAATGCACCGGTCGAGGTTCCGTTTTGCATTCCACAACAAATCGCAATTCGGCGCCTCGTTTTGTCCGTCCATGGGCGACAAAGTCGAAACCATGATCGCCCTTCCCCGGCTCAATTTCGACGCCGACCGATTCCATCAGGTCATTTGATCTCAGCAAAGCAACGAGTTGCTGTGCCAGGCGTGGGACTAATGCCTCATGTTCGGCGGACGACATATTCATGAACATCTAACTTTCACGTAAACATGAAATTTTATATTTTGTGAAAATCAATCGTGTTTGGACGCTTCGCGTGTCTGATGGTTTTGAACTGAGAATGGCCCGCATTTCCTTTTAATTCATCATCGATTGAGGAATGCGGAGGTTTCTTGTCATCAGCCGGCCGTCTGCGATGCGCCGAATTGCAGCGATGCTGCGGCGAATCTGTCATCGATCACGAGCTGCCGCCCATTCCCGCGTCGATCGGGCTGCCCCGAGTCGATTTCGTAGATCATCCGCCGCAGCGGCTCCAGTTCGCCCCGCTCGATCAGCTGGATGGGAGCCAAGCCCCCGAAGTTCCTGTTGGGTTTGCGCATCCATGCGCCGACTTTCTCGGCAACCATGAGGGAGCCGAGGGCCCTGATGAGGCGGATCGCCTCGGTCCTTTGCGTTTTCGCGACGGCGCGGGAGGATCGAGCCGCGGACGGTTTCCCTTCAAATGCGGGAGCGCCCCGGCTCATGCGGGCGAATTCCTCCGAGGTGAGGCCGTGGGTGCGGCAGAAGAGGTCCGGGGCGAATTTTTGCGATCGGGAAGGCATATGGTGAGGGTATCCCCTTCAATTCTGCCCGTTTCGCCGGCGCGCAAGGGGAAAGCGGAGCAAGAATCCAATTCACCCAAAGCAGCCGAGTCGCCCGCCGCGGCCGTTGGGGGCGGAAAGCCCAAAAACCGTCCCCTTCCGGGCCCTCCCGCCATCCGCCGTCCCGCCCGTCCCCACGCACCGAATGTCCGGCGCCTGTGCGTCTGGGCTTCGAACCCTAAGGAACGCCAGGCTGCACCCACTTCCTCGATCTTGGCACAAAAGTCGCGGATGCGCTCTGATGCCGGCGCGCGCGCTCGAATTTCAAGTTCACGCGCCAAGCGGGCTCGGCGACCAATAGCAGCCCGTCGAAGTGCGGTTTAACGCGGATTTCGTGGCGCGCCGTCTGGTCCGCGCGGTGGCGGGCCTGCTCTGCCCTGGCCGCATCGAGGCGCTGGGCCATTCTCGCCTTCGCCCCTTCGCTCGCATGGGCATGGGTCCTTTGCCCCAATTCACGGGCGTAGCTGTCGAAGTAGTCGTCGATCCGGTTCAATTCGCGCGCAAGGCTGCTTTCCTGGCGGGAGCGGACGGCGGCGATCTCCTCGGCAAGTTCCTCTTCCAGGGCGCCGGCCAACTGCCGGCTCCACGCCGCGACATCGTTCGCCGGCCACGGAATATCCGCCGGCGGCCGCGGATTCAATCGCGCAAAGCCGATCTCGCGGGAAAGGCTCTCGTCGCGCGCGCCGTCCGGAAGCGACAAGGCGATGCGGTGGAGCGACCAATGCTGGTCGATCGCCTGGATCTCCGAGCGGGTCACCGCAACCAGCGAAAAATGAAAAGCGGGCATGAATGCGGACTCGATCTGCCACCGGGTGGTGTCCTCGAACTGGTTTCGCCAAAGCCGTTCCGCCACGGACGCTTCCGGCGGCGGCCGGTCGGAGTCGGCGGCGAGGACGGCCCGATCGAGGACCGGGGGAACGGGACAAAGCGCCTCGGCCACGCGAAAAGTGAGCGGGCATCCCGGAAAGACGTCGAAGCCCGCGACGCCCCCGGATGCGCAGTCCGCCGGGGCAAACCGAAGCTCGGACGAGTGCAGCGTCCCGCCCGCATTCCAAAGGGCGGCGGCGGCGCCCCCTGCCACAACCTGCAGGCGGTCATGCCAGGGGCGCTCGCACAGGGCGCCGAGGGCCCCGAGGGCGTCTTCGTAATAGTCGAGAAGAATGCCCGGTGCGTAGGGCAGGCGCGCAAGTTTCATGGTTCGTAATCCCTGGCGAAGAGCGTTTCGTCCAGGCGCTTGACCTCGCCGTAGCGCCCGCGCGAAGCGGCAAGCTCGTCCCCGAGGCTCTCCAGCGACTCGGCCAGGCGCCCCTCCCCTTCCCGCCAACGGCGCAGGATCTCGTCGGCGAACTCGTCGCTTCCGTACTTCTCGCCCAAGACAAGCCCCGTTTCGCCCACGACCAGTTCGAACAAGTTGAGCTTCTCCTGGAGAATCCGCAGCAGGTGCTCCTGGAGCGTGCCCGCCTGCACGAAATTGAAGATCTCGACCGGATGCCGCTGTCCGAGACGGTGGAGCCGCCCGATCCTCTGCTCGATGACCATCGGGTTCCACGGCAGATCGAAGTTTGCGAGGCGGTGGCAGAACTGCAAGTTGCGTCCCTCGGTGCCGCTTTGGGTGAGTAGAAGGGCGCCGCCCCTCCGGCGAAACTCCTCGGAAATGCCCTGGCGCTCCGCCGCCGGCGTCGCGCCGTTGATCACGAAGGTTTCGACCTGCGCTCCCCGCAATGCCTCGGCGAGCGCCGCCTGAGTCTCCAGAAACTGGGTGAATACAATGACGCCGCCGCCGCCGCGCGCCAGCGGCCGCACCAAATCGCATTTCCGGCGCCAGCTCGCCTCGAGCGGGGCTGTCTCCCGCCACGTCTTGGCGCGCGCCTGGTCGGGAAACTTCGACAATGCCGATCGCCAGGCGGCCGGACTGCTGCCGGCAGCCTGCAAAAGAAGGCGCCCCCAGAGGCTCGCTTGACTGGCCGTCAGGGTGGCGAGGCACGCGCGAAACTCCCCCTCCCATTGTTCCCAGAACGCGCGCTCGGCCGGATCCGGCTCGAACAACACGGTCTCGGCGCGCCGGGGCGGGAGGGCGATGCCGGAGGTCGCCCGGGTGTTCCGAATCATCACCTGGCTCAGGAGTCGCCGCAGCTCCTCCGGCTCGCGAGGATGGCGGGGACGCTTCGGGTCGACAAAGCGCTTCCGGAATTCTCCAGGCGAGGGCAACCCGCCCGGCTTCAGCAAGGTGACCAGATTGTAGAGCTCCTCGACGGAATTCTGCACGGGCGTCGCCGTCAAAAGGAGCAGGAACTGCCGCGGCAGGGCGTTCACAGCCTGCCAGGCAAGGGAGGTCCGATTCCGCAGATGGTGCGCCTCGTCCACGATCAGGACATCCCAGCGCACCTGGCGGGCAACCTCCAGGTGGGCCGCCTGCTTCAGGGTGTGGAGGCTCGCCACAATTCCGGCGCCGCTGTTCCAGAATTCGGATGGGTCGCCGCGGACCCCCGCCTGGTTGGTCGTGCAGGTCGCCAGGCCGAACTTCCCGTCCAGCTCCTCCTGCCATTGATCGACGAGCGATGGGACCGTCAGCACGAGGAAGCGTTTGGCCATTCCCCGCGTAAGCAGCTCCTTCAGGACAAGCCCCGCCTCGATCGTCTTTCCCAGACCCACCTCGTCCGACAAAAGGGCCCGCCCGCGCAGCAGGCCGAGGGCGCGCAGGGCCGTGCGCACCTGGTATTCCAGGCGCTCGATTCGGCAGCTTGGCAGGCACAGAAGGTCGTCAGATTGGTTCGAGATCCACCAAAGCGACGAGCGCTCCCTTAGCGAAAAGCCCCGAAGATCCGGGATTGGAAGCGCGGTATCCTGAAACTCAAGTGTCGGCGCCTCAATGCGCACCGGCACGGGCGGCAAGGGCGCCCGCGCCTTGGGTTTGGCGATCTCCGGCGCATGTCGGGCAACGGAGTCCTTCTTCACCGATGCCGCACGCTCACCTTGCATTCGGCGTTCCAGCGCGAACCGGGCGAGCGCCTCCTTCCGCTTCGCCTCCGCCTCCTCCCGCTTGAGTTCCTTGCGTCTCAATTTGCGCTCGTGGGCCTCCATGTCGAAGAGGGCTTCGCCGTACGAGCCCGAGGGCGCCAGCCCGTGCCGCGAAAACGCATGGCGCAACGCCTCGGCCATCGCCACGAGGTTGTCCTCGATCCACGGATAAGGCGGCATTCCGACCGGGAAAGACTCTTCCCCGAGCCGTTGCGACCCGGCCCCTCCGGGCTTCGGCTGGACCCAGAAGGCACGAAAAGTGCCGGGGTTTGTCGGAAATCGGTCGAGCCAGCTCTTCATCCTGGCCCGGATGGATTCACGGCGGTGCGACGACACTTCCCGCTCGGTGCGGCCATCGGCCTCGATAACCCAGCTCAAGGCCTCAAATCCGACGCATCGCACCCGGCCGGTCGCCGCCACCGTTCCGACGCCGGGGCGGGTCCAGACAAATTCCGTGAAGCCCTCCACCTGGTCGAAGGTGAGACACAGATCGAGAGCGGCAGGCCGGCCCGGCGCGACCGCAATCTCGGGCGGAATGCCCAGAAGAACACGGGCCAGGATATCCGCCGCCCTCCTGCCTCTCGAAACAATGTCGGTCCCGGCCTCGTTTCCCGAGGCGGTCATCTGGGCGAAATCGGCCACGATCCGACCGAGCCACCGCCAAAGGTCGATTTCGGGAGAGAATTCGAGCGCGTGCCATTTTCCGGCCCGAGCCTCGCCCATGTCGACATCCGTAAGGACGCCGACTGCCAAGGCACTGGGCTCGACCGGCCAGCGCAGCCGGATCCGCTTCACAAGCGCAGCCGTCGAACTCGGATGGACCCCACAGCTGTCGGCGATTGTTCCATCCCGGTCCGAGGCCCGCCATTCCAGGGCGCGAATCCTGACGAGCGGACCCGGCGCCGCCGGGCAAAGCGTCCCTGACGCGACCGAGCGCTCCGCGCCGGCCTGCAGCCATTCAAACCGGCAAAGCCCAGCCGCTACGTCAATCGTCACCCGGAGGGTCAGCGTGCCCGCCAGGGAAGACGGCAAACCTGCAGCTCCCGGAGGAAGCGGGTTGGCAGACTCAGACATTCGACTGCACGAATGGCGCTTGAAGGGTCATTCCGTCAAGCACGATGCACTCCGCCCAGAAGCTCCTGCCGACGGGCTCGTTCCTTTGTCCCTGCAACGGTGCGTCGCGTCACCCACGACGACCTCACCTACCCTCCAAAGATTCGATGGCAAATCCGGTCGTCAATCGCTTGGCGGCGACGGAACTCCATAGATGGTCTCGTTAAGGTCGAAGTCGGGGCCGAAATGCCATTCATCGTTTCGATTGGAGAACACGAACCGCAGGAAATGCGGCGAGCCGCCGGCATCCACTCCCAGGGCGCATACGGTTGAGCGGCCAGATTGGACCTCTGTGTCGTAGAATTGGACCGCAGCCAAATCGAGCCTCTCTCGCACCATCATCAGTATCTTCTGGCGCTCGGAGGGTGTGATCTCCCAGGCCTTGGCCCCCGGCAGCTGTATGCCCCTGGGCTCCGACAAGTAGTGCAGATACTCATCAAGGTCTATTGCCGCAGCCAGGGTCTCGTCATTCCCGCTTGCGCCGGCCCGGAGAATTGTCTCGAACGCCGCCATTGGGGTCTTTTTGCCCGTATCTTTCCATTCGCCTGCTCGCACCCATGTAAGAGGAGGGGCCGATGCAAGCCCCGCCTTGCCGGTCGCCGAATTACCCGGATCCATCGGGATACTGGAGGCAGGCGCCACTGCCGAAGGGCCGAACCATGCGCTCTTGAATCCCGCTGTTCGCGCCTGGTCGAACACCCACGCAACAGTCGACCCTTTTGTCCCTTGCGGCTCAATCAGGACACCCGCGTTCGGCTCGGGGTGCTGCTCGTGGAACTTGTGCAGGTTTTCGATGACTTCGGCGAGCGTCGCCGGTTGGCCTTCCCATAAAACCCTTCCATCCGGCCCAACCTGAATCCTTCGCGCAATGGTGGGATAGCTGGCCCGCAGGCCTGGCGGAATGGGCGGCGCCAACTCTCCCGCATGCGAAACGGCCAGCAAAGATCCAAGAGAAACGGCTCCTCCAAGTAACGCCATATTGCTGAAGCTCACGGAAAAGCCTCCTTAAGCATTGCTGCAAGCCGCAGTCCCGCCTCCGCGAGCCGTTTTTCCGCGATTGGCAGCCGGCTTGCGACGTATGCGCCGAGAGCGTCGCTCCCGTGGCGATCTTTTGGCGGTTCTCGTCGAGATAGGCGTATTTTTTTGCCAGCGAATGGCTTTCCGTCACCCAATCGGCGGGATTGAGCGACGCCAGGGCATCCGACTGAACCGTAGGCAAGAGCGGCGCCAGGACGTCCGAGACAAAGGCGGTTGGGAGCGTCCTTCCCCTCACATAGTACTTCGTCGTCGCGAAGAATCCCGTATCCCATGCCGCATGAAGGCTCGTCGATCCGCCCAGCTTCTGGATGGCAATGTGGTTGCCGCCGAGATCCTCGATGTATCCGGCATGGAGCGGCTGGTGCGCGTCGCCGACGCAATGGATCAGGTACGACAACGCCTCGCCCTTTTGGATGGGCGTTGAATTCCTGTCCCGCAGGAAACCGAGCGCAATGTTGACGGCGGTCGCCACATTGTCGGCGGGCTCCGCAAGCTTTTCCGTTGCCTCGTCAAAGTCCGCGAAATGCAGGTTGTCCACGGCCTTCGCGTCCGAATACTGCGCATCGAGCTTTTGGAAGATGTGCAGCGGGACCCTGAGGTGCCCGCCGTGCTCATGGCCCTCCCTAAGGACGTCGGGCCAGGTTGCCGCGAACATCAACGCCCCGACGCCGCGGCTGGTGCCGTAAATGGACGGGGCGCCCGCGAAGATCGCGTCGACTGCCGCCTTTTGCGCGGGGCTGAGCTCAACCCATGCGACCAGCGCTATCGACTCGTGGCCGAAGTTTCCCCAGGCGCCGGCCTTTGGCCCGGCAAAGGGGACCGGGAAGCCGCAGGAGCAGGGCCCGGAAGAACAGGGTGCGCCAGCTACCCGGCTGCCTGAATGGAGGGTTATCATTCATGATGGAAGATTGGACAGTCCCCGGGATGCGCGGCCCGGTCCCCCGCCAGCGCCAGGAAAGTCGGGGGTTTGCACACTCACGGATCGCAATCCCCCTGCGCCCAGGCGGCAAGCCCGATTCCCCACTTCCGGGCCGCCCCACCTCCCCTCCCCGCCCGACGCAGCCCGATTGCGCGCAAATGGCGGGTCGAATCGTCCCTGACCACCGCGGCCATGGGCGCGGCGGCCTCGATGAGGCGGCATTTGAGCCCTTCGACATTGCGCCTTCCTGCAGCTTGCCGTCTCCCCAGCAGGATCACGTCCACCGGCGGGGGCGGCGCCGCTTCGGGCCCGCGCCACCCTCGGCGGCGAGCGAGGCCGCGATCGCCCGGTGGTGCTGGGCGGCTCTGTCAATGTCTGCCTTTGTGAGGTTTGCCCCGGCCGCAAAGTCTTCCCACCGGTCAACGGCGGCGGCGACCTCGGTGTCAATCTGGGCGAACTCCGACGCGTTGACCCCGAATTCCGCGGCAACCTCAGCCAGGCGGAAACGGCGGGGATGCATCCCGAACGTGGCGGGGAAGAGCCCGCCGAGGGTCCGCTCGGACGTGTAGTTCAGGGTCAGGTCGTACGCCGGCGAGAGCTTCCACTGGAGCGAGGCGTCCAGCATGAGGGAATGGTTCTTGCCGTGGTCGTCGGCGTTCCCGCTCAACAACTACGGCTACACGGTGCAGGTGACCAGTGTCAGTATGCTGGCATCGCAGGCGCGGCGCCCAAGCCCGTCAGCGACCCCGCCTGGTCGCTCTGGGGTCTACGTGTCGCCGGGGGCCCCGCCCGCCATCGGCCGCTGAATAGCCTCGCTTTTAAGGCCTTTGCCGGCCCCGTCGTCACTCCCCGGCCGGACGAGATCCCTTTCGGGCAACTCCTGCGGCCCAAATCAGCCGTCCGGTGCTGGGCAGAACCGGAACGCTGGTAACTCAGCCTTAAGGAAACCGTTCCTGTCCCCCAGAGGGGCCGTCCCGGCCCAGCAGGGCGGCTTAGTCGAGCATTTGGGAGCTGGGGGCTACCATGACTACCCTCCCTTGGTCTCATGTGAGCGGCGGCGCGAACGTGCATCAATCCTGGCGGTTTGAAAACGACCAGGCTTGCGAGCGGATGCTTCGGTTCGAGGTCGGGGCGTAAAAAAGCCGGTGATCATCGTGACCACCGGCAGTGGTGGTAGCGGGTTTTAGTCGGCAGGTTCGACCACGCCTTTCATGCGGTAACTGCGGCCCTTGACGACGATGGCGTCAGAACGGTGCAAGAGACGGTCTAAGATAGCCGAAGCGATGGTCGAGTCGTTGTTGAAGGTTTCTGGCCAGGATTTGAAGACCTTGTTGGTGGTGATGATGAGCGAGCCGCGTTCGTAACGGTGGCTGATAACCTGGAAGAGGAGATCGGCTCCAGCCTTGTCGAGCGGGATGTACCCTAATTCGTCAATAATGACCAATGCGGGAGTGATGTATTTCTTGAGCGCTGGTCTAAGCCGATGCGCGGCCTGGGCTTCGAGCAGATGATTGACGATGTCGACTGCCGTGGTGAAGAGCACGGAGTACCCGCGCTGGCAGGCGTGGTAGCCAATGGCCGACGCCAAGTGTGTTTTTCCGGTGCCGGCGGGCCCGAGGAATACGACGTTGGTTTTTTGCTCGATGAAGGCTAAGCGGAAGAGGTTCTTTACCTTCAGTTCATTGATGGTGGGCCAGCTCCAGTCGAAGTCGTCCACGATCTTGATCTGCGGGAAAGCGGCCGCGTGCACGCGGCGCTCACTCGCGCGGCTTTGCCGGCGCAGGTACTCGCCTTCGATCAGCCGCTCCAGATAGGCCAGATGCGTCCAACGTTTCTCCGCCGCCTGCTGGGCGAGGATCTCGTCCTGTTCGGCGAAGTAGGCGAGCTTGAGATAGTCGAGCTGACTGCGCCGCGGGGGCACGGGCTGGGTTTCTGTCGTCGGAGTGGTCATGATTGGCTTTGGTAGATGGAGAGGTCAGGCGGAGGTAATTCGATGTCCAGGAGGTCGCTTTGGCGCGTCAGGTGCAACGCGCCCGCCTCTGGCAGGCAGCGCTGCCGCTGTTCGAGCAGGTTGGTAATATATTCGCAGGAGTAGGCTCCGAGTTGGTGCGCGTCCTCAAGTGCGCGGGCGACGAGCTCGCCGGAGTAAATCTCGCTGAGGGCGACGATCTTTTGCACATGGTGGCGGGCGTTCAGTCGGCGCTCGGCCAACTGCTCGTGGTAAACTCCGGCCTGCGGCGATAGCGCTAGAAAGCGCAGGAGCAGTTGCTGCTGCCGGGCCTGATGCCGCTCGTGCAGGAGCACGGCGACATGATCGGGGTGCTCGATGTCCCGGTTCCGCTCGTAACTGCGCACATGCTCGGTGACCAGACCCTCGCCCGCGTAAAGTCGTAGCCGGTCTGCATATAATTTCAGCGTCAGCGGTTTCGACGCATAGGCCGGCGGCACCGAGTACCGGTTGGTTTCGACCACGACCCGGCAACGGGCACTGACCCCAATGGGAGTGACCCGCGCGGCGTCGTAGGGCTGCGCCGGAGCGGGCCGCAGTTTCCCTTGCTCCTCCGCAAACATCGCGCCGGGCGTGCGCTTGGTTTCTCCGTGCTCGCGGACGTTCGCGACCGTATCGAGCCAGTCGCGCACCGCCGGATTCAGCGCGGCAAAGTCGGTGATCTCGCGTCCGGCCAGGAAGTTTTTTCGGATGTACCCGATTGCATTTTCAATCCGGCCCTTCTCGTTCGCCCGCCGTGGCGCGCAGGGCTTAATCGTAAATCCATAATAAGCCGCAAACTCCGTGTAGGCGGCATTGAGCACCACCGGGCCGCCCACCGGATGCGACAGGACCGCGGTCTTACAGTTATCGACCATCATTTCCGCGGGCACTCGGCCGCCGAAGGACTCGAAGGCGTGCTGATGACACGCCTGCCAGTGCTCCTGGTCCTGGCTGAGCGTAAATTCGACGTAGAGCTGCCGGCTATGGCAGAGCACCATCGCGAAGAAGCTCAGGCGCCGCCGCGTGTTGCCCACCCGAACCGACCCGGCCGACCCCCAGTCGACCTGCGCACACTGGCCTGGCGCAAAGTGCAGCGTCAGATACGCCGGGGAGCGCGGCGGACGCACCGTCCGCACATAGTCTTTCAAGATACAGTAGCCTCCAGCGTAGCCCTGCTCCTTCAGCCGTTGGAAGAGCTGGACTGCGCTGTAGGGATACGTGTTCAAGAGCCGCACGACGACGCCCTTATACGTATCCAGCTTACTCCCACGCGGCTTCTGCGTGTAAGCCCGCCGTTCGTATTTTGGGCGACCAAGCCATTTGCGCACGGTCGATCGCTGGATCGCGAGCGCTCCAGCAATCTGCGTGATGCTCAGTTTGTCGTGCTCTCGCAGGTGCCGGATCTGGCAAAACATCTGGTACTCGATCATGGCTGGCCTCCTTCCAGCGCCAGCACCTGATACAGCGGATCGGCGAAGACGATCACGTCCGCCGCCTCCAGGCGGCGCCGCGCCGCCGCGATCTCCGGGACTGGCAAGGCGAGCATTTCTCCCAGCGCCCGGTCCGAGTAGTAGCTCAGACCGGCTTCGTCGCCCACCGTCACGAGCACCAGATACAGGGCCCACGCTTTCGCGTCCGCCCGCTTCAGGTAACCGCCGCGCACGAGGCGGTGGTCCACATAGCTGAACGAAACGGGCACCCGGCGCACCCGCCCCGCACAGAGGATTCTCTTTTGGATCAACATGGTTTTTTCAGTGGTTCGGACCCACCAGGGCCCGCCCGCTCGCTATCAGTTGGCCCGTGATCTGGGCCATGTCGTGTTGTAAGACCGATCCCGTAATTTTGGAGATAAGTCCTAGCAACAGAGGCGGTTGTGTTCGCCAGACGTTTTGTAAGACTTCCGAGTTATCTTGCTCTACGGCAACAACTTTCAGTCGGCAGACGTTTTGCAAGACAACGGCCCGCTTTTTGCGGCCTTTCCAATAGTTCGGATGCGCCTTTTGCCACGCCCGCGCGCGGACCGCATTTTCCGGCCCACTCCAATACTCCCGGTTTTCCGCCCGGCCTCGCCACCGGCGGACTGCCGCCGTACTGCGCGTCTGCTGACACGCCGGCTTGCCGCAGTGCCACTGATGCCGACGGTTGCGCGGATCAGGCGCAAAAAGTTTCTTGCAGCACAGACACTTGCGCCGACCGAGCGGTTTCATTGCCCGCCATCTTCACCGGCGCGCCCATCCAGGCCAGACCGCCCTCAGCCGATCCGAAGAACGCTTCCGGCGGGAAGAAAATCCACCGACCCGAACCAGATATTTCTATTTG
>CAVVGS010000012.1:0-80988 GCA_963747795.1 uncultured Verrucomicrobiae bacterium
GTCCCGAACGTAGCGCTCTACCAGGCTAAGCTACGCCCCGACTGATTGCGTGAGGGGCCAGAATCCCCCGGGAGACGCGGGGCCGCAAGCAGAAAAGGCGGGATTTGGATCCAGGGTCAGCGGAATTCCGGCCAGCCGCCCGCGGCCGCGACGGAGTCGACGATGTGTCCGGTTCCGGTTTTCACCTCGCGGACCACCCGCTGGTCAACCGCATCCCGCCGCGGCAGGGTCGCGCCGGCCTGCTCGAGCACCCGCCCATAGGCGGCCGCGGCCGGGCCGACCACCACGGACGGCGCCGGAAACGGCTGGACGGCCGCCAGAGTGGCGCGGTCGAAGAAGAAGCGGGAGCCCCTCCAATTGTCCCTCGTCGCCTCGGGGCTGCCTAGCAGGATGTTGTCCGCCAAGTAGAGCGAGCCGCGCATCACGGCCTCCTCTCCCTCCAGGAACAAAAGCGGCGGCCGCTTCGTCGAGGGACCGGGTTTCAGGAAGTTTCCGACATAGTTTAGGCGGTCAAATTCACCATAACCCGCGGCGATGCCCCAGTCATAGACCACGTTGTTCCTGAAGTCGGCGTCCACCGCCCCCTGAAAGCGCGCGTTCCGGCTGTTGTTGTGCGCAAACAGATTGTGATGCCAACTCACCCGGTTCCCTCCGGCGATCGAGGCATAGCCATGGCCCTGGAGATTGAGGCTTTCGCTCAGGATGCACCATTGCACGCTGATCAAGTCGGCCATCTTGGTGGTCGAAAGAATCTTGTTCGTGGACCAGCTCAGCGACAGGTGGTCGGCAATGCAGTTGCGCGAGCCTTCGACAAAATATAGCGCATAATCCCCGTCGCCCGCGGCATAGCGGACATCTTGATCGTTGCGCCGGACATCCTCGTCGCCGATGCGAATCCTGAATTGCCGGAGGACGACGTCATGGGTGTGGACTTCGATTCCATGCCGCCGAAGCATGATGCCGGGCCCCGGCGCGCCCGAGGCGTCGATCGTCAAATAGGGCTCTTCGACCGACAGCGCAGATTGGAGACGAATCACACCGCCGACCCGAAATACCACCGTCCGGGGCCCCGCGGCTTTCACCGCGCTTCGGAGGCTGCCCGGTCCCGAATCGTTCAGGTTGTCGACGAAGATCTCCCTCCCGCCGCGGCCTCCCGGCGTAAAGGCGCCATATCCTTCCGCCCCGGGGAAGGCCGGCGGTCCGGCTGGAAGGGAGAGAGGGTAGACCGGATGATTCGACCAAAGCGGCTCCGGATTCTCCGGCAGGGACCGAACATGCGTCGCCGGGGCATCGCTCGGGTGGCCGCTGGCATTGCGCAGCACTAGATTGTGACCTCCCGTTCCGCCCTGGTACGTCAAGGTCCAGCGGTAGGTTCGCCCCCCGTAATCAGCCATGACCCCGGCGCCTTCCGGGAGGCCGTCGAAGGTCCCGCGGGTGGCGACGCGGCTGGCGACCAAAGTTACGTCGTCGCGCGGCGGAATCGCGCTCAAGGCGATCTGCAGGCGGCAATGACTTCGATGGTCGTGGATGATCCGCAAGCCGTCCCACAGGGACGGGATCGTGATGGGGGTCACGCCATGTTCGTCGAGGGTGAATTTCAGCGTGGTTTGTCCCGGTTGGCCGCTCGGATCAGCCGCGGCCAACAAGTAGACGAATTCCAGCGCCGCGATCGCCGACGTCCGGGAACCGTTGATCGCGACCAGGGCATCCGCTCCCAGTCCCTCGCCCACAGTCAGATTGCGACCGACAAAGCTGCCTCCCTCAATCGTCAGGGCGGCCTTGGTCATGCGGTTGGTGGTTGCCGTCGCGGCCCCCACAAACACGTCCATGGCGCAGTGAAGCGCGCCGTCCTTCAGGACGAACTCCGCGTCACTCCCGCTGTATTCCCCTAGGCGAAGCGAATCCTGCAGGAGGATCAGCCGGCCGCCGTCGACCTCGACCCGCGCCCGGTCGCCGCGGTTGCACCCGACTTCGAGGTCGCCCAGGAAATAATCCCCGGCCGGGACCGCCAAATCGCTCCGTCCTCTCACCACGACTTCCCGGTAAGCGTCCGGCAAGCCATCGGACCAATGCGAGGCCTCCGTCCATAGTCCGACGCCCCCGGTCCACTGGGTCGAAGTGGTCTCCGACGCTTTTAAAAGGCCGCCGAGGGCAAGAGCGGCCGTCAGAAGGGCGAGCGCGGGGGGAACTTGGCGGCCTCGTTCATTTTGCATTCTTCAGAAAGGCCCGCACTTCGTCATGATTGCCGGCCAGAACGAAAACCAGCGCATCGCGTTCGCTTCTAAAGACCAAGCGCAAATCGATGCCGACACGACACTCAAAATGGTTTCTGCCGAGGCGGCGGATGTCGATTCCCGTATGGAGATGGGGGCGGCCAAACATCTCAGCTGCCGACTGCATCGCAGTTGCTACCGATTTGAGTTCGTCATCCGTGCGTCGCCGCAGCGATCTCACGAAGGACTTGGCCGTCTCGATCCTCATCCGCGCAGGTCACGCCAGTCGCCCTTGAATTCCTTAATGGTCTTGGCCCGGCGCTCCCGCTTGATGTGCGCATCGATCCGCTGTTCAGCTTCCTGGACTTGAGTTGGGGTCAATCCGTACTCCTCGTAGGCATAATCTGCTGCCTGAACAGGCACTTTTCGAAGGGCGATTATGTCAGCCCCGATGATGACCCCGACATCCTCGCCTTTGGCGGCAAGCTTAAGCCAGTGGCCGAGATTTTGGCGTGCGGTGGTAACGGTGAGAGTCTTCATAATGTCATTGTGCTGCCATTTTGAAGCCAGTCAAGCGACATGGATTCTCAGTATGATCTCTGCAAGCATCTCCGGATATTTCACAGATTCTGACGTCAAAACTGTGAAATGCCCATCTAACTCATTGATCCTCAATGGAGGATTCCCACGTCCCGAACGTAGCGCCCTACCAGGCTAAGCTACGCCCCGACTTAATCGCGCGAGGGGTTAGGAAGCGGCAGGGCAGGGAGGAAGGCAACCAGAAAAGGGGAAGCCGGTCCTCCGCCAGCCGACGATGACGCGGCCCGCATGCGCCGGGGTTTGCCCCGGCGCAGCGGTCAGGAAGGTCAATTCGAGGCGGCGACGACCGGAGCGGAGGCCGGTTTCAGGGCGACGAGCTCGATCCCCTGACCGGTTCCGAGGTTGCGGCTGTACTGCTTGTCCGCGGAGTTGTTCCAGTGCTCGTGCACGCCCATGCTTGCCAGCGCCTTTCCGCTCTTGGTCGGATCGTACACCGTCTTGGACGGAGGATTATTGGCCTGCGCCATTTCGTGCAGGTAATTGTCGACTGCCGGGCCGGAGACCACCTGGGTCAGCGTCGGTTCGTTGCGCAGGAAATCGAGCGCAACGGAATCGATCGCCACCTGATCCTGAGAAGCGAAGAGGCTGGAGGTCCAGTTGTTGTTGAACGGCGCGCTCACCCATTTGCACGACGGATCGAGCCTGTATTCGTTGTGCTTGGTCGCGTAGAGGCCGTCGATGAGGTAGAGGACCGTCTTGCCGCCGGTCTGCGCGTGCCCGTTCAAGTCGACCAGGCTGTTGTAGGAGCCCATTGCCTGGATGGTTTGGGGGCCGCGGCGGCCGCCGCTGCTTTCAACCGCAATCGTGGCGTGCAGGTCCCGGGCGCCGGGGGTGCCGTCCGCCTTGAAGAACGAGCCGAGGTGGTTCTTCGCGGTGGCGGTCAGCCCGGCAAGGTAGTGTCCCTTGAATCCGGCGAAGTTGATCATGTACGTGGCCTCGGTGACGCAGGTCGGAAAGTAAAACACTTCGCCACCCTGGGAGAGGACGAGGGGCTTTGACTTGTCGGGCACGGCCTTCTCACGGCCGTCTGTGCCGGTCGTGTCGACGAAGTGGACGCCTGGATACAGCTTTGTGCAGCGGTCAAAGATCGTGGACGGCACATTGCGGATTGCGTCGTAGAAGGTAATGTCCGACGGGGCGGCGCCGACCTGGTCGACGAGCTGGGCCAGCAGTGCCTGCACGAGCTGCGGCGCGATGTAGGAATCCTTCGGCCCGACGCCGTGGTCGTGCATCTGGTTCAGGTTGAGCTTCACGGCGATCTTTTCGCCCTTCAGGTAGCCGATGTTTCCCCGACCCTTGCGGTTGTTGAAGTCGGTGAAGATCTTTGCCCAGCTTTCCTTGACCGAGTTTGCATTGCCGACCGAGATGATCACGTCGGCGAGCATCTTCTCGACGACCGCGGGGTGGGTGTTGCTGTCGTCCCACCACCCCGGGGCGACGCTCGTCCCGTCCCAGGACGTGGCTGCAGGGTCAAATTCCCACGCCACTCGCCCCGGTTTGATTCCGAAGGCTGTCCCCAAGGGGGAATTCGCGGGCTCGGTTGGGACGAAATGCGGCTGCAGAGGGGGTGGCGGCTGCGCTTGGCCGTAAACGGCCGGTGTCTGCAGGCAGAGGGCGGCGGCAATGGCAATCGCGAGGCCGGTTGCGACAGGAAACAGGCGCTTCAACGCTAAGGGCTTCTCAATCGTTCTCATAGTCAGTTTTCTTTCAGTTAAGGCTGGGAGGGGACATCGAGGCTAGACGGACCATGCGGTGGATCGGACCGCCCCATGCCTCCGAGCTCCTGGCTCAGGACACCGGGCGGGCGGCGCCGAATCCGCATGTCATCATCGCGCAGGCGGCTCCAAACTCAACGCTTCTCCCTGCACGGGAGCGCAAAGCGCGGCGCAAGCCCGCAAAATCAGAAACCTTACTTGGCCGGAGTAGTCCCGCTACTCAAATCGCCGGAGGAGCCTTGAACCGCGCTGCCGCCGGGGGCCGATGCGGCGGCGCCGTCGGCGGGCGCCTTTTTCTTTCTTGTTCGTTTCCGCTTCTTTTTTTTGGCGGCCGGCTTGCCGGCCGGGTTGCTTTTGCCGGTGGGCGAATCGCCGCCGGTGATGGCGGGCGGGGCCGGGCTGTAATCGGAAGGATGGGGCGCGTCGGCGGGCTGGTCCTGGGCCCGCAGGGAAGGGGCTTTGCAGGCAAGGGCGAGGGCGAGCAGGCTCGCCAGGAGGACCGTCTTGGAGAGGTTGTTCTTCATGGAGTGCGGGATATTATGGCAAGGTGCCGGCGCACCGCCGAGTGGGCCCTGCGGCGTTGCCAATCTCCCTCTCCAAGAACCCCATCCCGCGCGAAGGCCGCGGCGTTCTAAGGCCGGACAACGAGCTGGGTCCGGCGCCCGCTCTGCAGATAACGGGATGCGAAGCGGGCGAGGTCCTCGCGGCTCACCGCCGAAACGCGGGAGTCGTAGGCCTTCCAATCGTTCGCCGGCCTGCCCTGCAGGACGTCGAGCCCCGCATGGAAAGCGCGCGCGGCGTTCGTCTGGAGGCCCTGCTGCCGCGCGGCCTTGAGCCGGATCTTGCACCGGTCCAACTCCTCCTCGCCGACGCCGCCCGAGGCCACACGGGCGATTTCGGCACCGATCTCGGCAAGGACCTCGTCCTCCCGGCCGGGTTGCGTGCCCGCGAGGAAACAGAACATCGCGGCGTCCAGGCCGTTCACTCGGGTCGAGCGCACGAAGTACGCCAGGGCCTTCTCCTCCCGCACCCGCTCGAAGAGGCGCGAGGCCATCCCGCTGAAGAGTTCATCCGCTACCTCGCCCGCGTAGTAGTCGGGCGCACCGAGCGGGGGCGCGGGGAAGGCCTGCAGAACGACCGCCTGCTCACGCTGGCGCTTCTCGACAAAATCGCCGATGGAAGCGGGCAGGACGGATTCGCCGCGTGCGGCCGGCGAAAGCTGCCCGCGCGGCAGTTTTGCCAGGAAGGACTTCAGCTTTGCGGTGAGGCCGGGGGGGATGTCGCCCGCCACCGCCAGAACCACGTTGGGGGCCACGAAAAGCCTCGCGTGAAGGGCGGCGAGGTCGGCCGGCGTCAGGGCGCGGACACCGGCTTCATCGCCGCGGGCGTCGAGGGCGAGCGGGTGCGACCCGAAAAATTTGAGGCGTATGAGCTTCCGGGCCTCGGTGACGACATCGTCTGCATCCTCGCGAAGGGCGGCGAGCTGCGCGTCGCGTTCGACTGTGAACGCGGAGGGAAGGAAGACGGGTGCCAGGACAGCATCGGCAATCAGGTCGAGCGCCCGGTCCGCATCGGGAGGAAGCACCTCGGCGGAGAGCCCGAGGCTGTTGTTGCCGAAAAAGGGCGTGAAAGTTCCGCCCACCTCCTCGATGAATTGGGCGACCTCGGAGGCGCTCCTTTTTCTTGTATCCTTGGCAAGCAGGTTCGCATGGAGGGCTGTCGAGCCCCGCCGGCCGGTCCGCTCGAAGTTCGGCCCTCCCCGGACGAGCAGCCGGAAGTGGAGGTTGGGCAGCCGGTGGTCGGGCTGGAGCAGCAGGCGCGCCCCATTGCGAAGAACCACCTCTGAGACGTCCGGAATCGCCGGACCTTCGCGGGAAGCGGATGCGGCCGCGGAGGCGGCCGCCTTGGACGGGTCGATCGACACCGACGTGCGATGCTCAGGCACGAGGTAGGTCCTGAGCACCCGTGCGAGATCGGCGGGCGAAATGGTGCGCAGCCGCTCGAAATAGCTGCGGCTGTAGCCGAGGTCCCCGATGACGACTTCGGCGGCGCCGAGGCGGGAAGCCTGACCGCTCATCGTCTGGCGGACGGAAACCTCTCCTGCGACGAGCTGCCTCAGGGCCTTGCGGAGCTGTCCGGGCGTGAAGCCGCGGGTGGCGCAGCGCGCGAGCACCTTCTCCAGCTTCTCCTCAGCCGCGCCGCGCTTGTCCGGGTCGGTTGTGAAGGAAATGCAGAAGAGCCCGCTTGTGCCGGGATTCCAGGAGCTGGCGTCGATCGCGTGAACCAGGCCCGCCTTTTCCCTGAGTTCCTGCCACAGGATGGAGCTGTCGCCGTGGCCGAGCGCCATCGAAAGCAGGTCGAGCACCGGGGCGTCCGGGTGCGCAAGGCCGGGAATCTGCCATGCGATCGCGGCCCGGCTGATCTCCACCTCCTCGAAGCGGTGCTCGTTGCGGGAGGCGAGCTGGCCGGGCTCGGCCGGAACGAGGACGGGCGCCAGGGCGGCGCGGGGGCTCTTCCCAAAGTGTTCGATGACCGCGGCGCGCGCCGTCGCTGGGTCGACGTCGCCCACGATGACGACGACGATGTTGTTGGGAACGTACCTGCTGCGGTAATAGGCCAGGAGATCGTCCCGGCCGACTGAGGAAAAGACATCGCGGTGGCCTATCACCGGATGGCGGTAGGGATGCTCCCGGAATGCCGCGGCGAAGAGGGACTGCCACATGCGGTCATCCGGGTCGTCGCGGGTCATTGCGATCTCGCGGAGTATGACGTCCTTTTCCTTTGTCGCCTCCTCGGCGGGGAGGGTCGAGTGGAGGACGGCATCGGCGAGAACGTCGATCGCGAAGCCCGCATGCTCGCCTGGAAGGTCGATGTAATAGACTGTGCGATCGAAGGTCGTGTAGGCGTTGATGTAGCCGCCTCGGGCCTGGACGGCCCCGGATATTTCACGGCCGGCACGCCTCTCGGTTCCCTTGAAAAGCATGTGCTCGAGGTAATGGGACAGGCCCGCTCCGAGCTGCGCCCCCTCGTGGATGCTGCCGGTCTTGACCCACACCTGCACCGAGGCCAGGGCCGCCGAGCGGTCCTGTTTGAGAAGAAGGGTCAGGCCGTTGGGAAGGACGGTGCGTTCGACGGGTTCCCGCCAGAACGCGTCGAGCAGGCGCAGATCGGCGGGGGCAAGGGTGGACTTGGATGGCATGAAATTCAGACGGGGCCCGCCGATTCGGCCGATGCGGCTCCGGGCGGCCGGCGAAGGGGCTGAAAGGGCTTCACGAATGCATCGTCAAAATCGTAAAGCCTTTCAAAATCCTCGGGGCGATCATTGTCGGTCTTGCTGAAGACCTTGTACTCGATCAGATTGAAAACGATGTCGCCGAAGTCCTGGCATTGATGCACGCCCCAGTTGTTGAGGACGGTCTTGGCCATCGGGCCAAACTGATCCAGGGCGAAGACGCGCAGTCCCTCGAGCAGCTCCCTGCCGGTCACGTGCCGCGAGCGTTCGGAGCGGGTCACTTCCCGCTTGCGAAGCTCCTTGACGGTATGATCCAGGCCCAGGCGGACGAATTCATAGGACCTCCGGTCGAATCGGGCATCTTCCTTGCAGATCAGCGACACAATGTCGGCAAACTCGGAATCTTGCATCTTAGAAATTACTCGCTACCGCCCGGAGCGTATGTTGGTGTCGTAAGGTCACTTCTCAGCATGATTGGATCCACCCAGATTAGTGACCCCACGGCAAACGTCAAAACCGGTGCAAAGCCCCTCACTCCCCTGGAGGCCGCGTGTGCGCGCCTGAGGGCCTGCGGGTTGCGGGTCACCGAGCCCCGGATTGCGATCCTTGCGGCGCTGATTTCGCGCAGCGAACCAGGGAGCATCGAGCAGATCCATGCCCAGGTCGGGTCGGGCCAGTGCGACCTGGTGACGGTCTACCGCTGCATTGCCGCATTCGAGGAGATCGGCCTTGTGCGCCGCGGCTATTTTCTCGACGGGGCGTGCCTGTACGAGATCGACACCGGAGGGCCGGCCCAATATCACGTCGTCTGCCGGCAGACGCACCAGGTGCAGCCGGTTGATCCGGCGGCCGCAGGGGAGTTGGCCGCGGCGCTGCACCGTGTCGAGGAATCGCTGCGCGCGAAGGGGTTCACCGAGGTCGGCCATATCGTGGAGTTTTTCGGGACGCCGCCGGCCGCGGGCGCCGGGCCGGCCTGATATCAGCCCTGCGCGAGAATTCTGCGCAGCGTCTCGTCCACGGCTTTCGGATTCGCCTTGCCCTTCGCCGCCCGCATGACGGGCCCCTTGAATGCGTTGATGGCCGATTCCTTGCCGGCCCTGAATTCCGAGGCCGCGCGCGGGTCTCCCGCGACCGACTCGCGGCACCACCGCTCGAGTTCGTCCGACGAGGCGGCGGCCTTCAGCCCCTTTCGCTCGACGATCGCCTCGGGCTTTTCGCCGGACCTGAACATCTCGGCAAAGACCTCCCTTGCCGCGGGAGTCCCGATGGTTCCCGAGGAGACTAGCCTGACCAGGCCCGCGAGATCCCCGGGACGCACCTTGCACTCGCCGAGCGGCAGCCTGGCGTGGCCCAGTTCGCGCAGGAGGTCGTTGACAACCCAGTTGCCGGCCGCCTGCGGCTGGCCGCTCAGCTCCGCAGCCGCCTCGAAGTAGTCGCTTAGCTCGCGGTCGGGCACAAGGACGGAGGTGATCGTGTAGGGGATCTGATACTGGCCTTGCAGGCGCCGCTGCTTCTCGAAGGGCAGCTCCGGGCATGTGGCGCGCAGCCTTTCCTTCCACGCATCGTCGACCTTGACTGGCATCAGGTCGGGATCGGGGAAGTACCGGTAGTCGTGCGCCTGCTCCTTGGAGCGCAGCGACTGCGAGGCCCCCGTCTGTCCGTCGAAGTCGCGCGTTTCCTGATCGATCCTTCCTCCGGCCCGGACGATCGCCAGCTGGCGGGCGATCTCGTGGGCGATACCGTCGCGCACGAATGAGATCGAGTTCAGGTTCTTGAGCTCGACCTTGGTCCCGAGTTCCGCCCGGCCCGCCGGCCTGACTGAAATGTTCGCGTCGCAGCGAAGCTGGCCCTTCTCCATGTCGCAGTCCGAGATCCCGCCATAGACCATCACAGTCTTCAGCGCAGTCAGGAAGGCGAACGCCTCATCGGCGGTGTGCATCGCCGGCTCGCTCACAATCTCCATGAGGGGCGTTCCCGCCCGGTTGAAATCGACCAGCGAATCGCGGGCAAAATGATTGAGCTTGCCGACGTCCTCCTCGAGATGGATGCGGGTCAGGGGAATGCGCTTGTGCTCCCCCATGACATTGCGCGCCGGGCCGGGCAGCTCGATCTCGACCGAGCCGCCGCGGCAGATCGGTTGGTCGTACTGGGAGATCTGGTAGTTTTTCGGGGAATCCGGATAGAAGTAGTTCTTCCGGTCCCACTTGCACACCGGGGCGATCTCGCAGCCGAGCATGAGGCCCGCCTTGACGACCGCGTCCAGGGCTGCGCGGTTCATGACGGGCAGCGTTCCGGGGAGCGCGAGCACCACCGGATCGGTTAGCGTGTTTTCGGCGAACCCGTAGCCCGAGGCCACGCGCGTGAACATTTTGGAGCGGGTCTTCACCTGCACATGGACCTCGAGCCCTATGACTGCCTCGTAGTCCTGCATCAGGAAGCCCTCCCCGGGTTTTTCGCGTTCCAGGCCGCGACCGACGCTTCCAGGTCCGGATGGCGGGTGTGCCATTCGTGGGCTCCCTCGTAGGCGGCCGCGATCGCCAGCAGATCGGCCTCCCGGTATGGCTGGCCGATCAGCTGCAGCCCGATCGGAAGGCCGGACTTTGAAAAGCCGCAGGGCAGGCTGATCCCGGGAAGGCCCGCAAGGTTGACCCCGATCGTGTAGACGTCGCAAAGGTACATCGCCAGCGGATCGGCCTTCTCGCCCGCCTTGAATGGAAGCACGGGCGAGGTCGGCGTGATGATGGCGTCGACTTCCCGGTAGGCATCCAGGAAATCCTGGCGGATCAGGGTTCGCACCTTTTGCGCGCGCAGGTAATAGGCGTCGTGGTAGCCGCTGCTGAGGACGTACGTGCCGAGGATGATCCGCCGCTTCACCTCGGCTCCGAAGCCCTCGGCCCGGGACTGGAAATAGAGGTCGACCGCGTCGGCCGCGTCCTTCGAACGGTGGCCGTAGCGAATCCCGTCAAAGCGGGCGAGGTTGGACGAGCACTCGGCCGTCGCGATGATGTAGTAGGCTCCGATGCCGTACCGGGTGTGGGGCAGGGAGACCTCCTTGATTTCGCAGCCCTTGTTCCGGTAAAACCGGATCGCCGCCTCTACGGCGGCGCCGATCTCCGGGTCGAGCCCCTCCCCAAAATACTCCCTGGGGATGCCGAGCCTCCAGGGCCCGCGGCGCTTGGCGATTTCCGAGCGGTAGTCCGGGATGTCCACGCGAAAGGACGTCGAGTCGAGCGGATCGTGTCCGGCGATGGCACCCAGCACCAATGCGGCGTCCTCGACCGTGCGCGCAAAAGGGCCGATCTGGTCGAGCGACGAGGCGAAGGCGATGAGGCCGTAGCGCGACACAAGCCCGTAGGTCGGCTTGAGGCCGACGACTCCGCAGAAAGCCGCGGGCTGGCGGATCGAGCCGCCTGTGTCCGAGCCCAGGGCGGCGCACGCCTCGCCGGCGGCGAGGGCGGCGGCGCTTCCGCCCGACGAACCGCCCGGCACGCGCTCGAGGTCCCAGGGGTTGCGCGTGGCGCCGAAGGCCGAGTTCTCGGTCGACGAACCCATGGCAAACTCGTCGAGGTTGAGCCGGCCCCAGCAGACCGCGCCCGCATCCTTCAGCTTTCGGGCGACCGTTGAATCGTACGGCGACACGAAGTTGGCGAGCATCCGGCTCGACGCGGTCAGCGGCTGGCCCTCGACGGCGATGACATCCTTCAACCCGATCGGGATGCCGTCCAGGGGCCCGAGCGGGCGGCCCGCCGCCCTGCGTTCGTCGGAGGCGCGGGCCTGCGCAAGCGCATCGGCCTCGTCGAAGGAATTGAAGGCCCGAACCGCCGGATCGACCGCTTTCCTGCGCTCGATCAGGCCCTGCGCCAGTTCGACCGCCGAAAGCTTCCCCCCGGACAGCAGCGCCGCCAGTTCCGCGATCGTTTCGTAATGGTGCTTCGATTCCATGCCGTCACTCCACCACCTTGGGAACGACGAACATGTTGTCCCGCCGGGCAGGCGCGCTCTTCAGCGCGACGTCGACCGGCAGCGCCGGCTGCGGGACGTCCTCGGCCCAGACGTTGAAGAGAGGGAAGGCGTGCGCCGTCGGCTCGACGCCGGCGATTTCGACTTCCTTCAGCTGCTCAATGTGGGCGAGGACCTCGCCCAGCTGATCCGAGAACCGCGCCTTCTCCTCCGCTGTGAGGGCGATCCGGGCAAGTGTCGCAATATGGTCGATGTCCAGGCTCTTCGGATCGGACATTTGCTTTTCCGGATCGGTCATTTCCTTACGCTGTAGGCGGTTGTGCTGGCGATCTCGTCCTGGATCTTCTGGAGGACGGCGTTCACCTCGTCGTCCGTCAGCGTGCGTTCGGCCGAGCGGAAGACGAGGGAAAAGCCGAGGTTTTTCCGGCCTTCCGGCAGTCCCTGCCCCTGGTAGACGTCGAAAATCCCGATCTGGTCGAGCGCGAACGAGCGGTCCGCCGCCGCCCGGGCAATCGAGGCCAGGCGCTCCTGCACGACCGCGGCGGGCTCCCCCGAATCAACGACGAGCGCCAGGTCCCGCAGGGCGGGCGGGAAAAGGCTGAATGGGACGAATCGGCGCTTTTCCAAGGCTGTTGTCAGGCGCTCGGGAAGGACGGCGAAGATGCCGGCGAAGACCTTGGCCTGGATGCCCATGCCCCGCGTCATGGCGAGGTTCAGGAGCCCGAAGCGCGCCCGCCAGCCCAGTGCAATGTCGCCAGCGGATGCGGCCTGGCCCGCCTGCCAGGTGTCGTTGGCATCCGTCACCGGGGCCATGCCCGGGCGGGCCAGATCCACTCCGGCGAGCGCAGCCAGCGCCGCGGCGTGATGCTTCGCCTCGTAAAAATCGACGGGCTCGCGGCGGCGCCAGCACCGGGCCGCATCCTCCTCGGCGACAAAGGCGGCGGCCGCGCATTCAAAATTGCGCCCGTTTGACTCGATGAATATACGGCCGGTCTCGGCGAGCCGGGTTGCGGCGACCCCTCTGGATTGGTTGAGCCTGAGCGACTCGAGAAGGCCGGTAATCAAGGTCGGCCTGAGGTGCGACTGGTCCTCGACAAAGGGATTGGCGAGGGCGAGTTCCTGGGCGGCAGTCTCCGAGGTCCAGGCCAGTACTTCCCGGGAAGGGCGAAGCGTGAGATTCGCGCATTCGTGGAAATCGTGGCCGACGAGGTATTCAGTCGCCCGCCGATTGAAAATGACGCTCGGATCGTCGTCGCCCGCGACGGCGGCGGCCAACACGGGCGAGGGCGGGATACGGTCGGTGCCGTGAAGGCGCAGGATTTCCTCGACCAGGTCGATCGGGCGGTCGAGATCCGTGCGCCAGCTCGGGATCGCCACCGTCCATGCGACGCCCCTTCCCTCGGCGGGCTGCTCCCGGACCACGTGAAGCTCGAGCGACTCGAGTGACGCCTTCATCTCCGCAGGCTCGATCGGGAAGCCGAGGCGTTCGTCGACAAAGGCGGTTGTGACGACGATTTCGCGCCGCCAGGGCACGTCGCTTCCGACGATCAGCGGTTCTCCGACGGCCCGTCCCCCCGCCGTTGCGATGATCAGTTCCAGGGCGCGGTAGGCGGCCTCGCCGGCCATGTGCGGGTCGACCCCGCGCTCGTAACGGTAGGAGGAGTCGGATGCCAGGCCCAGGCGGCGCGACGTCGCGCGGATCGATCCCGGCCTGAATATCGCGCACTCGAGGACGATTTCGGTCGTGTCGTCGCTGACTCCGGAGTTTTCGCCGCCCATGATCCCGGCGATGACGACCGGGCGGCTGGAATCGGCAATGACGAGCATGTGGCGGTTGAGCACGCGCTCCTTGCCGTCCAGGGTGACGATCTTTTCGCCGTCGCCAGCCCGGCGCACGATGATGCGCCCGCCCTCCAGCCGACGCGCATCAAACGCGTGCAGGGGCTGCCCGTACTCGAGCATGACGAAGTTGCCGGCGTCGACGACGTTGTTGACCGGGCGCAGGCCGGCGGAGCGGAGGCGGTCCTGCATCCAGGCGGGGCTTGGGCCGACCCTCACGCCGGTGACCGCCCGCGCCGTGTAAAGGGGGCAGTCCTGGGGCGCGTCGACCCTTATCTCGGAGAGTATCCGGGCCCGGTCGCCGCCCGGTTCGCCGGCCGTGACCGGGGACGGACGGGTCGCGTCCCCGGAGGGCTTCAGCTTGACCTCCGGATAGCGGATGGGCTTTTCGTACCAGGCGGCCAGTTCGCGGGCGATTCCAAGGTGCGACAGGCAGTCCGGGCGGTTTGGCGTGATCTCCAGGTCGAATACCGTGTCGCCGGGGGGCAGGGCGGAGTTGATCGGCAGCCCGATCTCCGGCCGGCCGGCCAGGATCAGGAGGCCGCCCGAGTCCTCGCCAAGCCCGAGCTCCTTTGCCGAGCACATCATCCCGTCGGAGAGCTGCCCGCGGATCTTCGATTGCTTGATGATGAAATTCCCCGGCAGGACGGCGCCTGGCAGGGCGACCGGCACGCGGTCGCCCACGGCGTAGTTCTGGGCCCCGCAGACGATCGTTTTCACGCCGACGGCCGCGCCCAGGTCCACCTGGCAGACGGAAAGCTTGTCGGCGTTGGGGTGCTTCTCCCGCGTCTTCACCTCGCCGACGAGCACGTGGTCGAGCTTCGGGGCCCCCGTCGTCTGGACGTTCTCGACCTCGAAGCCGAGGAAGGTGATGGCGTGCGTGATGTCCTCGACCGGCGCATCGAGAGCGACGTAGTCTTTCAGCCAATTGAGGGAGATTTTCACGGCTTCAGGCGAATTGTTTCAGGAACCGCAGGTCGTTCTGGTAGAAATAGCGGATGTCATCGATTCCGTAGAGGAGCATGGCCAGGCGCTCGAGCCCCATGCCGAAGGCGTATCCCGTCCAGACGGCCGGATCGTAGCCCACCGCCGAGAAGACCGCCGGGTCCACCATCCCGCATCCGCCGATCTCTATCCATTCCTTGTTCACCTTCGGCAGGTGCCGCGCCGAGAGGTCCACCTCGAAGCTCGGCTCCGTGTAGCCGAAGTAATGCGGTCGGAACCGGGTCTTGGCGCCCGCTCCGAGAAGCGCCGCGAAAATGTGATCCAGAAGCGCCTTCAAGTCGCGGACCGTGACGCCTCGATCCACGTAAAGGCACTCAAGCTGGTGGAAATTGGCAGAATGCGTGGCATCGGTCGTGTCCCGGCGGTAGACGCGGCCCGGCGAGACGATTCGGATCGGAGGCGGCCCCTTGAGCATCGTGCGTATCTGGACGGAGGAGGTGTGCGTCCGCAGAAGGTAGCGTTCCCCTGGGTTCTTCTTGGCGACATTTCCGAAGCGCGCCGTCTCCGGGAAATAGAACGTGTCCTGGGAATCCCTGGCCGGATGGTCGGCGGGGCGTGTTCAGGGCGTCAAAGCAGTAGAACTCCGTCTCGACTTCCGGGCCGTCGGCGACGGCGAAGCCGACCTTGCGCAGGATCCGGCACATCTCCTCCCGGACAAGAGTCAGCGGATGGTAGGTGCCCGGGCCTGGGTCCGGCGAGGGCAGGGTCGGGATCGACCGGCGGCCCGAGCTGGGCGGCGAGCTCGGCCGCCCCGATGCGCGCCAACGCCCGGTCCAACTCGGCCTGGAGCCTCGCGCGGGCGTCGTTCACCAGCCGCCCGATCGCGGGCCGTTCCTCCTTCGGCACCGAGCCCATCTGCTTCATGAGCGCGGTGAATTCGCCATTCGGGCCCGACGTAGCGCGCCTTGGCGGCCTCGAACTCGGGGCGCGCCTGGAGCGCGGCCAGCTCCACGGCCGCTTTGGCCAGGAGGGCGGAGAGTTTTTCTTGCATCGGTGAAAGGATAGAATCGCGACAAGGCCCGGATTAAAAACGAAAAAGGACGGCGCCGAGGGGAGGCCCGTCCTTTGGAAATCGGGGGGCGGCCCGGCGCCCGCCGCGGATGTCAGGCCTTGGCCGCCGGCGCGGTCTTGGCCTTCAGCGCTTCGCGGGCCTTCGCGACCAGGGCATTGAAAGC
Source organism: uncultured Verrucomicrobiae bacterium (assembly GCA_963747795.1). Taxonomy (GTDB): domain Bacteria; phylum Verrucomicrobiota; class Verrucomicrobiia; order Opitutales; family Opitutaceae; genus Palsa-1447. The sequence continues at coordinate 15,740 of CAVVGS010000012.1, forward strand.
CACCTCGTCGCGAATGGCGATGTCCGCGAGGACCTTGCGGTCCAGCTCGATGTGGGCGGCCTTGAGGCCCTCCATGAAGCGGCTGTAGCTGATGCCCGCGTTGCGGCAGGCGGCGTTCAGGCGCACGATCCAGAGGGCGCGCCACTCGCCCTTCTTCTTGCGGCGGTCGCGGTATGCGTACTGCCAGGCGTGTTGGACGGCTTCCTTCGCATAGCGGAAGAGCTTGGACTTGTTGCCGAAATAGCCCTTGGCGTATTTCAGCACCTTTTTGTGCCGCTTGCGCGAAGCGGGGGAGTTTGTTGCACGAGCCATGTTGTTGGATTCCTTTTCGGTTTGGCGCCGGCGGGTCGGCTTTGGATTTCACCCGCCTGGCGAGGTTGTTTGATTGTTGCGCCGGGGGGCTTCCTCAGAGGCCGTGCGGGAGGCAGCGCTTGAGCGACTCCGCATGGCCTTCGGCCACCAGCTTGTCCCGGGAGGCGCGTCGCTTCTGCTTCGTGCCCTTCGCTGCCAGCAGATGGCGGAAGCCGGGAGTGCGGCGCACGAGCTTACCGCGCGCGGTGAGCTTGAAGCGCTTGGCGACGGATTTCTTGGTCTTTTGCATGGAGGGAGCGGTTGAACACAGAGATCGAATCTTCCCTTGGCAAGCAAACATTTGACCACGCATACCGTCTTGACATCACAGGGAGGTTTGAGAGCTTCAAACGTTTTGGCTTTTGGCTTCCTAGCTCAATGGTAGAGCAGCTGACTCTTAATCAGTAGGTTCGGGGTTCGAGTCCCCGGGGAGCCACCAAGCTCCCCCGTTATTTCGCAGTCCAGTCTGGCCCGCATTCCAGTTTGTGCGCCGGCGTAGCTCAATGGCAGAGCACCTGTTTTGTAAACAGGTGGTTGCAGGTTCGATTCCCGTCGCCGGCTCCAGCCTTCGCCCTCCAGGCTTCGGCTGGTGGAGCCCTCGTTCGAAAAACCCTCTCGCGTTGCCCGCGAAAGGGCCGACGATGCGAAGGCTGTCCGCCAGAGCCCTGGCGAAGGCGGACGTTCTATCCCGCGGATGATTAGTTGACCACTGCCTGGTGGTGTAATGGTAGCACAGCAGATTCTGAATCTGCTTGTCTAGGTTCGAGTCCTAGCCGGGCAGCCATTCGACTTGCCCCCTGACGGGGGCTCGCTCATGGCAGGCCATTGTGCGGGTCGAATGCCCCGAGCGAAGCCGTGGGGTCAATTTCCTTTCGGAGCTTGCCCGCGGACGGGTTTAGGACGAGAGTATGGCTGCCGCGCTTCAAGCCGGCCAGTGCGCCGAATATTCAAAGTTCGTTGTTCCGCTGATGGTCCTTGAAGGGAGGCTTATTCTCCAATCGAAATCAGAAAGTGGATTGACAGGAAAGTTCAGATTGCACCAAGTTCACCCCTTCCCGCTAATCTTACACCCGAGCGCAGTGACATGCTGACCACCCCAGCCCTACCTCAGTTTCCGTCAACCGGCCATTCGGAACGAACAATTTGCCGAGTTTCTCGTAATCGGAATTTTGATGTTGGGAAAAACATTGAGCAATCGGCCGAAATGCCGCGTCTATCCTTGCAGGCATGATTTCTTTTTTGGCTTTTTCCCTTCGTTTTCTCACCCATTAAGCATATTCCTCCCCACCGCAATCCCCCCCTTCTTCTAATATGATTACTACATCGCTTCTGCCCCTAGCGTTCCTGATCGGCGATGACACGCCCATGGAACTTTTCAGCAAAGGTCACGAGATCATGTGGCCGATCCTGCTCCTCTCCCTGGTGGCCCTGACGGTCGTCATCGAGCGCCTGCTGTTCATCCTGAGTGAGAACAGCCACCACGAGCCCGAGGTCGTCGAGAAGATGCTCGAGCAGGTTGAGAAGCGGAACATCACCGGCGCACTGGAAATCGGCAAGAAGAGCCGGGACACGATCGCCCGCATCCTCGTGTACAGCCTTTCCAACCGCGAATACTCGCTGTCCAACGCATTCATCCGGGCCTCGAGCCAGGAGCTGAATCGCTACCAGCAGGGCATGGCGACCCTTGACACGGCGATCACCGCTGCGCCGCTGCTCGGACTGCTCGGCACGGTCACGGGCATGATGCGCACATTCGGCGCCCTGGGCACCGGAAACATCGCCGAGTCAGCCAGCAAAATCACGGGCGGTGTCGCGGAGGCGCTGATCGCCACCTGCTGCGGCCTGTTCATCGCCATCTGCTGCCTTCTCCCATACAACTATCTGAACGCCCGCACCGAGCAGGCGAAGCAGGAGATCGCCGACGCCTCCCACGCCCTGGAAATCCTCATCGCCAAATCCGAAACCGAAGAGGCCAAGAAGTAACTGAAGAGATTGCAAATCCCGGAAACTCGTCCTCCGCACAATCAACCCCCCTAAATCATGGCCGGTGGTGGCAGCACAAGAGGCAGCGGCACAAAGAAGAGGGCCCGCATCGAGATCATTCCGCTGATCGATGTCATCTTCTTCCTTCTAGCCACATTCGTCCTGTTCACCCTTTCGCTGAATAAGTCGAACGGGATCCAGGTCATACGGCCCACGTCCGAGACGGGCGAGCCGCGCGATCCGGCGGGCTGGGCGACCGTCTCGGTCACTTCGACGGGGAGCATTGCGTGGGACAAGGATCCCATCACGCTGGACGAGTTTCTCAACCGGCTGAAGATTTTCCATCTGCAGCACCCGGAGCCGGATGCGCACATCCTGATCAACGGCGATGCCGACGCAATGTGGAGCACAGCCTATTATGTCCTTGACGAGGCCCGGAAGGCAGGGATCCAGAAGGTCCTGATCGAGACGGAAAGTCACACAGGCGGACAGAGCTAAAGGTCGGCCGTCCCCGCGAAATCGCACCCTCTTTAGACACAGAAACCCAAACGCCATGGCCAGAAGCAACCCAGCGCTCCAGGAAAACAAGAAGAAGGCGCGTATCGAGATCATACCGCTGATCGACGTCATCTTCTTCCTTCTGGCGACATTCGTCCTATTCACGCTTTCGCTGAGCAAGATCGTGTCGCTGCCCGTGCAGCTGCCTGTTGCCGCGCAACAGGCATCGTCTCCGGCTGACAACGACATGGTGACGATCCAGGTTTCGGATGCGGGCACCTGCTATTGGAACCGGGAGCTGATCAGCCGGGACGAGATCACGCCGCGCCTCGAGCAGTACAAGAAGAACACTCAAAACCCCCGCGTCCTTATCGCGGGAGACAGCAAGGCGAAATTTGGCTTCACGGTCTACGCGCTGGACCAGGTGCGCAAGGCAGGGATCGACCAGGTGTCGGTCGAGACCCGCGTCCGCAAGACCGGCGAATAGCCTTCAATACCCCAAGACTCGCCGCCAAACACCTCTTCCATGCGTCGCGACCTGATAATTGGCATCCTGATTTCGGTCCTCGTCCACGGCAGCGTTGCCTACGTCGGGGAAGTGATGGGTCACCGCCCGCCGCCCTCAAAACCCAAGTCGACGGAGCCGACGATCCAGCTGATCGAAATGCCGAAGATCGAGCCCGACGAGCCGGACACCATCGATTCGGATGCGCAGCAGGCGACCCCGGCGGATTTTGCTCCTCCGATGCAGACCGACGTGCCGTCGATCGTGACCGACACTTCCTTCGTTCAGAAGCTTGAGCCTCCTCCTCCTGAGAACGTCTCGGTGAACAAGGGAGCGATCGTCATTCCCCAAAATACCGGGAGCTGGCGCGCCGGAATCGGGCAGATCTTCGACATTTCAAAGCTGGACCAGATTCCCATCCCCGTGGTCCAGGGGAAGCCGCAATATCCCTTTGAAATGCGCCGCGCGGGCCTTTCGGGCACGGTGACCGTCGACTTCATCGTTGACACATCGGGCAACGTGAGAGCCGCTTACGCCGCCTCTTCCACCCAGCGCGAATTCGAGCCATCCGCCGTGCAGGCCGTATCCAAGTGGCGGTTCAGGCCGGGCAAGAAGAGCGGTCACACGGTCAATACCCACATGCTGGTGCCGATCGTCTTTACCCTTAATAACGAGGACTGATTTTTCCGTGCTCAACTTCCATTTCCGTCACTCCCTCCGGCTTTCACTGGCAATTCTCCTGACCGCCTGCGCCTCGCTGGCCCTGTTCTCGACCGTCCGCGCGGACGACGAAAAGAGCGGGCCGAGCTTCTCGGGCGACAAGACCGGGGAAACCCTCTCGAGCCTGCCGCCGATGCTCGACGCCAAGAACTACGACGGCGCGATTCAGGTGCTGGACGCCCTCATTCCCGGCCTCGATCCAAACAGCTACGACATGGCGGTCATCTACGACACCCGGGCGAAGATCTACTTCCAGGGGAAGGACCAGCCGGCCAAGGCGATCGATGATTGGGAGAAGATGTGGTCCCTGATCAAGGCCCATCCGGATTACATGACGGGCAAGGATCTCACCGATCACTATGAGTTCATTGCGCAGGCCTATTTCATGGTCGCCACCGCCCTGAAGACGGGCGACGCCCGGCAGGGGGCCTTGTTCGACAAGTCGATCGATTACATGAGGAAGTGGCTGGCCGCGACGCCGAAGCCCTCCTCTCAGGAGCGGCTGTTCATCACCGAGCTCTTCTACTACAAGGCCCTCAACGGCGGCGCCGACAAGTACGACATGGAGGCGCTGAAGGAGACGAAGCACCAGGCCGAGGAGGCCATCGTCTCGGACATCAAGCCGAGGGAGGTCTATTACCAGATTCTCTTCCAGATCGCGCAGCAGCAAAACGACTACCTAACCGCCTCGAAATACCTCGAGTGGCTCGTCCAGGTGCACCCCACGAGCAAGGAGTACTGGACGCAGCTGTGGGCCGTCTACAACAACCTTGCGGGAGCAGCCGACAAGGATCCGCGTCAGCAGCGGGTCTACTACGCCCGGGCGATCAACACCCTGGAACGCGCCCAGGCGCTTGGATTCAGCAACACGCCGAAGGACAATTTCAACCTGGTCACCCTTTACAACGAGGTCGGCCAGTACAACCGGGCCGCGGAACTCATGTATGCCGGGCTGAAGAGCGGCAAGATCGAGGACACGCGCAAGAATTGGGATATCCTGTCCTATTTCTACCGGCTGATGAGCCGGGACCTCCAGGCCGTCAACATCCTGAAGGAAGCCGAGGCGATGGACAAGTACTCGGGTTCGGGCGATCTCGACCTCGAAATTGCCGAAATCTACAGCAGCCTGGACGACACGGAAAACACCTACCAGTACAGCAAGAAGGCCGTCGAGAAGGACCACCTGGAGAGCAAGCCGTTCGTCGCCTACCAGTATCTTGCGTTCGCGGCCTACGAACTGGGCAAGTACGAGGAGGCGCTCGAGGCGTGCGAGAAGGCGCTGTCCTTCCCCGATGCGCCAAAGGACCTCACGAGGCTCAGGGACGGCATCAAGCAGGCCATCAAGCAGCGCGAAGACGAAAAGGCCATGATCAAGGCCCAGCTCAAGCAGTAACCCTACACACACCCCCTTTCACATGAAGAAAAAGTACATCTACTTTGCCCCGCCCCTCGTGGCGCTGGTCCTTTTCATCGCCTATTACCTGCATTTCCGCACGGGATATGACCTGGAGCAGGAGCAGGTCGCCATCGCGGCGCAGCGCGCGAAGGAGGAGACCGTCCGCGCCCAGAACGAAATGCGCAAGAAGGCCGTCGACGAGGCGCTCGCCTCGCAGGAAAAGCACAAGGCGGACAAGGCGGCCAGGGATGCCTTCCTGGTCAAGCGGCAGGAGGAGCGCCAGGCCGCCCTCGATGCGCGCGAAAAGTCGCTTTCGGATCTGATCAAGTTCCGGGACAAGGCCGAGAAGCTCCGCAAGGACGTGGCAACGGTCAAGGAGGAGATCACGAAGATCCAGCAGGACGAGGAGCTCCTCAAGGCCCAGGTCGTCTTCTTCGAGGCTTATGTCCAGAAGGCTGAGGTGAACGACAAGGCTCTCACGGCTGTTCTCGAGAAGATCCAGAAAGCCGATGACGCCCGCGCCGCCGCCATAAAGGCCGCGGCCGCCGCAAAGAAATCCTGATTCCAGGCCCAGCTTCCCTCACCACACGCTTTCACATGAAAAAATGGATGTATCTTATTTTCCCGGCGGTCATGCTGGGGATCTTTCTATTCTTCTACCAGCAGGACATGGCGCAGGTCGCCCTGAGGGAGCAGGCCCGCGCGGACGCGATCGCCAAGGAAAAGGCCGACGCCGATGCCAAGAAGAAGGAGGCGGAGGAGCAGGCCAGGGTGTCGGCTGAGAAGCGCGCGAAGGACCAGAAGGATGCCGACGACAAGGTCGCCGCCGACAGAGAGTCGAGATGGCAGGCCGACTCCAAGAAGATCAAGGATGAAACCGACAAGAATCAGGCCGACGCCGATCGCTATTCCAAGGAAGGTTCCGACCTCGAGGTCGAACTCGAGCAGCTGCACCAGCAGAGGGAGACCCTCAACCGCGAGGACTTCGACCTGCTGAAGAAGGTGGAGCTGACCCGCGTGGACCAGCAGAACGCCGACATGGAGATCCAGCGCAAGGTCGAGATGATAGCCCGCCGTGCGGACGACAGCTCCATGACCCAGATGCCACCACCTCCTCCGAAGGAGTAAGCTTCGGCCAATTTACAGCGACTCAGGCGGCCGGATAACCCCGGCCGCTTTTTGTGAGAAACTGGATTTCCAGGGAGGAGGGGTTTTCAGTTTGCTTCAATGCGCAACTCGGTCCAATGCATCGTCTCGCAATCCGCCACAACCAACGAGTGAGGGAAGGGAATCTATGATGGGCAACAGAATGTCTCGCCGGCAATTCCTTGGCACCGCCGCCATGACGGGCACCGCCGCCATGACGGGCGCCCTGCTTACAGGCATGGGTAACGCACTCGCAGCCGCGCAGGCCCCCAAGGGCGCTGCGGATTGGGATGAAAAAAACGGCCCAGCTCCTGCCACGCCGGATGCCCCGCAGGCCCTGCCGCTACGTCCGGGTGCCATCCCCATCATCGACAGCCATATTCACCTCTTCGACCAAACCCGTCCCGTCTTCAGCGGCTACACGGGTGGGCTGTTCTACCGGCAGGTGAACAAGCCGTCGATGCCCGCGATGTATGCTGCGCTGGCGCGGCCCGCCGGAATCGTCGGCGCCATTGTGGTGGAATCTGCCGCCCAATACATCGACGACAACCTCTGGTATCTGGAGGTCTCCCGCGACAATCCCATCATGGTCGGAGTCTCGGGGAACATAGATCCAGGCTCGAACGATTTCACCAAATATCTGAACCACTTTCATCGCGACCCTCTCTTTCGCGCCATCCGCTCCAGCCGCTTCTACACCAGGGACGCCAGTGGCAAGGTTGCGCTCAATCCGACCCAGGTCGCCAATCTGAAGCTGCTGGCGCAGGCCGACCTGGCGCTGGACACCGCCAACCCAAGCATGGACCTGATGAACGCCAACGTGATGCTGGCCGACGCCGTTCCAGACCTGCGCATAATCATGGACCACCTGCCAAGCTTCGATCCCACGCCCGGCAACCAGGCGGCTTACGAGGCGGTGATCAAAGAGATGGCGGCGCGCCCCAACATCTTCGTTAAGCTCACCGAGGTCTACCATCCCAAGCCCGGCGACAACGGCATCATCGTGAAGAACTATGAGTTCCTGCGCGCGCGGCTGGAGTACCTGTTCCAGGCCTTCGGCGAGGACCGCGTCATGTTCGGCACGGATTATCCCAACAGCTACGGCGTGGCCACCATTTCCGAGGAGGTCGGCCTGATGCAGCAGTTCTTCTCCACCAAGACGCGCGCGCAACAGGAGAAGTACTTCTGGCAGAACTCCTCGAAGATCTACAAGTGGGTCAAGCGCTCCGACGACCAGCCCACGCCACTCGCCCAAGGAAAACCCGCTCCGCCTGCGCCAGCCCGTGGCGGCGGAGGAGGACGGGGAGGTCCTGGTGGTCCGGGAGCGCCGGGAGGCGGTCGGCCCCAGGGCTAGCCTGCATCCATCACAAATTCCGACGACGGAGCGCAGCAGCGCGAAGATGGCGAGGCCGAAGGCCGAGTCCCGAAGGGATGGCCGCGGTAGCGGCCACAATCTCGCCCAATCTCGTCGGCGCAAAGGTCCTCTGGCTCCCTGCGCCGTGCTTCTAGCACGGCTCGGTCGCCTTCGGTCCTTTTCGCTCGACGATCTTGTGCGATCTTCATCGGTTGTGTAATGGATGCAGGCTAATGTCGGGCGGGATGGTGCCTGGGGCGGAACGGACTCGATCCCGGCTTCAATGCCTTTCGGCCAGGCCGCCGCTCCATTTGAGCTTGGCCCGCACGACGGCGAAATGCTCGTATCCCGTGCGCTGGGCGAGGGGGAGCTGGAGGGAGGCGATGCCGATGCGGACGGGCGCGTCGCGGTAGACGCGGATGTTGCGCTGGCCGTCCAGGGCGACAAGCAGGTCGGAGTCCTTCGAGCAGTTGAGAACCTTCAGATGGACGTTGTCGCGGAAGATGATCGTGCGGTTGGTGAGGGTGTGCGGGCAGACCGGCGTCATGGCGATCACCTTGGCGGCCGGATGGATGATGGGTCCGCCCGCGGAGAGGTTGTAGGCTGTCGAACCGGTCGGCGTCGAAAAGATCAGGCCGTCGCACAGGTAGTCCGTCACGAGTTCCCCGTCGGCGAACACCTCGAGGTGGATAAGGCGCGAGCTTTCGGGCGCCTTGACGAGGACGTCGTTGAGCGCGAGGTCATGGCGCGTGCCGCCGACCGTGCAGTCGAGCATGGCCCGGTGCTGGACGGAGAAGCCCCCCCGCAGCAGCTCCAGGAAATGCGCGCGCGCCTCATCGGCCGAGAATGTGGTGAGGAAGCCGAGGCCCCCCCGGTTGACCCCGATGATCGGCACCTGGGAGCGGGCGGCCTCGCCGGCGACCCCGAGAAGGGTGCCGTCGCCGCCGATCACGCAGCAGGCGTCGCAGCCCCTGAGATACCCGCGCGGGAGGGTCAGCCGAGAGGTATGCTTCAACCGCACGCCCGCGGACCGCGCCGCCTTCATGAGCTCGCGCGCCAGGGCGGATGCGCCTGCCTTGTCGTCATTGACAACGAATGCGAGCGAACGGATGGGCTGCATGGGCCTTTAGGATTGGCGAATTCCGGCGGGAACGCGAATTCTTTGCGTCAGCCCCTGGCCAGCCTGCATCCATCACAAATTCCGGCCAATCCTGCCCAATCTCCTCGGTAAAAAGGCCCTCATCCTCCTTTCGTTGTGCTTGTAGCACAGCTCAGTCGGCTTCGGCCTTTCTTACTCGAGGATATTGGTCAATCTTGGTCAGTTTTGTGATGGATGCGGGCTAGCGCCAGCAGGTATTCCCGGTTTCCGTCGGCCCCGGCGATGGGAGAGTCCAGGGTGCCGATGAGCCGGGCGCCCGGCAGCGCGGCGAGGGCGAATTCGCGCACGCGCTCCAGGGTGGCCACGCGCACCGACTCGTCCCGGATGACGCCCCGCCCCCTGTCGGCCTCGGCCTTTCCAGCCTCGAATTGGGGCTTCACCAGCGCCACCAGGACGCCCCCCGGCTTCAGAAACGGCCAGACCGGAGGCAGCACCGAGCGCAGGGAGATGAACGAAAGGTCCATGACCACGGCGTCGAATTCGTCCCGCGGCAGGTCTCCCTTCGACAGATTGCGGGCGTTTGTCTTCTCCCGGTTCGTCACCCTGGGATCGGCGCGCAGCCGCGCGTGAAGCTGCGCCCTGCCCACGTCGACGCACACGACCGATGCCGCTCCCGCCTGAAGCGCGCAGTCGGTGAATCCGCCCGTCGAAGCGCCGACATCGAGGACGTGCGCGCCGCGCAGGTCGAGCGCGAAATGCCGCAGGGCCGCGGCCAGCTTTTCCCCGCCGCGGCTCACGAAGCGGGGCGGCTGGGTGACGCTCAGCGGCGAGTCGGCGGGCAATTCCTTTCCCGGCTTGTCGAGCCGCTCGGTGCCGAGCCGGACCCGCCCGGCCATGATGAGAGTCTTGGCCTGGGAGCGCGTCTCGGCCAGCCCGCGGGCGACCAGCAGTTCGTCGACGCGCAGCTTGGCCGCCTTTTTCATCGGCTCACACCAGGGTCCTGGCAAAATCGGCAAAGGTGTCGAAGACCGGCACCTGGCCCGCAGAGGCCGTGGCGAGCGTGTCGGGATTCGTCCGGCCGGTTCTGACGAGCGCCGCGCGTATCCCAGCGGCTGTCGCCGACCCAAGGTCCGCGCCGGAGTCGCCGACCATCCAGCATTGTGCCCGGTCGAGCCCGTGGCGCTCGATCGCCTCAAGGATGAATCGGGGCGAGGGCTTCCGGTAGACGACCGGCTGGCCAGGGGCTTCGGGCGCGATGCACGTCTCCTCGAAGATGGGCCGGGGAAGACCGAGCATTTCCTCCATGCGGGCGTTGACCCGGTGGGAGTCCTCAAGGGTGTGGAGGCCCCTGCCGATGCCGGACTGGTTTGTGAAAAGGAACAGCCTGTACCCGAGGGCACGCGCCCGCGCGAGGCCCTCCGCCGCTCCCGCGATCAGCTCAACTCCGCCGGGGTCTGCGAGGTACACCTTGTCCACGATAAGGGTCCCGTCGCGGTCCAGGAAAAGGGCCTTCATTGTTGGCGCTGCGCCGGGTTTCCCCCGGCCGCTCGGGTCGGGCGCAGGATCACGATCCTTTTACGTACGCGGTCAGTTCCTCCGGCGTCACCGTGGCCGTGCCCAGCTTGCCGACCACGACACCCGCCGCGGCGTTGGCGAAATGGGCGGCCTGCTCGAGGCTGGCGCCGGAAGTCATGGCGAGGGTCAGCGCCGCGATAACCGTGTCGCCCGCCCCGGACACGTCGTAGACCTGCCGGGCTGCGGTCGGAATTGTCCGGATCACGCGTCCGCGAACGCTCGTGAGCATGCCGTCGGGCCCGAGGGTGATGACCAGGTTGTTGGGGCTGTATTTTGCCCAGATGAGCGAGCAAACTTTAGCAAAATCGGCCTCCGCGTCGGCCCCGCTGTTGAGGCCGGCCAGTTCCAGCGCCTCCCGCCGGTTAGGCGTGATCAGGTCCAACCCTTGAAACTGGTTGCCGCTCGCGGGCTTTGGATCCAGCGCGATGAATTTCCGGTGGCGGCGGGCCAGTTTGGCAACCCGGCTGATGACATCCGTCGTCAGGACGCCCTTGGCGTAATCGGAAAGGATGACCCCGTCGGAGCGGGCGATCTTCGCCTCCAGGAGGCTCCAGCGGCCTGGCGTCTCGAGAACCCGCCGATAGACGCCCGGATTGTCCTCGTGGTCCAGCCTGCAAAGCTGCTGGTTTCGGACGATGACCCGGGTCTTGGTGATCGTCCTGGCCCCGGTCAGCAGGAACTGCTGGTCGAATTCTATTCGCCGTTCCCGCAGGTTTGTCCGGAGCTTGTCGCCGTTGTAGTCGCGGCCGATCGCCCCGACAACCTCTGCGGCGGCTCCGAGGGCCGCAATGTTGTTTGCGACATTGGCCGCCCCCCCCACCGTGTCGGTCGCATTGAATACGTTGACGACGGGCACGGGAGCCTCGGGCGAGATGCGGGTGGCGTCTCCCCAGAAATAGTGGTCCAACATCACGTCGCCGATCACAAGAAGGCGGCGCCGGGCGATCTTCCTAAGAAGGGCGGAGAGGTTCTTCATGCTAGACTAGTTCACAAATTCGCAATGCCGGTTGCAGGAGGGTGAGCCGGAGCGTGGGCCTTTCGCCAAGGGAAAAGATCGCCGCCCTTATCGCAATTCCCAATCGTAAGGGTAGCTCGACAAGAGCCTGGGGGAGCCGTCGGTGACCTGGACGACGTCTTCGATCCGGCATGCGCCAAGGCCGGGATAGTAGAGTCCGGGCTCAACCGTGACCACGGAACCCTTTTTCAGGACGATATTTGTGGTCATGTTCATGCGCGGCGGCTCGTGGATGGCAAGACCCACGCCGTGTCCGGTGCCGTGAAAGAACCCCGTCGAGCCTCCCTTGCCGATCTCGGTCCTGAACCCGCGGGATTCGAACACCTCGATCACCTTCCGGTGGACGAGGCGGCCGTCGACGCCGGCGCGAACCTTCCTCAAGGCGGCGAGTTGGGCCGCCCGGACGGCCGCAACGAGTTCGCGCTGGCGATCGCTCGCCCGGCCACGGAGGAACGTGCGGGTCATGTCCCCAAAATACCCCGTCGCGCTCACCCTTGGGAATATGTCGACGATGATGAGCTCGTTCGGCCGCAGGGGGCCCGAACCGCGCTGATGCGGGTCGCAGGCCTGGTCGCCGCCGGCTGCGATCGTGCCCGATGAAACGGAGCCCGCCGCGAGGCAGGCCATTTCGATCTCCGTGTGCAGCCGCTCGCTCGTCAGAACGGCGCCCCGGTAATAAAGCCTGCCGGCCTTGGCGCGGCTGTTGCGCAATGCCCTTTCGGCGGCCGCAATCCCGGCGGCGCTGCACCGGTTGCCCTCGCGGATCGCCGCCGCCTCCTCCGGGCCCTTGACTTCGCGCTCCGGGAAGAGGGCCCCTTTGGCGATCTGGAGGCTCAGCCCCAGCTCGCGCAGCCTTGCATACACTCCGGCTGGAAAATCGTCCGGAATCGTGAAGCTGCGCTGGCGCAGTTCCCCGGCGATCAGCCGGATCACCTCGGCCGCCCCGACCGTGCGGCGCGGCCATTTCCGCCTCGCCTTTTCGAGGTAGGGATCGAGGGCGAGAACCTTGTGAAAGACCGAATCACGCCTCATCCGTGAAAACTCGAGCGCGCTTGCCACGGCGTATCTGCGCCCGCGCAGCCCGAAGGCGATGAAGGGGTCCGGGACGTTGATCCGGCCGAAATAAAGGGCGTCGGAGCTGCGTTCGGAGTCGGCGTAAAGGAGGGGGGAGGGCGTGTTTTCATCGGCGCGGCGGCAAGCGGTCCGGCACAGTCGGGAATTGAGTAATCGCTGAATGCCCATTAGCCAACGCTTACGTGAAAAACGCAAATACGGTTTTTTGTGGCGTGCTGACACTGGTCGCCCTCTCGGCATGCGGCAGGCTCGTGCAAGGGGATACCGGGGATGTCCCGCCGTCCCCGTCCGTTGCGTCCGGCGTGAACCCGGCCCCGGTCCGCTATGCATACAAGGTGATTCACGAATGGCCGCACGATCCGGCCGCCTTCACCCAGGGCCTGGTGTTCCGCAATGGCGGCCTTCTTGAGAGCACCGGCCTGAACGGCGAGTCCACCCTGCGGAGCGTGAACCTGGAAACAGGGCGCGTGCTGAAAATGGTCTCACTGCCCCGGGAGTACTTTGCCGAGGGCCTCGCCTTTATCGGAAACCGGGCCTATCAGCTGACCTGGCAGAACCACAAGGGCTTCATCTACGATGTCGACACTTTCATGCCCGAGGGCGGGTTCAGCTACGAGGGGGAGGGATGGGGGCTCGCAACCGACGGCCGATGGCTTGTCCTGAGCGACGGCACAAGCCGGATTCGGTTCTTCGACCCGGACGGCTTTCGGCTCGTGCGCTCGATCGATGTGACGGCGTCGGGCCGGCCGGTCGAGCGCCTGAACGAGCTCGAGTGGATCAACGGGGAGATATTTGCGAACGTCTGGCAGACCGACGAGGTGGTTCGAATAGATCCGTCAAACGGCGTCGTGCGCGGCATCATCGACTTTTCAGGCCTGCTCCCTTTGAACGAACGCAGGCCCGACACCGACGTCCTGAACGGGATCGCCTATGATCCCGCGGGCGGCAGGTTGTTTGTGACGGGAAAGCGCTGGCCCAGGATCTATGAGGTCCGCCTAATCCCGCTGCCTGCGTCCCACTAGCCCTCTTTCGGAATCTCGTTGTCCGTTTTGAGGACGATGACGGGTGTCTTGGTCTTCACCCACACCTCGGCTTCCTTGAAGATTTTCGCAGGCACGTTTTCCAGCGCCTCTCCCACCGTCTTCACCGGGTACAGGCGGCCTTTCTTCGTCGCGTTGAAGTCGTAGGCGCTCTTGAGGATCCGCTCCTCGGTGGTCGCCGGACTCTCGCTCTCGGGGAGCTGCAGCACCCAGCCGGCGAAGTCGTGCCTTGGCCAGCGGCTGTCGGGATCGCTGACCAGGATGACAAACTGCTTCTTCACGGGCGGCGGCAATTCCTCGCCCGAGTCCGGCTGCACGGCGAGGTTGATCTCCTCGATCACGCGCCGCAGGACGGCGGGTTCGATCCCGTTTTTCTTCAGAATCTCGGCGACTTTGCTGATGTCTATCTTGGCCATATCAGGGGTCTTAACGGGTTGGCGCTTCAACGCCATGGAAATCTCCATTTCGGGGCCAGCCGGTGTTGCGAAATCGGGCCAATCCGGGTCATTGTCTGGCGATGCAGCAATCCGAGGAATTCTTTGACGTTGTCGACGGGCGCGACGCGGTCGTCGGGCGGGCCAGCCGGCGCGAGGTTCACGCAGGCAGCCTGCTGCACAGGGCCGTGCACGTCCTGGTCTTCGACGGGTCGGGCCGGGTGTTCCTGCAGAAACGCTCGATGGAGAAGGACATCGCCCCGGGCCTGTGGGACTCGTCGTGCTCGGGCCACGTCGATTCCGGCGAAAGCTATGATGCGGCCGCAGTCCGGGAGCTCGCCGAGGAACTCGGCCTGACGATCGTCTCCGTGCCCGAACGCATCTTCCGCGTGGAGGCATGCCTGGAGACCGGCTGGGAATTCGTCTGGGTCTACCGCCTGGCCCATCCGGGACCCTTCACCCTGCATCCGGACGAAATCGAGCGCGGAGCCTGGTTTGTGCCCACTGAGTTGACGCTCCTGATTGATTCCAATCCGAGGGAATACTCCCCCGCCTTCCGCCATATTTGGGCCATCGCTCAACCTTTGGATCGCGGCGTTGGGGAAGGCATGCCCTCCTGAGGTCTTTCCTGTGTCCCTCCTTTCGGCATATCTGGACGTTGGCTGCAAGGCGCTAAGACCGGCGTTTTCTCATTTGGATTGGGGCATGCCCGCCCGAGGACGTTGCTGCCTCATCCGCCGACTCGGGGCCGCCATCCGGCCGTCAGACCTGACGGCTGCCTTGGCGGCCGGCCTTTTCGGCGGTCTGGGTCTTGGCAGCACAGGACGAGGGCGGACATGCCCTATCCAAATGAGATTTGAGCAGCCTTAAGACACGCGCGGCACGACCAACTCAAACGGCGGCAGCAGGGCATGCACCTTCCGCCCCAGGTCGTCTATCCCATGGAAGCTTCCGATCGCCCACGCATCGCAGTGCGTCACATGGTAGCTGTTGTAGGAGAACTGCTCCCCGGGGGCGAGCCGGGGCGTCTCGCCCACGATCTTGTCCCCCTCGACCACGAGACGCGAGCCGTCCGCGTGCTCGATCACCCATTTGCGCCCGAGCAGATTCACCGTCCGGTCCGAAGCGTTCCGGATCGTTATGAAATAGACGAATGCGTGGGGCTTGTCCTCTGGCAGGCTCACCCCGCCGTTGTGGTAGTACAGCTTGTCGAGCCGGGCCGTCAGACCGGGCAACTCGTGGGAATCGCAGGGCACGAGCAACAACTAATGGCAGCCGCGCGGAAGCGCAACACCCGGCGGCCGCATCCGGCATGGCGCGGGCGCGCGCGTTTTCGCTTTCCGTGCGGGCGAATTCGCACTTGGCTCGGGGTTCAATGGCAAAACTGGCGCTTCTCTCGGTCAGCGACAAACGCGGCCTCGTCGAATTCGCTTCCGCCCTCTGCAACCGGCATGGCTATACGCTGCTTTCGACTGGCGGGACGGCCAAGCTGCTGGCCGCGCAGGGGCTTCCCGTGACGGAAGTGAGCCGGCACACGGGCTTCCCCGAGATCATGGAGGGTCGC
This sequence comes from uncultured Verrucomicrobiae bacterium, assembly GCA_963747795.1. GTDB lineage: Bacteria > Verrucomicrobiota > Verrucomicrobiia > Opitutales > Opitutaceae > Palsa-1447. The sequence goes on from CAVVGS010000012.1 coordinate 31,494, forward strand.
GTCAAGACCCTGCACCCGAAGATCCACGGCGGGCTGCTTTGCCGGCGCGACAAGCCGGAGCATCTGGCCGAGGCCGAACGGAACGGCATCGAGCTGATCGACCTCGTGGTCGTGAACCTGTACCCGTTCGAGCAGACGGTGGCCCGCCCCGGGGTGGCCTTCGAGGAGGCGATCGAGAACATCGACATCGGCGGCCCCTCGATGCTGCGAAGCGCCGCGAAGAATTTCGAGAGCGTCACAGTCGTCTGCGATCCGAGCGATTACGGCGCAGTGCTGGATTTACTCGAGGGCCGCGCCTCCGCCCGCGAACTGCGACGCCGCCTCGCGCTCAAGGTGTTTCAGCGCACGGCCTCCTATGACGGCGCGATCTCGCGCTATCTGGAGGGGCAGATGCGGGCCACGGCGGGCAATGGATCGGAGCCCGACCTCGCGGCCCTGGCCGGATTTCCCGAGACCCTCTCGATCGTCCTCAAGAAGGCCCAGAGCCTGCGCTACGGAGAGAATCCCCACCAGAGGGCGGCGCTCTACGGCTCGTTCCATGAGCATTTCAGGCAGCTCCAGGGAAAGGAACTGAGCTACAACAACATTCTCGACATCACCGCGGCGGCCCGCCTGATCGGCGAATTCGGGAGGCCGACGGTCGCGATACTGAAGCACACGAATCCCTGCGGGGTCGGAAGCGCCGACAGCCTGGAGGAGGGCTGGGAGAAGGCCTACGCGACCGACAAGCAGGCCCCGTTCGGGGGGATCATCATCGTCAACCGCACCCTGGAGGAGACCCTTGCGCGGACCATCGCCGAGATCTTCACCGAGGTGATCATCGCCCCGCGCTTCAGCGACGAGGCGCTGGCGGTGTTCGGCAGGAAGAAGAATCTCCGCCTCATGATCGCCAGGGCGGGCCCGCCGGTTGGGCAGGGCCAGGCGGCCACCGAAGAACTCCAGGAGGTCCGATCGGTGATCGGCGGCGTCCTGATGCAGGACCGCGACCGCACGCTGGGCGATGTGGGCGCCTTCAAGGTGGTGACTAGGCGCGAGCCGACCCGGCAGGAATGGGCCGATCTCCTGTTTGGCTGGACGGTGTGCAAGCACGTCAAGTCGAATGCGATCGTGTATTGCCAGGGCGAGCGAACGCTCGGGATCGGCGCGGGGCAGATGTCCCGCGTGGACAGTTCCCGGATAGCCGTTTGGAAGGCCGGTGAAGCGGGCCTGAGCCTCAAGGGTTCCTCGGTGGCGAGCGAGGCGCTTTTCCCCTTTGCGGACGGGCTGGTCGCCGCCGCCGATGCCGGCGCAACCGCGGCCATCCAGCCGGGCGGGGCCGTGCGCGATGGGGAGGTCATCAAGGCCGCTGACGAGCGCGGGATGGCCATGGTGTTCACCGGGATACGTCATTTTAGGCATTAGCAGGGCACGGATCCGCTTGCCCGTGCGGACGACCGGTCCATCCTATGCCCATGTTTGACCACGTCGAAAAGCTCAAGGAATTCATCCATCATCCCAGCGTCTCGACCGATTCGAACTTCCGGGAAGGCATGCGCGGAGCCCGGGAGTTCGTAGCCCGCCTTTTGAGCGGCATGGGCTTACAGGTCGAAGTCGTGCAGACCGCCACGCACCCGATCATCCTGGCCGAGCGCCCGGGCGAGGCATCGTGGCCGCATGTCGTTATCTACGGCCATTACGATGTCCAGCCGGCCGATCCGCTCAACCTCTGGCAGACGCCTCCGTTCGAGGCCACGATTCGGGGCAACCGGATCTACGGCCGGGGGGCCGCCGACAACAAGGGGCCGCTCCTTGCGAACATCGCCGCGGTGGCCCGCCTCCTGGAGAAAGATCCGCGCATTCCCCTCAGGATCACGTTCCTCATCGAGGGCGAGGAGGAGATGGGAAGCCCGAGTTTCCCGGCATTTCTGGAGAAATACAAGGAGCGGTTTAGGAAGGCCGATTTCGTCTATCTTTCAGACACGGCCCTGCCCAACGAGAACCAGGTCGTCATCACCTGCGGACTGCGCGGGCTCGCCCTGATGGATCTGCACGTCACCGGGGCGAAAATGGACCTTCACTCGGGACTTCACGGCGGCGTCCTTCGAAACCCGATCCAGGCGCTTGCCGAGATCTGCGCGACCCTGCACACGCCCGACGGCCGCGTGAACGTGCCCGGATTCTACGACGGGGTCCTGGACGTCGAGCCCTGGGAGCGGGCGGAGCTGAAGAAACTCGGCGCCGACGAGGCGGCCTACGCCGGATTTCCTCGGTATCAGCGCATTTCACACGCCTCCGGGCTTGTCGCCCTTCGAGGCGGTGCGGTTCGGGCCGACCCTGGAGTTCAACGGAATCGGGGGCGGCTACCAGGGGGAGGGGACGAAGACGGTGATTCCGAGCAAGGCCTTCGCGAAGATCAGCTGCCGGCTCGTGCCAAACCAGAGTCCGGCGACGATCAAGCGCCTGCTTACCGAGACAATCCTCGCCCGCGCGCCGAAGGGCGTGAAGATAAGCTTTGTCGACCAGCACCAGGGCGAGACCTACGTCGTCGTTCCGCCGGGCCGCTCAAACACCCCGAAGGACCAGCCGCCCATCCTCGCCCGTGCGTTCAAGGCGGCTGACGCGGCCGTGACGGAAATCTGGGGCCGCCCGCCGCTTTACCTGCGCGAGGGCGGAAGCGTTCCGATCATCGCCGACATCAAGCGCGTGACCGGGCTCGACTCGATCATGCTCGGGCTCTTCCTGCCCGAGGACAACCTTCACGCTCCGAACGAGGGCTTCAACCTGGACGTGATGAAGCGCGGGATCGACACGACAGAGCGGATCCTGGCGACCGTCGCAGGATCCCGATAGACATCGGCTCAGGCCAGAAATGGCTTCGGAAGCCTGATTGACGGCGTTCAGGGCGCCGGCATTGCCCCTGCGGCGGCGGGTCCTGCGGCGGGCACGCCCATGGCGGCGCCCGGCTTGGTGACCACGAGGTCCACCCGGCGGTCATGGGCCCTCGTCGCCAGGTCGTCGGTCTTCTTCGCCTCCTCGCTGCCCTTGGACAGCGTGTCGAGCCTGTCGGCGCTGACTCCCAGGCTGATGAGGTACTTCTTGGCCTCGTTTGCGCGGCGGTCGCCTAGGCTCAGGTTGTATTCCGCCGTTCCGTGCCAGTCGCAATGCCCCTCGAGGAGGAGATGGACCTGCGCATTCTTGTCGAGATAGTCCTTCGCCGCCTGGAGCTTCGGGCGCTCGCTGGCCTTGATATTGGACTTGTCGAAATCGAAGAGGACCGCCTGGGCCTCGAGGGACTTCCGATCCTGGCCGCTCTCGTCAAAGTTCCCGAGATCGCGCTGCTGGAGTCCCGCCGCATCCGGGCTGGTCGGCACCGCTTCCGGCGCCAGAGCCCCGCTTCCCCCGCCCGTTGGCCCGAGGACCGTCGAATTGGGATCCGGTCGCATGGGTTTCTTGGTGCAGCCGGTAAACACGGCTGCGGAACTGAGGAGGAGAACGCAAATCTGCTTCGAAACTGATTTCATGGAATGGCTAATCTGATATTGGGCCGGGCTGACCTGCCCGGCAAGGATTTTAGCGCGAGGCGCCGGCGTATTTTCGCCGGCGATGCGGCGTCTAGAAGGTGTTCTTGGGTTGGATGATCCCGGTGTCGACCGCGTAGCGCGTCAGGCTCGCGACGTCGTGCAGATTCAGTTTTCGCATCAGATTCGTGCGATGATTGTCGACCGTCTTCATGCTGATTCCGAGCTTGGAGGCGATGTCCTTCGTGCTGTGGCTCTCGGCGATCAGCTGCAGGATCTCGCGCTCGCGGTCCGTGAGGAAGTCCGGCGTGTTGCTCGAGCCCGGATTGGCGACGACGTTGCGGAGCAGGGCGGCGACCGCGGGGCCGAAATAGGTGCCTCCGCTGGCGACGGTCTCGAGTCCCTTCTTGAATTCGAACAAACCCGCCGTCTTCTCGACGAAGCCATGGGCCCCAGCCTCGATCATCTCGCGCACCAGGACCGGGTTCTCGTGGCCGGAAAAAACGAGGACCCGCAGGTTCGGCAGCTTCTTCACAAGCCGCCGCAGGATTTCGACGCCGTTGAGACCCGGCAGTTTCGCATCCAGGACCGCAATGTCGGGCTTTACGTCAAAGCAAAGCTGGACCGCCTGGTGTCCCTCGCCGGCTTCGCCCACAAGTTGGTAGTTGTTGTCGAGCCGAAGAATCTCAACGAGCATCTCGCGGATGGCGGTTTGGTCTTCTATGATGACGAGGCGTTTCATGGAGGGCGTAAAGGCTGGTGGGTTGGCCGGGATTCGAACCCGGAACCAACGACTTAAAAGGACGCTGCTCTACCGTTGAGCTACCAACCCTTGATTCCAGTCAGTTTAAATGGTTATTTTGCGCAGGGAAGGGCATTCGGGCGGTTGCCCGAACATTCCCCCGCCAGAAGAACCCAATCTCATAAACAACGCAAGAAAGGTCGTTTCTACCGGCGCCTGATTATTTCGGGCAAGCAAAAATGGCTCCTGCCAGTGGGTTGTCCGATTCGGACGAGCCGGCGTGCTTGTTGACCGCGGAGCCTTGGTCCCTCATTTCACAAATCCGATGCCATCTTCCGGACGCTTTTTGTCCTGGGCTGCGTTGCGTCAGGGAGGGATAGCCCCGCTGGGGATACCCCTCCCTGACGCGCCTTGCCCAGGACAAAAATCGCCTCGGAATATGTCACCGCATCTGTGAAATGGAGTAGTTCGGCATCTTATTTGATCGACCACCATAAATCTTGGGAACAATTCAGAAATATACGCATCAGAGCGAGGCAGAGCGCATGTATACCAAAGCTCAAGAAGTTGCTTTCGACCGGATGCTTGTGGACCGTTTCAAGAACGGGGACCAGTCTGCCTTTGACGAAATGGTCGGGCGGTATTGGAGCCGCATTTACTCCATGGTAAACCAGCTTTTGCGCAATCCGCAGGACGCGGAAGAGGTGACCCAGGACGCCTTTATCCGGGCCCACCGGGGCCTGGCCAACTTCAGGGGTGATTCCGCCTTTTCAACCTGGCTTTACCAGATTGCAACCAACCTCGCACGCAACCGCTACTGGTACTGGTGGCGGCGCAAGCGGGACAAGTCCGTTTCGATCGATGCTCCGCTCGGCGCGGACAACGACGCAACACTGGCCGACGTCATACCGGCTGAAGTCGAAACGCCGGATGATATCACTGTGACACAGGAATTTGTCGCTCGCATAGGCAACGGCATGGAGAAACTTGGAACCAAGCACCGGGAGATTCTCATACTGCGCAACGTCAGGAACCTATCGTACGAGGAGATCGCCGCCATTCTCGGCATCTCGATCGGGACGGTGAAGAGCCGCATCGCCCGGGCTCGCGAAAGCCTGCGTTCGCGTTTGGGAGAGGACTTCAAATGAAAGAATCCGAATTCATCGAACTGCTCAACCTCTACGTCGATCACGAGATCGGCGCCGAGGACGCGAAACGGCTGGAGGCCGAGGTTGCGGCCGACTCGGCGCGCCACGCGATCTACAGGCAATACTGCAGCATGCAGAAGGCATGCACGCTATTGGCGGACCGATTCCAAAAGCCCGTGGCTGGGGCCAGGCCGGTTCGAGTCCCTCGCGCGGCGCGGCGTTGGGCGGCGCTCATCCCGGCATCGGGGCTTGCCCTGGCGGCCTGCGTCGCAGTCGTTCTTGCCGTCCGCAGCCCTGTCTCCGCGCCGGCCCCGGCCGCGCATGCCGTCCCGCAGGCTCCGGTGCAGGAGCGCTCGGAGTTGACCACTATCGCGCCCGGCAATTACCAGCGCCAGCTCGTCCCGGCGCTTTCCGTGCGCGACTTCAGCCTGAATTCGGGCGCGCCCGCCGCAGAGGGGCTCATGACGGCCGCCGGCCAGGGCCAGGTCGCCTCGCTGGCCTGGATTGCCCAGCTCCAAATGGGGTCGGTCCAGCCGGTCTCCGCGGCTGAGGTCAACTTCAAGCCAAACGCAGCATTTCTGAGCACCGACATTCGCGAAGAAAGCCGGGCATCCGACGAACAGGAGCCCGCCGAGACGGTGGCGTTCCGCTTCCAGCGCTAGAATCGGGATTCCCGGGCTGCCGCCCTGCGGCGGCTCAGCCGCCGAGGGCCTTCTTAATCAGGGCCTCGGTGTCGGCTGAGGGACCGAGCGCGAGGCTGGCCCGGCGGACCGCCTGGTCGGCGTCCTGGGCCTTGTAGCCCAGGGCCACGAGGGCCGACACGGCATCGCGATGGGCGTCCTCTCCAGGGCTGTCTGCCCCCGTCGGCAAGTGGCCCGTTTCCGGGCCGCCGACAAGGCTCTTCAGCTCGATGACCAGGCGTTCCGCCGTCTTCTTGCCTATGCCGGGGCATTTGGAAAGGGTCCCGACGTCGCCTGCCCGGATCGCGCCCTCAAGCAGCGGCAGGGACAGCCGGCTCATGATTCCAAGCGCCACCTTGGGCCCGACGCCGGTCACCCGCTCGATCATGAGCCGGAAGAAATCCCGCTCCGCCGCGGTCGCGAATCCGTAGAGGGTCTGGGCGTCTTCGCGGTACACGACGTGGGTGTGCAGCTTGACCGGCGAGCCGGCGGGAGGGAGCCGTTCCGAGGTCGTGATTGGGATGTTCACCTCGTAGCCGAAGCCATTCAGTTCCACCACGGCCTGCAGCGGCGAGGCGCTCGCCAAGTTGCCCTGGATGGAGGTGATCACGCCTCGGCGCCGCCCGGAGAGGCCGCGTTAAGCCCGAGCACGTCCTGCATGTCGTAGACGCCGGCCTGCCGGCCGACCAACCATTGCGCCGCGCGCACGGCTCCCCGGGCGAAGATGGCCCGGTCGGAAGCCTTGTGGGAAAGCTCGAACCTCTCCCCGGGGCCCGCGAATATGACGGTGTGGTCGCCGACGACGTCCCCGCCGCGCAGGGAATGGACGCCCACCTCGGCCTTTGTGCGCTCCCCGGTCAGCCCCTGGCGGCCGTGCCGCAGCGCTCCGGGCCCAAGCTTGCGTTCCTCGAGGATGATCTCGAGAAGGCGCGCCGCGGTGCCGCTGGGTGCGTCCTTCTTGAATCGGTGGTGCATTTCGACGACCTCGGCGTCGTAATCCGCACCGAGGATGCGCGCCGCCTGCCGGCTGAGGGCGAAAAGCAGGTTGACTCCGACCGAGAAATTGCCCGCCCAGACACAGGGTACGCGCGAGGCGATCGGCAGGAGGGCCTTCCGCTCCCCGGCCGTGTGCCCAGTCGTGCCGATGACGATCGGTTTCTTGTGCAAGACAGCCAGTTCGAGAAGCGATCGGGTGGCCTGCGGAGAGCTGAAATCCACGATGACGTCGCAGGATCCGATCGAGGCGGCCGGATTGCCGCCGACGTCCACGGCCGCTCCAATGAGCACGCCAAGATCGCGGGCCGCTTCGGTGACGGCGGCCCCCATTCGGCCCTTTGAACCGTTCAGGAGGAGAGTCAGCGGCATTTTGGGATGTGTCACTTTCCCAGCGCTCCGAGGACACCCTCGAGGATCGCGCGATTCGGGGCGCTCATCTCGCAAAGGGGCAGGCGAACCTCGTCCGAGCCGATGATGCCCGCCCGGGCGAGCGCCGCCTTGATCGGGACGGGGTTGGGTTCGACGAACATCGCCTTGAACACCGCGTACAGCTTCCGGTGCATCCTGCCCGCCGCAGCGAAGTCATTTTCGAGCGCCAGCTTCACAAGGCTGCCGACCTCGCGAACGAGCAGGTTTGAGACAACGCTGATCACCCCTTCGGCGCCGGCCGCCATGAAGGGCAGGGTGAGCACATCGTCTCCGCTGAGCACAGTGATGTCCGATCCGAGCGCCTGCTTGAGCTGGTCGACGCGGTCCACGCTCCCGCCCGCTTCCTTGATCCAGCGGACATGGCTGTACCTCGCGCGAAGGCGCTGGACCACGGGCACGCCGATCTCGATCCCGCAACGGCTCGGAATGGAGTAAAGGACGATGGGCCGGTCGGTCGCCTCGGCGATCGCCGCAAAATGGCGGAAAAGGCCCTCCGGGCTGGGCTTGTTGTAATAGGGCGCCACGACGAGCATGCCATCCGCGCCTGCCTCGTGGGCGAGGGCGGTCAGGCCGACCGCCTCCGCCGTCGAATTCGAGCCGGTGCCCGCGATCACGGGCACACGCCCCCGCACGGAGGCGATGACGGCGCGAACGACGTCGATGTGCTCCTCATGGGTCAGGGTGGGGGATTCGCCCGTCGTGCCGACTGGAACGACGCCGTCGATGCCGCCCTTGATCTGGTACTCCACGAGTTTGCGCAAATCGTCATGGGCCACCTTTCCGTTTCGGAATGGTGTGACGAGGGCGGTGATCGTGCCGGTCAGGAGACGTGGCTTCATGGATGGCTTATTCAGTAGATATCACCCCGGCGTCCAAGGCAATCCACAAGGCTTGAATGCAGCGGGCCAGTTTGCCCGATCTGCAGCCTGCAAGGGGAAGACCTCAGGCCTCCAGTATTGAAATGGCTGCCATTTCAATACTGGAGGCCTGAGGTCGTTCATCGAATTGGGGCTTGGATTTGGTGACATCGTGGGCTTTTCTGGTAAGTTTCAACAGACATGTCGCTCGCATTCATTTTCGCAGGCCAGGGTGCCCAGCGCGTTGGCATGGGCAAATCGCTTTACGCCTCGTCAGCCGGCGCCAGGGCCCTCTACGACCAGGCCAACTCCGTTTTGGGCTGGGATCTCGCGAAGATTTCCTTTGAGGGCCCCGAAACGGCCCTGACGGAGACCAAAGTCTGCCAACCCGCCCTTTACGTGCACGGGATCGCCGTTCTGGCGGCCTTGCGCGAACTTGGGAAGGGTGTTGCGGACCCTGCCATGGCTTTCGGCCTGAGCCTCGGGGAGCTGACGGCATGCGCCGCGGCGGGCGTATTCGACTTTGCGACGGGGCTTCGGATCGTGGCCGAGCGCGGGAAGTTGATGCAGGAGGCCTGCGAACGGAGCACCGGCACGATGGCGGCGATTGTCGGCGAGGACCGCGACAAGGTCCGGGGCCTTTGCCTGGAATTCAATGTCGAGGCGGCCAATTTCAATGCCCCGGGGCAGATCATCATTTCGGGTGAAAAGGCCCGGATCGAATCGGCTCTGACCGCGGCCAGGGAGCGGGGGATGAAAAAGGTCATTCCCCTCAATGTCGCCGGCGCCTACCATAGCCGCCTGATGATGCCCGCCCGCGATGCTTTTTCGGCCTTCCTGTCGGGCGTGCCGTTCGTCGCCCCGCGCTTCACCCTTTTCACCAATACGACCGGCAGGCCGGTCGCCGACCCGATGGCCATCAAGGAGGCGCTGGTGCGACAGATCGTCTCGCCGGTCCTTTGGGAGGATTGCATGCGCTCCGCGGCGGCGGCGGGAGCCTCCGAATTCTGGGAACTGGGGCCCGGCGGCGTCCTCGCGGGCCTCGCGCGCCGCACTGACAAGGCCTGGCTTGTGAAGTCGTTCGCTGAGTTCGCCGACCTGGCAGCCTGATACATGGACGAACTGCTCACACGCAATTTCTGCATCATCGCCCACGTCGATCACGGAAAGACGACGCTGTCCGACCGGCTGCTCGAACACACGCACTCGGTCGAGCAACGGGTGATGACCGACCAGTACCTCGACTCCATGGACCTCGAGAAGGAGCGCGGCATCACGATCAAGTCGCACCCGGTCACGATGAACTACCGGGCAAAGGACGGTAAGACCTACAAGCTGAACCTCATGGACACGCCCGGCCACGTGGATTTCTCCTACGAGGTGTCGCGAAGCCTGGCGGCCTGCGAGGGCGCCGTCCTCCTGATCGACGCCGCCCAGGGCGTCGAGGCCCAGACGGTGGCCAACGCCCACCTGGCCTTCGGCCAGAAGCTCAAGGTCATCCCGGTCATCAACAAGATCGACCTGCCGAGCGCCAACCTGGAGCTTTGCATCCGCCAGCTCGAGGACATCCTCACGATACCCGCCGAGGAGGTCGATCCTGGCCAGCGGCAAGTCCGGCATCGGGATCGATGACATTCTCGAGGCGGTCGTGCAAGCGCGTCCCGCCGCCGCGCTGGACCGAGGTACCCGCAGACGCGCGCCCTCGTTTTCGACTCCCTTTACGACTCCTACCGGGGGGTCATCGCCTACGTGCGGGTGTTCTCCGGCACGATCCGCGCGGGCGAAATGATGATGCTCATGAGCACCGGCCAGAAGGCGGAGGTGAAGGAGGTCGGCGTATTCACGCCGAAGATGGCGAAGGTCGATGTCCTCGGGCCCGGGCGATGTCGGCTACGTCGTCTCCAGCATCAAGGACCCCGCCGAGATCAAGACCGGGCGACACGATCACCCTTGCCGCGAAGCCGGCCACCGAGATGCTGCCGGGCTACAAGGAGGTGCAGCCCGATGGTCTTCTGCGGCCTGTATCCCGATCGAGAGCTCCGACTACGAGAAACTGAAGTCCGCCCTCGGCCGCCTCCGGCTGAACGACGCCGCCTTCGTCTACCAGCAGGAGAGCTCGGTGGCGCTCGGCTTCGGCTTCCGCTGCGGCTTTCTCGGCCTCCTGCACATGGAGATCATCCAGGAGCGGATCCGCCGCGAGCACGACGTCGACATCATCTCGACCTACCCGAGCGTCATCTACCGGGTGACCAGGCACGGGGGCGCGACCGTCGAGGTCGACAATCCCGTCAATCTCCCCGACGCCGGGGTCATCCTTGAGATCCAGGAGCCCACGATCGTGGCTTCGCTGCACATCCCGAACGACTCGATGGGCGACATCTTCGCCCTGGTGATGGAAAAGCGCGGGACGGTCGACCACACCACCACGCTCGACGCGGTCGCGGGTCATGCTCACCTGCCTCCTGCCCCTGAACGAGATTCTCGTTGATTTCAACGACCGCCTCAAGAGCATCACCCACGGCTATGGCTCGATGGACTACGAACTGGGCGACTACCGCCCGTCCGACCTCGTGAAGATGGAGATCCTGGTCAACGGCGACCCGGTGGACGCCTTCGCCACGATCGTGCACCGCGACAAGGCCGAGGGCCGGGGTCGCGAGCTTTGCGAGAAGCTGGCGGAGATCATCCCGCCGCAGATGTTCAAGATCGCGATCCAGGCCGCGATCGGCGGCAAGATCATCGCGCGCGACAACGTGCGCGAGATGCGCAAGGACGTCACCGCCAAGTGCTACGGCGGCGACATCACGCGCAAGCGGAAGCTCCTCGACAAGCAAAAGGAGGGAAAGAAGAAGATGAAGCAGTTCGGCAAGGTCTCGATTCCCTCAGACGCCTTCATCCAGGTGCTCAAGAACAACTAACCGAAGGCCCACCTTGTTCGGACTATTCGCCTCCCAGGAAAAGAAGATGCGGCAGAACGCCGCCAACTGGCTGGAGCTCGCCGACAAGGTGTGGCATTTCCGGCGCGACGTGCTTCCGGCCGCCGAGGCCGCGGAACTGTCCCGGCAGCGGAGCAGCCTGGGCCAGCTGCTCCGGGAGAGGGCCGACGCCGCCAGGCTGAAGCTCGGCATCGAGTCGATCGAGGGCGCCCTGCGGCGCAGCGGCGGGGCCGTCTACCCGAAGACCTCGCTGACCGAGAACATCGAATTCTGCCTGGTCGCCGCGATCGTGATCCTCGGGATACGCACGTACTTCGTGCAGCCGTTCAAGATTCCCGACCAATTCGATGTGGCCGACCTACTACGGGATGACGGCCGAGAACCTGAGGCCGGGCGAAGCGCTGCCGGGGACGGCGGAGCGCGTCCTCCGCCTGGCGACCTTCGGCGCCGAGCGGCGGGAGATGATCGCGCCGAAATCGGGGACGGTCTACGCCCCCTTTTACTTCAACGGCCAGTCGGCCTATCTCGTGCCGACCCTGCGCAACGGGCGCAGCTGGCTGGTCATTCCGGAAGTGCAGAAGGAATACAATTTCTACGTCGACGGGGAGAACGCGTCGGTGCGGGTGCCCCGGGACTTCAACGAGTTCGAGAAAGACGTGCTGATCCCCACCTTCTTCGGCACCCAGGAGAAGATGATTGCGTATCTGATGGATCAATACAAGAGCAGCCGGTTCCAGGAGAAGGACGTCCTCCTGGACGAGAACACGGGCAGGTCCGGCCGGGTCTACGTCTTTCCGCTGCCGGGCGCGGCGCGCGCGGGGGAGCCCATCGTGCGTTTCGACGTGATGACGGGCGACCAGCTCTTTGTGGACCGCGTGAGCTACCACTTCATGAGGCCGCGCGTCGGGCAGGGCTTCGTCTTCGCGACGGGCAACATACCCGAGATCGGCGAGGACGAGTACTACATCAAGCGGCTCGTCGGCACGCCGGGCGACACCCTCGAGGTCCGCGCGCCCGTTCTCTACCGCAACGGCAGCCCGATCACGGGTGCGAGGGCCTTCGACCTCAACGCGAGGCAGGTCGCCCCCTACGGCGGGTACACTTTCGGCAACACGATCGGCGAGGGCCGCTACCTTTATCCAGGGCAGACCCTGACCGTGCCGCAGGGCAAGTTCTTCGCGATGGGCGACAACTCGGGCAACAGCAAGGACGGGAGGGTCTGGGGTTTTGTCCCCGCGGCGGATGTCATCGGCCGGCCGCTTTTCATCTATTATCCGTTCACCCGCCGCTGGGGTCCGGCCCGCTGAGCGCCGTAAATCCGCAGCTTCCAACTTGTGTCATCGGCCTGCCCGGTAATTGCCTACCTGTTCACCACGTTTCCGAGCCCGACGGAGACTTTCTTGCAGCGCGAAGTAACGGCGATGCGCGCGCAGGGTGTACGGCTGCGGCTGTATTCGCTTTGGGGGGGCTCCTCCTCCTTTCGCGGGATGCCTGTCGAGCGCTTCTCGAAGTGGCGGCTGCTCACTCTTTTCTGGCTCATTCCCTACGAGGCCTGGCGGCGGCCCCGGGTGCTGCGCGAGCTCCTGCGGGGCCTTGTCACCCGCCGGGCGCCTTCGTGGCTCAACTTCTGGGAAAACATGCTCGGGGCGGGCTTTGCCTGCGTCAACGCAAGAGCCTTCAGGAGGGAACCACCAGCCCTCGTCCATGCCGCCTGGGGCGGGGGTCCGGCGACCGCCGCATGGCTGCTGTGGCGGATTGACGGCCACCGGTACAGCGCCGCGGCGCACGCCTACGATCTGTTCGAGCACGGCGGGGACTGGTGGCTGACCGAAAAGCTCATGCCGGCGGCCTTCGTCCACACCTCCACCGAAATGGGACGCCGGGCCATCCTTGAGAGGGGCCTGCCGCCGGAAAGGGTCTTTTGCATCCGGCGTGGCCTCGACCGGATTCTTCCGATGAAGCCGCTGCGCTCCTCCCGGGCGCCCCTGAATCTGCTCTGCGTCGCCCGGCTGGTCGAGAAGAAGGGCGTCGACCGGCAGCTTCGCATTTATGCGGCCTTGCGCGAGGCCGGGGTGCCGTTTGCGGCGCGGATTGTCGGCGAGGGGCCTTTGCGCCCGGCGCTCGAAAACCTGGCCGGAAGCCTCGGCGTCGCGGCCGACGTCACGTTCACAGGCCAGCTGCCGCACCACGAGGTCTGGGGCGAAATGGAAAGGGCCGACGTCCTCCTGCACACAGGTGTAGTGGCCCCGAGCGGCGACCGCGACGGGCTGCCCAACGTCATCCCCGAGGCGATGTCGGTCGGCGTCCTGGTTGTGACTTCGCCGACCGCGGGGACGACCGAGGCCGTGTCGGACGGCGTCAACGGGCTCGTCGCCTCGGCGGAGGATCCTCGGGCCTGGGTCGCCGCGCTGCGCCGGCTGGCGGTCGACGACGCCCTGGCCGAGAGCCTGCGCGCCTCCGCGCGGAGCTGGGTCATCGGCAATTTTGACGCTCACAAGAATGCCGCGCGCCTGCTCGTGCAGTTCGAGCGGGTGATCTCCGGGGGGGCCCAATGATCTTCTTCGACGCCACCAAGTCGGGGGCCGGGACGCACCGCTCCGGCCTGATGCGGGTGAGCGCCCGGCTTCGCGACGAGTTCGGGGCGGCTGCGACGCCGGTTGCGTGGGGGCAATGGGACCGCGCCGCCGGGCCCTCGGATTGGTTCCTGACGGCCGAATTGTTCTCCGAGGCCGAACGGCCCGGCTTCACCGCTTTTCTGGCCAAAAGGCGGTGCCGGGCGGCGGCCATCTTCCACGATCTTATCCCGCTGCGCTTCCCGCACACCACATGGCCGCAGAGCGTCGCGCGCCATCCGGAGTACGTGAAGCTCCTCGCGCGATTCGACCGCGTGTGGGCGGATTCGGCGGCCAGCCGCGACGACCTTCTCGCCTTCTGGCGCTGGCAGGGGATCGAGCGGCCCCCTCCGGTCGAGGCCCTCGCCCTGGGGTCGGACTTCAACGCCTCGCCGCGCGCGACCGCCCCCCGTGCAGCGGCGGGGGGGGCGCCTGCACTTCTTTGCGTCGGCATCGTCGAACCGCGCAAGAATCAGGCGCTTCTTCTGGACGTTTGCGAAACGCTTTGGGGCGAGGGCAGGTCCTTTGAGCTGCACTTGGTCGGGCGCATCAATCCGCATTTTGGAAGGCCGATCGCCCGGCGCATGCGCAGTCTCGCCAGGCGGCGGCCCGGGCTCCATTGCCACTCGGAGGCTTCGGACGGCGAACTCTCCGCCCTTTACTCCCGGGCGAGGGCAAGCGTCTTTCCCACCCTGGCGGAGGGTTGCGGCCTGCCGCTCCTGGAGTCGCTTTGGATGGGCGTCCCCTGCGTTTGCAGCGATCTGCCGGTTCTTTTGGAGAACGCAAGGGGGGGCGGATGCCTGTGGGTCCCGTCCGGCGACCCGGCCGCGTGGGGCTCCGCGCTTCGGCGGATCCTTGACGATGACGACTTGGCCGGCCGGCTCGCGGCCGAAGCCTCAAGCCGCCCGCTGCCCACCTGGGCGGACACTGCCCGCTCCCTCTCCTACAGTTTCTTCAAGGCGTAGGCCATCGCCTCGCCTATCCTCTGCAGCTGCTCGTCGGTGTGCTGCGCGGAAATCGCGGTGCGGACGAGGTCCTTGCCCACCGGCACCGCGGGAGAAATCGACATCACGGTGAAAATCCCCTTCTCGAGCAGCGCCCGCCAGAAAAGATAGACCCGCTCCTTGGAGCCGAGGACGATCGGCAGCGCCGGAGTCTCGCTGTCCCAAGTGTCCAGGCCGAGGTCCTTCAGGATCGCCCGGTATTTCCGGGTGTTGGCCCACAGCCGCTCGCTGTGTTCCGGCTCCGTCTGCATGATTTCGAGCGACGCCTGGGCCGCGGCCGCCTGGCCCGGGCTCAGGGCCGCGCTGAAGATCGTCTGCTTGGAATTCGTGCGCAGGTACTCGACGATGTCGCGGGACGCGGCTACAAAACCGCCCGTGCTCGCGAGCGACTTCGACAGGCTGCCGCAGACCACGTCGACCTTGTCGTTCAGGCCGAAGTGATCGACCGTCCCGCGGCCCTGGCGTCCCAGGACGCCGAAGCCGTGCGCGTCGTCGAGGACTGTGAAGCAGTTGCTGTCCTCCGCGATTTCCGCAAACTCAGGCAGCCGCGCGATGTGCCCTTCCATCGAATACACTCCCTCGACGACGAGCATCTTCGGGGCGTCGCCCGGGGCCGTCGCCAGGATCGAGCGCAGGTCGTCGGGGCTGTTGTGCGAGAAGCGCTCGACCGTCGCCATGGTGAGGCGGATCCCGTCGAGGAGGCAGGAATGGATGTTCTTGTCCGCGAAGATCATGTCGCCCTTCTGCGCGAATGCGGCGACCGCGGACATGCACGACAGGTAACCGGCCGCGTGGACGTGGCAGGCCTCGCGCCCGAGGAACGCGGCCAGCTTCTCCTCCAATTCGACATGGTAGCTTCGGGACCCGTTCGAGGGCCTCGCTCCATTCGTGCTCGTGCCCCACTTCCTGGTGGCGGCGCAGGAGGCCTCGACGACCTTGGGGTGGAAGGCCAGCCCCAGGTAGTCGTTGCTTGAAAGCATGATCATGTCGCGGCCGTCCAGGCGGATGGTCGTCCCGTGCTGGGAGTCGATCGCGTGGTAGAACGGGTCGTACTTCTGACGCATCCGGGTCGGATAATCGTCGCGGCAGCGCGCAAGAATGGCCTTTTTATCCTTCGAGAATAGAGAGAGCGCCATGCACGGGCACGCTACGACCCGCACCGCGCCGATGGCAATGAGAAGTTGCCGGCTCAGGGAGGGGAAGCCGTCGGGCGTATGACCCCGGAGCGGCACCGCCTTTACTGCTCCGGCAGGCCCTTGATCACCAAGTCCATCACCCTGAAAGCCAGGGAGCGCGGGTCATCCGTCTTAGGAGACACGGGGGCCTGCGGGGTAGAAAACGTCACTTCAGTGTCTCCGGGGGGCAGATTCAGGCTTGGCGTCAGGATTGAGGTGAGGATGGGCCTTCGATCGATTGCTCCCAACCAAATTGTTGCTCCATGCACGCTGACGCGCAGATCGCGACGAATAAGGCTCGAAATTCGAAAACCGAGCTGAACTTGGAGCGGTTTGCGGCTCGTGTTTGTAATGACCAATGTCGCCTGCTGTTCAGTTGCCCAGCGCCAGGTCTTGAGTTTGTTCTGTTCCACCACGGCCCATCCGCCGCCAAAGCGGGCCACAATGTCTTTGGCGGTTTGGGGCGCAGCTTCGACTGTGTATTCCGGCCGGTGAGGCATATCGTGGCCAAACCGGGCAAACTCCCAAACCCCCGCCGGAACAAAGCAGTTGCCCAGGACAAACCAAAGAAGCCACAACCGACTTGGCCTTATTGCGAGCAAGAGATTGAACGCCAGCGTAATCGGAAGGGCGTGACGGGTGACCGTGAAATAAACCGTCCCACCCCATACGTTGGAAGAGACGCAAAGGAAATACGGTATGAAGATCGCGCCGACCCTCCAAAGCCGGTCGTCCCACTTCGGGTGCGTCAAAACGTACAGACATTGGGTCAACGTCCCAACGATAGTGAGAACCGCATCCGGCTCACTTGGTTGGCTAAACAAGTCGCTCCACTGGAAACCGTCCCGGTGAATTGCAACCAGAGCATCCGCCAGCCTTTGAAATATCGCGTGCAGCGGCCAGTCCAGATTCCCGCCAGCCATGGAACCGCTTGGCCTCAATCGCCACGCCACATAGGCGAACCAGATCAGAAGCGGAATCCCTGAAAACAACCCTATCAGGATATTTCTCTTCAGGGCAACGCGCCAGGGACGCCTGAACTCCAGCAATCCGAACAGTCCAAGCAGATTGACCTCACGGGAGAGGGCCGCCAACGCCAAGGTTCCCGCACCTCCTAGGCCTCCCACCATAAGGGCTACGGTCATCAAGACAAAGGAGGGAAAATCCGTGAGCGCCCGGCAGGTCGATTCGACGACGCCGCACGTGAGCAGCATCGCCGCAAACCCAGCCACACCGAACCATCCATGCCGGCGAAAAAGCACAAATAGGATTGCGATGTACCCCAACCAGAAAAGGGGGTTGAGCGCCGCATAAACATTGAGAACCCATGACGGGCGCCCGAGGCCGCCGATCCAGGCCAGCCAAGAAAGAAGGATGCGGTGCGCACGATATGGTGGATTGTCCAGCGCGGTGTTCAACTGCGGATCGCGCAACAACGGATCGAGCGACAATTCTGCGTAATGCTGGCCATCAAATCCCCAGCGGTTTGCCGGATACGGGTCCACATATTTGGGCGCCGTGCGATAAGCCTCAATCCCGCGGTTGTTAAACTCGCTCCCAATCGGGATGAACCGGGTAAGACCAAAGTCGGGGGTCCAGACGCGAAAGCACGTGACAACAAAGATCACGATCGCAACGACAGCCACCCCACCAAAGCCCAAAACAGCCCTGCGGTGAAGAAACTCGGTCGGCGATTTCAAGATGAACAAGACACGTTCGAGAAGATTGCGTAAACCTCAAGTGTTCCTGAGCCCCCAGTGCGGTCAGGGTCCTTCGTTCTGAAGCGATGAGTGCTTGAGGAAGAAGGTGGGGCTTTTGTCGTGCGTCACAGGCGCGTGCCCTCCGGGCCGGGCCGGCTCCTGCGCGATCAGTTTCCATATCCTCGCCTGGTCGAAACAGGCGACGCTTTCCCAACGGCCGGGGAGGTGCCCGATGGGAGGCATGGCATCGTACTGTACGACAAGCGCATAGACCGGGCGTTTCAAGTCCGCCAGCTTTCGGACAATCTCCCCCACCGCGTGTTCGCTGAACCCCTCGGATCGGATGATGGGGAGATCGGTGTAGTAGACCATCGAACCGCTCCCCTGAAAGCAGATGACGGTCGCCTCCTTTGAAGCGTGTTCACCAATCCAGAGCGCGCAGTCGCGGTACACGTTGTCGCCCCGATTTGCGTGCAGGATGGGAAGGCGGGAATACTGATAGAAAATATTGAATGCGAAAAGCCCGGGCAGGACCGCTGCCGCGCCGATTAGCAGGCCCGGCCGGCCTGCCGCGTTTGACCCCGCCCGTTGGAGCAATCCCAGCAATCCCCCTAGCGCGAGGATTGCGAGAGCGGGAAAGGCGGGAAGCACGAAGCGCAGGAACCACCATGACTCATGCGTGTAGCTGTAAAAGGCATAGAATCCCAGATAGGCGGCGGCGGTCGCTGCCAGGGCAATCCGGGAGCGCGGGTTGAAGGGGCCTATCCAGGGACCCAAGAGGGCCAGCCAGATTGCCGGCGTCAGGTACACTGGAATCCATTGTGCATAGCTGGTGAGCGTGGTTCCAGCCCAGTGGACGCTGAAGGCGGAGCTGACATCGCCGTAGCCGGTGAGGAACGGATTGCCGTACAGGTGAAAGTCATACCACCCGGCAAAGAGGGCCCCGGGCAGGCCTCCGATCGCCCACGTTGCGAGCCTCCGCCAGGACCACCCGAGCCCCAGTGCGGCCGGCAATACGCAAATCGCATTTGCGGGGCGAAGCAGCACGGCAACCGCCGTTGCCATCCCTGCCCAGAGCGCCATCGAGGGCCTCTCCCTGCTGGCCAGCGCAAAATAGAGGGCGCCGGTCACCCAGGCGAGCGAGGGTACGTCGCTCATCGGCTGAAGCCCCATGAAGACATAGAGCGGACAGAAGGCGACCAGGGTGGCGGCGACCCAGGACCAGTTGCGCGACAAGCCGCACGTTTCCGCCAGCCGCTTCGTGAAAAACACACCGAGGAGAAGATTGCCCATGATGACCAGCGGAATCGCATATTGCAGCGAGACCACCTTTCCTGCGGCGGCCAGCATGAGAGGCAGCCCGACCGGGTAACCTGGGGCGATCAATCCTTTGAGATTGGCATGGAATCCGAGCGGAGCCAGAAGCTGGACGCCGGCGGCGATTCCAGGGATCTCCCGGGGTGGAAAATTCAGGCGGCCGCCCATGAGCAGCCGCGCACTGTTCAAATAACCGGATGAGTCCGCACCGCCTGCAATCGAATCGACAAAAGGGAACAGGAAGACTGCGTAGGCGATCAGGAGAAGCCACGGCAGGCAGTCTGCAGCGACCCCGGTGATCCGGGGCGCAGGAGCATCCCCATTGGCGCCCTGGCGCCAGGCCGTCGCCGCTCCCAGGCCGGCGCACGAGAACAGAACGAAACCGGCGCATGAAAGCCAGGTCCATGCTGCGATCCACTTTCCCACAAACCAGGAAACGCGGCTGGCCTCCAGCGGCGCCGTGAAGGCGAGCCACGCGTCGGGGCGGCTGACCCGCGCAACAACCCGGAACGGCCGGTCCGGCACGGCAAAGTTCAGCCGCGTCCAATGGGACGATGCGGCCGCTTCAGATTGGAGCGGACCGATCTCAGCGCCTGCAGCCGTGCGCAGGACGAGCGACGTCGCAGGCGGGTGCAGGTTTCCGGCGATGTAAATCTGCAAAAGGCGGGTTCCGGCTGTGATTGGTTCGCTGAGAAACTCTCCTGTGCGGCTGGATCCGTCCGGCTTCCAGCTGCCCCAGACCGGCAGTTCCTCGGGCTTGCGTTCGATCTCCGGAACCGCCCCCGGTTGAAACGCCGAAGACGCCGCGGACGAAGTCACAAGGGAGATGGGGGGCCGGACCGACGGCGGCAGGATCGCCATGACGCGCGGGTCGCCGATGAGAGCGGCGGCGTCGCCGGCGCTCATGCGGATGGCTTCCGGAGTGGCTGCCAGGCGGGCAATGTCCCGATCGGCGACAAACCGGCGAGCCGCGGCTTCCCGGGATCGGATTATGTCGTTGGACTCCCACGAATCCGGCGCGAGGCAGCCTTGCCGGACAAGTCCGGAGAGGACAACGATGAACCAGGCCGCCGCGGCGAACCATTTTGTCAATGCCGCCTGCCGGCCCCTTGCCGGGAACAGGATCGCCGCCATGAGATGAACGGGAAGTCCGAGGATGAGAAATGCCGCCGGCCATGTTCCGGTCGGAAGGATCCCGCGGAATGCGAAGGCCGCGATTTGGACTAGCAGCCAAAGCGGCAGGACGCGCGCGATCGGGGTCGAAGGGCGATCCCCGCCGGGCCGGAAGGTGAAGCAAACGATTGCGATCGAAGGAGCGCAGACGATCAGCGCCCAAAATCCCCCGCTCATCGGCCATGCGAGGAAGCGGAGGAGGGCTGTTGCATCGACCGCAGGCGGGCCCATCCGGCCGGCCAACAGTGCGGCTCGGGCGATTCCGAAGGCGGCCAGGCCAGCATTCCAAACTGCCAGGCCGGTCTGGGCAGGCAGGTTTTCGCGGCGCCGGAACGCCCTGTCAGCCGCGATCCAGCCCAGGAGCGCGAGCGGCGAGGCGACGCCCGCCGCCGAGGCAAGGACATTTGCGAGACCCGCGAACTGGCCCGTCCACCATGAAAACGACCGTGGGCGGCACCGGAGCGTGCCGGCCAGATGCACAATGGAAAAAAGCAGCAGGAAGCCAGCCCAGGCGCGCCCGGGGTCCACGCTTAGCAAGGAGACTGAGGGAAGGGCATGGAAAGCCAGCGTACCCAAGGCGAGGGCCAGCCCTTCCAAGGGCGCCAGTTCCCTTAGAATGACGGCGAATAGGAAGACTCCCGCCAGGCCGCACAAGCCGATAGCCGCCAGCGAAAGCAGCTGGGGATTCCATTGGCCATTGAGGCCGAGCCACATGAGCTTCCAGGCCCTGGCGCCGGAATCGGCAAAGGGAGCGACTGCGGCGGTCAGCCCCGACAGGGCCGAGGTGCGGTGCAGCCAGGGCTGATAGAGCGCCTTGGCCTCAGTGGCCCATTCGCCTGGAGACGGAACGTCGCCACCCCATTCGGCAATCCAGCGCGTCTCGAGACCCGCAAGGCTCAGCACCACGGCGGCGACAAGCCCGATTCTCCATCTCGCCAGGATTGGTCTGGAGGGACCGGGGTTCCATCCGTTGAACAGGGGTTTGATCATCGATGGGACGGCCCCTTTTTTCGTGGCCAGGTGGACGTTATGAAGCAAGCGGGCGGCCTGCCAAATGCGCGCTGTTGTCGCGGCGCGGGAGGTCGCCAATCCATGCCAACACATCACGGGAGTAATCCGTCCACGTCCTGACGGGACGCATTTTCGCTTCCGCCGCCAATGCCCCGCATTTTGCCGGATCCGTCAGGAGCCGCTCGATTGCGGCGGCAAGATCCCCCGGGTCGGCGACCTCCGCCGTCATGCAGCCGCCGCCGCGCGCGATCTCGCCTGAGGCCCCGCGTCCGGAGCAGATGCACGGCAGTCCGTGGGCCAGGCTTTCGGCGACCGGGAGGCCGAAGCCTTCGGCGAGCGAGGGAAATACGGTGAAGGACGAACCGGAGTAGGCCTCTTCCCGGGCCGCATCGTCCGCGGCGACCAGGTGGAAAAGCGCCCGGCCGGCCTTCTGCAGTTCGCCGATTCTGCGCATGGCGGCGCCGCCTGTCTGCGCCTGCGGCAGGCCGATCAGCAGAAGCCTGAATCGAATTTCCCGCGCCCAAAGGCGCTCGCAGGCCTCGAGCAGGGCGACATGATTCTTTCGGCCTTCGATCGTGCCGACGCACAGAACCACCGGAACATCTTGCGGCGGGCGCGACGGCGATGGGGGCGGCGCGTCGACACCGAGAGGGATGGCGACGACGGGCGGTGGATTGCGAAGGCCGAGCCAGCGCCAATAGTCGACCAGGCTGTTGCGCGACGAATCCGAAACGGCGGCGATGCCGTCGAAAACCGCCAGCTCCTGCAGGTAGGCGGGAAATCGCGACACGGTCCGCGGCGGGGTCAGTTCTGGATGCGTCAGCGCGGCTGCGTCGTGAAAAATCGCCGCCCGGGGTCCCGCGAGGGCGGAGAAGATCTCGGGCAGGGCGGACGCCACGGAGGACGAAAAGATTTCGGGCTCGAGGAATGCGCCGGATGAGGAGATGCCGATCCGGCTCCGCCGCGACGAAAACAGGCGCTTGAGCGTTCCCCTGAGCCTGGCAGGGAGCGGCCAGCGCGCGCCCCGCCCGACGGAAGGGGTCGATGCGGCCAGGTTGGCTTCCTCCCACGCCTCAAGCCCTCGCCATGCGCTTAGGTACGGATCCCGGCATATCGGACGCACCGCCGACCCTGAGCCCTGCCGGAGAGCGCGGGTCACACGCTGGACACCCGTTCGAGCCCGGGTGTGGCTCGTGTGGGTGAGATCGACAAAGAGGGGAAGCATCAATTCCTTACTTGCGTGATTGCGGAGAGAGGGTCTGTTTTTCAACTTTTTGTGGCTCAGCTCAAATCCTTTTTCTGTCGATGGATAGGCGTGGCGCCTGGACGCCGCCTGGACCTGTCGATCCTGGCCCTGCGCCTTGGGTACGTTGCGGCGCTTGCCGCCTTTGCCTGGACATGCAGCGAGTTCTACCTGCCGGGCAAGGGGTTCACCTACCTGGTTGTTTTTGGGGACAGGGGCAACGCCTCGTTTCTGCCCGAACTCCGCGCGTTCAATCACTATGAGTATCCCAAATCCTATGGTTATGACGCCCAGTACTACGCCCAGATCGCGATGCGGCCCCGCCTTGATGATCCGGCCTTGCGCCACGCGGTGGACAATCTCAGGTACCGCGCGCGCCGCATCCTGTTTTGCTGGACGGCTTACGCCCTTGCGGGCGGCAACGCGCTGCGGGCGCTCAACATCTATGCTTTCCAGAACATAGCCGCCTGGTTCCTGCTCGCATTTTTGCTCCTGCGGTGGTTTCCGCCGGTGAACTGGGGCAACGGGGTGCGATGGGCGGGAGTTCTTTTCTCGTTCGGCTTGTGCGTCAGCGTAGGCGAATCGCTCGTGGACGGCCCGAGCCTGCTCCTCATTGCCGCAGGCATGGCCCTGGTCGAATCCCGCAGGCCGTGGCTGGCGGCGGCCGTGTTCGGAGTCGCGGGATTGGGGAAGGAAACCAATGTCCTTGGAGCGGCCTCGCTCGCTCCGGCCGACAATTCGAGGGCGGGATGGCGCAAGGCCGTCGTTCAAGGGATCCTGATTCTCCTCCCGCTGACGGTGTGGACATGGATCGTTTCCCGTATTGTGGGGGATACCGGCAACCTCGGGTTCCGGAATTTCGCCCTTCCTTTTGCCGGCTATATTGGGAAATGGGGCGAGGTTGCCCACGCCATTGCCACGAAATCGGGATGGATCCCCTGGGGAAGCGCATGCATCCAGGTGGCCCTGACCGTGCAATGGATTTTCTTCATCTTAAGGCCGCGATGGTCCAACCCGTGGTGGCGGGTGGGAGCCTCTTACGCATTGATGACGGTATTCCTGGGAACCGCCGTCTGGGAAGGTTTTCCCGGAGCGGCCGCGAGGGTCCTCCTGCCGATGACCCTCGCCTTCAATGTCCTCGTACCCCGCGGACGCTCGTGGTGCTTCGTGCTTCTGCTCGGAAACCTGACGGTGCTTGCTTCGCCGGAAATGCTCAATTTGCCGGGCCGCGAGAGCTATGTCGTCAAGGGTCCCCGGGCACTGCGGATTGTCCCGGGCTCGGGACGCATCGTCGAAGCGGTGTTTGACTCAAATTGGTTTCTCCCGGAAAAGTCCCGCGTTGCCTTCTGGCGTTGGAGTCGGGGCTCGGCCGGGTTGCTTCTAAGAAATCCGCATCCGTTTCCGATAAGGGCGGATTTGTCCTTCGGCCTCCGCTCGGATGACCGCCGTTCCGTGCGGTTGCTCCAGGATGGGCGGGTGGTTTGGGAGGGATCGCTCGCGCCGCACAGGGTGCTGTCCCTTGAATTTGCAAATGTCCGCCTCGCCCCGGGCGACACGGCGTGGAGGTTCGAAACAGGAGCTCCGGCCAGGTCCGATAATCCAGACGATCCGCGGCTCCTCGGATTCAGCCTGCGAAACCTCACTCTTAAGCTCGCGAAGGAGCCCGGGAATTGATCGCGGCCACTAGAACGCGGCGATTGCCTCGAGGCGCCGGCGGTAGCGCTCGCCGACCACTGCCGGCGAGAAACGTGCGGCGATCGTCGTTCGCGCTTGTTCGCCGAGCCGGGCGGCGAGCGCGCGGTCGCCGGCCAGCCGGCGCATCCATTCGGCCGCGTGGGTCGGGTCCGGGTCAGCCCAGGTTGCTCCCCTGAAATAGGGCCCGTGGTTCTGCGCCAAGGTGATGATGCGGGCCCTCACCGGGCACCCATTTTCAGAATTCACGTACTCGGCCGTCGCGGACCAATCGGTGGAGATGGCGGGCTTGCCGAAGGCCATGCACTCGGCGACCACAAGGCCGAAGCCCTCGGCGCGGTGGAGCGAGACAAGGCAGTCGCAGGCCGCTTCCAATGACCAGATCTCCTGCCGATTCATGGCACCGGCGATCAGGATGGCCCCGGGTATGCGGGCCAGGCGGGCCCGAAGGCTCTCGAAATCGGCGGCATTGGACTCTGCGTTCTGAACCTTGACGACAAGCCTGGCGGCGGCTGGATCGAGCCCCGCCTCGATGAAGGCGTCGATTGCCGCGCCCGGATTCTTCCGCTCGGCATAGGAGTTGAGGTCGAAAAGCGAAAGGAAGAGGAAGGGGCCGGCCGGCAGGCCCAGGCGTGCGCGCAATTCCGCGGTGCTCGCGCCCGGCGCCAGCACCGAGATTGCGTGGGGCATCGCGAGGACGGGCAGGGGAGATTTAAGGGCGATCGACTCCCGCGTGAACTGGCTTGGGCACCAGATCTCGTCGAAATAATCGAAGCTTGGGATCCAGGCGTCCGGAAACTCTGGCAATTCCCAGGCGAAGTAACCGACGTTGTACCTGCCGGCGCGGAACCTCTTTCCGTGGTGATGGTCGATGTCGCGGGACGCGGGAGGGTCGACGTGGATTACGTTGACCGCGTGCGGATTGTCCTCCTGGAGGCGCGAGGCAACGGTGGTGTCGCCCAGCCTGTTCCGGCAGTTAAGCTTCAGCGGCACCAGGGCCGACGCAATTCCGGCTGCATCGGCCGCTCGCACCATGCAGCGCGCGGACTCGCCGATGCCGAGATCCGCCGTCAGGAAGCCGACGATGTTGAGTCCGAGCCGCGCATGCCTGCGGGCAAACTTGCGGGAGAACGGGGCGTCGCGCTGCGCGAAATCGTAGATGACCTCGCCCGCGTCGGTCGCCAGGGACAGCAGCCGCAATTGGCGGTTCTTGTTCTGCTTCCGGAATCGCTGGAGCGGGCCAAGCCGCGTCACGCGGCCGAGCCAGGCCAGGAAGTTTGTGAAAGCGACCCCTTCGAGAAAAAGCGCCAGGACGGATCCGTCATCGCCGGTCTGCGGCACGTCAAAACGCAGTTCCCAGGATCCCGGTCCTGGCGAAACCACGGTCCCTGCCGGAATGCCGTTGATTGCGACGGCCAGGGCAGGAAATCCGGCCCCGATCCCACGGTCATCCGGGTGGGTCCGGAACTCGCCCTTGAGCACGAGCGAGCGAACCCCGTCCAGGGGAGGCAGCCGGATCAGCCCCTCCTCCCGGATCCATGCCGAGTCCTTTGCGAACTCATCGAAGAAGATGCCGGAATAATCCGTGAAGCGTCCGGAGTAGGCGCCCCCCGACGGAATGTTCCGATGCTGAACCATGGTCGATGAAGGTCAAAATGCGGGGATTGCCTCGGGTCAATGACATACGGAGGCCATCCGGTGCGCTCTTTCGGCCCGGCATGGTTGCACGCGGCAATCCGCGCAACGATTACTTGCTGCGGACCAGGCCCTGCACCGAGTCGTCGACGATTACGTCGGGGCCCGTGGCCGCGACGATTCCGACCCCGCGAAGGGTGATTCCCCTGCAGTTGACGACGTGCAATCCCTTGGGGGCTGCGATCCTCACATTCTCGAGCGCGATGGCCTCGACCGGCATTTCAGGGAGGCCGGCGATCAGCCCGGCGTTCTTGCGGCAGTCGATGGCGGTCACATTGCGGATGGTGATATTGCGCCAGCGGGGCGTTGTCGCGGCGACGGGCTCGGGCCGCTCGCGGCCCATGGCCGAGTCGATCGGGGTATTCTCATAATAGCTGCTGACGCTTATCGCCACGCCGACGTCCCGCATCTTCAGGTCCTCGTAAACGACGTTTTCCACGAGGCCGCCCCGGCCCCGCGCGGACTTGAAGCGCACGCCCGTCTCCGTGCCATCGAAGGTGCAGCGGCGAACGATCATGTTGCGCAGGCCGCTGGCGGTTCCGCTGCCGATCGAGCAGCCGTGGCCGTGGAGGAACGTGCAGTCCGTGACCAGAATGTCCTGTTCGAGGGTGCCGCCGCTTCCGCCGAGGGCGATGCAATCGTCGCCCGTGTCGATGCGGCAATGGGCGATCAGGACGCGTTGGCAGTCCTTGGGATCGATCCCGTCCGTATTGGGGGAGTCCGCCGGGTTGAGTATGGTGATGCCCTCGACGGTCACGTCCTGGCAGGCCGACTGGGAGAGGTTGAAAACCGGCGAATTGGTGAGCGTGAGGCCTTCGACCCGGATTCGCTGGCAGCGGGTGAAGGCGACCATGACGGGCCGCGGGCTTGTGTTGCTGCTGGCATGGCGCGCATTGGCCTCGGCCTTGAACCGGAGCGCCTCGGGCCACCAGGTTGCGCCGTTGCCGTTGAGCGTGCCGGATCCGGAAATGAGCACATCATGGGCGTTGCTGATTTGAATCAGGGGCCGGAATCCCTTGGGGCCGCCGCCGCGGTACGCCTCCGGGTCGGGGGAGAAGAGCAGGATCGCCCCCGCCTCGAGGTGAAAATTGAGGTTGCTGCAAAGGCTGAAGGGTCCGGTGAAGTAGGTCCCCGCCGGAACAACCAGGGTGCCCCCGCCGGCCTTGTCGACGGCCTCGACGGCCCGCTTGAAGGCATCGGTGTTGGGCACCGAGGCGTTCTCGCCGACCGCGCCAAAATCCTTCACGTTGAAGCTGCGGGCGGGTATGACGGGCTGGGCGGGCGAGACGTCGGCCGGACTGGCCTCCTCCGCGGTTGCTGCGGCGACGGCGGAAATGGCCGTGGTGACTAGGAGCGATGCGAAGAAGCGGGATTTCATGGGTGCGCACAAATTAGGACTCGTGTCCTTATTTGCAATCCCAGTCTGTTGAAAAGGCTGCCCCTGCTCACCGCCGCAGGGGGCGGCCGTCCAGCGCCGCCCCGACCCCGAACATCCCCTCCCACCTTGCGATTTCGAGCTCGATCGCGGCGCGCACGCCTGGGATCGCCGCCCGCGGCGGCCGCCGTCGCAGGCCGGCGAGAAACAGGAATATCTGCCAGGCCATGTCCGGGTCGGGGTATCCCCGCGGCTCAGGCAGGAAGGTCTCGAAATGATGCCTGCACCAGTCCGGAAGGGCCAGTTCCGCGAGCCTGTCCCGCCAGATCAGCGTGAAACGGTGCGTGTTGGCCTCGTCGCGGTCCTTTCGGCCCGGCGCCATGCTGATGTGGTGCAGGATCCGGCTGCGCAGGGCGACGGCGTTGGTCCGGCCGGCGGCCTCCGCCCTCAGGCACAGATCGACGTCCTCGCAGCCGTTGATGTATCCCTCGTCGAACCCGCCGAGTTCGTCCCAAAGGCTGCGGTCAATGAGAAAGCAGGCTCCAGTAAGGGCTTCGATGCGCCGCAGGGGGAATGCAAAGCGAAGAAAATCCGTGAACAGGCGCCCGCGATGCCCCGGTTTGCCCTTGTAGTTGAACGCTATCCCCGAGTGGTCAAGCAGCCCGCTGCGCGCATTGAACTGGACGTTCCCGATGAGCCCAGCCCGGGGACCGAGGCGGCGGTGGGCGGCCAGCATGGGCTCCAGCCACCCCCGGGTGAGCACAAGGTCGTTGTTCAGAAAAACGAGAATCCGGCCGCGTGCGGCCGCGGCGCCGCGGTTGCAGGTCGCCGCGTAACCGCTGTTTCGCTCGTTCAACAGGACCCGAAAAGGGGCTGCCAGGGTCGCGAGCCACTCGCGGGTCCCGTCCGTGCTGGCGTCATCGACAAGGATTATCTCGAAGTCGAGGTCTGCCGAAATCGTCGCCTGCAGGCTTGCCACCATCGCCCGCGTGAGCGGCAGACAATTGTAAAGCGGAACGACGAACGAGACGTGCATCCCGTCAGCGCGGGTCCGCGAGAAGGTTCCTGAGGTATTCCGCGTAGGCGGACCTGCCGAGCTTGGCGATGTTCGCCTCCAGGCGGGAGCGGTCGATCCAGCCGTTTCGCCAGGCGATTTCCTCCAGGCAGGCGATCTTCAGGCCCTGCCTGTGCTCGATCACGTGGACAAAGTGTGCCGCGTCCAGGAGCGAGACGTGCGTTCCCGTGTCCAGCCATGCCGTGCCGCGTCCGATGATCTCGACATGAAGCCGGCCCGCCTCCAGGTATGCACGGTTCAGGTCGGTGATTTCAAGTTCGCCTCGCTTGGAGGGCTTGAGGGTCCTGGCGAGGGCGACGACGTCGCGGTCGTAGAAATAGACGCCTGGAATGGCGAAGTTCGATTTCGGGTGGGTCGGTTTCTCCTCCAGCGACATGACCCGTCCGTCGGGCGCGAACTCAACGACGCCGTAGGCCTGCGGGTCGGCCACGTGATAGCCGAATATCGTGGCCCCGTCGGAGCGTGCGGACGCCCGCTCGAGCGAGCGGATGAAGTCGTGCCCATAGAAAAGGTTGTCGCCCAGGATCAGGGCCGACGGCGATTCGCCGAGGAACTCGGCCCCGATCAGGAACGCCTGCGCCAGGCCCTCCGGTGCCGGCTGTTCGGCGTATTCGAGCTTCAGCCCGATCTGGCTTCCGTCGCCCAATAGCCGCCTGAAAAGCGGCAGATCCTGCGGCGTCGAGATGATTAGGATCTCGCGGATGCCGGCCAGCATCAGCACCGACAGCGGGTAATAGATCATCGGCTTGTCGTACACCGGCATCAGCTGCTTGCTGACCGCGAACGTCAGCGGATAGAGGCGCGAGCCCGAGCCTCCCGCGAGAATGATGCCTTTGCGATTCATTATGACCTTTCGTTAACCCGTCCCCAGGCGTTCCCTGGAGTAGCGTTTCGATGTAATCTCGTCGCACCAGTCGCGATGCGCAAGATACCAGTCGACCGTCCGCGCAAGGCCCGTCTCGAACGACTCGCGGGGAGACCAGCCCAGTTCCCGCTGGAGCTTGGCGCAGTCGATCGCGTACCGGCGGTCGTGGCCCGGGCGGTCCGCGACGGAAGTTATCTGGACCGAATGGGGCTGGCCGTCGGCCCGGGGCGCCTTCTCGTCCAGAAGGGCGCAGATGCGCCTCACAACCTCGAAATTGGGGCGCTCGTTGAGCCCGCCGACATTGTACGTTTCGCCGACCCGGCCCTGCTGGAGAACGAGCCAGATCGCCTCGGCGTGGTCGCCGACGTAGAGCCAGTCGCGAACCTGAAGGCCGTCGCCGTAGACGGGCAGCGGCTTGCCGTCGAGGCCGTTGAGGATCATCAGGGGGATCAGCTTCTCCGGGAAATGGTAGGGCCCGTAGTTGTTGGAGCAGTTGGTCGTGAGGGCCGGAAGGCCGTAGGTGTGGTGAAAGGCCCGCACCAGGTGGTCGCTCGCCGCCTTAGAGGCGGCGTAGGGGCTGTTCGGCGCGAAGGGCGTCGTTTCCGTGAAGGCCGGATCGCCGGGCCCGAGTGCTCCATAGACCTCGTCGGTTGAAATATGCAGAAAGCGGAAGGCGTTCTTTCGCGGGGCGGGAAGGGCTGCCCAATGCCGGCGGGCTGCGTTCAGCAGCCGCAGGGTCCCGACAACGTTGGTCTGGATGAACGGCTCGGGCGAGTCGATCGAGCGGTCCACGTGGGACTCGGCGGCGAAATTTACTATCGCATCGATCGAGTGGGTTGAGAGGAGCCGGGAGACCAGCTCCTCGTCCCCTATGTCGCCTTTCGCAAAAACGTAACGCGGATCGCCGGCGACGTCGGCCAGGTTCGCGGGGTTTCCCGCGTAGGTGAGCTTGTCCAGGTTTACCAGGCGGGCGAGCGGGGAGGATTTCTCGCACAGGCGCTGCCTTGCGAAATTGCTTCCGATGAACCCGCAACCGCCGGTGACGAGAAGGTTCATGCCTTCTCCCACTCCCGAAGGGCCCGATCGACCGCCGTGTACACGTCCGTGAGCCGGATTCCCCGGCGCTCGAGCTTGGCCGAGTCGAGGACGCAGTTCGAGCGGGGCGTCTTCGCCGCGAGCCTCATGAATTCGGATTCGCTGTCGAAAAAGGCGAACTCCTTGCGGCAGACGCCGCTTCGGCGGATGCGCTCGACGAGCTCGCGGGTTGTCACCGATCCTGGATTGGTCACGTTATAGACGCCGAAGGGAATCCGCTTCTCCCAGCAGGCAAAGGTCGCCTCGGCGAACTCCCGCAGGTGTGAAATCGAATTGGTCGCCTCGAGGAGCCGCTCGTAGCGCATGAGCTTGGTCAGGTAGTTTCGCGGATTCTCGAACTCGTCAAAGGGGATCCTCAGGCGCCAGATGAAAAGTTCGGGGCGTCCCGCCAGGACCTCCTCGCCGAGGGCCTTGGTCCCGCTGTAGAACGAGCAGGGGCCAGAGCGGAAGCAGAAGTTCGGCGTGTCCTCCTCGGTGAAGCCCTTTCCGTCGGGGCGGCTGCCGTTGTAGATGCATCCCGAAGAAACGTGGCCCCAGGGCACTCCCGCCTCGGCGCATGCCTGGGCGACGAGTCCGGGCAGCACGGCGTTGCCAAAGAGGCACTCGGCCTTGTGCAGCTCGCAGGCGTCGACGTTTGGCTTTCCGGTGTAACCCGCCGCGTTGATGAGGAATTCGGGCCTGTCCCGCAGCAGCGCCTCGCGGAGGATGGCCGGATTTGCGTAGTCGATCTCGGATCGGCGCAGGTTTCGGAACGGAATGCCCTTGGCAAAAAGGTGCTTTTGATAGGCGTGGCCCACATAACCCGAGCCGCCGAGAAGATAAATCATGGTGGACGGCGAGACTAGGAAAAGAGACTCAACAAAGGGAAGCGCAAACGTTCGCTAGGTCTCCCGGCGGCGGTAATCCCCGCGGCTGAAATACTTCTCGAGCCACACGTACATGCAGATGAAGAAGTAGCGGCTGCCCATTTCCTTGATCTTTAGCTTGGCAACCCCCGCCTTGCGGTTCTTCCAGGAGATCGGGATGACCGTCCAGCGGTACCCGCGAACGATCGCCTTCAAGGGGATCTCGATCGTCAGGTTGAAATGGGGCGCGATGAACGGTCGGCACCCGTCGATCACGTTTCGGCGGTACGCCTTGAATGCGTTCGTCGTGTCGTTGAGCGGAATATTGAAAAGAACCCTGACGAAGAGGTTGGCGACCCGGTTGACCAGGAGCTTCAGCCGGGGATAGTCGACGACCTGCCCGCCGCGCATGAAACGGCTGCCGAAAACGGCCTCGTAGCCCTCGTTGAGGAGGTTCCAGTACCGGACGGCATCGGCCGGCGAGTCGGACGCGTCGGCCATCATGACAACGGCCGCGCTGCCCCGCATATGGTCAAAGCCGCAGACAACGGCGCGTCCGAAGCCGTGCGGGCCCGGGTTCCTGATCGGAACAAGTGTCGGAACGGACGCCGAGAGCGACTGGAGGACGCTCCAGGTGGAGTCCCGGCTGCCGTCGTCGACCACGATGATCTCGTGCGCAATTCTGCTGCGCTTCAGTTCTTCGTGGATGTCGCGAACGGTCGAGGGCAGGCAGACCTCTTCATCCCTGGCCGGAATCACTACGGATAGGAGCTGGAGGGCGGGTGGGGTCAAGGGTGGGGTCGATGGCCGGATTTACGGCCCGGGGAGCGGGGGGGCATGTCCCTAATGAGGGTTGGACAATTCGAGCCACTCGGGGTGAGCCTCGGCATGGGCGGCGATCTCCTCGAGAATGGCTGAAACCGGGGTCCGGGGCCGCCAGTCCCAAAGGCGCGCGGCCTTTGAGGAATCGAGGACAACCCATGGAAGGTCAAATGGCCGCGTGGCCGGATCGGACGGGACCGGGTGATCCGCCCACCGCTTCGCGCACCATTCGCTCAGCTGGCGGAGGGATATTGCCGAGGCCGCCCCACCCGATGCGTTGACGATCCGGTCGCCAACGGCGGTCCTCGGGGCTTCCATCTGCCTTCGAATCAGCGGCACGAGGTCGCGCGGGTGAAGGCAATCGCGCACCTGGTGGCCATGGCCCCCGAAGCCGAGGTAGGCGAGCGGCTGCCGCCGCAGCCAGCGGTTGAGCCAGGAGGCGAAGATTCCCTGGTCGGCGCGGCCAAACTGGCCGGCCCCGGCGAGGACCCCGCAACGGTTGACAAAGACCGGGATGCCGAACGCCTCGCCGTATTCGAGGGCAAGCGCCTCGCTCGCAAGCTTGGTCGCCCCGTAAAGGGAAATGGGCGCCTCGGTGGAAAATGTCTCGGCTATGCCGTCCGCGGTCAGGCCCTTGGGCAGACCCCGCCCCGGGGTTCCCTTGGCCGCCTCGCCCGCCGGGCGAAACGCCCCGTCGGCGACGATGAGCGGCAGGGTCGAAAGCGGGGCGATCGAATACACGCGGCTGGTGCTCAATAGGATGAGCCCAGCCCGATGCTGCTTGCAGTACTCCAGCAGATTCACTGTTCCGCCGAGGTTGTGCTCGAGCACCTGCCGCGAACTGGAGCGCCCGTCCACGCCGGCCAGGACGCTCGGGTTGGCCGCGGCGTCGATGACCCAGTCACAGGGCGGCAGGCTGTCCACGTCGCTCGCAACGCGCATGTCCGCATGAAACAGCCTGACCCCCAGGCGCCCGAGTTCCGCCCGGTTGGACTCGCTCCCGGGCCGTACGAAACTGTCGAAGCCGTGCAGCCTTGCGCCGGGCTCTTCGAGCATTAGGGCGCGCGCAAGCGTCGATCCGACGAAGCCGCATACGCCCGAAATCAGGATGCGCATCCCGTACGGTCGGGGAAAAAGGCGCTCCCGGAAAGCCTTTTTTGATGCCGCCGCCCCGCTCAGTTCGGCTTGGCCGCCTGCTGGGCCTGCTCGGCCTTCATGGCCTCCTCGTGCGCCTTGCGCTGCTGCATGCCAATATCCATGAGGTCGCTCACGAGCATGCGCGCCTCGCGCTCCTGTCTTGCAATCTCGGGGGACACGGGCTGCACGACCGGCGGCGGGTTTCTTGGGGCAGGGGGAACAACGCCCCCGTAGAGCGTTGGCATGGGCGACGGCAGACCCGGCATATGTGCGGGCAGCCCGGCGACCACCGCCTTGCGCATGGCAAGCGACATCTTGGAACCGTGCACGCTGATGACGGCGCAATCGCCCGCCGCGTCGTAGCTGACTGCCTGGATGTCGCCGTAGGCGCTCCCGATCGGGATCCAATGGCTGCGCTTGGCCTGCGAATCAAATATGCAAACCTCTGTCCCACGGCCTGTCGTGAGGGAGCCCGTGAGCTCGTATGGGCTCGACTGCGATTGGGGCCCATTTGCGGCCGTCGCGGAGGGCGGCAGAAACGGCGAATCACCCGCATCCGAAGGCTGGGCCCGCCCGCATGCACCGGCCCCGGCCAAAAGGGCGGCAAAGCACGGTGCGGCGATTTGCCTGACGAGGATCATTTACAACCCCAACCTAGGCGCGAGCCGGCAATTCGTCAATTTGTTACCCGCGCCAGACCCTCTCGTTTTCCCCACGCCGCGACGATCTGGCGCACCGTTTCCTCGAGGCTTTGGGTGATGTCCCATTTGGGGTAATGGGCGCGCATCTTGCGAAGGTCCGAATAGTAACAGATGTGGTCGCCGATCCGGTTTTGCTCGACGTAGGTGTGGAGCTGCCTGCGCCCCGAGACTCTCTCGGCGAGCGCAAAGGCCTCCAGGATAGAGGCGCTGTTCGCCTTACCCCCGCCCAGGTTGTACACCTCCCCTGCGCGCGGCGCCCCGACAAAGGCGGCAATGAAGCGGGCGACGTCCAGCGAATGAATGTTGTCCCGCACCTGTTTGCCCTTGTACCCGAACACGCGGTATTCACGCCCTTCGAGGTTGCACTTGACCAGATAGCTGAGGAATCCGTGCAGCTCGACCCCGGAATGGTTTGGACCTGTGAGGCACCCGCCGCGAAGGCAGCAGGAGGGCAGGTTGAAGTAACGCCCATACTCCTGAACCATGACATCGGCCGCGACCTTCGATGCGCCGAAAAGCGAATGCTTCGACTGGTCGATCGTGAAAGTCTCGGGAATTCCGTGCTCGAAGGCCGCGTCGGCGTAGTCCCATCGCGTGGCCGATTCCCGCATGGCGATCCGGTTCGGGGCGTCGCCGTAGACCTTGTTTGTGCTCATGTGGACAAACGGCGACTCAGGGCACGACTGTCTTGCCGCCTCCAGGAAATTCAGTGTTCCGACCGCATTCGTGTCGAAATCGTCAAATGGGATCGCCGCCGCCCGGTCGTGGCTCGGCTGCGCCGCCGTATGGACTATCGCGTCGGGCTTCAGCTCGGCGACCTTGGCAAGTACGCCGGCCCGGTCGCGGACGTCCAGCTCATGGTGGACAAACCCCTCCAGTTCGCGCTGGAGCCGCACCTGATTCCAGCGCGTGTCCCCCTGAGGGCCGAAGAAGACGGCCCGCTGGTTGTTGTCGATCCCATGAACCTTGTAGCCGAGCTCGCGGGCGAAATAGGCGCAGACCTCGGAACCGATTAGCCCCGATGAGCCTGTCACAAGCAGGGTCTTGACCATGGCGCGCATGGTCGAAAAACACCGGCGGATTGGCAATCGGCATTTTCAAGGCCGGCACCCGGACACCGCCGGGAGGTCCCTGGCGGTCATTTTCCCGTTTGGGAAGCCTTTTCCGACGAATGCCGCTCGGTCTCGCCGAGCAGCGTATGGATCGTGGGCAGAGGCCGGGCGACCAGGAATATCTGGTAGGCGAAAAGGCCTCTTGAAATCCTTATCATGAAGGCCTGGATCCGCATGAGGGTGTTCCGCAGAAGTCCCGGCTTCATGACCAGCGGCAGCGGCGCTGGGATTCCCTTGGTTCGCACGATCTCAAATCCGGATTCCCCGAGCAGTCGCGTGAACGACGAAAACGTGAAAAGGCGCGTGTGCGTCCGATCCAGTATCCCGTTCCGGCTGTAGTTGAACTGTCCCAAGAAGAGCATGAAGCGAGTCACAAAAAAACCGATGTTGCCCGTCGACAGGACAATTTTGACACCGAGATTCTCCTGGGCAACGGCCCTCAGCGTCTGGCAGAATTTCTCGGGCGACCGAAGATGCTCGATCACGTCGAGGAGCAATATCGTGTCCACGCCGTCGAGCCCCCGTGGGAGGTCCTCTCCGTCTAGATCGGCCGAGTGGTACTCATCGAAGGTCGATACCCCGGCAGCGGGATGATTGTCGATCCCGATTACGCGACAACCCTTTGACCGCAGCGGGTCGGCGAGGATCCCCGGTCCGCAGCCGATGTCCATGACAACCGACCCCGGGGTCACCTCCTTCAATGCTTCGGAATGGGTGCTCGGAAAATCGAGCTTGGACTGGTACCGCCCGGAAAGGTCGGCATCGGAATCGACGTCGAAATTGCGGCGGTAAACGAGCCTGTACTCCTGCAGCATCGCCGTCGTCGACGCGACGACGACGTCCTTCGCATAGCGGATCCCGTTCACGTGACAAACCTCCTTGCCGTAATGGGTCGGTATCGGCACCTC
Source organism: uncultured Verrucomicrobiae bacterium (assembly GCA_963747795.1). Taxonomy (GTDB): domain Bacteria; phylum Verrucomicrobiota; class Verrucomicrobiia; order Opitutales; family Opitutaceae; genus Palsa-1447. Next base: position 67,336 of record CAVVGS010000012.1, read on the forward strand.
CGCGATCCGGCAGCGCGCCCGGAGGAATTGGATGAGGATCTCGGTGTCAAAATGGAAGACGTTTGAATTCAGCTCGAAGGGAATGCGCCGCAGGGCTGCGGTTGTGCACACCTTGTACCCGGTGTGAAATTCGCTCAAGCGCGAGCCGAGCGCCCGGTTCTCGTACCAGGTGAGGATCCGGTTCCCCGCGAACTTGTAGAGCGGCATTCCGCCCCGCAGGGCGTCCCATGGCACGAGCATCCGCGACCCGAGGACGACGTCCGCCTCGCCGCGCGCTATCGGATCGAGAAGGCTCGGCAGCACCTCGGGGGCGTATTGGGCGTCCCCGTGCAGCAGCGCCACGATGTCGAAGCCGTTTTCGATCGCGTAGTGATAGCCGAGCTTCTGGTTTCCTCCGTAACCCTGGTTCGCAGGATTGGCGAGCACGGTCATGGGGCACTTGTATTCGCCCGACTTGCGGACGCCCTCCGACAGATCGAAAGTCCTGTCCTTCGAGCCGTCGTCGATCAGCAGGACATGCGCGTCATATCCCTCAAATTCGGGGATCCGCCGCAGCACTTCAAGAATCGTGGCCTCCGCGTAGTAGGCCACGATGAATATGAGCAATCGGGGGCGCTCAGCGGGAGGGTGCATTTGGGTGATGATCGAAGAAACGATCGAAGCTGGCGCGCAACCTCTGGAAGTGCGCCGTGAAGAGGGCGAGGCACAAGGGAATCACCGCCGCCCAGGCCACGGCAAGCGAAGACCGAAGTCTTGGCGCCCGCACGAAAGCAAAGGCGGATCCGGCGACCGTCATCGCGAACAGCTCCGCCGTGAACCAAATGATTCGTCGCATTCCCATGTTGGTGCAGGTCAGGAACCCTGATGGTTTGGCATGGCAAGTTCCAGAAGAATTGGACCAAGGGAGAAGGGGCAGCGTTCCCATGCCGTCTATTCCTGCGCTTCCGTTGCGAATTGGCCGTGCCGGCCTGCCTCCAATGTAACGAATTGGCAACGACCACTCATCGGGGTCGACACGACTGCCGGACTGCAGGATCGTCCCGCGCAGGGGGACACATGAACATCGTATATGCACTCTCGGGGGAAGGGCGGGGGCACGCGTCCACGGCCCGCTCGATTCTGCCCGTTCTCGAGGCCGCCGGGCATCGGCTGAAGGTGGTGACCTACGGCCGGTCCGTCGGACTTCTCGGCGGGTATGACCTGATGGAAATCCGCGGCATTCGCCACTGCTACAACAAGGCCGGCCGCCTCTCGCTCGCCAAGTCCGTTGCCGGGAACATGGGCGTCCTCCGGTACTACGCGGCGAACTGGATGTCGCTGCGCCGGCAACTGCAGGCTTTCTCCCCCGACCTGTTCGTCATCAATTTCGAACCCCTCACGGCGCTCCTCGCCCGCTCGATGGGCGTGCCGTTCATATCGTTCGATAATCAGCATGCCCTGCTGTTCGTGCGTCAGCCGGTGCCGCGAGGGTTTTATCTCTCGTCTCTTATCACAAGGACGGCGGCCAGGGTTGTCGCAGCGGGGGCCGACGCCTTCGTCGTGATGTCGTTTCTTTCCCAGGAGGAGGTCCCAAGCAACGTGCACGTCGTGCCGCCGACCGTGCAGGATGATTTCCGGCATCTGCGGCCGGAAACAGGCGACTACGTCCTGGTGTATCTGAAGGAACGCAATCCCGCGCTTCTCCAGGTTCTGCGCGGGATTGATGAGCGATTCATCGTGTACGGGTATGACCTCGAAGCCACCGAGGGGAACCTGACCTTCCGGGTGTTCAACGAGCGCATGCCCCGGGAGCTGGCCGGCTGCAAGGCGGCCATCGGGACCAGCGGTCTGTCGTTCATCACAGAGGCGGTCTGGCTTAAGAAACCGTTCTTCGGCGTGCCCTTGAAGAACGAGTTCGAGCAGACGGCAAATTCGGCCTTCATCGAGGAGGCAGGCCTTGGCGATTTCTCGGAAAAGCCGACAACTTCTGAAATTGCGGGCTTTCTCCGGAAACTGGATGGCTATCGCGCCGTTCTGGCCGAATTCCGGTTCGATCCCGATTCGGCCGGGCGGGTGTTGCTTGGGCTTGCCAAAAGCCTTGCTTCCCGGGCTCGCCCGGCGGCCGCTGAGCTGCACGCCTGAGGAGCGGGGCGGCCCAGAGCGGGCCTCACAGGTGCCTCGTACCGGTTCCTGCCAGAATCAACCGGTAGGCGTTCATGCTGCCGAGAAAAAGGGAGAACGCGGTGAGCTGGCCGCCCGCGACGGACAGGACAACGCCCGCGCGGTGCACGAGCAGAAAGTGGGAGGCGAGGAATATCGCAGGATCATAGACGGCGAATCCCAGGATGGCCGCCGCCGGCGTGAAAAAGCTGATGTCCCGCGCAAGGACCCCCACCGACCAGTTGTGGCGCCTCCGCTGGTGCGCAATACGCGCCGCCAGCCAGAAGATCGCCCCTCCCAGCAGGGTCCCCGGTATCAGAACGCCGGAGATCACGGCGGCATTCCGGGTCAGCTGCGCCGCGCTCAGCGCAGCGACATACGCGCCCAGCAGGGAGCCGATCTCTCCAAAGACGATTTCCTTGTTGAACTCCCAGGCTGTCGGCAGGCCTCGTGGCGGCTGCTCTGTTGACATGTTGCTTCAACGGCAGCGTTGCGCCAAATTCATGGCGACAAGAAAGTGCATAACCCCATGAAAAGAATCGTTCCCCTGGTCCTCGCCGCAACCCTCATTCTGGCCGGCGGCATGAAGGCCGCCGAAGGGAAGCTCACGGTTGCCTTCCTGCCCATATCCAAGGGCAATGTGTATTTCGCCTCCTGCCGGGACGGTGCGGAGGACGCCGCGAAGAGCCTGGGCGTTGATCTTGTTTACGACGGACCGGCCGACCCCGATCCGGCCAGGCAGATCGAGATCGTCAACGGCTGGATCGCGCGGGGGGTGGATGCCATTGCGGCCGCCTGCGACAGCAAGGCGGGCATGTCCGCCGCGCTGCGCAAGGCCCGGGCCAGGGGCATCAAGGTGATAACCTACGATGCCGATTCCGAGGCCGACGCCCGCGCGTTCTTCGTCAACCAAGCCACCGCCGAGAGCATCGGCACCGCCCTGATGGACGATGCCGCGAGGCTCTGCGGAAATGAGGGCCAGTACGCCCTCATCACCGCGAATCTGACCTCGGCCAACGAGAACGAATGGCGGAAGTACATCGACGCGCGCAACCAGTCGGCCTATCCAGCGATGAAGCAGGTCGCGATCCGCCCGTGCGACGACATGATTGAGAAGGCCCGGATCGAGACTGCCGGGCTCCTCGGCACCTATCCCGACCTCAAGCTCGTCATGGCCATCTGCTCGCCCGGCGTGCCTGGCGCCGCCGAGGCGGTCAAGCAGGCCGGCAAGGCCGGCAAGGTGAAGGTGATCGGCCTGGGATTGCCCAACGAGAACAGGAGGTACGTGCACGAGGGCGTAACAGACAACGTCATACTCTGGTCCACGCAGGATCTGGGCCGCCTCACTGTCCAGGCGGCGGTCGCGCTGGTCAAAGGAACCCTGAAGCCTGGCGACAAATCCTTCAACGCAGGATCCCTCGGCGCCTTCCGAATCGAGGGCGGCCAGATCTACCTCGGGAAGCCGGTCATTTTCGACAAGGACAACATCGATCGATTCAATTTTTAGCGGCACCGGATTCCAAGAGGCGTCGCCATCCCAGCCCGGCCTGCCCTGAACGCATTTCCCCGATTCTTGCGGGGAGATCGTCACGGGCGAATCGGCGCGCGGAGTTCGCGGTTGCCAAGATCGATGTCCGACCGAAAATGGCGTCATGATCAAAGCCCTGGTCGGGGCGTTGGGTTTTCTGTTTGCAGGGGTGGCGGCAGCGATTGCGATGGAATCCCCGTCAAGCGACCCCACCCAGCAGTGGCGGCTGGATGTCGAAAGCGGCATTCTCTGGCATTTCACCGGCTCGGCGTCGCCGCTCGATTATGTCTTCCTGCCGCAGATGCTTTCGCTTGTCGGGCCGGCCGACTTCCAGCGCCGGGTCCTCGGCGGCGAACTGGTTCTGCGATCGCGGTACAGCCTGCTGCTTGAACCGATCCTTCAGTCGCCGGAGCATCACTATTACGGCGGTTCGGCGGCCGGCCTTCTTGAATGGTGGGATGACAGGCGGGTTAGGTGTTTTTTCCTGGCCAGCGGCGGCGGTATAGGCTGGCTCGACGCCAAAGGCTACGAGATTCCCGGCGGCCAGGGCCAGGAGTTCAATTTCAATTGGCTGGTCTATGGTGGCGGACGCGTCGTTGTCGCCGAGCGCTGCGCCGCCACTGTCGGCGTCTATTACCAGCACGTCTCAAACGGACACTTCGACAAGGTCGATCCGGGCGTGAACGCGATTGGCCCGATGCTGAATGTGAGCTGGCGATTCTGAATCGGCCGGTGGTTTCTTAGGTACGCTTCCCAGGAAGCGGAGGCCGCGCGACGTAACGGCGAATCGCTGCGGGCCTGGTCTCGGATTGCCGAAAGATTCTTCAGGAGCCAATCGCCTGCGCGATCCATCTCCGGGTCGCCCGCGCGAACCCAAAAACGATCCACCGTCGAAGGTGACTTCCTCGAAACAGGTTTCCGGCGGCGCTTTTGCAGGGTCGATGCCATGAGGGAAAACCAGGAAGCCCTACAAGGCTGCCAATGCCGGGCCGCGTCCGGCATTGTCGTGGAATGGCGCAGATGACGCTCTGGCAGATCGTGCTTTTGCTCGGTCGCGATCAAGGACTTGGCCGCGCCGCGGAGAAGATCGAACCCTGACACCCCATCCGTGCGTCAAGCCTGCCATTGACATTATCCCAATGAATCTGCCCTACCTGCCCCTTCTCTGCATGTTCGCCGCGGCAACCATAGCCTCGGGTGCCGACATTCCGTTTGCTCCTCCCACCAAGGTGATCGCGCTGTATCCAGGGACAGCCCCCGGCTCGGAGAACTGGACCTGGGCGGAGAGCCCAGGTGGATCCCCCAGCAATCCCACCATTCAAAACGTGGTTCATCCCGAGCTTTTGTATTACCCGGCGGATAAAGCGAAGGCGGTAGGCACCGCAATGATCGTGGCCCCGGGCGGCGGATTCCGAAACCTCATGATGTCGTACGAAGGCGTGGATATTGCCAAACGCTTGAACGATATGGGCGTGGACGCGTTTGTGCTGAAATACCGGCTGCGGTTCATCGGCCCCAACTCCCCGGCCCGCAACCCGACCCCGCCCACGGCGACCCCGCCTTCGGCGGCCGCGCTCAACGAACCGGGCACCGTCAACCGCCCCGCTCCTCCTTTGCCAACGACGGGGCCTCAGGCCGGTCAAGATGTCCGGGCCATGGCCGGTGCCGACGGCCAGCAGGCGATAGGGCTGATCCGCGAGAACGCAACTGCCTACGGCATCAGGCCCGATCGCATCGGCATCATCGGCTTCTCGGCCGGCGGCGCTGTGGTCATGCGCACGATCAGGGGCGCAGCCGCAACACGCCCCAACTTCGCCGCCGCAATTTACGCCGCCGAGGCGAACGGAGAAGCTCCGCCCGCCGGCGCGCCTCCGATCTTCATCGCGGTCGCTGCCGACGATCAGTCGGAAGGATATATGAGATCGCTCGAAATGTTCGATGCGTGGCGCAAAGCCAACATTCCCGCCGAACTGCATGTTTTCCAGACCGGCCGCCACGGCTTCCGCAAGCGGGGTGGCGGGGCTGACCATTTCATGGACCGGTTGGAGGAGTGGCTGGGGTTGAATGGCTACCTGACCAGGTGAATTTGCCGAAAAGCCGGAAAGATCTCAGCAGCCTCAAGTATTCAATTCTTGGGATCGCACGCCAGGGTGATTTCAATTCTGGAGGCCTGAGGCCTTTTGCCGGCTTTTATCGGCCGAATTATCGTTTCCGTTGACTTTGGGCGGCGGGTATTACCTTCAGTTCTGTCCTCAACAACGAGGGCGCGATAGCCAAGTGGTAAGGCCGATGTCTCCAAAACCGATAAGGACTTTAAATCCAGAGTTTTCCGGAGCCAGCTAGAGTCGTCATTTCACGGATACTTGGACGCTTAGGTATGGACCGCCATTATCCTGAATTATCTGTAAGCAGCCCATTTTTTGGCGTCGGGTGACAACAAGGGTGACAACAAAGCCCACCCAGCTACGCCTTCGACCTGGTACCGACAAGACGGAGTGCCGAACGTGGGTTCTCGCGGGCGATCGGTTGCGGCCGCTTGCAATTGACCGATATCGTCATCAGTTCCCCTGCATGAACCCCGCCCGGCGCCTGTTCGGAGTTGGTCGAGGTCGTCAATCAAACACAAGAAAGGGAATCCTCACCATGCCGAAGTACGTCATTGAACGCGAAATCCCGGGAGTTGGAAAACTAAGTTCCGCCGAATTTCAGGGTATCTCCCGGAAATCCTGCAGCGTCCTTCAACAGTTGGGGCCGAGCATCCAATGGGTTGAAAGCTACGTTACCGACGACAAGATCTACTGCGTCTATATTGCCCCGAACGAGCAACTCGTGCGCGAGCATGCGAAGCAGGGCGGATTCCCCGCCAATCGTATTTCCGAAGTCAAGCGAGTCATCAATCCAACCACAGCCGAAGCCTAGGTGTTCGTCGGATCCGCGGCTTGCAATGGATTCTCCCCCCGCGTGCAAGCGGTGCGGTTTAAGCCGACTGCGCGTCTCCTGATAATGCGCCTGCTCGCGCCGAGTTCGGCAACTAGGGCTCTAGCCAGAGTTCACGCCAGTCGATCGCATAAAGCGCGTTGTCGCGCCAGCCCCTGACTTTCGAACTTATCAGGTGGGGCTGGTTTAAAAACCCGATTGGGATGTAAGGAGCCTCGTCATGGATCAGCCGCTCCATGCGATCAAAGGCGGCGCGGCGGACGGTCTCATCTGGGGCGAAACTGGCGTCGTGGTAGGCTTGATCGAACGCAGGGCTCTTCCAGCCGGTGTCATTCCAAAGTGATTCTCCCTGTGCGATCATTAGGATGGTCTCCGCTGCATTGACGCCGTAGAAAAAGGGCGTGAACGCGACGTGGTAATCCTTTGAGTGAATGGCGTCGAAAAACGTCTTCTGTTCCTGGACCTCAATGCCGATGTTGATTCCCAGAACCTCCTGCCAGGAGTTTTGGATTGCTTCGACGAGTGTGGCTAGCGGACCTCTGGAGATCCGGATGGTCGCGGGCGGGAAGCCCTTGCCGCCGGGGTACCCTGCTTCCGCGAGAAGCTTTTGGGCCAAAGAGGGATCGAAATCGACAACGGCGGGCGGGGTGTAACCTCCGGTCCCTGGACGGGTCAATGAATGCGCGGGATCCAAGGATCCTTTGCCGACGGCGGGAACGATTTTTTCGCGATCGATCGCCAGTGCCAGCGCGCGACGAATCCTGGTGTCGTTAAATGGGGGGACCGTGACATTGAAGAGCACGTAAGTGGTGTCCAACTGCGGAGTGACATGGAGCTGGGGATCGCCGCGTTCCCGGTAGGAGGCAATCTTGCTGGTGGGCAGACCGTAGGTGATGTGCAGCTGCCCTGCGCGGAACGCGCGCTCCTCGGATTCGACATCGTCGGTGGGATAGAAATGAATCTCGCGCAGCCGCGTGCGCCTGGCATCCCAATAGTAGGGGTTCCGAGTCGCGACGACCTCCTGATTCGGGCGCCACGATGAGAGAATGAACGGTCCGTTGCAGACGATTTTGCCAGGTCGCGTCCAAGGTGAACCCGGACGAGTTCCGCCCCCGAACCGTTCGACGACGGCCCGAGGCACCGGCACGAATGGAGCGCCGGCCAGAATGTACAGGAGATAAGGAGCCCGATACTCCAGCTCTATCCTGAGCGTCCGAGCGTCGATGGCAGCCACGCCAAGCGCGGCGTCCTTCCCTTCGTTCATCGCCCGCGAACCCTTGATCATGAATCCATAAACGTTGTTCTGGCAGCCCATTGACGGCGTGAAAACACGCCGAAAGGAATAGACAAAGTCATCCGCAATGACCGGGCCGCCGTCGGACCAGCGCGCATCCGAACGGAGGTGGAACGTGTAGGTCCGTCCGTCCGGCGATACGTCCCAGCGCTCGGCAACTCCGGGGAGGATCGTGTCACCGTCGTTTGCGATATTGACCAGCCCCTCGAAAAGGGCGGTGTCGATAACGTACTCGATCTCCGCCGCCTGCGTTGCGGGGTCGAGGTCCTTGGGCTCGGCTCCGTTTCCGATATGCAAAATCTGTTCCCGCGCGCCGACTTCGACGCGGGTCTGCCTTCCGCAGCCGGCAATCATGCAGCCGCAAACGAGGTGAAAAAATACCCTAAGACGGTGGGGAATGGCTCCCCAATCGCGATCTCCCATATAAAAACGAAAATGCACACGTTCGTCCAGGTGTCGAATTACCCGAACGTTTCGCGCCGAACGTTGGAATGTCAGATTCAGCGAAGGCAATTCCCGCGTCCGGTAAAGATTGGCGGGTGCTTGCGCTTGAGAAGGGGAACGTCGGCCGCCCTCCGGCTTGCGCTGTGGCCCAATTGCACCACAATGTGCCCCAATGAGCACCGTTCAGGAAATCAAGGCAGCGATCGACCGCCTCCCGCTTGAAGAGCGAGCCGGGCTGATTGCCGAGCTTTGCGGATGGGCAGACGATGATTGGGATCGACAAATGAAGGCGGATGCAAACGCGGGAAAATTTGACGCCATGAATCGTGAAGCCGACGCGGCCGATCGGGCCGGTCAGACCCGGCCCTTGTCGGATATCTTCGGCAAGTCGTGACCATTCCGAGTAGTGGCACGCCGGAATTCTGGCGCATTTACGCGGCTTTGCCGGCCGACGTGAAGGCCTTGGCGCGTAAGAACTATCGACTCTGGCAGGGCAATGCCTTCCACCCCTCCCTGCACTTCAAATCAATTGGCAGCCCCAACTGGTCGGTGCGAATCGGTGACCATTACCGAGCTATCGGAAAATACTCAGGTTCCTTGTTTTTTATGGGAGTGGATCGGCTCGCACTCGGATTACAACAAACGGTACTGAGTGTTCCGGAGCGCCTTGGGAGAAACGCAGTCCCTGTTTCTCCTTGCCGTCCGGCAGGGGTGGTTTTAGTTCGTTAAGTTCTGTCCTCAGGAACGAGGGCGCGGTAGCCAAGTGGTAAGGCCGAGGTCTGCAAAACCTCTATGCGCCGGTTCGATTCCGGCCCGCGCCTCCAAAATTTTCTGTTTGGGCAGGAAAGAGTTGCGCGTTTCGGAAGGGCCACTGTCAGTGAAAATGTCAGTGAAACCGGGCGGGGGAGAGCTACCCCTCCAGGATTCACCGATACTCCGCTGAAACTCGCCTGCTACTCGCTAACGCGAGTCCCTCGGGATGCTCTACGATTCAGCGCATCACCATGAAGCTACGCTTCACGCTGTTTCGCCGCGCTAACGTCTTTTACTGCGAAGACACGACAACCCACCAGCAGCTCAGCCTCCGAACCAAGGACGAAGGGCAAGCCCTGGCGCTCCTGCACGCCAAGAATGAAGCCTTCCGGCAACCCGTGCTCAACCTCCACATGGCCCGGACGTACCTGTCCGCGAATGACCCTGAAATCGCAAAGCGTCCCTGGCAGGCCGCGATGGACGAAATGGCCAAGGCCAAGACCGGAGCCACGTTGATTCGGCATCGCCGGGCCATGGCCGACAAGGCCTTCGACCTCATCCGCGCCATGCCAATCGTGGAAACCCAACCGGCCCACTTTTTCAAGGTGCTTGAGGCCGGGTCAGTCTCAACGAACATCTTTCTGCGGCGGATTCATAATTTCGCCCTGGACCTGGGCTGGCTGCCGTGGGCGGTCCTCCCAAAGAAACGATGGCCCAAAATCCGCTTCAAAGAGAAGCGGGCGGTGACCTGGGCCGAGCACCAGGCCATTGTCGCCGGCGAACTCAACCCGGAGCGCCGAGCTTACTACGAATGCTGTTGGCACCTGGGTGCCGCGCAAACCGATGTCGCCAACCTCTCAGCCGAGGACATCGACTGGCAAACCAAAATCGTCAGCTTTCAGCGCCAAAAGACTGGAACGGCATCGATCATCCGTTTTGGCAGCGATCTTGAAGCCGTATTGCGGGCCCTCCCTACATCCGGGCCGCTCTTCCCTCACCACCGAAACAAGCAGGAGACGCACCGGTCGCGCGAATTCTGGCACTGCTGCCACCGGCTGGGAATTACGGGCATTACCCTGCACAGTTACCGGTATGCCTGGGCCGAGCGCGCCAAGACCGCCGGCTACCCCGAAAGATTCGCCCAGGAGGCCCTGGGTCACGCCAGCAAGGCCGTGCATCGCGCCTACGCGAATAAAGCTCAAGTGATCATTCCACCCTTGGAGGACTACGAAAAATCCATGGTGCCCGGTACGGTCGTCCCGATGGCAGTCCCGGCCAGTGCGTGAGGCTACTTCCCGAGCAGCGACAAGAACCAATTCCTCTTTGTCGGCACGGCCCTCAATTGGAGCCACGCGGTCAACCGCTCATCGAATGTGGTCTTGTCTTTGTCGGACAGTTGACCCAGACGGCGCACGATCATCGACTGCTCCGGCGTCGCAATCTGCGCTTTGATTCCGCAAGGGACGTTCAGGCCTGCGCCTGCCAGTCGGCCAAGGGCACGTCGGTGTTGTTAATCTGCGACGCGATCGGGACCAATACCACGTCCCCATGCTGGGGAAAGATCGCCGCAACGACCGCCGGCTGCACCTTCCGGCTCGTCAGGTCCGTGAACGGGATTGGCAGCAGGACAATATCATGCTTCGCGCAGTTGATTAAAGACATCGTCTGCTGGATTGTCCCAAGTCTTGAGCAGCGCGGCCTCAGTTGCCGTCATCCAGTCGCGGCGGTCCGGGTCAGCGGGAACGTCAGTCTCGACCGTGACGAGAACCTCGCTATGCAGGGGCAGCGGCAACGGTTGGCGGAGCTTCAGGACTTCGCCCTCGTAGGTTGCGGCAACTCTGGTGGTCATGCAGTGAAGATAGCACGCCGGTCGATGCCTGCAAGGCGCCATTTGCGCCAGCTCCGGTCTTCCGCTGATTCTTCGCTTTCCAATGCTGGCTCACGGCGTTGGTCACCTTCGCCAGCCACGCCCTGTCTCGGGCCATTTCCAGCACATCAAGTGTTCCGAAATACTTCACCGCGTTCGGCATCGGATTTCCCAGTGGCTTGAGCAGCCGGACAGCAACCAAAACCGGCACGTCATGCGACTGGCAATTCAACACCCAGGCAGTCTGTTCCGCCGTCAGACGGGCTGGGAGCTGGCCCAGCATCCGCCAGCTTACGACATCTGGGGAGCTTGAGCACGGGCGAAAGATCGGGTTTCACCCGGGCAATCGCTAGCCGGCCTGCTCGTCAGCGGTGTTATTTGCGGAGCCCGAGTAGCGGCCCCAATTCACCTCGGGACACCCGAGCATAGAATTGTTCACAAAACTCACTTACCCCGGTTCGATTCCCCTCTATGCCCCAGGGCAAATGAGCCAGAATCCTCCGTTCGATTCCGGCCCGCGCCTCCAATTCTATTCCGGCGGCGCCAGGAACATCAATCCGTCGGGAAGCGTCAGGCGCCAATTGATCGGGTCGTGCTGACCCTCGACCTCTTCGTATTTGAGTTCGTAGCCGCGGGACCGGAGAGCCTCGCTCAGGGTCCGATTGTTGATCAGGCCTTCGTGTTCCGGGCCCGGCTCGTAGCGCCCAACGCTCAGGAAAAAACGGACCTGCTGCGGTCCCGCTGCCGCGTACTGCGTCACGATCCAAGGTTCCGAAAGGTTTGCAGCCACAGGCGATGAGGGCCGCCACCAAAAGGATCCGGACTGCGAAAGTACAGCCCAAAAAGCTCGGGATGGACTCTCGCAGCGTACGCCGCCTCAAGTCCGCCCATGCTGTAGCCTCCGACGATCGTACGGCGCGGGTCCAAACTAACGGAGTAATTGCGCCTAACCCACGGCACGAGTTCGGCAGCTAGAAATTCCGTGAAGTTCGGATCACAACTTAGCTCCCGCTCGCGGGCGGCGCCGGGCAGGTCGCCGATCATAACTGCGACAAGCGGGGCGATGCGGCGCTCGCCGATCAGGTTGTCGAGAACCTCCGCGATGCGCATGTCCCGAAGGTAGTCGTCGCCATCGAACAGGTAGACGGTCCCGGCCGGCCGCTCGCCCTCGGCGCCATATCTGGCGGGTACATACACGTCTACCGTCCGTTCGGTTCCTAGGCGCGCACTCGTCAACCGCCGCGTCGTGACAGCACCGGCGGCGACGCCCGGGTGCCGGCGCAACCAGGGCTCAGGAGGGGCCCCTGGGGTCTCAAAGATCGAGTAGAGCCTATCGAAGGCTGGGGTAGCGGCGTCCTGCTCCGTGTGGAAGCGATTGAGAGGATCCCGTCTTACGGCGGCCATCCACGCCCCGCCCTTGGGATAGCCGCGCTGTTCGGCGTTTTCGACCAGCATGTATCCGACGCGCCATCCCCGGGGGACATGCAACGTGAGGAACCAGACGTCCGTGCCGTCCAGACGTCGGAACCCGAGGTTCTTGAATTGCCGATTATCTGCGGTCCGGAAAACAACCTCACACTCCGGGTTTCGGCATTGCCTTTCCACAGGAAGGTAACGCGCGCCCTCGTCGGGGTGATCCTCGGTCGACTCCACAATCGGCGTTCCGGCGACTTCGACCGCGGACCGAGTGCGCTTGGCGTCCCTCACGCCAAAGGCCAATGCGTCCCGCAAAGCGCTCAGTCGCGCTTTTTCAACAGTCGGCTGGAGAGGCGCAACAACCGGTGCTCGGAAGCGGACGCCGATTGCAGGACGCCAAGCGATATAAGTAGCGCGAAGCATCCCGTGCCGATCGGCAATACGGGTTAGGCTGGCATATCAGGGGGCGATGAAAGGAATCGGCTCCCGGCCGAAGCGCCGCAAGATCGAGAAATCGCTTTTATCAGTCGTCACTATGGTGGCGGCCGGAAAGTTCTCAGACGATGCGACCAGGCACGCATCCGCAAAGTCCACCTTGAATCGCACCACATACCGGGCGACCCCGCCGAGTGTCGTTACCGGCATGATCCGGAAAGCCCCGCCATCGATCATCTCGCACAGTGCCCGGGCTGCCCTCATCCTTGCGAATGCGAAAAAAGGCCTCGGACAAGACCGCTTCACAGGTAAGGCAGGGCAGCGGCAGTTCCGAGAACAGTTTAACCGCCCAATCATTGAGCGCATCCTTGACGGATAGGACCGCCACAAGTGGCCCGGTATCAAGGATCGCTTGGTTAATCCTCATAACCTTCCTTGATGGAAGCATCGGCCGGAAGCTTCTTTGCTGTTCCGAAGAGGTGTCCGAATCTTGAGCCGAAGGTCTCACCCGGGCGTCCTGTCACCTCGTTTTCGACCGCCTTGGCGAAGAAACGCCGAGACGGTGGTTTTGCGAGTATGGGCGGCCTTTCGAACCTGATGTGCCAAGTCCTTGGGGAGTTTAGTCGCAATCGTGGGCATAAGGTAAACCTTAAGGTAAACCTCTGGCTCGTCAAGAGCAGCCAACTCAAGCCGGCAGGGACGGACACCAAAACGGATACCAACGGAGTCAAGAACGGTAGTAGAGGAGCAGTGACAGATTCAGCTTGGATCCCTTTCTGAAATCCACTTATGTAAGTGCCTGCAACACGACGATAAAAGGCCGATTCCGGCCCCCGCCTT